>NZ_JBHSGW010000002.1:0-315384 GCF_042652765.1 Flavobacterium ponti
CTGATATAGTTACTCCAGTTGAAGGTGAAACTGTATAGGTATAACTTGCATTATAATTTGTAATAGTAAAACTTCCTGTGGCTGTTGAACATGTTGGTTGAGTAATAGTTCCAACTGTTGGTGCTGATGGTGTAACTGGTTGTGCATTTACTGTAACACTCGCTGATGAAACTGAAGTACATGGTGATAACGTAGCTGTTACTGTATATGTTCCTGCTGGTGCTGTAACTGTGTTGCCAGAAATGGTTACTCCAGTTGAAGGTGAAACTGCATAGGTATAACTCGCATTATAATTTGTAATAGTAAAACTTCCTGTTGCTGTTGAACATGTTGGTTGTGTTACTGAACTTAATGTCGGTTGAACTGGTGTAAGTGGTTGTGCATTAATTACAACATTTGCTGATGCAACTGAAGTACATGGTGATAAAGTAGCTGTTACTGTATACGTTCCTGCTGGTGCTGTAACTGTGTTTCCTGATATAGTTACTCCAGTTGAAGGTGAAACTGTATAGGTATAACTTGCATTATAATTTGTAATAGTAAAACTTCCTGTGGCTGTTGAACATGTTGGTTGTGTTACTGTACTTAATATAGGTTGAACTGGTGTAAGTGGTTGTGCATTAATTACAACATTTGCTGATGAAACTGAAGTACATCCTACTGAATTAGTCACTGTAAACGTATAAGTTCCTGAAGCTAAGCCTGAAATCGTAGTACTTGATCCTGTTCCAGTTGTTGTTACTGCTCCTGGGTTTCTTGTGATAGTCCAACTTCCTGTTGGTAAACCGCTCAATACAACACTTCCTGTTGCTGTCGAACAGGTTGGTTGAGTAATAGTTCCAACTGTTGGTGCTGATGGTGTAACTGGTTGGGCATTTACTGTAACACTTGATGATGAAACTGAAGTACATGGTGATAAAGTAGCTGTTACTGTATAAGTTCCTGCTGGTGCTGTAACTGTATTTCCTGATATAGTTACTCCAGTTGAAGGTGAAACTGTATAGGTATAACTTGCATTATAATTTGTAATAGTAAAACTTCCTGTGGCTGTTGAACATGTTGGTTGTGTTACTGTACTTAATATAGGTTGTGCTGGTGTAACTGGTTGTGCATTTACTGTAACACTCGCTGATGCAACTGAAGTACATGGTGACAACGTAGCTGTTACTGTATACGTTCCTGTTGGTGCTGTAACTGTGTTTCCTGATATAGTTACTCCAGTTGAAGGTGAAACTGCATAGGTATAACTTGCATTATAATTGGTAATAGTAAAACTTCCTGTTGCTGTTGAACAAGTAGGTTGTGTTACTGAACTTAATGTCGGTTGAACTGGTGTGACTGGTTGTGCATTTACTGTAACACTTGCTGATGCAACTGAAGTACATCCTACTGAATTTGTTACTGTAAACGTATAAGTTCCTGCAGCTAATCCTGATATAGTTGTACTTGACCCAGTTCCTGTTGTTGTAACTCCTCCTGGGTTTCTTGTAATTGTCCAACTTCCTGTTGGTAAACCACTCAAGACAACACTTCCTGTTGCCGTCGAACATGTTGGTTGTGTAATAGTTCCAACAGTTGGTGCAGATGGTGTAACTGGTTGTGCATTTACTGTAACACTTGATGATGCATTAGAAATACATGCTCCTAATATAGCAATTACAGTATAGTTGCCAGCTGGTGCAGTTATAGTATTACCAGATATAGTAACTCCAGTTGAAGGACTTACAGAATATGTATAACTCGCATTGTAATTCGTAATAGTAAAACTTCCTGTAGATGTTGAACAAGTAGGTTGTGTTACTGAACTTAATGTCGGTTGTGCTGGTGTAACTGGTTGTGTATTTACAGTTCTAGGTACAGAAGCTGAAGAAGTACACGAACCAAAAGTAGAAGTAACAGTATATGTTCCTGCTGGTGCTGTAATTGTATTACCTGATATTGTGACTCCTGTTGAAGGACTCACTGTGTAAGTAAAAGAAGCATTATAATTGGTTATTGTAAAACTTCCAGTGGCTGTTGAACATGTTGGTTGAGTAACAGCACTTAAAGTTGGAACTGAGCCACAAGGTGTTGGGGTAACAGTAGAAGAATTATTACTACCATCAGGATCAGTTTGACCACCATCTATAGTTGCTGTGTTGGAATAAGTACCTGTTGCGTTTACAGTCGCAGTTATGAATAATGTAGCTGATGATCCGCTATTTAAATTTCCAATTGTCCAAACACCTGTACCACTATTATATTGACCAAAAGGAGCTGAAGACACAAAAGTATAACCTGTAGGTAATACATCTGTAACCGTTACACCAGTTGCATTTGTTGGTCCGTTATTAGTTGCTGTAATTGTAAAAGTTACATTACTACCAACGGCAGGTGTAGCATTACTGACTGTTTTAACAACTCTTAGATCAGTACAATTAGAAGATACAGTGATGGCAGTTGTTGATGAAGTAACTCCCCAACCATATGTATTTATCGTTCTAACATTTCCATAATCATTACACTGCAAGCCATCTGTATCATTTCCTCCTACATTTGGAGCAGGAATTGTTTGTCCAAAATTACCGTTACCACTCCAAGCATGAGCAGGAGAAATTGTTCCAACATTGGTATTAAGTAATCCTCCTCCTGTAGTATTATTACTTGCAGAAGAACTATTACAAGTCAACCCTACATTTAATAATAAGAAATCATCCCAAAACATTGTTGCGTTAGCAATTGCCACTGGTGCAATAATTGCCACTCGTAGTCCGTTTTTATTTAACTCCGCATCGTATAAAGGAACATTAAATCTACCTTTTAAGTAAGTTAGAGTTAAGCTGAAATTTATATTATTAGCGATTGGATTACCATTACCATCATTACCATCCCAATTTACTGAATTATTACCTGCTGGTAAGTCAAAATATTCTAAAATTCTATCAGAAGAAAAAGGTTGATATCCTGCAGTACCATTCAAATCAACTAAAATTTTAACATCTCCAGGTTCAGCAATATTAAAATGCAATTGATAAGGATTACATCCTGTAATTGCTGGTGTTAAAAAGGTAGGTAAACCTGGAATATTGCCAATTGGAAAAACATTTGGATCTGGAACACTGACAAATACTTTGTATCCATTAACCAAACTTGGAGCGACAGCATCATTTCTTGATCTTCTGTCTATTAAATAAACTCCTGTGTTTGATACACCATAACTATTTACTGCAACATTAAAAGCAATAGGTTGAAAACCAGGTTCAAATTCTACTTTAATTAAAACTTGATCATTAGTGTATGCGTATAATTCTGGTTCAGCAGTTGCATCTAAAGCCACTGTAAAATTCGAATCTGCAGCAGCAAAACCCCATTTAGTAGAATACACCCTTCCGCTTTGTTTGGCTTGAGTTCCATTATTTCTTGCCACGGTCAAATCAAATAGAGCTCCAAAAGCTCTTCCACTTCCAGATGAAGTCAATGCTGTATTTCCACCGTCATTACTTCTATAAAATTCAATCCAATGTTCCCCATTAACATCTGGATTAAATGATAAAGGAGTGTAACCTGTTGTAACACCTCCTATATTGGGACCTATAACAGCTCTATTATAAGTATCTATAGAACCTGTTGAGCCTAACGTAGAATTCCAAAGGCCAGATGCAGCTAAACTACCATCAGGCCTATAAATTCTGTAATAAAGATTATTTACCCTTGAAGGAGTTCCAGTATTTTGATATTCTCTAAAATCAAATCCAAAATATAAATTTTCTGTATTATTATTTCTAATATGAAATTTTAATCTATTATCTACTGGAGCATTAAGATATGGTCCAGATAATAAATCTGGAGCTACTAATATACCTGTAATATTTGTTGAATTTGGAGATACTGAAGGTGTACCTTCCGCTAATACTATATTAGAAATTAACAAAGTCATTAGTATAGCTAACAACTTTACACACTTAATTCCATAGTAAAAAAACAAGTTTTGGGGCTCGTTGTTTTTCATAGATTTGGGATTTATGATATTTTCATAAAAACAGTATACGTAATTTTATACTATTTAGATGTCTATTTTTATTAATAAATTAGTATAAAAGCAAAGTAGGCATTTACATTCTATACTATTTTTTTTCAATCTACAATACACATATGTACTGTAAATTAGTTATATATACATGCAAATATATAAAATATGTTAATAAACTAACAAAACAGTGTTAAAAAACAAGCTTTTAGCGATTAAAGGCAGAATAGTTCGATAAAATACATCTTTCACAAGACTTTTTAGTCAGAAAAATGTATTGGGAATATAAAATACATTAACAATAAAGTAATTAGTATGATTGTATTACCATACATTTTAATAAATTTGCAACTTTAATAGAACTATGAGTTTAGAAAAAGAAATTTTAAAAAGAAGAACATTTGGAATTATTTCACATCCAGATGCAGGTAAAACTACATTAACAGAAAAACTACTGTTATTTGGAGGAGCTATACAAGAGGCTGGAGCTGTAAAAAACAATAAAATAAAAAAAGGAGCTACATCCGATTTTATGGAAATTGAAAGACAAAGAGGAATCTCTGTAGCTACTTCTGTTTTAGCATTTATATACAAAGACAAAAAAATAAACATACTTGATACTCCAGGTCACAAAGATTTCGCTGAAGACACTTTTAGAACTTTAACGGCTGTTGATAGTGTTATTGTTGTTATCGACGTAGCAAAAGGAGTTGAGGAACAAACAGAGAAATTAGTTGAAGTTTGTAGAATGCGAAAAATTCCTATAATCGTTTTCATAAACAAACTTGACCGTGAAGGAAAAGATGCTTTTGATTTACTAGATGAAGTAGAGCAAAAATTAAAACTGACTGTTACTCCTTTAAGTTTTCCAATTGGAATGGGGTATGATTTTAAAGGAATTTATAATATTTGGGAAAAGAACATTAATCTCTTTTCTGGAGACAGTAGAAAGAATATTGAAGATACAATTGCAATTTCAGATTTAAGCAGTCCAGAATTAGACACTTTAATTGGTTCAAAACCTGCAGAAAAATTACGTGAGGAAATTGAATTGACAAGTGAAGTATATCCAGAATTCAATAGAGAAGATTATTTGAAAGGAGACTTACAACCTGTTTTCTTTGGTTCTGCTTTAAATAATTTTGGGGTTAGAGAATTATTAGATTGCTTTATTGAAATTGCACCTTCACCTCGACCAAAAGAATCAGACACAAGATTGGTAAACCCAAGTGAGAAAACTTTGAGTGGATTTGTTTTTAAGATTCATGCTAATATGGACCCAAAACACAGAGATAGATTGGCTTTTATCAAAATTGTTTCTGGAACTTTTGAAAGAAACAAAGCTTATCATCACATGAGGTTGAAAAAGAATTTAAAATTTTCTAGTCCAAATGCTTTTTTTGCTGAAAAGAAAGAAATTGTTGACATTTCTTATGCAGGTGATATTGTAGGATTACATGACACTGGCAACTTTAAAATTGGAGATACTTTAACAGAAGGTGAATTGATGAATTTTAAAGGAATCCCAAGTTTTTCTCCAGAACATTTTAGATATATAAACAATGCTGATCCACTTAAATCAAAACAATTAGAAAAAGGAATTGATCAATTGATGGATGAAGGTGTTGCCCAATTATTTACCTTAGACATGAATGGAAGAAAAATAATTGGAACTGTTGGTGCTTTACAATACGAAGTTATTCAATACAGATTGGAACATGAATACGGAGCAAAATGTACTTATGAAAACTTTCCTGCTTATAAAGCATGTTGGGTTAAACCAACAGACCCAAAAAACGAAGAATTTGCCGAATTTAGAAGAATAAAACAAAAATTCTTAGCAACAGACAAATACGGAAAAATGGTTTTCTTAGCTGATTCTGAGTTCTCTATACAGATGACAAAGCAAAAATACCCAACCGTTCATCTATATTATACGTCAGAAATCGATTAACAATTATTTAAAACACTTTTTTTTTAATTCTTAGTAATTTTTGTTTATATTAGCTTAAAATTACGATTATGACACAGAAAATTACGAAGATTTTTGTATCAATATTTATGTTGATTACAAGTATAGCTAGCAACGCTCAAATTGTTGATCCACCAGGTGATGGTGATCCACCAGCAGCTCCAATTAACAACTATTTAATTGTTTTGGTATTTGTGGGTATTTATTTTGCTTACAAAATTTTAAACAAGAATATAGTAAAGACTAAATAAAGTAAATTACAAAATATAACACAAAAGCACTCTTTTAATTTGAAGAGTGCTTTTTTTTTAACTTTTACTTATTGCAAACAAAAAACCCTATTAAATTATAATAGGGTTTTGTTTTTATATCTTAAAAACTATACTTAGTTTACAATTTTCTTAGATATTACTTTGTTATCAACTGAACCAATCTGAAGAATTAATACTTGATTCGTTGTGTTAATTTTATCAAGAACTAATGAATTAGCATTAACATTTAATTGAGAAAACAAAAGTCTACCTCTTACGTCATATACTTTTACATTATCAATAATTGTTTGACCTGCATTAATAGTAATTCCAGCTTCATTAGTATAAACTACAACTGAATTTTCATTAAAATTAGGTAACTCAGTCGCTAAAGGTGCAGCATAAACTATTTCAAAACGAGAATCAAATTGACCAGCATCAGAAACAAATGTATATGGTGAACCTTTGATATCATGTGTAATATTCAATAAATTATCTCTTAAATAAATATCTTGAGTATCAAACAATCCATCAACATGATTCATAGAAATAGTATATTGACCGGCTGTCTGTGCTATTAATCCAAGTGGAACAATATCTGATGCAGTAAAAGGCAATGCTCTACTTTGAATCACATATTTTGAATTGTTAATAGTAGAATAAATCACACTATTTGATTGTCCAAATAATTTAGCATCTAAAGATGAATCTATAGTATTTGTTGCTCCTTCAATATAACCCACTAAAATTTGATTATGACTGTATTGTGGACTTGTTAAATCCAACCACATTCTATGTTTTTCAAGAGTTGTTGTTTGGTTAGCAGATTTAAAAAACTGACCGTTACTTGCAGACAAACGCATTGAGTTATTAAATTCAGCAGTTCCATTTACATCAACTTCAATAACAAAACCTTGACCCACTTGAATTATACCATCTGGTTCTTCACCACCAGCTGCAGAAGCAACTCCTCCTGCTCCATTATGAGTAGCATAATTACTAGTCGCATAAGTACCAGTTACTGGATTAGACGCAATAGTATGTGTCCAAAAATGTATAGTGTTCATCCCTAAAGTAGATGAGTTATTTGTATTAAGTAAAAAAGAAGTAGCACTAATTGGAGATGTGTAAGGGTTACCCAATAAATTAAATCCATCAACAACAGTAGTTGTAACATCTCCATTATTTGGTACACCTTTAAATTCTCCAGGATAAGCTGCTGGAGTTGTGGATGACCAATTATTTGGAGTACGAATTAAAATTCCCTTTCCAGCTGTAAAGTCTGTTGTACTTGGCACAATAGACACATAAGCATTTGAAGAAGCATCATAATCATAAAAACGATTTGGCAAAGTTGCTGGTGAAAAAGCTAATGCATTTTGTCCACTAACTGGAGATGACCAAGCTGTATAATCTAAACGAAGAGCATTTGCACTATTTCGTCTAACAGTAATTTGACCTGTATTAGCCACATTATTAAATTGTCTTAAAATGGCATTGTTCTCTATCACAACTGCTGCAGAAGTTAAGTTATTGACTAACTCGTCTTGAATTTCAATTGTTGTATCAGAATTAATAGTTAAAGAACCTGAGTTAAGAGTAACCGTTTTAGCATTAAAAGCACCATTTGTTGAAGTTGAATAAACTCCTTCGATGATTGCATCCATAGTAGAATCTGGACCAACTGTATTTGTCCATGATGTTCCATCCCAAGTAACCGAACTATAACCAGTAGTTACATCAATTACATTGCTATTATCTGAAGTTGTTTGACCAACAGCTCTAACTCTATAATAATATGTTGTGCCTTGTGTTAAGCCTGTTACATTGTATGAAGTAACATTACCAACATTTAAGTCTTCATATCCAGAAACAAAATTCGGAACAACAGTATTTGAATTTATTTGAATATCATCAATATAAATTGTTGCTCCTGTTCTTTTAATTTGAATTAAAGTTGGAGAGTTTGTATTTATGTCAACAGATATTTGAACTTTAGATGTGTTCAAACCTGTATAAGGAGAATTTGATGTTGGAATCCAATTCATTCCTCCGTCAATTGAATAATTAACTTGAATGGCTCCACTAGAAGTACTTGAAGTAACCCAAAAATTTATTGAAGAAATACCATTGTCGAATGATGGAGAAATTAATTGAGAACCCGTAGCACTTTGCAACTGAGCTGATTTACTACCAGAATTAACACCTGTAGTTCCAGCTAAAACATTTTCCACCTGCCAATCTCCTGTAGATAATGATACCGTAGCAGTTTGATATCCACCTGATAATCCAGTCTCAAAACTTTCTACTATTGAAGTAGTATTTGTAATTTCAAAATTAGAAGAAACACTTACATCTAAACGATAACTAGTAGCATCAGTAACAGCCTCCCAATTTGCTGTAAATGAAGAAGGAGTAATATCAGAAGCGGCAGTTGCGTTAGGATTTCCTAAAACATTAACCGTTAAAACACCACTATTTCCAGAACTCCAAATACCAGTTGTTCCTCCATAAATATAAGTAGAACTTCCTGATTTTAGAAAACGCGAAGCATAGTAATATGTTCCTGGAGCTAAATTAGATCCAATTGTAGCTTGATACTCATCATTATTGTTTGATTGAACATTAAATGTGGCAGAAGTCCAAGTCCAAGTTGCATCTGGAGTTGAGTCTGTGCTTGAATATCCTATTTCTGCAGTAATTCCAGCACCTTGACCAGCTGCTTCAGTAACTCCTGGTTCATACACTTGTGCATAAACTGTTACTGCATTTCCTTCTGTAATAGTTGCTGTTGTTGGAAATTGAACATTGGCAAAATCAACAACATCTGCATTTACATTTAAAGTTACATTATCATTATTCCAATTTCCATTAGAACCTCCATACACATAAGGACCAGTTCCTATTTGAAAACGAACTGCGTAATAATATGTACCAATTGGTAAACCCGTTAAAGTTGCTTGATATTCATCATCGTTTCCAAATTCAGCATTAAAAGTAGCAGGAATCCAAGTAAAAACAGGATTTGATGGATCAACATCTGTTGAACTATAACCAATCCATGCCAATAAATTAGATTGTTCTCCGCTTAATGTAGTTAAACCTGGTTCATATGCTCTAGCATAAACAGTTAGATTTGTACCTTCAAGAATAGATTGTGTTGTGTTTGGAAATTGAACAACTGCATAATCCACTAATTGTGCTGCTAAAGTAGTTTCACTAGCTGATGTTCCAAAAACAGTTTCAACATTTGCACCATTTCTAGCTTTTGCTTGAAAAGTATAAAGAGTAGAAGTTGACAAACCCGTAATCGTAGTGGTTGCCCAAGTAGCAGCCGTTTGCCAAACCTCTGATGCACCTAATGTACCATTTGCCTGAACATATTGACCTCCTGTTTCTTGAATAGCATATTCTGTAATTGCTGGATTACTATTTTCTGTAGTAGCATTTAAAGTAACATCAAGAGTAGTTTGTAGAGGGTTACTCAACGTTAAAACACCTGGTGTAGCAGCTAAGGTATAAAATGTCATGTCTGAACCATTGGTTGGTGTGCCACTAACTGTACCCACTGCTCTGTAATGGTATTGTGTATTTAAACTTAGTGAATTAATTGAGGCTGAAATACTAGTTGCAGTTGTTCCAGTCACTGATGAAGGTGTAGCTGAAACTGTACTTCCGTAAGAAGTGGTTGTACCGTATTCGAAAGTAGCATCGGTATTTAAACCATTTGCATTGATTGAGCCATTTAAATTAGCGGAATCTGTACCAATTAAAGTAGATGCTGTAGAAATAACTGTAGGACCTGGTAGGGTATAAGTTACTTTTATGCCTGATAATCTTGCTTGGGTGTTTGTAGTATTTGCATTTCTAATTTTCAAACTAGTTGATACATTAAGACCACTTAATGAATATGTAGTCCCAGACAAAGACATAGCTGGATTACTTGCTGTTATACTAGCACTACCGATTGTATATCTTAAAGTTGGAGTATATGTTGAACTTATAGCATATATTTCAACAGAATTAATTATTACACCATTACTAGGTAATAAGGTAATTGAGCATCCATTATATGGGGAAGCATTGCTGTAATACAGCCTTAATTCTGAACTAAATAAAGGAGCATTTGACGAGGTGTTCTTTTCTGTAGTATAAGAGATATTAGAGTCAATTGTTCCTGAAGTACCAGCAAAAGTGTGTGTGACTTGTCCATTAATTACACCTGTACAAGCAAAAACAAAGAGAAAAATTAAAACTGTTTTAAGTAATTGTAATTTCATATAAAAATATTTTATGTTTTCAACAAAAAGCTATAATTCACTGAAAATGAATTAACTTTTGAGGATGCAATATTACAATTTAAAATGAGAAAACAAAATGTTAAACAACTAAATTTACATGCTAAACGTTACAATCCCAGTAAAATAACATCAAAAATGATTTCATAACACTAAGGTAGATTTAATTTAAAATATACTTAACAAAAAAAAGACTCGTCAATTTCTTGAGGAGTCTTTTATAAAATATTTTTCAATATTATGCCTGTCCTGTTGGACCAAAATTTAGAGGTATTTGTGGTGCATCACCTTCTTTTATTTCTCCATGAACTGCTTCAAATCTATGGATATTTTCACCTAATGCTTTTAATAATCTTTTGGCATGTTGTGGTGTTAAAACAATTCTTGATTTTACCTTTGCTTTTGGAACTCCAGGCATCATTGTTACGAAATCTACTACAAATTCTGTATTCGAATGATTGATTATTGCCAAGTTAGAATAAATTCCTTCTGCGATTTTTTCATCTAATTCTATATTGATTTGGTTTTGTTGTTGGTTATTGTCATTCATGATAGTATATATTTTAAATTATTTTAGTAAACAAAAAACCATGAGTTAATCAAATGATTTATACTCATGGTTTTTATTCTTATTTATAACTATTTTTTAATAATTATAAGCTTCTTTTGAAGCAACCATTTCATTGTATTCTTCATTAGAACCTACAATCATATCGTCATAATCTCTCATACCTGTTCCTGCTGGAATTCTGTGTCCAACAATTACATTTTCTTTAAGACCTTCTAATGTATCTACTTTACCTGCAACTGCAGCTTCATTTAATACTTTAGTTGTCTCTTGGAAAGAAGCAGCTGATATAAACGATTTAGTTTGTAACGATGCTCTAGTAATACCTTGAAGTACTGGTGTAGCAGTTGCCGGAACAACATCTCTAGCCTCAACTAAGTTTTTGTCATTACGTTTTAACAACGAATTTTCATCTCTTAATTGTCTAGCTGTAATAATTTGACCAGCTTTTAAGTTCTCAGAATCACCTGCATCTTCAACAAACTTCATTCCGTATAATTTATCATTTTCGTAGATAAAGTCACTTGTATGAACTAATTGATCTTCTAACATTAATGTGTCTCCTGGATCTTCAATTCTTACTTTACGCATCATTTGACGAATTACTACCTCAAAGTGCTTATCGTTAATTTTCACCCCTTGAAGACGGTATACTTCTTGAATTTCATTAACCAAATACTGTTGAACAGCAGCTGGTCCTTGGATTCTTAAAATATCCTCTGGAGTAATAGCTCCATCAGAAAGAGATGTTCCTGCTTTCACAAAGTCATTCTCTTGAACTAAGATTTGGTTAGAAAGTTTAACTAAATATTTCTTCACTTCACCAAACTTAGATTCAATAGCGATTTCTCTATTTCCTCTTTTGATTTTACCGAATGTAACAACACCATCAATCTCAGAAACCACAGCTGGGTTTGAAGGATTACGAGCTTCTAACAACTCTGTAATTCTTGGTAAACCTCCTGTAATATCACTTGATTTAGAAGAACGACGAGGAATTTTCACAAGAATTTTTCCTGCTTTAATTTTCTCTCCGTTATCTACCATAAGGTGAGCTCCAACTGGTAAGTTATAAGAACGAACTAACTCTCCATCTTTACCATAAATTAATAAAGTAGGGATTAATTTTTTACTTCTTGAATCAGAAATTACTTTTTCTTGGAAACCTGTTTGCTCATCGACTTCAACCATGAACGAGTGTCCTTGCTCGATGTCTTCGTATTCAACTTTTCCAGTAAATTCTGAAATAATAACTCCATTATATGGATCCCATTTACAAATCACAGCTCCTTTATCCACAACTTCTCCATCTTTTACATAGATAGTTGATCCATAAGGAATATTGTGAGTATTTAATAAGATTCCTGTTTTTGGTTCAATTAATTTAAGCTCTGTAGAACGAGAAATTACAATATCAATTGAATTTCCTTCAGCATCTTCACCTTTTACAGTTTTCAAATCATCTATTTCTAAACGACCAGCAAACTTAGTTGTGATACTTGATTCTTCAGAAAGTCCTCCAGCAACTCCACCAACGTGGAATGTACGAAGTGTTAACTGTGTACCAGGCTCCCCAATTGACTGAGCAGCTACAACACCAACAGCTTCACCTTTTTGAGTCATGTTACCAGTTGCTAAGTTTCTTCCGTAACATTTAGCACAGATTCCTTTTTTAGCTTCACAAGTTAATGGTGAACGTACTTCAACTTTTTCAATTGGTGACTCTTCAATTTTCTTCACATGAGAAGCAACAATTTCTTCACCTGCATGAACGATAACATCTGTAGTTAAAGGATCAATTACATCTTGTAATGCAACACGTCCTAAAATTCTATCACCTAAAGTTTCAACAATTTCTTCATTTTTCTTTAAAGCAGCTACTTCAATTCCTCTTAAAGTTCCACAATCAACAGAATTAACAATAACATCTTGAGATACATCGTGTAATCTACGAGTTAAGTAACCTGCATCGGCCGTTTTAAGGGCAGTATCCGCAAGACCTTTACGTGCACCGTGAGTAGAAATAAAGTACTCAAGAATCGAAAGACCTTCCTTAAAGTTAGAAAGAATTGGGTTTTCAATAATTTCACCACCACCAGCTGTTGATTTTTTAGGCTTAGCCATCAAACCACGCATACCAGTTAACTGACGAATTTGTTCTTTAGAACCCCTTGCTCCAGAATCAAGCATCATATACACTGAGTTGAAACCTTGTTGGTCTTCTCTAATGTTTTTCATAGCTAACTCTGTTAATTGAGCATTTGCTGAAGTCCAGATATCAATAACTTGGTTGTAACGTTCGTTATTAGTAATAAGACCCATGTTATAATTAGCTGAAATTCCATCAACTTGAACACGAGCATCAGCAATTAACTGACCTTTTTGTTCTGGAATTCTAATATCACCTAATGAAAAAGATAAACCTCCTCTAAATGCGAATTTATATCCCATGTTTTTGATATTATCCAAAAATGCTGCTGTTACTGGAACATTTGTAGCATTAAGAATTTTACCAATAATATCTCTCAATGATTTTTTAGTTAAAACCTCATTGATATATCCAGCTGCTTCAGGTACTACTTCATTAAATAATACTCTACCAGCAGTTGTTTGAATAATTTTATAAACTAATTCTCCAGCTTCATTAAAGTCTTTTGCTCTAATTTTAACTCTTGCATTTAAGTCTAATCGCTCTTCGTTTAATGCAATATTTACTTCTTCTGCAGAATAGAAAGTCAATCCTTCTCCTTTGATTTTTACCTCTGGAGTTGACAAACGTTCTTTTGTCATATAATACAAACCAAGTACCATGTCTTGAGAAGGTACCGTAATAGGTGCTCCATTCGCAGGATTTAAGATATTATGAGAAGCCAACATTAATAATTGACATTCTAAAATAGCTTCTGGTCCAAGTGGTAAGTGAACAGCCATTTGGTCACCATCAAAATCGGCATTGAAGGCAGTACACACTAATGGGTGTAATTGAATTGCTTTTCCTTCAATTAATTTTGGTTGGAATGCTTGAATACCCAATCTGTGTAATGTAGGAGCACGGTTAAGCATAACTGGATGTCCTTTAATTACATTTTCTAAGATATCCCAAACAACTGGTTCTTTTTTATCTATAATTTTCTTAGCAGATTTTACTGTTTTAACAATACCTCTTTCTATCAATTTACGGATAACAAATGGTTTGTATAATTCAGCTGCCATATCTTTTGGCAATCCACATTCAAATAATTTTAATTCTGGTCCAACAACAATTACCGAACGAGCAGAGTAATCCACACGTTTACCCAATAAGTTTTGACGGAAACGACCTTGTTTACCTTTTAATGAATCAGATAATGATTTTAATGGTCTGTTTGATTCTGTTTTAACTGCAGAAGCTTTACGTGTGTTATCAAATAATGAATCTACTGATTCTTGTAACATACGTTTTTCGTTTCTTAAGATAACTTCAGGAGCTTTGATTTCCATCAATCTTTTTAAACGATTGTTACGGATGATTACTCTTCTGTATAAATCATTTAAATCTGAAGTTGCAAAACGACCACCATCAAGAGGCACAAGAGGACGTAATTCTGGTGGAATAACCGGAATTGCTTTTAAGATCATCCATTCTGGGTGATTTTCTCTATTATTATTTGATTCTCTAAATGCTTCAACGATAACAAGACGTTTTAATGCTTCTGTTTTACGTTGTTTAGACGTTTCTGTATTAGCAGCATGTCTTAATTCGTAAGATAAAGTTTCTAAGTCAATACGAGCTAATAAGTCCATAATACATTCAGCACCCATTTTAGCGATGAATTTATTTGGATCATTATCATCAAGATATTGATTTTCCATTGGAAGTGTATCTAAAATATTTAAATACTCTTCTTCAGTTAAGAAATCTAATCTTTTTAATTCATCACCTTCTGGACCTTTAGCGATACCTGCTTGAATAACTACATATCTTTCGTAGTAGATAATCATATCTAATTTCTTAGATGGTAAACCTAAAATATATCCTATTTTATTTGGTAATGAACGGAAATACCAGATATGAGCAATTGGCACAACAAGATTGATGTGTCCTACTCTATCTCTACGTACTTTCTTTTCAGTAACTTCTACACCACAACGGTCACATACGATACCTTTGTAGCGAATTCTTTTATATTTTCCACAAGCACACTCATAATCTTTAACTGGACCGAAAATACGTTCACAGAAAAGACCATCTCTTTCTGGTTTGTGTGTACGATAGTTGATGGTTTCTGGTTTTAAAACCTCACCTCTTGATTCAGCCAAAATTGATTCTGGAGAAGCAAGACCTATCGAGATTTTATTAAATCTCTTGATTGGATTATTTTTGTTGTCTCTATTTCTATTGTTCATCATAGTCGTAACATTTAAAAAGTGTTCAGTGTTCAGTATACAGTGTTCGGATAATTCTAAACACTGTTACTGCCAACTATTTTTTTTATTCTTCTAATCTAATGTCTAATCCAAGTCCTTTTAATTCATGCATTAATACATTGAATGACTCAGGTAATCCTGGTTCTGGCATAACTTCTCCTTTTACGATAGATTCGTAAGTTTTAGCTCTACCAATAACATCATCAGATTTAACCGTCAAGATTTCTCTTAGTGTACTTGATGCACCATATGCTTCAAGTGCCCAAACCTCCATCTCTCCAAAACGCTGACCTCCAAATTGTGCTTTACCACCAAGAGGTTGTTGCGTAATAAGCGAGTATGGTCCAATAGAACGAGCATGCATTTTATCGTCAACCATATGTCCAAGTTTCAACATATAGATAACTCCAACTGTTGCTGCTTGATGGAAACGCTCTCCAGTACCACCATCATAAAGATAAGTATGTCCGAATTGAGGAATTCCTGCTTCGTCTGTTAACTCATTGATTTGGTCTAAAGTTGCTCCATCAAAAATAGGTGTAGCAAATTTTCTGTTTAATTTTTGACCAGCCCATCCAAGAACTGTTTCATAAATTTGACCAATATTCATACGAGAAGGAACTCCAAGAGGATTCAATACAATATCAACTGGTGTTCCGTCTTCAAGGAATGGCATATCTTCATGACGAACGATACGAGCCACAATACCTTTATTTCCGTGACGACCTGCCATCTTATCACCCACTTTAAGTTTACGTTTCTTAGCGATATAAACTTTAGCTAGTTTTAAGATACCTGCTGGTAATTCATCTCCAACAGTGATTGTAAATTTCTCTCTTCTTAACCAACCTTGTAAATCATTTAATTTGATTTTATAGTTGTGAATTAAGTCATTTACTAACGAATTTGTATTATCGTCCGTTGTCCATTGACCTTTTGTTAAGTGAGCAAAATCATCAACAGCGTATAACATTTTTTGAGTGAATTTTTTACCTTTTGGTAATACTTCTTCACCTAAATCATTCATTACACCTTGAGATGTTTTTCCATTAACAATATTGAATAATTTATCGATAAGTTTTTCTTTCAACTCGTTTGATTTAACATCAAATTCTGTTTCAAGTTTATCAATATCTTCTTTATCTTTTGTACGTTTACGTTTATCTTTAACTGCTTTTGCAAACAATTTTTTATCTAAAACCACACCATGTAATGAAGGTGAAGCTTTTAATGAAGCGTCTTTTACATCACCTGCTTTATCTCCAAAGATTGCTCTAAGTAATTTTTCTTCAGGTGTTGGGTCAGATTCTCCTTTTGGTGTAATTTTTCCGATAAGAATGTCACCAGGTTTAACCTCTGCTCCAATTCTAATCATACCATTTTCATCTAAATCTTTTGTTGCTTCTTCAGAAACGTTAGGAATATCATTAGTCAACTCTTCGTTACCTAATTTAGTATCTCTAACTTCTAAAGTATAATCATCAATATGAATAGATGTAAAAATGTCATCACGAACTACTTTTTCAGAAATTACAATTGCATCCTCGAAGTTGTAACCTTTCCATGGCATAAATGCTACTTTAAGGTTTCTTCCAAGTGCTAATTCTCCGTTTTGAGTAGCATACCCTTCACAAAGCACTTGTCCTTTTACAACTCTGTCACCTTTTCTTACGATTGGTTTCAAGTTTATAGAAGTACTTTGATTTGTTTTTCTAAATTTAATTAAGTTATATGTTTTTTCATCAGTATCAAAACTTACAAGTCTTTCCTCTTCTGTTCTATCATATTTAATTGTAATAGAATTTGCATCAACATATTCAACAACACCATTACCTTCAGCATTAATAAGTACACGTGAATCTGAAGCTACTTGTCTTTCTAATCCAGTTCCAACAATTGGAGCTTCTGGACGTAATAAAGGTACAGCTTGACGCATCATGTTTGATCCCATCAATGCACGGTTAGCATCATCATGTTCCAAGAAAGGAATTAATGAAGCCGAAATAGATGCAATTTGGTTTGGAGCAACGTCCGCATAATGAATAGCTGATGGTTCAACAACTGGAAAATCTCCTTCTTCACGAGCAATAACTCTATCAGCAAGAATTTTTCCTTGAGCATCTACATCAATATTTGCTTGAGAAATCATCATTCCTTCTTCTTCCTCAGCACTTAAGTAAATAGGTTCATCTGTTAAATTAACAACTCCATTATCAACTTTACGGTAAGGAGTTTCAATGAATCCCATTCCATTTACTTTAGCATAAACACCAAGTGACGAAATAAGTCCAATGTTTGGTCCTTCAGGAGTTTCAATTGGACATAAACGACCGTAGTGTGTATAGTGAACGTCACGAACCTCAAATCCTGCTCTTTCTCTAGATAAACCTCCAGGTCCAAGGGCAGATAATCTACGCTTGTGTGTAATCTCAGCTAATGGATTTGTTTGATCCATGAATTGAGATAACTGGTTCGTTCCGAAGAATGAGTTAATTACAGAAGATAATGTTTTAGCATTAATCAAATCAATTGGTGTAAATACTTCGTTATCTCTAACGTTCATTCTCTCACGGATTGTTCTTGCCATACGAGCAAGTCCAACACCGAATTGAGAAGATAATTGTTCACCAACTGTTCTTACACGTCTGTTTGATAAGTGATCGATATCATCAATCTCAGCTTTAGAGTTGATTAATTCGATTAAATATTTCACAATCGTAATAATATCTTCTTTAGTTAAAACTTGTTTATCTGTAGCGATGTCCAAACCTAACTTTTTGTTCATTCTATAACGACCAACTTCACCTAAGTTATATCTTTGGTCAGAGAAGAACAATTTATCGATGATTCCACGAGCAGTTTCCTCATCAGGTGGTTCAGCATTACGTAATTGTCTATATATGTGTTCTACAGCTTCTTTTTCAGAGTTTGTAGGGTCTTTTTGTAACGTATTATGAATAATTGCATAATCCGCTTGATTGCTATCTTCTTTATGTAATAAAATAGTTTTTACATCAGCTGTGATAATTTCTTCAACATTATCTTTGTCTAAGATTGTATCACGATCTAAAATAATTTCATTACGCTCGATAGAAACTACTTCACCAGTATCTTCATCTACGAAATCTTCATGCCATGTATTTAATACACGAGCAGCTAATCTTCTACCGATATATTTTTTAACACCTGTTTTAGACACTTTAATTTCTTCTGCAAGGTCAAAAATTTCAAGGATATCTTTATCTCTTTCAAAACCGATTGCTCTAAATAAAGTTGTTACAGGTAATTTTTTCTTTCTATCAATGTACGCATACATTACGTTATTAATATCTGTAGCAAATTCAATCCAAGAACCTTTGAAAGGAATAACTCTAGCAGAATATAACTTAGTACCATTTGCGTGAAAAGACTGTCCAAAGAAAACACCAGGAGATCTATGTAATTGAGAAACTACAACTCGTTCTGCTCCATTGATAACAAAAGTACCACTTGGAGTCATATATGGTATTGTTCCTAAATAGACATCTTGAACAATAGTTTCAAAATCTTCGTGTTCAGGATCAGTACAATATAATTTAAGTCTAGCTTTTAATGGAACACTATAAGTTAATCCTCTATCTATACACTCTTCAATTGTGTATCTTGGTGGATCTACAAAATAATCAAGAAATTCTAAAACGAAGTTATTTCTTGTATCTGTAATTGGAAAGTTTTCCATGAAGGTGTTATACAACCCTTCGTTGCCTCTTTCGTCTGATTTAGTTTCTAATTGAAAAAAATCTTGGAATGACTTCACTTGAATATCTAGAAAATCTGGATAATCAGGTATGTTCTTCGTAGAAGCAAAATTTAATCTTTCAGTCTGATTAGCAATCATCAATGAACAAATTTTTGATTTAAAAAAAGTAATTTTTGTGCAAAAACACGATATGTTTAATACTTCCTTTTTGATAAATAATCAATACATCTTTAAAAATAAACCAGGAAAGTTAGTTTGTTTTCTTTCTTCGTTATTGATTATTTTTATGTGTATAAAAATGGTAATTTCTTTATACGCAAAATGGTTTAGACCTTTGGGAGCATTTCCCAAGGTCTAAACCCAGCTTTATTGTCTTTGTTTTAATTAAACAAGCTCAACAACAGCTCCAGCTTCTTCTAAAGATTTTTTAAGACCTTCAGCCTCATCTTTAGCTACACCTTCTTTGATGTTTGAAGGAGCTCCATCCACTAAGTCTTTAGCTTCTTTAAGTCCTAAACCTGTTAATTCTTTTACTGCTTTTACAACAGCTAATTTTGAAGCACCAGCTTCTTTAAGTACTACAGTGAATTCTGATTTTTCTTCAGCACCACCTTCAGCACCAGCACCACCAGAAACAACAACTGCAGCTGCAGCTGGTTCGATACCATACTCATCTTTTAATATTGTAGCTAATTCATTAACTTCTTTAACTGTTAAGTTAACTAATTGCTCTGCGAATTGTTTTAAATCTGCCATTTTTTCTATCGTTTAAAATGTTTTGTAAAAATATAATTTATTAATGTGCGCTTGTTTATTCAGCAGCTTCTTCTTTATCTTGATTTTGAAGAGCAGCAATAACTCTTTGAGCAGGAGATTGAAGTAATCCAATGATTTCACCAATAACTTCTGTTCTAGATTTAATTGCAGCTAATCCATCAAGATTTTCATCACCGATATAAATATCTTCAGTGATATAAGCTCCTTTCAATAAAGGTTTATTACCTTTTTTACGGAAATCTTTAATAATTTTAGCTGGAGCATTAGCAACATCAGCAATCATTATAGATGTATTTCCTTTTAAAACTGTTGGCAATTCACCAAAGTTAATATCTGAAGTTTCCATTGCTTTTGCAAGTAATGTATTCTTCACAACTTCTAATTTAATTCCAGCTTTAAAACAAGCTCTTCTTAAGTTAGATGTAGTATCTGCATCAAGTCCTGAAATATCTGCTAAGTAAATAACATTAACTCCCGCTAACTGTGCAGTTAAATTTTCAATCTCGATTGATTTTTCTTCTCTAGTCATACTAAAAGTTTTTAACTACCAATTATACTGCCTTAGGATCTAAAGCAATAGCAGGACTCATAGTACTTGTTAAGTAGATAGACTTAATGTAAGTACCTTTTGCCGCAGTTGGTTTCATTTTGATTAATGTTTGTACTATTTCGTGTGCATTGTCATAGATTTTATCAGCATCAAAAGACACTTTACCTATACCTGCATGAACGATACCTGTTTTATCAACTTTAAAGTCAATTTTACCAGCTTTTACTTCTTCAACAGCTTTAGCTACATCCATAGTAACTGTACCTGTTTTTGGGTTAGGCATTAATCCTCTAGGTCCTAAAACACGTCCTAAAGGTCCTAATTTACCCATAACTGCTGGCATAGTGATGATAACATCAATATCAGTCCAACCTTCTTTTATTTTTTGAAGGTAATCATCTAAACCTACGTGGTCAGCACCAGCAGCTTTCGCTTCTGCTTCTTTATCTGGAGTTACAAGAGCTAATACTCTTACATCTTTTCCAGTCCCATGAGGTAAAGTAACAACACCTCTTACCATTTGATTCGCTTTTCTAGGATCTACTCCTAAACGAACAGCGATATCTACAGACTCATCAAATTTTGCAGAAGAAACTTCTTTAATTAATGCAGAAGCATCTCTTAAAGAGTATAATTTATTCTTGTCAATTTTTGCAGCTGCTTCTTTTTGTTTTTTTGTCAATTTTGCCATTGTCTAATTCTTTATCGGATTAAAAAGGAGCTGTTCCTGAAACTGTTATACCCATAGATCTAGCTGTACCTGCAATCATACTCATAGCAGATTCGATTGTAAATGCATTTAAATCTTGCATTTTATCTTCAGCGATAGATTTAATTTGATCCCAAGTAACACTTGCTACTTTTTTACGGTTAGGTTCTCCTGAACCAGACTTTAATTTTGCTGCCTCTAATAATTGAACTGCAGCTGGTGGCGTTTTAATAACAAAGTCAAAAGACTTGTCTTTGTACACGGTAATTTGTACCGGACATATTTTGCCAGCTTTATCTTGTGTTCTAGCATTAAATTGCTTACAGAACTCCATGATATTAACACCAGCAGCTCCCAGAGCAGGTCCAACCGGTGGCGATGGGTTCGCAGCACCTCCCTTAACTTGTAGTTTAACTACTTTACTAATCTCTTTAGCCATTGTTTTTAAATTTTAACATCTTTCTTGGAAGCGATTGATGTTGTTTATTATGAATGTAACAAATATTATACTTTTTCAACTTGCATAAAACTTAATTCTAATGGAGTTTTTCTTCCGAAAATTTTAACCATAACTTCAAGTTTACGCTTTTCTTCATTTACTTTTTCAATAGTTCCATTAAAACCATTAAAAGGACCGTCAATTACTTTAACTGTTTCACCAGTTGTAAATGGAATAGAAACATTATCAGTATTTACAGCTAATTCATCAACCTTACCTAACATTCTGTTAACTTCAGATTGACGCAATGGTACAGCATCTCCTCCTTTAGTCTCACCTAAAAAACCAATAACACTTGTAATTGATTTAATAATGTGAGGGATTTCACCAGTAAGATTTGCTTCTATCATTATATAACCCGGAAAATAAACTTTTTCTTTACTGATTTTTTTTCCATCCTTAACTTGGACTACTTTTTCAGTAGGTACAAGAACTTGAGAAACATAATCAGATAATCCAAGTCTACTAATTTCAGTTTCAATATAGTTTTTAACCTTATTTTCCTGACCACTTACAGCTCTTACTACATACCATTTCTTTATGTTATTATCTGACATAGGGATATATTATGATTTTAAAAAACTGTAAATATTTTTAACAACTACTTCAAATACCTGATCAACACCAAATGTTAACAAAGCAAACAAAACAGAAAAAACAGCTACAACAATAGTAAGCTTTTGCAATTCTGCCCAACTTGTCCAAGTTACATTTGATTTTAGTTCACCAAATGCTTCAGTAATATAATTAACAACTTTTGTCATTTTATTTTATTTTATTGGCACGGGCGGAGGGATTCGAACCCCCATCAACGGTTTTGGAGACCGCTATTCTACCCTTGAACTACGCCCGTTTGTTTATAAAGCCAGTCAATAAAATCAACTGGCTTATAAATAATTATTTGTTTATTCTTAGTCTAAGATTTCAGTAACCTGACCAGCACCTACAGTTCTACCTCCTTCACGAACTACAAAACGTAAACCAACAGATAATGCGATTGGACTTAATAATTGTACTTCAATCGTTAAGTTATCCCCAGGCATAACCATTTCTACACCAGCTGGTAAAGTAATAGTTCCTGTTACGTCAGTTGTACGAACGTAGAATTGTGGACGGTAATTATTGTGGAATGGAGTGTGACGTCCACCTTCTTCTTTTTTCAAGATGTAAACCTCAGCTTTGAAATGAGCGTGTGGCTTAACAGATCCTGGCTTAACAATCACCATTCCTCTTTTGATATCTTCTTTAGCAATACCTCTTAATAAGATACCTGCATTATCTCCAGCCTCACCTCTATCAAGGATTTGACGGAACATTTCAATACCAGTAATAGTAGAAGTTAATTTATCAGCACCCATACCAATGATTTCAACAGCATCACCTGTATTAGCAATACCAGTTTCGATACGACCTGTTGCAACAGTTCCACGACCTGTAATTGTAAACACATCTTCAACTGGCATTAAGAATGGTTTCTCAACATCACGAGCTGGTAATTCAATCCAGTTATCAACAGCTTCCATTAATTCTAAAACTGTATCAACCCATTTTTGCTCACCGTTTAAAGCTCCTAAAGCAGAACCTTGAACTACTGGTCCATTATCACCATCATATTTGTAGAAAGATAATAAATCTCTGATTTCCATCTCTACTAACTCTAATAATTCAGCATCATCAACCATATCCACTTTATTCATGAATACAACCATTCTAGGCACACCAACTTGACGCCCTAAAAGGATGTGCTCTCTTGTTTGTGGCATTGGACCATCTGTAGCAGCAACTACTAAGATAGCTCCGTCCATTTGAGCAGCTCCAGTAACCATGTTCTTTACGTAATCCGCGTGACCTGGACAGTCAACGTGAGCGTAGTGACGATTAGCTGTAGCATATTCAACGTGAGATGTATTAATTGTAATACCTCTTTCTTTTTCTTCTGGTGCGTTATCAATTTGATCAAACGATTTTGCTTCAGAGTATCCAGCATCTGACAATACTTTTGTAATTGCAGCTGTTAATGTAGTTTTACCGTGATCTACGTGTCCAATTGTACCAATGTTTAAGTGTGGTTTGGAACGATCAAAATTTCCTTTTGCCATGATTTAATAATTTAATCTTAGTTATTTATTTATAGTGTTCAAATTTATTCACATTTTTGAGCCAATGTCGGGAATTGAACCCGAGACCTCTTCCTTACCAAGGAAGCACTCTACCCCTGAGCTACACCGGCAAGTGTAAATCAGAAGTTAGAATTCAGAATTTAGAAATATCTAAACTCTAAACTCTAAATTCTTTTGTGGGGAGAGCAGGATTCGAACCTGCGAAGGTTTCCCAACGGATTTACAGTCCGTCCTCGTTGGCCGCTTGAGTATCTCCCCCAACTTTAAATATTTCAATAAACCTTAAAATGATTTTAAAAAAACCAAATTATTACTCTAAAAATAGAGCCAGTGGAGGGACTCGAACCCACGACCTGCTGATTACAAATCAGCTGCTCTAGCCAGCTGAGCTACACCGGCTTATTCAATAAAAAAAGTCCGCTATTTCTAACGGACTGCAAATGTATGGAATTATTTGTTTAATCAAAATAATTTTTGCAAATATTTTTAATTTATGCGTGAGCTCTTAATTTTTCTTTCCTTTTTACCAGAACTCTTTCCAATGAAGAAGCACAAGAATCAACAGCTTCTTCAAAAGTTTTAGCTATTTTCTTAACCATTAAATCATCCCCTGGTACATTTATTCGAACCTCAACAATTTTATTTTCTTTATCACTTGTATTTTCCACTTTTAAAAAAACATCCGACGAAACAATTTTATCATAGAATTTTTCTAATTTATCTAATCTCTCTTGTGTAAAGTCAACAAGTTTTCTGTCGACATTAAAATTTACCGCTTGAACATTTACTTTCATAATTCAAATTTTTAAGGTTTTACAATATTATTTGTTCCTAGGGTGCGCGTCTTTATAAACTTGCTGCAATTCTGACAAACTACTGTGTGTGTATATTTGCGTTGAAGATAAGCTAGCATGACCCAATAATTCTTTAACTGAATTGAGATCAGCACCATTGTTTAATAAATGAGTTGCAAATGTGTGCCTAAGAACATGGGGACTTTTTTTTACCTTTTCAGATATAGCACTAAAGTATGAATTAATCATTCTATACACAAATGTTTCAGAAAGTATTTTACCTTTTTTAGACAAAATTAACACATCAGAATTTTGGATGTTTTCTAACTTTGTTCTTTGAATTATATACACACTTATTAAATCAATTGTACAATCTAATAAAGGTATAATTCTTTCTTTATTTCTTTTCCCTAAAACCTTTAATGTTTTATTGTATTTATCAATATTATTAATTTTCAAATTAATCAACTCAGCTCTTCGAATACCAGTCGCATAAAACAATTCAATTATTAATTTATCTCTGATGGATTCGAAATCATTTTCTATATAATTTATATCCAAAACAGTATTCAACTCTTTTTCAGAAAAAGGAATTTGAATTTTTTTTGGAACTTTTAAAGATTTGTGTTTTGAAAACGGATTAATTTCTATTTGCTTAATTTTTAGTAGAAATTTATAATATGATTTTAAGGAAGATATTTTCCGGTTTATGGATTTATTAGCTATTCCTTTTTCAACCAAAACAACAATCCAACTTCTGACTTGTGAATAATTGATTTGTTCTAAAGGAAGATTTTCATGTTCATTAGATAAATAATCCTGAAAGGATTTTATATCATCCAAATAAGCTCGCAAAGTAAGTAACGAATAGTTCTTTTCTTTTAGAAGATAATCTTGATATGCTTGCAAATTTTTGACCATAAAAAAACCGTTAGATACAAAGTTACACTTTATAAACTAACGGTTATTATTTTTAACATCAAAAAAAATTAATTCTCTAATGCCTCTTTCATGTGTTGGATGTACGCAGCTTTTTGAATTTTAGCTCTGTTTGTAACAGATGGCTTAATGAATTGCTGACGTGCTCTTAATTGACGAACTGTTCCAGTTTTATCAAATTTTCTCTTGTAGCGCTTTAAAGCTCTATCTATATTTTCTCCGTCTTTAATTGGTATAATTAACATAATATTGACACCTCCTCTCGTTAAGGGTGCAAAAGTAACAATAAAATACTTATCCACAAACTATATTGCTTGATTTTTTTTTCAGTAATTTGCTTAAACAAATTTAATTATGTGGTTTATTGTCATTTCATTGCTTTTAATAATTGCTAGTTTAATTCCATTAATCAATAGTCCTTATTGGTTTTTTAGAATTTTCGAATTTGGAAAGGTACAATTATTTCAACTATTTATTTTGTTATTAATATTTGGAATATTTTTTTTTAAGAAAGAAAGCTATTTTATTTCCGTTTTTTGTATTGACATTTTAATAGTAATCTATTTGATAAAAGACTTATATCCTTATTCTAAATTAAAAAAAGCTCGTAAAAATATTAAATCAAATTTTTCATCAAAAGCTCTAAGTATTATTTCAGCCAATGTATATCAAGATAATTCAGATTACAAAAGGCTAATTACCTTAGTTAAGAAATATAACCCTGATTTACTTTTAACAATGGAATCCGATAAAAAATGGGAAGATGGACTTTCTGTTTTAGAAAAAAAATATCCTCATCAAATAAAAATACCTTTAGAAAATACTTATGGAATGCATTTATATTCAAAGCTAGAAATATTAAACCACAAAGTACATTTTTTTGTAGCTGATGATATTCCAAGTATTCAAGCAGAAATAAAAACTATTGACGGATACAAATTTGATTTTTTTGGTGTTCATCCACCACCACCAAGTCCAACAGAGGAGGACAACTCTAAAGAAAGAGATGGTGAAATACTTAGTGTTGGAAAAATGGTAAAGAAACTAAACAATCCATGTTTAGTAATTGGAGATTTCAACAATGTAGCTTGGGCAAAATCATCTATATTGTTTAAAAAATCAAGTAAACTAATTGACGCAAGAATAGGAAAAGGGCTTTTTTCAACTTTTCATGCTAAATATTGGTTTCTTAGATTTCCTATTGATTTACTTTTTCATTCTTCAGAAATTTACATTGAAGATTTAAAAACATTAAACTATTTTGGCTCTGACCACTTTCCTATTTACTGTTCTTTTTACATAGATAAAAAAAACAATAATGATGATGAGTCAAATGAAAATTTGAATCAGGAAAATAAAGAGAATATTGACGAAATGATTGAAGAAGGTAAAAAAGAAAAAAGCGAAAATCGTGATTGATTTTCGCTTTTTTTTAGTTTATTTTACAGCTGGTTTATAATTCTGTTTATCAATAATCATTTTAGATAAAATTTCTTTCAAAATTTCTGATGTTCCACCACCAATTGGTCCTAAACGACTATCTCTCAGTAAACGTGCTAATGGATATTCTTCCATATAACCATAGCCACCTAACATTTGCAAGCAACTATAAATGGTTTCATCAGCTACTTTAGTTGACTTTAATTTAGCCATTGTTGCTTCTTTCACCACATACTCTCCTTTGTCTAATCGAGCTACTGCAGCATAATTGAATATTTTACAATGTTCAACATCTGTTGCATGTTCAACCATTTTATGACGTAATGCTTGGAATTTATCAATCGTTTTACCAAAAGCTTCACGTTGTGACATGTATTCTATGGTATAATCAATTGCATATTCTGAACGAGCATGAGCATTTATTGCCATTATTAAACGTTCTAATGCAAAATGTTGCATAATATAAGGAAAACCTTTCCCTTCTTCACCCATTAAATTATCTTCGGAAATCTCAACATTATCAAAAGCCAATTCTGCTGTATCAGAAGCTCTCCAACCCAACTTGTCTAACTTTGTAGCCGAAATTCCTTTTACACTTTTATCGACTAAAAACATGCTGATTCCTTTATTTCCTTCACTTGGACTTGTTTTGGCAGCTACTACATAATAATCTGCATAAACTCCATTTGTAATAAAAGTTTTTGAACCGTTGATAACATACTTATCACCTTTTTTAACAGCAGTTGTTCGCATTCCTGCTACGTCACTTCCTCCAAAAGGCTCTGTAATACATAATGCTCCTATTTTATCTCCTAAAATACTTGGTGCTAGATAATCTTGCTTGATTCTCTCATCTCCTTCAGCATTTAAATGTGTCATTGCCAAATAAGCATGTGCCCACATAGCCGCTGCAAAACCTGCTGATTTTATTTTTTGAAGTTCCTCTAAAAATATTACAGTATAAAATAGATCTAAGTTTAAACCTCCATATGCTTCAGGATAATTAATTCCGAAGAAACCCATCTCTCCAAATTTTTTCCAAATAAAACGTTCAATTGTTCCTGTTTTTTCCCATTTTTCAATATGAGGAACAACTTCTTTTTGCAAAAAATCTCGTAAACTTTCTCTAAATAATTGGTGTTCTTCTGTAAAATATAATGAATTCATAAGCTTGTTTTTGTATTCTTTTTTTAGAATTCCAAATATAAGGCTATTATTCTAATTTTTTCATCAGGCATTCCCTTAATTTTTGTTAAATCCTCAATATTTTTGATTTCATCATTCGCACTTCTATAAATTACTATTTGTCTTGCAAGATTGTAATCAAAATAAGGAAACTTAGAAAGTTCTTTTATAGATAAATTATTTATATCAATTTTTTTAATTGAAGGATTTGGACCAACAAAAAATCTTTTTTGAATATCTTCATAAGCTTCAGGTGAAACGCCCCAAACAAATTGCAATTGTTCTATGGATGCAAAAGCACCAAACTTTTCTTTTTCTTGTAATATAATATCAGAAATTTTTTCTCCAACTCCATAAACTTCCATTATTTCTTCTTTTGTTGCCAAATTAATATCTTTTGTAATAATGGATTTCTTTTCTGGAAATTTTTTATAATTGAAATTATCGCTTGAATACTCTTTATAATTTGAAGCTTTCTTGTTAGTAACCCAATCAGGAAACTTAAAGTGAGGCGAAATTTTATCTAATAATTCATTTGAAACTTTGGTTACTTGTTGAAATTCTTTTGCAGAATTAACATATTTATCTTGTTCTCTAAATTTATGCAATCTGTCAATTTCCTCAACAGACATTCCTAAAACAGAACCTTTATAGTCAGTTATAAAATTTGGATTAAAAGGTTTGATTTCATATTTCTTGTTGAGACCAACTTGTTTTAAACTGTCTATTTCATTTTGGATTGACAACCATTGTAATTCTTTTTCAGATGGTTTTGAAACTTTAGGAGAAAAATCATAAAGGTACCAAGCAACTTGAAACAATATAATGAGTAGTAATAACAAAAAAATCCCACTTCTGTGTTCTCTTGAAAACATGAAGTAGGATTTTATATTTTTCATGACTCCTAAATTTAGTCTTTAGGTTGTCTTACTAATTCGTCGTCATTTTCTGAATACGAATCTGGTTCTTGTTTTGGTGGAATAGTTAATACTTTATAGAAAAAATAAGCTGCAAAACTTACTACTATCCCTTGTGCACATACCATTGTGATTATTGCTGTTGTGTTCATAATTATTCTCTCCCTTCTTTTACACGTTTTTTATAAGCTAAATATACAACAAATGAAATAAATAAGAATAATGTTAAAAGCAACATTCTACCTAAAAATTTATGAAATGTATCATTGGTAAAATCACCTGTTGCGATTTTATCATTTGGAGAAACTTCATCTCCAACTTTTACCGTTGTTATTTGATTTTTAGAAGCATTAAATTTATATTCTTTAAAATCTTGAAAGTTTACAACTTTAACCTTTTCAGTTCCTTTATCAAAAACTTTTTTCTCATTTTCAAATGAAAGCTTTATGTAGTTAGGATTGACTTCTACTACTTTACCTTTTTTGGTACCCGAAGCATCAAAGTTCTCTGCATAATAAGAGTCTGTAAACCACTCTTTATTATTAGTATCAGCATCATTTACTTTATCAACCCAATCTGGAATACTTGAAACCAAAACTGAACCAAGTAATAATGGTGTTACAATTAAAATAATATATTTATAGATTCCGGGTATTTTTATATCAGCTCCACTATTAATCTCTGCCCACCCTTTCTTGATTCCAAATATATATGAGAAAAGAATAGTCTCAAGGAAAGCAAAAACTACTAAACTTACTGTTCCTGCCCAATAATCATATTGATCAAATAGTCCTTGTTTGTAGAATATAACAGTTGGTAATCCCATTAATAAAGCTAAAGCTCCAAAAGACCAAGCTCCTTTAATCTTACTCCAATTAAACTCATCTTGCATGAATCCCATCCAAGGTGTTCCCATTGCTAATGAAGATGTAATTCCGGCAAAGAACAATAATCCAAACCAAAAAACTCCAGCAAAAATTGAAAGAACATCTCCCCATTGTTGAAATAAATATGGCATTGTTTGGAAAGCCATACCAAAACCAGCGTTTTGAAGTACCCAATCCAATCCTAAATAACCTGCTGCAATTGGAATTACAATTAAACTTCCAAGAACTACTTCTACGAATTCATTCATAAAACCTGCTGAAACCGCATTTAACGCAATATCATCTCTCTCTTTTAAGTAAGAAGCGTAGCACTGAATAGTTCCCATTCCTACAGATAAGGTAAAGAAAATTTGACCAGCAGCTGCTAACCATACTTTTGGATTAGACAATGAATCAAACTGTGGTGTCCATAAGAAATTTAAACCATCCCATGCATTAGCATCTGGAAAAATATCTGAAGCTCCTGTAGTACCTAAAGTCAATCCACGGACTGCTAAGATAACTCCAAACATAATTAACAAAGGCATTCCTATTTTCGCAACTTTTTCAATTCCTCCTAATCCTTTGGAAAGTATGTAAGTATTTAAAAGTAAACATACAATGTAAAATATAACTGCTTCATATGGAATTCCTGTTGTTGATTGTGCAACATCTACATATGAATTAAAAAATCCTGCAACATCAGCTTGACTCATTCCGTTAAAAGTTCCTACAACCGAATGATATACATAAGACATTGTCCAAGATTCAATATAACAATAGTAAGCAGCAACTGCTATATTGGTAAAAATTCCGAAAACACCAATGTATTTCCAAACCCTACCTTTTGCCATTGTATTTAAGATGTAAGGAGTACTGTGATTTCCCATTCTTCCTCCATATCTTCCGGTTGACCATTCAATAAAAAGTAAAGGAATTCCCATTACAAGGAAACAAACTAAGTAAGGAATTATAAAGGCTCCACCTCCATTTTGCACTGCTTGAACTGGAAATCTTAAGAAATTTCCTAGACCAACTGCATTTCCAGCCATTGCTAATATAAGGCCGACACGTGAGCCCCATGAATCTGCTTTTGTAGACATAAAATATTTTTGGTTAGTTATTAGTTGTTCAAAGATAATAAAACCAATGAAAAAACAAAGTATTTATTACTTTTTACAAGTCAAAAACCGAAGAACGCTTGGTATAAATCATATCTTTTAATTTTAACCAAAACGCTAATGTAAGATAAACACCAAACCACAAACCAGCTGTTATGAAGGATATATAAATAAAAAACAAACGAACATTTGTAGCTTTCATACCCAATCTATCTGCCAAACGCGAAGCAACAAAAAAACCGTTTTTTTCAAAAAAATGTAAAATATTACGAATCATTTTTTGATTTTTATACTCACAAAGATATAATTAATTTTTTAGCAAAGCTAAACCTATATTGCAATGCAAACATTTTTTATGATTGCAATATTCATTTTTAAGTTGCAACAAAGCTTGAGAATCAAATGCACTTTTAGATTTAATTTTGAAAACTTCAAATTTATCGATTATGGTATTTCTCTCAGGTTTAATTTGACTTATTAATTCCAATAACTCTTCAGTACTATCTTTTCCGTTCTCATTTGCATAAAGAAATTTGATTGGAATTATGGTGTTTATTATAAGTAAATCTATAAATGCTGAACTCAAGTTTTTTGGCTTAGAGCTACTCTGTTTGTCAAAATTATAATGTGTTTTCCAATAAATTGAAGTTGCGTTTTTAAAAATATCATACAATTCAATTAAAGATTTTGCATTGACAATTTTAGAAAACAAACTATGGTTCAAATGATATAATTGAGCTAATTGAGCTAATCGAATAGTTGGGAAATTATCGGGTCTTAATTTAAAAAACTGAATTGGTGTTATGTAATGATTCTTTAGTTCATATTTCTGTTTGAGAAAACTCCAACGAATTTGTAAATTTTTATAATAGTTATCTTGTTTCTCTTCTTCCAATAAATTAGCTCTTCCGAAAAATAATGCTTCTAAATTCTCTACATCAAAAACTTCTTTCTTCAGCACATTACTCGGAATAGATTTAGCCATTTCAAAAAATGAAATTCCGTTTACGTTCAAACCAAAATTTTTAGCTAACATTACGAAAAGAACAAATTCCCAATCGTTTGAAGTTTCTTTTAAAAGTTCTTGAATAGGAATTGCTTTTCGTTCTAAACGTTCAAAAAACAATCGTTCTTTCCAATTTATGAAAGTCAAATCATCAATAGTTGCAATATCGTTTTCGCAAAATATCCAAGATTTAGAAGTTGTTAAAGCATTATATTTATCAAGTTCTGATTTAGCGACATAGTTTTTGAGCTCTAAAACTGGAATTTCAGAATTGTCTTTTCGGTAAACTTCAGCATCATGTTCCCAAACTACATGCAAAATTACATTATCATAATTAGTATCATTTTCGTGATTGTGCAAATACCAATCTGAAGATTTTACATGAATTTCAACATTTCCGGCCCATTTTTGATTGTCAATTATAAGTTGAGCATTAAAAATATCTGGACCAGCCATTTGCAAATACCGACCAAAATCAACAATTTGAAGTATTTGATTATCCGAAGTTTTTAAATTCGAAAAATCAAACCTTTTGTTGAGCCATATATGATGTAGAAAATCCTCTTTCATAAAGCTAATTTATAAAAAATTAAGTTTAGAGAATTAATTATATTTGCTTTTCAAATACATTTTTAATGAAAAAATATTTTTTACTACTTTTAATTAGTTTTTCAGTTTATTCTCAAAATTATAAAATCTCTTATCTTAGAAGTTCAAACAACAAACTGATTGAAAACCAGGAACCAATTTTAGTTTTTGCAAATTCTAATGAATCGATTATTACGAATCAAAAGATACTTGATAACAAAGCTGATTTTCCATATGAAATAAGTTATTTTAATTCGAAAAATAAAAATCTGTATTACAATATTGCTCAACTTAATCAAGAGAAAAACATTATAACAATTGATAGTGTTTCGTTAGAAAAGCAAAATTTTGAACTTTTAAGTGAAACTAAAAAAATTCTAGGCTACAATTGTAAAAAAGCAAAAACCATAATTAATTCAAATACCATTGAAATTTGGTATACAAATGACCTGAAGATAAATGCTTCTCCTTCTTCACTTGGCAGGAATTTAGGACTAGTTCTAGAAATGAATAGAAATGGAAATTATTTAATTGCTGCTTCAAAACTTGAAAAAGTGAAACAAATTCCAGAAATTAATCTGAATTCTAAACCAATTGATTTATTAAGTTATAGAGATTTACTTTGGAAAAGTAGGTTTACTACAATTTCAGTTTTCAAGGATGAAATCATTAATTTTTCAGATCAATCTAAATCAAATGATAGTGTCTTTCGTTATGCAAATGGAACAATTGCTTTGCGAAAAATAAAAATTCCCGAAATCAAGAAAGGAAGCCAAATTTTCATTGATTTATTGGAACAATCAAATGGTGATGCATATGATAGAACAGGTTCTGTTTTTATTATTCCTATGGAAAAAGAAAAGAGTTTTTTAAATGGTTTGGAGAATGGTAAAGATGTGCTTCCTGTTTTTGATAATGGAAATGGAAAAACTTATCAAGGTGTTGTGGCAACTGAAAATTATTATCCAATTATAGAATTGATGCGATTTTTTACTCCTTTTGGCATTAAACAATACAATCATATTGAGTTAAAAGATAAAAATTGGCATGAAATAGTTCCTTATAGACAAGATATTTCAGATTTAAGATTATCACTATCGAATAAAGAAATTTATATTGGAACTTTTGTGGGAAATTATGACAAAGGTGGTCATAAAGTTTCAATGAATATAACTATTCATCCAGAATCAGAATCGCAATTGAATAAGGAAAATTTTGTTTTGCCATTATTCAATACAGTAAATGTAATGGAAATGGCTGGACAAGAATATGGAACTATGTTTAATTCTGAAAAAGGTTTAACCGTTGAATTTACTTTAGAAAATGACATTACTAATGCTAGATTAAGATATATCACAACTGGTCATGGTGGTTGGGAAAATGGTGATGAGTTTGTTCCTAAACTAAACACTATTTTACTTGATAGTAAAGAAGTACATAGTTTTACACCTTGGAGACAAGATTGTGGAAGTTATCGACTTTATAATCCTGCTTCTGGGAATTTTGGCAATGGATTATCATCATCAGATTATAGTAGAAGTAATTGGTGTCCTGGAATGGCTACAAATCCTGTTTATATTAATTTGGGTAACCTTAAAAAAGGGAAACATTCCATGCAAATTTTAATTCCTCAAGGAGAACCAGAAGGAAATAGCTTTAGTGCATGGAATGTTTCGGGTGTTTTATTAGGAGAATAATTTAAGAAAAAAGAGATTAGAAAAAAGAAAAGAGTCAAAATTTAGACTTATTATGCCTGAATCCTGACTCTTCTTTTGCCTTATTACTTTTGCCTATTGCCTTACTTAATAGAACTAATAATATCATGTTTTGTGATAATGTGATGTTTTCCTTCTCCTAAATCAACAATAACAGCTTGATTGTCTTTATTGATTAATTTAGAAATCTCTTCTATTGGAGCATTTCTATCTACAATTGGATAAGGTTTACCCATTATATCTTTGATAGGTTTATCAGCAATGTCTTTATTTTCAACATAACTTCTGAATAAATCAGATTCATCAATACTTCCTACAAAACCTGTTGTATCAATAACTGGAATTTGCGAGATATTGTATTTTTTTAATCTTTCAATAGCATGAGAAACTAATTCTTCTGTTCTTACTATTACTAATGGTTTATTGATATGACCTTTGATTACATCTTCAGCTTTAGTGATTTCTTCTTCTAAGAAACCTCTTTCTCTCATCCAATCGTCGTTGAACATTTTACCCACATATCTACTTCCTGAATCGTGGAATAAAACTACTACAACATCTTCTGGTTTGAATTCGTCTTTTAACTGAATCAAACCTTTGATAGCAGCACCAGCAGAGTTTCCAACAAAAATTCCTTCTTCCAAAGCAATTTTTCTAGTATAAACAGCTGCATCTTTATCAGTAACTTTTGTAAAACCATCGATTAGAGAAAAGTCAACATTTTTAGGTAAAATATCTTCTCCAATTCCTTCTGTAATGTAAGAATAAATTTCGTTTTCATCAAAGATTCCTGTTTCATGATATTTTTTGAATACTGAACCATACGTATCAATTCCCCAAATTTTGATGTTTGGATTTTTTTCTTTCAAGTACTTTGCAACACCTGAAATTGTTCCACCAGTTCCAACTCCAACTACAAAATGAGTGATTTTTCCTTCTGTTTGTTCCCAAATTTCCGGTCCAGTTTGTTCATAATGAGCAATTGCATTACTTGGATTATCGTATTGATTTACGTACCAAGAATTTGGAGTTTCAGTAGCTAATCTTTTTGAAACAGAATAGTAAGACCTTGGATCAGTTGGATCAACATCAGTAGGACAAACTACAACTTTTGCACCAACAGCACGAAGAATGTCCATTTTCTCTTTAGATTGTTTGTCTGAAATTACACAAATCAACTTATAACCATGAACAATTGCTGCTAAAGCCAAACCCATTCCTGTGTTTCCTGAAGTTCCTTCAATGATAGTTCCTCCTGGTTTTAATCTTCCGTCAGCAACTGCATCTTCAATCATTTTAACAGCCATTCTATCTTTTACAGAATTTCCAGGGTTAAAAGTTTCAACTTTTGCCAACACCAAAGCATCAACTTCAGCAGTTACTTTATTTAATTGTACTAAAGGAGTATTTCCAATAGTTTCTAGTATATTTTTTGCGTAATTCATAGTGAATTGTACTTGTTTTTAAATTTTTCTGATTGCAAAGATATAGGTTTGATATAGTATAGCAAAATAACTTTACGATTTGTTGTTGGTAAGCTTTTTAAGAGACCTAAATAGACAATCAATACAAATATCTATCTAACCCTGATTGTAGTGTTAGCGGAAAGCAGGAATTGCATTTAATGACAAGCCTATAGTGCTGTTTCAAAAAAACTATTGAAAGAAGTTCCAAACTAAACCAAAACGTACTATAAAATCACGATAAGGATAATTTGGAGCTGAATAGAAATTGTAACCTGTCCAAGCCGAATTGAAGTGTTCCGCTTTTAAGAAAATACGTGTTTGACGAACTTTAGCATTGATAAAGAAATCTAACATAGGAAAACCTCCGATTTTAGTCTGATTTTGTACATAAAATTCAGCTAACAAAGGATTATAATCATTAGCATAATATTCCGTAAAATAATTAAAAGTTACACCCGTTTGAATTTGCATAGCTTTTTTAAAAACTTTATCTGTAAAGTAAATAGTATTTCTTGTTACAATTTGAGGAACATTAACAATATCACTTGATTGATCTACACTTTGAAACAAAACTGTATTATCTAGGGCAAACTTCCAAAATTTAATTTCTTTTTTTGCTTGAAATGATAAATAATTTATAGTATTTTCAAATTGTTTAGGTTTAACTTTTAAAGAAGTTATGTCGTTATTTTCATTTTCAAAATACAAATGATCATTTAAGATTTTATAATTAAACGAAAGGTCTAACCATTTTGTATTCGCTGCAATTTTAAATTGGTTTAATTTTTCATTTTTAAAATTATTAGACCAATTGTAATCAACGTAATTACTTTGATATAAAGTGTAATTTAAAGCAGGAAGACTATTTAGTTTTTGATATTCAAAAATAAAATTGTAATCATCATTAAGCTTATAAGTAGCTTTCGCTTCAATATTTGAAATTGACTGATCTGTAATTGCGTTTGAAATTAAAAGTTTTGCCACTAAATTAGTAGCAAAATAAGTATAAGTTCCTCCAACATTATTGATTCTATCATTAATTGCATTTGGCACATCAATATTTCCAAGATTATCGTAAACAACACTATTGTAGTAATAATTATATTTATTATCATCTACAAAAAACTCTAAGTTTCCAAAATCTTTGGTTTTGTAGGCAACACCAATTTTATTATACAAATGATTGTATCTCGTTTTATTATAAATCGAATTAGAATAAGAGTCACCGAATCTATCACTAACAGTTCTTTGATTATATTCAAAAAACTTATATTCATGATTAAATTGATGAGTGAACACCAAACTATTTGGATTGTCCTTTGAAAGCTTATAAGAGTGATCAATAAAAAATCTATTACCTTTTAATAGATTTGTAGCATCGTTAAAATAAACTTCTAGTTGAGCTCTCTCATCGTAAGGTTCATCACTAATTTCAAAATCTGAAGTAGTTGTTATTCCACCATTTTCTTGATTCATTATATCTTGACCTGTGAAATGAGCATTTAATATATATCTTTTGTCTTTCGTAAAATAACTTGAAGTAAACCTAAAATTTCCAGAACTAGTCAGAGAGTTAATATATTTCCCTAAAGATCTAATTCCTTTATATGCAATTGAAAAATTTAGATTTGGTTTTGTGTTTATAGTTAAAAAAGCATCAAGAGATTGTCCTTGCTCCATAACTGTTTTAAAATACAAATCTGACAAAGGAGTTGGAACAGAATAATATTTTATATCCTCAACTTCTAAATAATTAAAATGCTTTGCTTTAAATCCAAAGTTTGGAAAAGTTGAATTTGTATTTAATCCAAAATTTAATGTGTTATAATTTTGTCCTTCGTTAGCAAAAGGCAATAATCCAAAATTATCTTTTCTAAGCATATTGAATTTATACTCTTTTTTGATAGTTAAAGTTGTATCTAAAAAAACAGTATCCTTTTCTAAAGTGTATATTTTGTATAACTCAATAGAGGGTTTTTCTTTTTTAGGTAACTTTTCAAGGCCTTCTACATCTTCTTCTTGAGAAAAAGAAAATATAGTTATGAATAAAAAGAATAATAGAAATATATTTTTCATTTGAGTAAATAAGAGCAAATGTAATAATTTAAAACAAAAAAAGACTGCTTAAAAAAGCAGTCTTTAAAAATTTATAATTAAATTATAATTATTTTTTATTTTTCTTAGATTTTAATTTAAAATCTGCAAGTTTTCCTGAAGCTAAAACATCTCCAGTAGCAAAGTCTTTTAAAACATATGTTGTACCTGTTTTAACTAAAGTTGCAACTGGGTAATATGCATTTGGATTACTTTGTTGAGCACCACCTTCTGAGAACTTCCAGTTATCGTCAACATTTATTTCTTTTACCCAAACACCTGGTTTAGACATAGTAACTTTAACTTTGAAGAAGAAATCAGAAGCTGGTAAAATATTTCCAGTTGTTGTCCATAAACTTGGAACAATTTGATAAGTTCCATCTGGTGTTGTAGAAGCATCTAAAGTAATCATTTCAGGGCAGCTAGAGTAACTATCAGCAACTACACTTGAAAAGAATTCATCATAAATTTCTAAGTCAAAATCTAAATCACAGAAAGAATGTGGATCACCGTCAGCATCAAGGTATACACCTTCTTGTAGTGTACCAAAAGAATCAATATAATTTTGTGTCCAATCAACTACAGCAACAAAATCAGTAGATTGTTTGTTGTTAATTGTAATGTTAATCATATCTGAACCTTCAGCCACAAGACCTCTTGCATAAGAATCAGAATATAATCTTAATTGAAGAGTTTCTGAACCTTCAGGTAATAAATCAAATACTGCAGTAACATCAAATGTTCCACTTGTTGCATAAGCAGGTACTGTTACAATATATCCTATTGGACCAAAACCGTCACTATCAGCAGTTTCAGTTCCTGAGCAAAGGTAATCATTAAAAGAACCTGTTCCTCCAACCAATTCTAATTTGAATGTCAAATCTTGGCTGTAAGGAGTGTCAGTTGTTAAAGTAACAGTAGCTGATTCTCCTTCCTCTATCGTAAAATTAGTTTGATTTGCAGTAACAACTGGTTTAACTACACGTAAATCTGTAGTGTCGTTCTCAATCTCATTACAAGAAGAGAAAAACAACGAAACCATAATTGAAGCAAATAAAGCTTTATTTATAAAATGTTTTTTCATGTTTTAAGTTTAAATTAAATTCTTGTGTAAACACAATTAAAAGTTCTCCAAACAGTGTTTCCTGTAAAACCAATTTCATAGTTTGTTTGGAAATGGTTAATATCAGTAACTGTTCCATCAATACCATTATTAGCAGTACGAGGTCTTAGAATATTAGAGTAAATGTGTGCTAAATTTTGCTCTGGAATTGTAATTTCATTACAAATATCAACAAAATCGTAACCAGTATTGTTTCCTTGTAATACACCAATATCATAATTACCAGATCTTGTTGTTACAAAATTGTTAACTGAAGTTTCCGTAACAGCTTCGTTAGAAAAATTCCAAACACTTCCTGGTAAATCCGGACGAGTAACTACAAGATTATAATTACCAACTCCTGTTGGACCAGCAATTAAAGACTTACATCCAACGAAAATAACTTTAAGAGTTTGATATTGTGCACCAACTACTGTTGAATTACTAGCTGCAGTTAATTTAACAACTAATTCTGTTTTCATAGTTGGATTTAACTGCCCAGTATTTACATTAAGCAAAAACTCACCAAATGTTCCACCAGCTGGAATAGTAACTTTACCCGTTGAGCTAACAAAATCAAACTCAACACCTTCAGTAGCAGTACTGTTAGCAGCATCAACTTCATATTGAACTTCTATTGGCTCACTCAAAGTTTGACCGTTTCCGCTTCCAATTAAATTTACTGGAAAACCTAATTGAACTGCACCTTCATCAACGAAGTAAGAAACCGTTTCAAATGACTTTGAAAAACCAACAATTTTACTTCCTGTATTAAGTTGATGCTCAATTCTTATATCATCATCAGTACAAGAAAAAAGTACCGCTGATATAGCAAATAATGATAAAATCTTTTTCATAATTTATATTTTTAGTTAATTAATATGCGTACCAGAATGAACCAGTTGTGAAAACATTACCTTGAGCAGGAACGTTAGCGGAGTTACTAGTGTATTCAGAAGTTGGATATAATAAACGTCTAGGTCTGTTAGGTTGTGTAGCTCCTAAAATAGAACCAGGAACTGAATCAATTAAACCAGTACGTGTATATTCAATGAACGCTTCTAAAGCTTGACTTGTTCCTTGTAAAGCTATATTTTTTTGGTACATGATTGCTTCAATTTTTTGAGCAACAGTTCCAGTCCAACCTTTACCAGGCACTGATGAAATAGCTCCAATGTAACCTCCTTCAGTTACTCCAAGTTGTGCACATGATGCATTGATAGCTGCGTTAAATAAAGCTTCATCATTACCAGGCATATAACCTCTAAGTACAGCTTCTGACTGTAACAAGAAACTTTCAGCTGCAGAGAACATATAAGCATCTTGTGAAGCTCCTATTAAAACACCAGGACCGAAAGAAGAAAGAGTTGTTGGAGCAGTTCCTCCATTAACAACAGCATTATCTCCTTGTAGGACACCTACAACTTGACCGCCAACTGGTGTAAACAATCTAAATCTTCTAGGATCACCGCCATTATCATTTAAATTATCCGCATTTCTTTTAGAAGCTTTGTATTGTCTATAAAAAGTAGATACTGTTGTATTGTCAGCACCATACATAATATTCCAAAATGGATTACGAGTATCAGCACGAGTATCAGAGTAACCAGGATTTAAAGTTGCATCAACGTCTAAGAAAGAAGAACCAGCTAGAGTAGCAAATTTATCAGCAACATAAGCAGTTGTTTCAGCATCAGTTCCCGCTTCAGCTAAATCCACTTGACGCATTAACAATCTTAATTTCATTGTATTAGCAAATTGTTTCCATCTTTCCATGTTTCCACCAAAAACAGCATCTTCAGCACCAACAGCGTTAGCCGCAGGAGAATTATCAATCAAATTAATTGCATCATCTAACTGCACATATAAATCACGATAAACTGATTTTGCATCATCGTAAGAAGGAGTAATATCCTCAACACCTAAATGAGCTTCAGAATAAGGAATATCACCATACATGTCAACTAAAATTTGAAAATAATACGCTTTGCAAATTTTTGCAATTGCAACATGGTTTTCATAATTAGGAAACTCTGTATTTATAATATTGCTTAAGTTAGCAGTATTACGCATTGGAGTATTCCAAATTGCAGCATAAAAATTATTATCAATTGAATAAGAAAATTCAGCTGGATTTGTTACTGCGAAAGAGTTTACATCAAACCCCCAGTTATTCATAAATAAATTTCCAAGAAAATTCATTGAAGTTGTAACGTTCGCATAAGAACTTGTTTGAGCAGCTGCTAATGCTAAATCTGGAGTTATATCAGTGTTTTTAGCATTATTAGGAGATTCATTTATATCCAAATAATTATCACATGACATGAAACCTAGAAAAGCGAAAAGTGCTAAAATTTTTATTTTTTTCATATCTATTTTTTTTTAAAATGTTGCGTTTAATGTAAATGCCATAGTTCTTGTAGTAGGATATCTTCCGATATTAGCATAACCTTTACCATTTCCGTTAGAGAAAGAAGACTCTGGATCTGCATATCCTCTATTTTCATTAGCTAAGAAAACGAATGGATTTCTTGCAGAAACACTAAAACGTAGTGAAGAAAGACCAATTCTTTTAACTGTCTCACTAGGTAAACCATAACTTAAAGCAATCTCTCTAATTTTTAATGCAGTAGCATCTAAAACTGCATTTTCAGCTATATCAGCATACTCATCTTGGAAATAAGATAAATAAGAAGAATAACTATTTCCACCTGTTACTACATTAGTATTAGCAGTATAAACACCAGGACTAGTTTCAACTGAAGAATTTGGGAAAATGAATCCAGTTCTTCCATTTAAAGCTGATTCGTATAATTGACCTGACCAAGAAATCCAGTCTTTTGTTTCAGCATAAAATTGATGACCTGTTCTGTAGTCCATAACTAATGACAACTTAAGTCCTTTGAAACTTACAGAAGTACTATAATTAAGAATATAGTCTGGTGTAGATTTTCCTAAAATTTGTAATCCTTCAGCACGTAATGGATTTCCATTAGCCCCTATTATTACTCTACCTTGATCATCTCTTTGATAAGCTGTACCTTTGATTATAGGAAATTCTTCTCCTTTAATAGCGAAAATACTTGCTTCAGGGCCAGTAACTAATGCTACTTCATCTGCTTGATCTGAAACTTCATCAACAATAGCTTTATATGTAGTATAACTTAATCTGTTTTCCCAAACTAAACCTAAATTATTAAAACTTGATTTTGCAATTGGAGTAAATCCTAAATCAATTTCAAATCCTTTATTAGTCATTTTACCAATATTAGTTTCTAATCTAGATAAACCAGATGCAGCTGAAGCATCAACACTTGTAATAAGATCAGTTGTTGTAGTTTGGTATGCTGAAGCATCAAAAGTTAATCTATCTTTAAAGAACCCTAAATTAATACCTCCTTCAAGAGTTGTTTGAAATTCTGGTTTGATTGCACCATCAGTAACAGTTACATCTTGTACAAAAGAGTTATTATTTCCATATGGATAACCTGCACCCCCAGTATATAATCTATTCAAATCATAAGCTCCGATAGTAGATCTATTACCAACTCTAATGTAGTTAGCATAAACTTTTGCATATTTCAAACCTTTATCACTTTTAATTCCTTCAAAAGCTTTTGTAGGAATAAATGCAAGCCCAACAGATGGATAGAAATATTTATTACCTTCAGAACTTCCAATTAACTCAGAAATCATATCATAACGACCTGTTAAAGTTAAGAACAAATAATCATTATAATCAAAATCTAAATTTGTAAAGAACGAAGCCGATCTAGCTCTTGTTTGAAAATTACTACCAGTTGTAGCAGCAATATTCTCAACATTATCAATAGTATACAAACCTGGTATCGTTAAATTAGTACCTCCAACACTAGTAGTTTTGAAAAATCTATCAGTAATATTATTACCAAAAGTACCGTTAAAACCAATTTTTTCAGTTAATTTATAATTAAAGTTAGCTGTAAAATCTCCGTAAAAATCTCTTTGTCCAGAATTGTATTGTGAGAAAGAAGACACAGTTGATGCATCACCTCCACCTAACTGAATTTGATCTATATATTCATTAACATAGTTATATCCGTTATTTTGGAAAGTTCTAATGTTAGCTATGTAATTTAATTTAATGTTTTTATTAATTTCATATCCGATAGTTGCACTACCAGTCATATAATCAGATCTATCAATAAATCTTTCATTTTGCGCTCTCCAATATGGATTTCTATAATAAGAAGTCCAAGCACCTTCATTTCCAGAGTTTTTAAACTTCTCAACAGGGATATTTGTCGCTGCTTGCAAAAGCTCAGATAAAAGATTTGAAGTAGTTTGTTCTGTCTTAGATGAAATATAATTAACGTTTGCATCTAAAGTCCATTTTCCGATTTGCTTACCACCTCTCACAATAAAAGATGATCTATCTAACTTATCTCCATCCACAACGAAATCAGTATTTTGCTTATTAGCAGTAACACTCACATAACCTGTTTTAAGCGAACCTCCACTTATACTAATTCCATTTTGAAACAATGTACCTGTCTTAAAGAATTCATTGATGTTTTTATCTATTGGTGAATATGGAGCAGTAAAATAAGTACCATCAGCTTGAACTTGACCTACTGTTCTAACAACACCATCAAATTCAGCACCCCATGCACCATTCTCATAAGTCACGTGTTGACCACTCCATCCTTGTCCATAACGTTCTTGACGTGTAGGCATAAAAGAAATGTTCTCAAAAGCAATAGAAGAATTTAAAGAAATACTTACTTTTTCCTCACCATTACCTCTTTTAGTTGTAACAACAATAACACCATTAACACCTCTATCTCCGTACAAAGCAGCTCCTTGAGCACCTTTAATAACGTTCATAGACTCGATTGATTCAGGAGCTAAATTTTGTAATACTGTAGCTGAAGATATTGCATTATCAATTACAATCAATGCTTCATTACTACCAGTAATCGAACGATTACCTCTTAACACAATAGAGTTTGTTTGATTAACACCATTACTAGTTGTAGTGATTTGCAAACCAGAAACTTTACCTGCAAGTGCTTGTACTGCATTTGGGTTAGCTGCCTGATTTAATTCTTCCGACTTAACAACTTGATAAGTAGAAGTAACAGCATCTGCCTTTCTAGCAACACCTACTATACCAGTTAATACAATTTCGTCTCCAACGAAACCTTCAGAAAGAACAACATCGTAAACATTGGCAGCACCAACAGTTACTGTTGATTTTTTCTTTCCTGCGAAAGAAAATTCCAAAACGTCTCCTTGTTTAGCAGAAATTGAGTAATTTCCATCAAAATCGGTTGTTACACCGCGATTTGTTCCTTGAACTTGAACAGTTGCACCAGCTAACGTTCCTAATTCATCAGAAACATTACCCGTAACAGTTTTCTCTTGTGCAAACGAAAACTGCATTGTAAACGCTACTAATAGCGTAAAAATCCATTTGAACTTCGATCTCATATTAAATTTATTTGAGTTAGTTATTCAGCAAACTTCTTAATAATTTCTTAAATAAACAAATTTTATTAACTAATAATTAGTTTTTAATTATGTTAAACTTTTTTACTCTAAAACTAACTTTGTGGTTGCAACACATATAAAAGATGCAGAATAATTTAAAAGGTTGCGTTAAAATTTATATTTTTATCAAAAAAAGAATATGTTAAACTTTAACTTTTCAGGATTTGATTTAGAATGCGGAACAGACGAGGCTGGAAGAGGTTGCTTAGCTGGACCTGTAACTGCTGCTGCAATTCTTTTGCCAAACAATTTTAAAAACGAATTGCTAAATGACTCCAAACAACTCTCAGAAAAAAACAGAGATTATTTAAAACCAATTTTAGAAAATGAAGCTTTATCTTTTGCAGTAACTCATTTAGAACCTAATGTTATTGACGAAATAAACATACTAAACGCATCAATATTAGCTATGCAAAAAAGTATTTTAAAGTTAAATCCCATACCTTTATATATTATAGTGGATGGAAATAGATTTAAACCATTGAACAACATTCCTTTTTCAACAATTATAAAAGGTGATAGCAAATACATAAGTATTGCAGCTGCTTCTATTTTAGCTAAAACATATAGAGATGAATATATGAATAAAATTCACGAAGAATTCCCAATGTATAATTGGAAAAAAAACAAAGGCTACCCAACAAAAGAACATCGAGAAGCTATTAGAAAATATGGCCCATCAAAATACCACAGAATGTCTTTTAGATTATTACCCGAGCAACTATCTTTAGACCTTTAATATTTTTCTTTTTAAGAATTCTCAAATTCAGCTTCAAAAAGATCTGTAAAATGCTTAAGAATTTTTTGCTTTACTTCTTCTTCATTTACTTTTTCAACTCCAAGTTCAACGTTCAAAGAAGTAACTGCTTTTCCTCTTATTCCACAAGGGATGATGTTATCAAAATATCCTAAATCAGCATTTACGTTTAATGCAAAACCATGCATAGTTACCCAGCGACTTGCACGAACTCCCATGGCACAAATTTTTCTTGCAAATGGAGTCCCAACACCTAACCAAACTCCAGTTTCACCTTCGCTTCTTGAAGAAAAAATATTATATTCTGCCAGAGTCAAGATTATTGCTTCTTCTAAAAGTCGTAAATATTTATGAATATCTGTAAAGAAATTTTCTAAATCCAAAATAGGATAACCAACGATTTGACCAGGTCCGTGATAAGTAATATCTCCTCCTCTATTTATTTTATAAAAAGTCGCTCCTTTATCAGCCAATTGTTTTTCAGATAAAAGCAAATTAGACAAATCACCACTTTTACCCAAAGTATACACATGAGGATGTTCTACATAAAGAAAATAATTAGGAGTTTCATCATTTAGTTCCTCTCTTCTATTTTTGATTTTTAAATCAACTATTTCTTTGAAAAGCTCTTCTTGATAATCCCATGTATCTTTATAATCTTTGTGACCTAAATCTTGTAACTGGATTTTTTTATTCATGTTTTGTAAAAACCTATTTTTGATTTCAATTTATCTTTGCAAAGATACAAATGATTTACCAATTAGCCCTGACAGGAATGGCATCCTTTTTTTGTAAAAAAAAGATAGAATGGATGGCAGGAATTACACAACCAAATAAGCCCAAAACTTTTGCTTCAAAAATCAAAAAACAACGCTTTGAAACTCTGAAACTAATACTTATCTTTGCAGGCTTAAAATAAAGATATTATGCAACTTTCGGAACAAGAAATCATTAGAAGAGAAAAGTTAAATTCACTTCGTGCTCTAGGTATAAATCCTTATCCAGCAGATTTATTTGCTGTAAACACTACTTCAAAACAGGTTAAAGAAAATTTTGAAGAAGGGAAAAAGGTAGTTTTAGCTGGTCGTGTGATGAGTACTCGTATTCAAGGAAAAGCTTCTTTTGCGGAATTGCAAGATAGTGAAGGTAGAATTCAGATTTATGTGAATAGAGATGAAATTTGTCCTGATGAAGACAAAACTTTATACAATGAAGTCTTTAAAAAATTGATTGATTTAGGTGATTTTATCGGGATTGAAGGAACTTTATTTATGACCCAAGTTGGTGAAAAATCAATACGAGTTTCTAATTTAACTTTATTAAGTAAAACTCTTCGTCCATTACCTTTACCAAAAACAGATACAGAAGGAAATACATTTGATGCATTTGTAGATCCAGAGTTGCGTTACAGAATGCGTTATGTGGATTTAGTGGTTAACCCAAAAGTAAAAGAGGTTTTCGTAAAACGTACAAAACTGTTCACTGCTATGCGAAATTTCTTTAACCAAGCAGGTTATATGGAAGTTGAAACTCCAGTTTTACAAGCTATTCCTGGTGGTGCTGCTGCTCGTCCTTTTATTACACATCATAATAGTTTAGACATTCCTTTGTACATGAGAATTGCAAATGAATTATATTTAAAAAGATTAATTGTTGGTGGTTTTGATGGAGTTTATGAATTTTCAAAAAACTTCAGAAATGAAGGAATGGATAGAACTCATAATCCAGAGTTTACTGCTATGGAAATTTATGTAGCTTACAAAGACTACAATTGGATGATGGAGTTTACCGAAAACTTATTAGAACATTGTGCCAAAGAAGTAAACGGAACTACAGATGCTACTTTTGGTGAACATAAAGTTAGCTTCAAAGCTCCTTATGCAAGAGTTACAATGACTGATGCCATCAAAAACTTTACAGGTTTTGACATTACAGGAAAATCTGAAAAAGAATTATTTGAAGCTGCTCAATCAATGGGAATTGCAGTTGATGAAACTATGGGTAAAGGAAAATTAATTGATGAAATTTTTGGTGAAAAATGTGAAGGTAATTTTATTCAACCAACCTTTATTACAGATTATCCAAAAGAAATGTCTCCTTTATGTAAAGAACATAGAGATAATCCGGATTTAACTGAACGTTTTGAATTGATGGTTTGTGGAAAAGAAATTGCGAATGCTTATTCTGAATTAAATGATCCAATTGACCAAAGAGGTCGTTTTGAAAACCAAATGGCTTTAGCTGCCAAAGGTGATGACGAAGCAAACGGAATTATTGATGAAGATTTCTTAAGAGCTTTAGAATACGGAATGCCTCCAACATCTGGTTTAGGAATTGGAATGGACCGATTAATCATGTTTTTAACAAATAATCAATCGATACAAGAAGTATTGTTTTTTCCTCAAATGAGACCTGAAAAAAAACAAGTAGAATTATCTGAAGAAGAAAAAATGATAATTGATCTTTTAACTAAAAATGAAAATGCAATGGATTTAGCTGAATTAAAAACCAAAGCTGCTTTAAGCGGAAAAAAATGGGATGCAGCTATGAAAGGTTTAGCTAAACACAACATGACTTCAGTAAGAGTTGAAGGTGAAAGCAAGATTGTGGAATTGAAATAAGAATTAATCTTACCACATTATATATTAAAGGAAATTCATTAGAGTTTCCTTTTTTTTGTGTTTTTTTTTATTAAAGATTAAACCTTTTAATAATAACACTGTCTTATCTTCAAACTTAAAAAATTATAAAAATGAAAAAATTACTAGTAGTAGCATTTCTAGTTGTTGGATTAACAACATTTGCTCAAGGAAAAGGTAAGAGAGGAGATTTTAAAGAAATGACTCCAGAACAAAGAACAGAAATTCAGGTTAAGAAAATGACAAAAGATCTTGACTTAAATGAAACGCAACAAAAGCAAATAAAAGAACTTTTAAATTCTCAAAAAGAAGAAAGAGCTGAAATGCTAGAAAGAAGAAAAGAAATGAAAGAAACTGCTGAAAAAGCCACAAAAGAGCAAAGAGCAGAAATGAAAGCTAAAATGAATGAGAAAAAAGCAGTAATAAATGCCAAAATGAAATCTATACTTAATGATGACCAATACAAAAAATGGGAAACTCAAAAAGAAGAAGTCAAAGAAAAAATGAAAGAAAGAAGAGCCAATAAAGGTAAAAAAACGGAATAATTTAAATAAAAAGCCTGTGTATTATTTTGAATTTAAAAAAAAATAGTTAGATTTGAATTTCAAAATCAAAAACAACCAAATACTATGAAAAAAATAATCGCACTTTTTGTTTTACTATTTGCTTTTACTTTTAATGCAAATGCACAAGACAAAAGCAAAGCAACGGAACTTGCTAAGCAAGACACACAAGAACTTGCTCAATATCTTGGTTTACAAGGAGAAGTTTTAACCGACTTACAAACAGTTTTCAAAGAAAAACACGATGTTCTTTTAACTGAAGGAATTTCTGAAGACAGAAAAGTAATTGTATCTAACTTTGTAGAAACAAAATTATCATCTTTATTAAATCAAGGTGATTTTGATAAATTAAAGGCTGATAAAGCACTTTATAAAAAGTTAACTAGAAATTAAAAAAAATCCCGAAATTTAATTTCGGGATTTTTTTTATAAATTACTTACTACTTTATTAATTGCATTTATTGTAAAATCTAAGTCTTCATAAGATAAAGCATCAGTTATAAACCAAGTTTCATAGGCTGAAGGAGCAATATAAACACCTTCTTTAACCAAACCATGAAAGAATTTTTTAAAGCTATCATTATCTCCTTTTTTAGCGGTTTCAAAATCATACACTTCGTTTTTATCAAAATGAACTGAAATCATAGAGCCTACTCTATTTATAGTAAAATCAATTTCTTTATCTGATAAAACTTTATGTATTCCTTCATAAAGATAAGCTGTTTTTTCTTCAAGTCTTTTATAAATATCTTTATCCGAATTTAGTTCTTTAAGCATTTCGTATCCAGCAGCCATTGCTAGTGGATTTCCAGACAAAGTTCCAGCTTGATAAACAGGTCCTATTGGAGCTAAATAATCCATAATTTCTTTTTTTGCTGCAAAAGCACCAACTGGCAAACCTCCACCAATTACTTTTCCAAAACAAACTATATCTGCTTTGACATTATATAGTTCTTGAGCTCCACCTTTTGCTAAACGAAATCCAGTCATAACTTCATCAAAGATTAGCATTGTTCCGTCTGCATCACAAAGTTCTCTTAACGCGTTTAAAAAACCTGCTTTTGGAGGAATACAACCCATGTTTCCAGCTACTGGTTCGATGATTATAGCTGCAATTTCATTTTTATTAGCTTCAAATAGAGCTTTTACATTTTCAATATCATTGTAATTAGCTAAAAGCGTATCTTTTGCAGTACCTTCAGTTACACCAGGACTATTTGGTGAACCAAAAGTTATAGCACCACTACCTGCTTGAATCAAAAAAGAATCTGAATGTCCATGATAACAACCAGCGAATTTTATGATTTTATCTCTTTTAGTATAACCTCTTGCTAATCGAATAGCACTCATACAAGCTTCTGTACCTGAATTTACAAAACGAATTTTATCAATATTTGGCACCATTGAAACGGCTAATTCAGCTATCTTTGTTTCTAATTCTGTTGGCATCCCAAAAGAAGTTCCTAGTTTAGCTCTTTCAGTAATTGCATTTATTACGGGTTCGTGAGCATGACCTAAAATCATTGGTCCCCAAGAGTTGATATAATCGATTAATTTATTTCCATCTTCATCAAACAAATAAGGTCCTTTGGCACTTTTTACGAAAATTGGAGTTCCACCAACTGATTTAAATGCTCTTACTGGTGAATTTACACCTCCTGGAATTACTTTATTTGCTTCAACGAATAATTCGCTACTTCTTTTATATACCATTATTTAATCTTTAAAATCTGACCTATTGAAAGTGCATTGTCAGAAATATTGTTTTTGTTTTTTAAATCTTCTACTGAAATATTATATTTTCTTGAAATAGAATACAAAGTATCTCCTTTAACCACTTCATATTCAGAGTTACTTATTGATTTACTAGGTGCTTCATAAAGGACTACTTCTTCTTTAATAGGAGACCTTCCTAATGCTTCATTATCATATTCATATAATTTATATCGTTCAATAATATGAATGAGTTTTGCAGGATATTTTGGATCAGTTGCATAACCTGCACTTTTTAATCCATTTGCCCAAGCTTTGTAGTCATCTTCTTTTAAGTCAAAAAGAAAATTATATCTACTTCTAGAAGTTAAAAACAACGAATGATCTCTATAAGATTCCGCAGGATGATTGTATTTTCTAAAACATTCTTGTGACTCATCATCATCATGATATACACTTGCTCCTTCCCAACCTACATGACATTTTATACCAAAATGATTATTAGCTTTTTTGCATAGCTCACCTTTTCCAGCACCAGATTCTAAAATTCCTTGAGCTAGCGTAATACTTGCAGGAATTTTATAATTAATCATATTACTAATAGCTGTGTTTTTGAACCATGAAATATATTCTTCAACATTTTCAAATGTTACTACAACAAAAGAAGTAGCTTCAAGTTTTTCTTCTTCCTTTTTAATAATTTGCTTTTTATTAGTAACAACAGTCTTCTTCACTGGTTGTCTTTTAGTACTAGTAGTTCTTACTTTTTTTTGAGATCCACAACTCACTAAGAGTAGAGTACAAAAACAGATTAGGGCAATTTTAAATTTCATTTATATGTATTATTTCTTTATTTTGTTTTTTCAACAACTCGTTCATTCCCTTTATACCTTGTAAACCACCAGTATGAATTGCTAAAATCTTACTTCCTTTTGGAAAATATTCATTTTTAATTAAATCATAGATTCCAAACATCATTTTTCCTGTATAAATTGGGTCTAATGGAATATTGCTCTTCGAATTAAAATCATTAATAAAACGAATTAATTCGTCAGTTATTTTGCCATAACCTCCAAAATGATAATCAGAAATGATATTCCAATTTGATTTCTGTACAAAGTTACTAATCTCATTTGAAATAAAATCCCCTTTTAAAGAAGGAAAACCAACAATTTGTTGACCACTAAAACTTGAATTAATAATTCCTGAAATTGTGCCACCAGTACCTATTGAACAACAAACATGAGTAAACATTTTGTCCTCTTTTGTTAATATCTCTTCGCAACCTTTTATGGCTAATTGATTTGTTCCTCCTTCTGGCAAAAGATATAATTCACCAAATTGAGCTTTTAAACCTTCTAAAAAATCTTTGTTGTTTTTATTTCTAAAATCTTCTCTTGACACAAACTTGAACTGCATACCTAATTCTTTTGCTTTCTTTAAAGTAGGGTTTTGTTCAATTTTATCAAACAACTCTTCTCCTCTAATTACTCCAATTGTTTTAAAATTATTTTCAAAACCAGCCGAAGCAACCGCTAAAATATGATTTGAAAAAGCTCCACCAAAAGTTAACAATGTAGAATGATTTTCGTTTTTAGCTTCTATTAAATTGTATTTAAGCTTTCTGTATTTATTTCCTGAAATTAACGGATGAATCAAATCCTCTCGTTTAATATATAATTCAACGTTTGAGTTATTAATTTTAATTTTTTGAGTCTTAATTTCCACGAATGCAAAATTACAATTCATCATTTACATTTCATAAAAAAAGCAGCCATAAGACTGCTCATTTTAACTTTTTTATAAAAATGCTATTTTTTATTATTCTTAACTATGATTTTATGACTTAAACTTTGGCTATCACTTGTAACCATTTTAACAATATAAACTCCATCACTAATACCTGAAGTTGAAAACTCATATTCATTTTCTATTCCTAATTTTTCTTTTCCAAAAATAACTTTTCCAGTAACATCAAAAAGAGAAATTGAGCGTACATCTAACAGTGTAGGATTCTCTACTCTTAAAGTTTGTTTATCATTATTTTGATAAATTGCAAAACTTTCTTCCAAATTCACAGCAGTATTTAAAGCACTTGCTGTAAATGTAATTTCAAATCTATCATTTATTGTTCCTCCTGGTAAAATCACATCATAATTACCATTTTTAATATCATGATAAGTCTGTGTTAATCCATCATACAGATAAACATTTTGGTTTTGATCAAAATTAATAACATGAGACAGTTTAAAATTAAAAGGAACATTAGCAGCTGATTTTACACCTACTTTAATTCTTTTATTTATATCAAAGGGAATTCCTTCAACAACATATTTGTCATTATCTAAGAAAAAATAAACATCATTTGGCAAAGTATCTTCAGCAGGACTTTTTGCATCAATTCCTCTATCAACTCCATCAGTAGCCTCTGGAATTAAAACTAAACCTATTTGTCTTGTGTTTTGATTATTCAAAGAAATATCAAAACGCATGTGAGGAACTTGATTAGCAGTTGTTGTAACCTGAGGAGAAGCTACTTTTTCAAATTGAGATAAACTAGAACCTTCTTTCACATATTCTCTATATTCGTTTTTTAAGGTTATAGTTCCATCAGCAGCACCAAAAACCATAAAACCTTGTCCTATCGGAGCATATTTTCTTTCAATAACTAAACCAGAAGAAGAACCTGTTGTATTTATTGTACCATCTCCATTATAAGTATCAAATGTTGCAGGTATATAAATACCTGTATAAGGAGCAGAAATTGGAGCATACGTACCATATCCACCATGATAATCAACCAAATAATGTGAATTATCAGTTTTATTTTGTTCCCAATAATAAGCAATTCCATTACATGCTGAATTTACAGGGTCTAATAGAAAAGCACTAACATTCAATGCTGAAGGATAAGGATTCCCTGTCAATGTAAAATCATCTTCCCCAACTTCAATAGTTATATCACCATCGTTTGGTCTTCCTCTAAAATCATAACGTTGATTATTTCCTGGATTATTTGCTTGCGTCGGCTCAGTAGTAATTAATGTTGTATCAGTTCCACTAACACCTTTCATCGTAAAACCTTGTCCAGGCAAAAGTGTTTGAGTATCTTGAACATGTATCCAGCCATTTGGCCCACCTAGATTATATCCGTTTGCACTTAAGTACTTCCAAATCCAATATTTCGCAACCACTAATGAACTAGTGGAAGATGAACCGTCATATGCTGTTGTGGTAATAACATTTGAAGCAGTAACAGATGTTGGTCTATTCATTAACAATATTCCAAAATTAGTATTTCCTGCAGCACCATTTGCTACTCCAACAGGTGAACACCAATAATTATAAACATAACGATTTGAAGTTCCCTCTTGAAAAACAGAAACTTTCCCTTCACCTGAATTAGTTGAAACTCCTGTTTTACCTTGAACAAGTTGTGCTTGATTTCTTAAGTAAAAATTAGAGTTTAATTCTAAGTTAACATCCTCTTTAACATATACAACATTATCATTGTTGTAAATATAGCTCCCATCTTTCACAAATAATTGTGAATAGGAAGTATAACTAAAAATTAAAAAAAAGAATAGATAAATACAGTTTTTCATTTGAAACAGATTTAAGAGTATATTTTATTCAAACAAATATATAAAAATAACTTACACAAAATCCATTCGTCGAAAAATATTAGCCTTTTATCGATTAAAAAGATTGTTTAGAGAAGTTATTTTGTTGATGTTAAATTAAATTCTACATTTGTCCTGATTATTGGAAATAATAGGCCTTAAATCAGACACATAAAATATTATTAAGAACTGAAAAACTACTTTCGTATTTTTCATTTTTGTCAGAGTAAATTCTATTATTATCTTTATTTAATAGACACCTACAAATTACTTTATTATGGAAAATAGTTCCCCAAAGCTAACCATTTTAAATGTATCAAGCAATAGTTTAATGCATTTAAGAGTTTTGTTTTTTATTTGTTTTATATTTTCAACAAATATCACCTTTTCTCAGACTAATAATTGCGATTTGACAGCCTCAGCTGGTGAAGTTACTGTTGGTGCAAGTTGCAATTATTCAAATTTCAATTCTAATTTTAATAATAATTACTGGAATGGCAACACTTGTAGTGCCGATTCAAATAGAGATGATGCATGGGGTTGGTTTACAGCAACTTCCACATCGACTATCATTAATTATCAGCCAACAAATGGTAGAGATGCTATTTTACATCTATTTACAGGAACCTGTAGTACATCAGTAACTGCCTTAGCTTGTTCTAATATTGGTGGTAATGGAGAGTTAGAGACCATAACATACCCAACAATAATTGGTCAAAAATACATGATAAGAATTCAAAGAAATAATTCAGATGGAAGTATGAATGGACAAATTTGTGTTTACAGTCCTTGTCAAACATCCGCAGGAACACTTTCTGGTAATCAATACATCTGTAGATACACAAATACTAGTACAACTTTTTCTTCTTCAGTTTCTGGTGGAACTTGGACAAGTAGCAATACCAGTGTCGCTAATGTAAATGCTTCAACTGGATTGGTAACTGCTGTAAATTCTGGTACTGCAACTATAACATATACTGTTGGAGGTGGATCTTGTCCAACATACACTAGCACAAGAACTGTTTATGTAGCTAATGGTCCTGGAAACGGTCCAATTAGTTTAAATGGCTCCAATACACAATGTACAAACTCTACAACAACATATACAATTGTACCAGATCAGTATTCCAGTTCTTATATTTGGTCGTATGTTGACGGTGGAAGCGGTGCTACAATTACTCCAGCAGCTGATGGTTTATCTGCAACTGTTACATTTAACTCGACAGCAACATCAGGTAACATAAGGGTTCAATCAATAAATGGTTGTGGTTTTGGTGGTGGTGGTCAATACCTATGGGTTAATATTACAAATGGTCCAAATATAACATCTCAGCCAGTTGCACCTACAACAGTTTGTGCTGGTTCAGGAACAAGAACTATTTCTGTTACAGCAACTAGTGCAACATCTTTTCAATGGAGAAGAAACGGTGTTAACATATCAAATGGTACTCCTTATTCTGGAGCAACATCAAGTACATTAACAATTACAAATCCTGTGTTAGCAATAGCAGGTAATTTTGATGTTGTTGTTAGCAATGGAAGTTGCAGTAGAACTTCAAACGCAGTAGCTTTAAATGTTTCTACAACACCTACAATTAATACAAATCCAATAGATTCTTCAATTACCGAAGGATCTAATACTTCATTTACAGTTGGCGCTACAAATAGTCCTAGTAGTTATTCATGGCAGGTTAGCACCAATGGTGGTGGAACTTGGTCAACAGTTACTAATGGTGGTGTTTATTCTGGTGCCACAACAGCTACTTTGGTCATTACAAACGCTGCTTTAGCAATGGATAGCTATAGATACAGAGTTTCTGCAACAAATTCTTGTGGAACATCAACATTTTCGACTTCTGCTTTATTAACAGTTAGCCCAGTATATTGTACACCCTCAGTCAGCAGTGGTAGAGAAGCTTCAAACTACATTACAACTGTGAATTTTATTGGAAATATAATCAATACCAACAACTCGCCAACTCCGCAATATAGTTCTTCACCAAGAGGATATCAAGATTGGTCATCATTAGGATCAAGAGCTTCTCAAGCACAGGGAGAAGGTGTTAATCTATATGTAGATACGGATGGTGGTGCAAACTATTTAAAGGCATGGGTAGATTGGAATAAGGACGGGACATTTGACACATCAACAGAAGTAGTTTATCAGTGTACAAGTGGTTTTCTTAATACTACTTTTGGATTTCAAATTCCAAGTAGTACTACCCCAGGTGACTACAGAATTAGATTACGAATTAATAGAAGTAGTGGCTCTGGAGCAAGTAACTCCTACGGACCTTGTGGAAACATAGCTTATTATGGAGAAACTGAAGACTATTTATTTACTGTTGTTTCAAATTGTAGTGCAAAAATAACCTCTATAACAAATGGCACTAGATGTGGAACAGGATCCGTAACATTAAATGCTGTAGGTTCTTCTGGAACAACAGAGTATAGATGGTATTCTACAGCAACTGGAGGAACTTATATTAGTTCTCCATCGTCTTCGTGGAATACTCCTTCAATTAATAACACAACGACATATTATGTAACTGCTTATAATGGCTCATGTGAGTCATTATATAGAACTGCAGTAGTTGCAACTGTTAAAAAAGTACCCGCTTTAACTTTTAGTAATTCAAGTCCAGAAATATGTGGAGAAGATAGTATTTTAGAGTTATCTGCTAGCGGAACTAGTGAACAAGTATATTTAGTAGATGAAAGTTTTGAAGGAAGTAGTTATGTTTTCACAAGCAATCAAATTGCTTCCCCAGATAGTTCAATAACAAATTGGCAAATAAAAACAAGTACTTACGTTCCTCCTTATCCAACTTATCCTGTATGGTACCCAGCAATCTCTTCTGGTTTTGGCAATAACAAATTTATGATGTCAACATCTGACTTAGTAGCTGGAGGAACAACTTCAGGCAAGGTTAATGAAGCATTAGAGCTAACAAACAGTGTCAACACCGTAGGTTTTACAGATTTAACCTTAACTTTTAAAATATATTTTTCAAGTTATTACGATGCTAATAACGCAAATACAGAAGCTGTCTTTATTGAAACCAATGATGGTAGTGGATGGTCTTCTACTCCGGTAGCTACTTATTTATCAGACGAAGGAATTGGTACAAAATTTGTTGAAAAAAATATTCCTTTAAACAGTTTTGTCAATATATCTAATTTTAAAATTAGAATCAGGTATAGAGCTGGATGGTGTGATGGTGTTGCTATTGATGATGTTAAAATATTTGGTAATCGTCCTTTAGTACCTAACTTTACTTGGACAAGCGGTTACCCAATTGATGCTTATGTAGATTTAGCTTGTACAATTCCATATACAACAGGAACTCCTGTTTCAACCGTATATATAAAACCAACATTAGCTCAATTAGAAAATGCTAATTATTCTTTTACCGCCAATGCAAACCTCACAAACGGCTGTACAACTAGCGGAACAGTAAATGTAACGAATAAGTCAAAAGTATGGAAAGGTACAGTAAATTCTAATTGGAACGATGTTGATAATTGGTCACCAGCCGGAATTCCTACATCAGACAATTGTGTGGTAATTCCAAACAACACAACAATTTCCGGGACAAATTATAATGCTTTCGGAAAAAACTTAACAGTTAAAAATGGTGGAACATTAAACATTCAACCTTCTAATAATCTAATTATAACCGATTTTGTTAAAGTAGAATCAACCGGAACATTCCAATTAGAAAACAATTCTAATTTGGTTCAAATCAACAATACTACTAATTCAGGTAACATTATTTATAAAAGAACTGCTAATAACATCAAAGGTTCGGATTATGTATATTGGTCATCACCTGTTAATAATCAAGCTTTAAACTCAATCTACACTTCCCCTTCACAAGGTCCAAAATATAGTTGGAACCCAACATTAAACAATAGTAATGGTGGTCAAGGAAACTATGTAAATGCAAATGGGGTAACCATGGGAACTGGAATTGGATATTTAGTAAGAGGTTCTTCTTCTTTTGGAATGGCTGCAACAAATATAAACAGTACATTCACAGGAAGACCAAATAATGGCACAATTCCAGTTACAGTAAATAGAGGATCACATACAGGAGCTCCTTATAACGGAACTAACGGTGTTCAAATTACAAACTTAGACGATAATTACAATTTAATAGGAAACCCATACCCATCTTCAATAAATGCTTTACAATTTATTAGTGATAATGCTAGTGTAATTAGAGGTAATGTACAACTTTGGACACACGGAACAGACCCAGGAGCTAACAATGGAACAACTATTACAAATCCATTTTATGGATCATATTCAAATAATTATTCCGCAAGTGATTACGTAACTATAAATTACACTGGAGCAACTATTCCATCAGTATCAGAAATTATCAAAGCAGGACAAGCTTTCTTTGTTGAAATGTTAGACGGTCCAACTGGAAGTGGAACAGTTAGTTTTAATAATACTCAAAGAAGAGATAACACCGGAATTCCTTATGCAAATGATGAGTTTTTCAAAAACTCAAACCAACAAAACGTTACTTTGAATACTTTAGAAAGACACAGAATTTGGTTAGACATTAAAGACAGCAATAATGTCACTGGAGTAGCATTAATTGGCTATATAGAAGGTGCGACAATGAATGATGATAGTGCTTACGATGCATTTGCAACTACTTTAGATATGGGAATCTATTCTTTTATAGATGATCAGTCTTACATTATTCAAGGAAGAAGTCTACCTTTTGACGATAATGATCAAGTACAAATTGGCTTTAATGTTCCTACTGCAGGAAATTACACTATTGGTCTTAATTCAGCAGATGGTATATTTTTAGGAACTCAAGATATTTATTTAAAGGATGAAATGCTAAATATTTATCACGACCTAAAATCTTCTCCATATTCTTTTACAGCAACAGCTGGAGTTCACAACGATAGATTCAAATTAGTGTATAAAAACACTGTTCTTAGTAATACGAATTTCAATGAAAACGAATTTCAAATTGCAAAAAATAAAAATATAATTGATATAGTTTCAGGAAATGAAACAATCGATAATGTAAAAGTATTTGATGTAAGAGGTAGGTTACTAGTTGAAAAAACTAAAATTAACAATAACAGTATTTCTATTGACATGAATAGTATTCAGGATCAAGTTTTGATTATAAATATTGTAACTACTGAAGGAATAAAAGTTACTAGAAAAATACTTTAAGATTTAAAAAATTTAATAAATTTCCAAAAAGACCTTTACTTTAAATAGTGAAGGTTTTTTTTTCCAAAAAAATTAGATTAAATCATAAGAATAACTATCAACATAGATACTCTATACATACTCCATACATAAAAGATAGTTCTAGTACCTAAATTCTATATAAATATATATTTTACGAATATCCAACTGCTATAAAACAAGCTATCACAATATTCATTAAAACATAAAATATCTTAGAAAACTCCAAAAAGACCTTTGCTTTAAATAGTGAAGGTTTTTTTCATTTTGATACGCTTCTCTTTCAAATGAAATATTTAAATAAGCTAGTTTTGAATTTCTATACTGAATAAAACGAATTACATATTCTATTCCATACCAAAGAAAAAATGGAATCACCAACATTTCAATTTGTTGACGTATATGAATTTTTTCATGATTTATTAATACCATATTACTCTTATCTTGCTTAAAAGAAAGTACTATAAAAGGAAAAATTGTAATTCCTCTCACCCACTTTGGGGTTAAATATTTAAAAACTAGTATAAACATATCATACAAAGTTGCTAAATTTGTAGCTATGAACAATACTATTGATCCAAATAATTTAATTGAAGGTGAAGATTTCTATTACACACCAGAAGGATACAAGTGTTTTACAGAAAAATACCATCTAAAAAGAGGCTATTGTTGCAAAAGTGGATGTAGACATTGTGCATACGGATACGATAAAAAAACAGGAAAAATCAAGAAATCAGATGTTCAGATAACAGATATTCAGACAAAAAATTCTGAAAATCCAAAATCTGAAAATCCAAAATCCAAAATAATGACTTTCAAAGAACAAATTCAACAAGGAATACCAGATGTTTTACCAAACGTAAAACCTTATGAAACTGAAATTAATCATGCACCAAAACGAAAAGAAATTCTTTCGGATGCTGAAAAAAAATTAGCCCTTCAAAATGCCTTGCGTTACTTTGAACCAAAACATCACGCTACGTTACTTCCAGAATTTAAAGAAGAACTTGAAAAATACGGAAGAATTTACATGTATCGTTTTCGTCCTGATTACGAAATGAAAGCAAGACCTATATCAGATTATCCCGGAAAAAGTGAACAAGCAAAAGCTATTATGCTGATGATTCAAAATAATTTGGATTACGCTGTTGCACAACATCCTCATGAGTTAATTACCTATGGTGGAAATGGTGCTGTGTTTCAAAATTGGGCACAATATCTTTTAACCATGCAATATTTGTCTGAAATGACAGACGAACAAACCTTAACTATCTATTCTGGTCATCCAATGGGTTTATATCCAAGTCATAAAGATGCTCCAAGAGTTGTAGTAACCAACGGAATGGTTATCCCAAATTATTCAAAACCGGATGATTGGGAAAAAATGAATGCTTTAGGAGTTTCACAATACGGACAAATGACCGCTGGAAGTTATATGTACATCGGACCACAAGGAATTGTACACGGAACAACTATCACAGTTTTAAATGGATTCAGAAAAATAAAAAAATCTCCAAAAGGAGGATTATTTGTAACATCTGGATTAGGAGGAATGTCTGGAGCTCAACCAAAAGCGGGAAATATTGCGGGTTGTGTTACCGTTTGTGCCGAGGTCAATCCAAAAATTACACACATTCGTCATTCGCAAGGATGGATTAATGAAATTATAGAAGACATTGAAAAATTAGTTCCAAGAGTTAAAACTGCTTTAGAAAACAAAGAAGTCGTTTCAATTGCTTATTTAGGAAATGTTGTAGATGTTTGGGAAAGATTTGATAAAGAAAATTTACATATTGATTTAGGTTCTGACCAAACTTCGTTGCACAATCCTTGGGCTGGTGGCTACTACCCTATTGGGTATACTTTCAAAGAATCTAACGAAATGATGGCAAATAACCCATCAAAATTTAAAGAAGAAGTTCAAAAAACATTGCGTCGTCACGCTGATGCAATTAACAAACATACTGCAAAAGGCACTTATTTTTTCGATTACGGAAATGCTTTTTTATTAGAAGCTTCTCGAGCAGGAGCAGATATTATGGCTTCAAATGGAATTGATTTTAAATATCCGAGTTACGTACAAGATATTATGGGACCGATGTGTTTTGATTACGGATTTGGACCTTTTCGTTGGGTTTGTGCTTCAGGAAAACCAGAAGATTTAGCCAAAACAGATAAAATCGCTTGTGATGTTTTGGAAGAAATGATGAAAAATTCTCCAGAAGAAATCCAACAGCAAATGGCTGACAACATTCAATGGATTAAAGGAGCTCAAGAAAACAAATTAGTAGTTGGTTCACAAGCCAGAATTCTTTACGCTGATGCTGAAGGAAGAATAAAAATTGCTGAAGCTTTCAACAAAGCTATTGCAAATGAAGAAATTGGATTTGTAGTTTTAGGAAGAGATCACCATGATGTTTCTGGAACTGATTCACCATACAGAGAAACTTCAAATATTTATGATGGTTCTCGTTTCACTGCTGACATGGCTATTCAAAATGTAATTGGAGATAGTTTCCGTGGAGCAACATGGGTTTCCATTCACAACGGTGGTGGAGTTGGTTGGGGAGAAGTTATCAATGGTGGATTTGGTATGGTTCTTGATGGTAGTAAAGAAGCTTCAAGACGTTTAGAATCAATGCTTTTCTGGGATGTTAACAATGGAATATCTAGAAGAAATTGGGCTCGAAACGAAGGAGCAATTTTCGCTATAAAAAGAGCTATGGAAACGCAACCTTTATTAAAAGTAACCATCCCTAATATAGTAGAAGATCATTTGTTCGAATAGTATTTTTTTTTCGAACAATTCTATTGTCGAATATTTTAAATAAAAACGCTATGAAAAAATTAATCCCTTTATTTATACTCTCCATACTAGCTTCTTGCAGTTCGGTTAGAGTAAATGCAGATTATGACAAAAAAGTAGATTTTAATCAGTACAAAACTTATGCTTATATAAAAGCGAGTATTGACAAAGTCGAAATTTCAGATTTGGATAAAAAAAGAATTTTACATTCTATCGACGATGCAATGACTACTAAAGGTTTTTCGAAATCAGAAAGCCCAGATATGTTAATTAGTATTTTTACCAAAGAAAGTGAACGAGTAGACGTTTACAACAATAATTACTGGGGAATGGGCTTCGGTTGGGGCTGGAATCCTTATTGGGGAATGAACTACAATAGAGTATACACTACTCCTGAAGGAACCTTATTTATTGATATTTTTGACGGCAAAACCAAAGAAATGATTTGGCAAGGAGAAGGAAGTGGATATTTGACAAAAGATACCAACAAAAAAGATGCAAGAATTAAGGAATTTGTAGATAAAATTTTAGAACAATATCCACCTGTTCTTAAAAAATAAAACTTAAAAACAAGAATTAATATACTAACCGTAGCAAAAAAAGTTACGGTTTTTTTATGACTTATTAACACTTTTGTGATTTCAAATCTGAATAATCATACATTTGCAAAAAATACATTTCAGGTTATGGTAGAAAGTAAAAAAACGCTTTTTAAAATCCTAAAAATCACTGGGATTACATTTGTTATTAGCTTATTGCTTCTAATTATACTACCTATAATTTTTGCTGATACAATTACCCAAAAAGTAAAAGTATTAGCTAATGAAAGTCTTGAAGGAGAATTAAACTTTAAAGATTCAAACCTTTCTTTTTTTACGCATTTTCCATCTTTAACATTAACACTTGATGAATTTTCATTAAATGGTTCAGCTCCTTTTAAAAATGAATCCTTACTTACTGCGAAAGAAATTGGTTTTGGTATTGATATTCCAAGTATGCTTTTTGGAAGTGAAGCTCAAATTGATAAAATTTTTATAGAGAATGCCAAAATTAACGTGCAAGTTAACAACAAAGGTGAAGCTAACTATAACGTTTATAAATCAACCGCAACAACTACATCGAGTGATAAATCAGCTTCTTTAAATTTAAAAAGTATTCTAATTGAAAATAGTGAAATTATTTACAACGATGTTTCTACAAAAATGCTTATTGATGCTAAAGGATTTAATTATAAAGGAAAAGGCAATCTTTTACGTGTAGATTTTAGCTTAACGACTTCAGCAAATATTGAAAATTTGAGTTTAACTTATGACCAAAATGAATATTTAAAAAACAAAAAAGTCAAAGCTGATTTAATTACCAAAATCAACACCAATTCGTTAGCTTTTATATTTGAAAAAAATGATTTAACCATTAATAAATTGCCTGTAGAATTTAAAGGCTATTTTAATTTTTTATCAAATGGTTATGACATGGACTTCAACCTAAAAACAGAAAACAGCAATTTGGAAGATTTGTTTACAGCTTTACCAGCTGAATATATTTCTTGGAAAAGTGAAACCCAAATGAAAGGAACAACTTCTGCTTCTTTTTCACTAAAAGGAAAATATATTGCTTCCGAAAATTTGAGTCCAAATGTGGAATTTAAAATTAACGTTCGTGATGGATTTGTAAAAAACAACAAAGCTCCTTTTCCCATTGAAAATATTTATTTGAATTTAGAAACGCAACTCCCAAATTTAGACATCAATCAATTAAAAGTTCAATTGGATTCCTTGTATTTTGATGTGAATAAAAATAAGTTAAGTGCCATTTTAAAATCTGAAGGTTTTGGTAAAAAAATTAATATTGATACCAAAGTAAAATCAAAGATTGATTTAAAAACACTTTCTGATGCCTTACAAATTCCTAACATGAAAATTACTGGAAATCTTGATACAGATATTGTTTCCAAAGGAATTTATAATGCTGAAGAGAAAAAATTTCCAATTACTAAAGGATATTTCAACCTATCAAATGGTTCGCTAAAAACTACTTATTATCCAAAACCAATTGAAAAAATAAATTTCAAAGCGGATTTAAATTGTCCAACTTCAGCTTTTAAAGATGCTTCATTGAAAATTTCTCCTGCAACTTTTACTTTCGAAAACGAACCTTTTACGCTGAATGCTTCTTTTAAAGATTTTTCAGATTTGAATTATGATGTGCAAGCCAAAGGAATTATCAACCTTACTCCTATTTATAAAGTTTTTGCTAAAAAAGGATTAGGCTTAAATGGAATTATAAAAGCTGATGTTTCATTAATTGGCAAACAAAGTGATGCTTCCAAAGGAAAATATCAAAACTTAAAAAACAGCGGAACACTTGATTTAACTAAAATTCAAACTACAAGTGAGCTTCTTCCAAAACCCTTTTTAATTGAAAAAGGACTTTTTACGTTTAACCAAGAAAAAATGAATTTCTCTGATTTTAGAGGAAAATATGGAGCATCTGACATTACAATGAATGGTTATGTTTTGAATGTTATTAATTATTATTTATCGGAAAAAGAAACCTTAAAAGGAAACTTTAGCTTGCAATCAAATTACATGAACATCAATGAATTTATGCCCACCGAAACTACAAAATCAGAAGAAACCTCAACTTCTACTGCAGTTTCTGGTGTAATTGAAATTCCTACTAATTTGGATGTAACCATTAAAACATTAGTCAAAAAAGTTACCTACGATGATTTAGTCATAGAAAATTTAGGTGGAATTATTCAAATGCAAAATGGAGTTGCTTCTCTGAAAAATGGTACTCTAGGAATAATTGGTGCAACGGCAAACATGAATGGAACCTATAAAAATGAAGGAAACGAAAAAGCTTATTTTGATTACAACATTAAAGCCAATGATTTTGACGTAAAACGAGCTTACAACGAAATAAAACTATTCAAAGAAATCGTAACAGCTGCAGAAAACGCTGAAGGAATTATTTCGTTGGATTATGCCATAAAAGGTGTTTTAAACAATCAAATGGAACCTGTAATGCCATCATTAGAAGGAAAAGGAACACTTTCTGTAAAGCAAGTTAAAATGAAAGGTTTCAAATTACTAAACACGGTAGCTTCTAGAACTGAAAATCCAGATATTAAAGATCCTGATATTACAAAAGTAGATATTAAATCAACCATCAAAAATAATATTTTAACGATTGAACGTTTTAAATTTAAAGTTTCAGGATTTCGCTTGCGTTTTGAGGGCCAAAGCAGTTTAGACGGAAATCTTAATTTAAAAATGCGAGTTGGATTACCTCCATTAGGAATAATTGGGATTCCTATAAAAGTCACAGGAAATCAAGAAAATCCTGAAATAAATATTGGTAAAAAATCAGAAGATTTAGAAGAAACAATTTATGAAGATGGTGTGACTCCAATCAATGCACCCGTTAAAAGTGATAGTATTCCAAAACCTGTTGTTCCTGTTGAGAAAGTTGAATAATAAAATTCTGTCCCATTTTACAATAGAAAATAAAATGGAACAGAATTTCTTTAATTAATAATTCAAAAGCTCTTCAATTTTAACTTTCACTTTATCCACATTTGGAATCATAGTGAATTCTAAAGTGCTGTTTAAAGGAATCGCTGGCATATTTTCAGAACCAATAACCATAACTGGTGCATCTAAATTCTTGAAACATTTTTCTTGAATCAAACCAGCTAAACTTCTGGCAAAAGAATTATTGGTTGGCTCTTCGGTTACTACTAAACATTTTTTAGTCTTTCTTACAGATTTTAAAATCGCTTCTTCATCCAAAGGATATAACGTTCGTAAATCGATAATTTCAACTTGGTTTTTGATGTCTGCCGAAGCATTCAATGCCCAATGCACTCCCATTCCGTAAGTGATAATGGAAATAGTTTCTTCGGTTTCTTGTTCCCAAATTTCTTGAACGATATTCGCTTTTCCGAAAGGCAACATATAATCTTCGCTGGGTTCATTCACTCTTGCCGCGTCTGTTCCTTTAACTTTACTCCAATACAAACCTTTGTGTTCTAAAAACACAACTGGATTTGGATCATAATAAGCAGCTTTCAACAACCCTTTTAAATCGGTACCATTACTTGGATAAGCGATTTTGACTCCTCTAATATTTGTTAAAACACTTTCTACTGATGAAGAATGATAAGGCCCACCACTTCCGTAAGCTCCAATTGGAACACGCAAAATCATACTTACTGGCCATTTTCCATTCGATAAATAACACGAACGACTAACTTCTGTAAATAATTGGTTTAAACCAGGCCAAATGTAATCAGCAAATTGCACCTCAACAATTGGTTTTAAACCAACAGCTGACATTCCAACAGTTGAACCAACTATAAATGCTTCTTGGATTGGTGTGTTAAAAACTCTTTCGTCTCCGAATTTCTGTGCTAAAGTAGCTGCTTCTCTAAAAACACCACCTAATCGTCCTCCAACATCTTGTCCGTATAACAAACTTTCAGGATGTTTTTTCATGATTTCTTCAACTGCAAACAAAGCACAATCTACCATCACGACTTTTTCTTCACGTGCTGGATTTCGTTCTCCAACTTCTTCTGTAATTGGTGTTGGTGCAAAATCGTGAGTAAATAAATCTTCTGGACTTGGATCTTCTGCTTTTTGAGCTTTTTCGAAATCTGTTTTTACTTTTGCAATCGCATTCTTTTCAATTTCATTAATTTCTGAATCTGAAAATCCATTATCTTTTAATTGTTGTATCAAAACTGGATAAGGATCACGAGATTTTGCTTCATCTAAATCGTCACGATACCATTCCATACGAACACCAGAAGTATGGTGATTCAATAACGGAACTTTTGCATGAACTAAAAACGGTCTTCTTTCTGTACGAATGGCTGTGATTACTTTTTCCAATGCTTGGTAACTTTCCGTAAAGTTAGCCCCATCAATGGAAATGGCTTCAATTCCGTGAAATCCTTTGGCATATTCAAATGCACTTTGAGCACGAGTTTCTGCTGCATTAGCGGAAATATCCCAACCGTTATCTTGAACTAAATATAATATTGGCAATTGTTTTAAAGCTGCCATTTGTAAAGCTTCAGCAATTTCTCCTTCAGTAACAGATGCATCTCCAAGTGAACAAACCACTAAAGGTTTATCTGCTAAATTTTCAGCAATATTTGTTTTTTCTTTATACCAAAAACCCATTGCTGCTCCAGTGGCTGGAATAGCTTGCATTCCAGTTGCAGATGATTGGTGTGGAATTTTTGGCTTATCAGCATCATTCAAACTTGGATGACAATAATACGTTCTTCCACCAGAAAACGGATCGTCTTTTTTTGCCATTAATTGCAACATCAAATCATAAGGTTGCATTCCAATTCCCAATAACATGGCATCATCACGATAATAGGGAAAAGCATAATCTTGGGGTAATAATTGCATCGCAACAGCAATTTGAATCGCTTCATGACCACGAGAAGTTGCATGAACGTATTTGGAAACTATTTTGAAATTTTCTTCATACAATTCGGCCATGGCTTTTGCGGTTGCCATAGTTGAAAATGCTTTTTGTAATATGTTTTTGTTTACCATTTTAATAAGTAATCTATTTTTTTGGAACACAGATTTGAGAAATTAGAGAAATTTTAAAAATCTGTTTAATTTCTTAAATCTGTATTCCTTAACTATTTATTTTGCTTCTACAATCCAACCGAATTTATCTTCTGCTTTTTGAACTTTTATCGCATTCAACGTATCATTTACCATATTTGAAACAGGATTTTCAGCTGGTAATTTTAAAGTAAAATCATCATTTCCGATTTCTTCAATCATGGCAATTCCAACAGCTGTTCCTACTCCGAAAGCTTCTTCTAAAGTTCCGTTTGCAGATGCTTCTTTGATTTCAGTTAATTTGATTGGTCTTTCAGTTACTTCAAAACCTTTATCTCTTAATAGATCAATTACACTCATTCTGGTAATTCCAGCAAGTATAGAACCTGATAAATCTGGAGTTATGAATTTTCCTTCTATTTTGAAAAAAATATTCATCGTTCCAACTTCTTGGATGTATTCAAAATCTTGAGCATCTAACCACAACACTTGATCATATCCTTTTGCTTTTGCATATTCCGTTGGACGAATGGCTGCTGCATAATTTCCTGCTGCTTTTGCTTCTCCTGTTCCACCGTTTACCGCACGAACATATTTGTTTTCAGCAAAAAGTTTGATTTTTTTACTAAAAAATGGTCCAGCTGGTGAACCTAAAATTATAAATTTATAACTGGTTGCAGCTCTCATTCCAATAAATGGTTCGTCAGCATACATAAAAGGTCTTAAATATAAGGCACTTCCTTCTTTGGTTGGAATCCAATCTTTTTCAATGGCTGTAAATTGTTTTAAAGCTTCTACAAATAAATCTTCAGGAAATTGAGGCATTCCCATTCTGTCTGCACTAAAGTTTAAACGTTTGGCATTTTGATCAGGACGAAATAGTAAAGGTGTTCCATCTTGTCCTTTTGTAGCTTTCATCCCTTCAAAAATAGCTTGTCCGTAATGCAAAGCCATAGCTGCTGGATGCGTTGGTATTAAATTTAAAGCTTCAATTCTTGGATTTTGCCATTCACCATTGGTATAATCGCAAACAAACATATGATCGGTAAAGTTGAATCCCATTGTAACGTTATCCAAATCTACTTGGGTAACTTTTGATTCTTTAACTTTACTTATTTTTATTTCTGATGTCATAATCTCTGTCATGTTTTATATCGTTGTATTTGTATCAAATTGTTCTAAATAATCTCCCACTTTTCGCAAGAATGATCCACCTAAAAATCCATCAACCACTCTATGATCGAATGAAAGAGAAAGATACATCATGCTTCTTATTGCTATTTCATCACCTTTTTCTGTTGTAATCACTTCTGGACGTTTTTTGATGATTCCTAAAGCTAAAATAGCTACTTCAGGTTGGTTGATGATTGGTGTTCCCATTAAACTCCCAAAAGTTCCCACGTTTGAAATTGTAAACGTACTTCCTTGAATTTGTTCAGGTTTTAGTTTGTTATTTCTTGAAGCATCAGCTAATTGATTTACATCTTTCGCTAAAGCTAGAATATCCTTTTCATTGGCATTTTTCACTACTGGAACAATTAGATTGCCACTTGGTAAAGCAGTTGCCATTCCAATATTAATATCTTTATGAACATAAATCTTTTTCTCATCCACAGAAACATTTATTAAAGGAAAATCTTCAATCGCTTTGGCTACTGCTTCAACAAAAATGGGTGTAAAGGTTAGTTTTTCGTTATATTTTTCTTGAAATTTATCTTTGTTGGCATTTCTCCAATCCACTAAATTCGTGACATCTACTTCAATGTATGAAGTCACGTGAGGCGAAGTTTGTTTTGAATAAACCATATGATCCGCAATCATTTTGCGCATGCGATCCATTTCTACGATTCGATCTTTTCCTTCTACGTAATTGATTTTTGGTTTTGGATATGAAGAAGTTGTTGGTTGTTGGTTGTTGGTTGTTGGGATTGATTTTAATGGATATTTACGATTCTTCAAATAATTGAAAACATCGCTTTTTTGAATTCGACCATCTGTTCCTGAACCTGGAATGCTTTGTACTTCTTCTAATGAAAGATTTTCTTTTTGAGCAATACTCACAATCAAAGGTGAAAGAAAGGCATCAGGATTGCTTTTTAACTGTTTAAACTCGGTATTCGATTGCTTCGCAACTTCTGGTTGAGTTTCAACTTTAGTACTAACAACTTCTTGTTTTACACTTTTAGCTTCTTGCTTCCCATCAGCTTCTATCAAAGCCAGTACTGTTCCAACAGCAACTACATCGTCTTTTTGAAAACGAATTTCAGTAATTGTTCCTGAAACTGGTGAAGGTACTTCGCTATCGACTTTATCGGTTGCGACTTCTAAAATCGTTTCTTCCGCTTCCACCAAATCTCCTACGTTTTTCAACCAAGAAATTATCGTTGCTTCGGATATACTTTCTCCCATTTTGGGCATTTTGAATTCTATTGTCATTTTTTTAGTTGTAAGTTGTAAGTTATAAGTTGTAAGTCACTGACTATTCACTCTTCACTTATTACTAATTACTTATTTTTAAATTCTTCTAATGTTTTATAAAACGCTTCTTGCGTTGGACGATTGGCTGGAATTTCTCGCAATGGTTCAATTGCTTTTAAACTCTCATAACATTCTGATGGCAGTTTTTGATATAGAGCTGTTCCTTTTGTTTTCCAATCAATCATTTCGTCTGAAACGTCTTTTATAATTGTCGCTGGATTTCCAACTACCATTTTTCTATTTGGAATTTGCATTCCTGCTTTTACAAATGCTAGAGCTCCAATGATACATTCATCTCCTACATTCACATCATCCATGATTACTGTGTTCATTCCAACAAGGCAATTCGCACCAATATTAGCTCCATGAATAATGGCTCCGTGTCCAATATGCGCTCCTGCTTTTAAAACCATTGATTTACCTGGGAACATGTGAATGGTACAATTTTCTTGAACGTTACAACCATCTTCAATGATGATTTCGCCCCAATCTCCACGAATGGCTGCACCTGGACCAACATATACGTTTTTTCCAATAATCACATTACCCGTAACAGCTGCTTGCGGATGAATGAAACTACTTTCGTGTATTACTGGGATGAACCCTTTGAATTCGTATATCATTTTTTAGTGATTAGTGAAGAGTAACTAGTGATTAGCTATTTAAACTTCTTTAATGTTTCTTTTGTAAAATCGGATAAAACTAATCTTCCGCTTATTGCTGCTCTTTCGGCTAAAAGGTTGTCCCAATCTTCTGTTCCTCTCCAAAAAACTTTTTTCATTTCTTGCATCGCTTCTGGATTGTAAGTGCATAAATGCTCTGCGAATTTTTGCGTTTCTGCATCTAATTCTTCTATACTTTCGTAAACATTTGCAAACAATCCTTTTTGTTTTGCCCAATTTGCTTCGTAAAATGTATTGGCATCAATAGCTATTTGTGACATGGCTGAAACTCCCATTTTTCTTTCGATGGCTGGTGCAACTACAAATGGTCCAATTCCAACATTTAATTCCGATAATTTGATGGCTGCAAATTTTGTTGCCATACAATAATCCGTTGCTGCTGCGATACCTACTCCACCACCAACGGTTTTTCCTTGAATTCTTCCGATGATGAATTTTGGGCATTTTCGCATCGCATTGATTACGTTGGCAAATCCTGAAAAGAATACTTTTCCAGTTGCTGCATCATTTATAGAAATTAGCTCTTGAAAACTGGCTCCTGCACAAAACGTTCTATCACCACCACTTTTCAGGATGATGACTTTTACTTCATTGTTGTTTCCAACTTCTGTGATGGTGTTGGCTAATTTGGCTAATATATCGCTTGGTAACGAGTTGTGTTCTGGATGAAAGAACTCGATGGTTGCGATGTTGTTTTTTATTTCGTGTTTTACGTATGCGTGTGACATGTTTTTATTTTTTGAACGCGGAAGACACAGATTTTACTGATTATCGCGGATTTTCTTTTTTACTTTAAATTCTAGCCCAGATTGGAACGGCATCCTTTTCTTTTTTTCTTTAAAAAAGAAAAGATACAGTGGAAAGCTGGAAATAGCTTCTAATTATTTTTATATCAAATCGAATTGTTCGAAGTGATGATTTAAATGTTTTCTTTCTAATAAATACGATGCGTACCTGTTCATTTCTCCGAAGACCATGTTTTTTACTTTTGCTTCTGGATTTTCTTTGAAATAGGTTTTGTATGCTTGTCGAGATTCGAAAAACTTGGCTTTTGCAGTTTCAAAATCGGGATGCACTAATGCTTCTACTTCTCCTTTTTTCATGGTTGGAAACTGAGTTCCCTTTGGGAATTTATCGTAATTATATAATGAATTGTGTACTTTATCTAGAATTTTTTCGGGTATTGCAATTTCGAAATCTTGAATTTCACCTGACATGATTCTGTAACCGTGTTCTAAATGTTCTAACAAATGTTGAGGCGTTAAAATGCCCCATTTTGGTTTTGTGTTTTCTGTCAATTTATTGATACATTCTTCGATTTTCTCGTCGGTCATTTCTACGAATGTTTCTTGTTTTTTCTGTACCATTGTTAGGATTGTTGCTACTGCTACTAATTCGTCCTCTCCATTCGTCGAGGCAGGCTCCGCAACAAAAACTTCCACAAACCATTTTACAATGCCGCTTGGATGTTCTGCTGAAGCGACATCTCTATCTACTTTTTGTTTACAAGTTAAACGTACATAAACCGTGTCGTTGTGGTATAATGGACGTAAAAAACGACATTCTTCTAAACCGTAATTTGCGGCAACTGGTCCTTTGTTTGGATAAACGAATAAACCTGCTGCGGCTGAAATAATGAAATAACCGTGTGCTGTTCTTTTTTCAAAAATACTTCCGTCCAATGAAGTGATATCGGTATGAGCGTAGAAATGATCCCACGTTAAATTGGCAAAATTGATGATATCTGTATCGGTGAACGTACGTTTGTGTGTTTTCAACGACATTCCAGGTTGAATATCTTCCCAATGGTATTTGAAAGGATGTTCTGGTGCTTCTTTATATTTGGCGTTGGCTTGATAAATACCTGTAATTTCTGTAATTGTTGTTGGTGAACCTTGAATCGCACAACGTTGCATGTAATGTTTGATGCCTCGAACTCCACCCATTTCTTCACCACCACCAGCACGACCTGGACCACCGTGAACCAACATAGGTAATGGTGAACCGTGACCGGTACTTTGTTTAGCCATTTCGCGATTTCCGACTAAAATTCGACCGTGATGCGATGCTGCTCCTATTACATAATCTCTAGCAATACCATCATCATAGGTAAAAATCGAAGAAACCAACGAACCTTTACCCATTTGCGATAAAGTGATGGCATCTTCTAAATTTTTATAAGGCATAATCGTTGAAACTGGTCCAAAAGCTTCAATTTCGTGACAAGCTGTGTTTGTAAACGGATTGTTTTCTCGCATTAAAATTGGCCTCAAGAACGAACCTTTTTTGGCATCTGCTCCTATGGTTTGAACCTCATCAAAGTTTCCATAAACCATTTCAGCAGTTTGAGCGATTTTGTTTACTTGGGTTTTAACACTTTCGACTTGGGTTTTATTGACCAAAGCTCCCATTCGAACTTCTTTTACTCTTGGATCACCAATAGTGACTTTATCTAATTGTGATGCCAATGCTTTTTGGACATCATCTATTAATTCTTCTGGTACAATTATTCTTCGGATTGCTGTACATTTTTGCCCGACTTTAACGGTCATTTCGTTTTTGACTTCTCTTACGAATAAATCAAATTCTGATGTTCCTGGAACGGCATCTTTTCCTAAAATAGAACAGTTTAATGAATCAGCTTCCATAGTGAATGGTACAGATTCTTCAATTAGTCTTGGATGATTTTTTAGTAATTTTCCTGTATGAGCTGAACCTGTAAACGTAACCACATCTTGCGAATTGACAGTATCTAAAATCGATTTTGTCATTCCGGTTAACAATTGCAATGCACCTTCAGGTAAAATATTTGATGCGATTATTTCTCTAACAACTGCTTCTGTTAAAAAAGCTGTTTGTGGAGCTGGTAACACTACCGCTGGCATTCCAGCCATCCAATTCACGGCACATTTTTCTAACATTCCCCAAACTGGGAAATTGAATGCGTTGATGTGAACCGCAACACCTTGTTTTGGAACCAAAATGTGATGTGCCATAAAACGACCACCTTTTGATAAGTCGATTGGATCACCTTCTACATGAAATGGTTGGTTTGGGAATAATTTTCGTAAGGATGCATTGGCAAAAAGATTTCCAAATCCACCTTCAATGTCAATCCAACTATCGATTCTTGTTGCTCCTGTTCGGTAACTTAATTCGTAAAAGGCTTCTTTCTTTTTGGTAAGATATAAGGCTAATGATTTGATCATATTTCCTCTTTCTTGGAAGGTCATTTTGCGTAGTTTTTCGCCACCTTTTGTTCTTCCGTATTCTAAAACGTTTGGAATATCTAATCCATCGGTTGTTGTGAATCCGATTATTTCTCCGGTTATGGCATCGAACATTGGAGTTCCTTCTCCTTGTCCTTCAACCCAACTTCCGTTTATGTAGTTTTGTAATTTCATTTATGCTGAATTTAGTTCAGTACCTTTTATTTAACCGCGAATTCGCGAATTAATTTTATGTTTTTTTTTGCCACAGATTTCACAGATTATCACGGATTTTTTAATTCTAAAATCTTAAACGCGTTCTATAATTGCTGCGTAACCTTGTCCAACTCCGATACACATTGTTATTAATGCATATCTTTTTTGAGTTAATTGTAATTCTAATGCTGCTGAATAGGCAATTCTTGCTCCGGTTACTCCTAATGGATGTCCGATTGCTATGGAACCACCGTTTGGATTTACTCTTGCATCATCGTCTTTTAATCCTAATTCGCGTAAGCATGCTATACTTTGTGAAGCAAAGGCTTCGTTTAATTCTATAATGTCGATTTGATCTAAGGTTAAGTTGGCTTTTGCTAAAGCTTTTTTAGTTGCTTCTACAGGTCCAATTCCCATTATTCTTGGTTCTACACCAACTACTGCTGAACTTACTATTCTAGCAATTGGTTTTAAATTGTATTTCTCAACAGCTTGTGCAGATGCGATAATTGTTGCAGCTGCTCCATCGTTTAATCCTGATGAATTTCCTGCGGTTACGCTTCCGTCTTTTTTGAAAGCTGGTCGTAATTTTCCTAAAACTTCTAATGAAGAATTTGGTTTGATGAATTCGTCTTTTGCAAAAACTATTGGATCACCTTTTCTTTGTGGAATTTCTACTGGTACTATTTCTTTGGCTAAACGACCAGAATTTTGTGCTACCGTTGCTTTCATTTGACTATTAAAGGCAAATTTATCTTGATCTTCTCTTGAAATTGAATATTTTTCTACTAAATTTTCAGCTGTTTCTCCCATTCCGTCTGTTCCGAACATGGTGTGCATTTTTGGATTTACAAAACGCCATCCAAAACTTGAATCATACATTTTTGAATCTGTTCCATAAGCAGAAGATGGTTTTGAAACCACTAATGGTCCACGTGTCATGTTTTCAACTCCACCAGCGATAAAAACGTGTCCGTCTCCTGCTTTTATAGCACGATTTGCGTGAATAATTGCTGATAATCCTGAACTACACAAACGATTTACAGTTTCTCCAGGAACTGTATAAGGTAATCCTGCTAAAAGCAATGACATTCTCGCCACATTACGATTATCTTCTCCAGCTTGATTGGCACAACCCATGATTACATCGTCGTACGCTTCTTTTGGTATATTTGGATTATTTTCAACTACAGTTTTGATTACCAACGCTCCTAAATCGTCTGGACGAACTGGTGCTAAACTTCCTTGATAACTTCCTATTGGAGTTCTGACTCCGTCTATGATATATGATTCCATGTTATTATAATTTAACCCTATCAGGGTTTAAAATCCTGATAGGGTATACTTTATTTATTCTTCCCAATCTTTTTGAGTACGATATACAACTCCTTTGAAAAGAGCTACTAATTCTCCATTTCTTTTCACTTCGATTATGTTGAATCCTAATTTATTGTTCACTTTTTCTATTACAGATTCGGCTACTAAATAATCTCCTTCATTAACTGCTTCAATGTGATTGATTGATGTTTCAATGGATACTGCAAATTTTCCGTGTGTGTTGGCTGCGAATCCGAAGGCTGTGTCGGCTAAGGAATATGTGATTCCTCCATGTGCTTTTTGCATGCTGTTTAGCATTTCTGGACGAACTTTCATGGCTACTTTGCAACGACCAATTTCACATTCAAGTATTTCTATACCAAGCCATTGACTATACGCGTCTTGACTCAACATTTTGTATGGTATTTTTGTTCCTTCCATTTTTTTGTTTTTAACCGCAAAATGCGCAAAGATTTACGCAATGTTTGCTAAGTTTATTTTTAGAAAAAAGTTTTATTCTCTTTATTCATTCTTCTCAAAATTGGGCTACATCTGTATCTGTCTTCGTGGTATTCGTTGTATAATTCGTCTAGCTTTTCTACACACCAATTAATTCCTTTTTCATCTGCCCAAGCTAATAATCCTTTTGGATAATTTACTCCTTTGGTCATAGCATTATCAATGTCTTTTGCTGAAGCTATGTTTAAGAATAAAGCATCTGCTGCTTCGTTGATTAACATCACCAAAACTCTATCGAAAATTTCTTGTGCTTTAATTCTATCCTCTATTGGTTTTGGTAATTCTTTATTGTAATCATAAAAGCCTCTTCCTGATTTTCTTCCAAGATAACCTGCTTCGACTAAACGTTTTTGGGTTAATGATGGTTTGTATCTTGGGTCGAAATAAAAAGCTGTAAAAACAGTTTCGGTTACTACGTAATTTACGTCGTGACCAATAAAATCCATTAATTCAAATGGTCCCATTTTGAAACCACCCATTTCTTTTAAACTCCAATCGATGGTTGCCATATCTGCAAAACCTTCTTCTAAAATTCGTAAGCTTTCGCTGTAAAAAGGTCGAGCTACACGATTTACTATAAATCCTGGTGTGTCTTTTGCAACTGCAACTACTTTTTTCCAGTCAGAAATAGTTTGAACCGTTTTATTTAAAACTTCTTCACTGGTTTGAATCGCTGGCACAACTTCCACTAATTGCATTAAAGGTGCTGGATTAAAAAAGTGAATTCCAATGACGCGTTCTGGTTTTTGACAAGAAGCTGCAATGGAAGTTATGGATAATGAGGATGTATTTGAAGCTAATATTGTGTTTTCTGAGACTAATGTTTCTAATTCAGAAAACACTTTTCGCTTGACTTCTAGATTTTCAACTATGGCTTCGATAACTAAATCTGAATCAGATAAATCATTTAATGTATTTACGTAAGATATGTTATTCTGAATTCTATTTTTCTCAGCTGCATCAATTTTCTGTTTTTCAATTAATCGATCTAAAACTTTTTCTAAACTGATTTTACTTTTGATTAAAGCTTCATTGTTTAGGTCAAATAATTTTACTTGACAACCAGAAGTTGCAGCAACTTGAGCAATTCCACTTCCCATTGTACCACCACCGATAACAGCTACTTTCATTTTAGTTTCCATTAAATATTGGTTTTCTTTTTTCTACGAAAGCGGTTACACCTTCTTTATAATCGTTTGATGAACTTGCTTCTATTTGCAAATCGCTTTCTAAAGCTAATTGTTGTTCCAAATTATTTGTCAACGATTGGTTTAATAATCTTTTGGTTAACCCTAAAGCTTTTGTTGGCATATTAGCTAAAGTTGTGGCCAATTTATTGACTTCTTCTTCAAAAGTTTCTGCTGAAAACACTTTGTAAATCATTCCTAAATCTAAAGCTTCTTGTGCAGAAACTTTATCTCCAAGCATCATTAAGGCTGTTGCTTTTTGTAAGCCAATTAATCTTGGTAAAAAGAAGGTTCCAGCACTATCAGGAACTAATCCGATTTTACTGAAGGCTTGAATAAAACTTGCATTTTCAACTGCTAAAACTATATCACAAGCTAAAGCTATATTGGCTCCAGCTCCAGCAGCAACTCCATTTACAGCAGCAATTACTGGCTTTTCAAAGCTTCTTATCTTTTGAATGATTGGATTATAATGTTCTTCTAAAATTTTTCTGAAACCAGGATTTAAATCTGGATCTGTTACTTCTTTTAAATCTTGTCCAGCGCAAAATGCTTTTCCGTTTCCGAAAATTACAATGGCTCTTATATTTGAATCGCTAGCGCAATTATCTAATTTTTCTTGCATAGACAATGCCATTTCGCGATTGAAACTATTGAATACATCTGGACGATTCAGAGTTATAAATGCTATTTTATTTTCAATTTTTAATTCAATTGAATTGCTCATACCTTATTTTACTTTTTTAACCATTAAGAAATTAAGATTCATTAAGGGTTGATTTCAAAAGATTCCCTTTTGATGGGAATTTATTTTAAACATTTGAAGTAGTCGAATGGTTCCAAACAGTCTTCGCATTGAAAAAATGCTTTGCAAGCTGTAGAGCCAAATTGACTAACTAATTTTGTATTGAATGAACCACATTGTGGGCATTTCACTACTTTTTTATTCCCAAGAAGTGCTTCCTTATCCGCTGATTCAGATAATGGTGAAGCAATTCCGTATTTTTCTAATGCTTTTCTTCCTTTTGGAGTAATCCAATCGGTTGTCCAAGCTGGTGATAATATTAACTCGACTTTGGCTTTATATCCTTTGTCTTTGAATGCTTTGATGATATCTTCTCCAATGACATCCATTGCTGGACAACCACTGTATGTTGGTGTGATTTGTACCTCAACAATATCATCAACTATTTTGGCAGAACGCACAACACCCATTTCCATAATCGATAAGACTGGAATTTCAGGATCGGAAACTGTTTCGAGTATTTCGAAAAGCTTCTGGTCGATATGATCTGTTGTTTCTGTCATAATTATTTTGATGAGATTCTGAAATAAGTTCAGAATGACAAATTCGATATTTCTACCAATTCATATTTGGATATGCCAATTGCATGTACTGCATTTGAGCTAAAAGGTAACCCATGTGTTCGCTGTGGATTCCTTGTTTACCTCCTTTTTGGAAATATTTTATATCTGGTGTTTGAATGGTTGCTTCTTCTAAAATTTCGTTTACTTTTTTATAAAATAAATCTTTTAACAAGCTAACATCAACTCCGATTCCTTCTGAAATCATAGCTTTATCAGCATCAGTTGTGTGAAATAATTCATCAGTGAATTCCCATAAATCATTGACTGCTGTTTGAACTCTATTATGACTTTCTTCTGTTCCATCACCTAAACGTTTCATCCAATCCGATGAAAAACGAGTGTGATACGAAACTTCTTTGATGCTTTTTTTAGCAATGGCAGCTAAGGTTCCATCTTTACTATTTTGTAATTCTGAAAGCAATAGCAAATGATAAATATCAAAAAAGAATTGTCTTGTAATGGAATAAGCAAAATCGCGATTAGGTTGTTCTACTAAAAGAACGTTTTTGTATTCACGTTCTTTTCTTAAGAAAGCGATTGTGTCTTCTGTTACATCTTCACCTTGTAAACTTGCAGCGTATTGAAAATAACTTCTCACCTGACCAAATAAGTCAAGAGAAATATTTGTCATTGCAATATCTGTTTCAAGACTTGGGCCGTGTCCACAAAGTTCACCTAAACGTTGTCCTAAAATCAGCGCGTTGTCTGCAATTCCGTAGATGTATTGAATTAAATTGTTGTTCATTTTATTTAGTTCTCGCAAAGTCGCAAAGTCACAAAGACTAATAACCGCAAATTCGCAAATTAATATTTAAAACCTACAAGTTTTGAAAACCTTGCAGGTTAACATTACATGTGTCTTAATTCGTCGGGTAATTCATAAAAAGTTGGATGACGATATGCTTTGTCTTTTGCTGGTTCAAAAAGTTCATCACTATCATCAGGGTTTGAAGCTGTAATTTGTGCTGATGGAACCACCCAAATACTTACACCTTCATTTCTTCTAGTGTAAACATCACGTGCATTTTCTAATGCCATTGTTGCATCACTTGCGTGAAGCGAACCACAATGACGATGCTCTAATCCGTTTTTACTTCTTATAAATACTTCCCAAAGAGGCCAGTTTTTCATAGTGTCCAGTGTTCAGTATTAAGTGTTCAGTTATTAGTATTGAGCATGACTGCCTACTAATAACTGAGCACTGAATACTTGATTTATATTGCTTTTTTTACTACTTTATTTTCTTGTTTTTCTGCGTAAGCCATCGCTGCATCGCGAACCCATTTCCCATTTTCCCAAGCGTTTACTCTTGCAGAAATACGCTCTTTGTTACATGGACCGTGACCTTTTACTACTTGCCAAAATTCATCCCAGTTCATTTCTCCGAAATCGTAGGATTGTTTTTCTTCGTTCCATTTTAAATCTGGATCTGGAATTGTTAAACCAATCATGTGTGCTTGTGGAACGGTTTGGTCTATGAATTGTTGACGAAGTTCGTCATTACTTTTTCTTTTTAATTTCCATTTCATCGATTGTTCTGTGTGAACCGATTCAGCATCTAAAGGTCCAAGCATCATAAGAGCTGGCCACCACCAACGGTTTAAAGCGTCTTGTGCCATTTCTTTTTGTTCTGGAGTTCCTTCAGCTAAAGTCATCATAATTTGGAAACCTTGTCTTTGGTGGAAACTTTCTTCTTTACATACACGAACCATTGCTCTAGCGTAAGGTCCATATGAAGTAGAACATAAAGGTACTTGATTGATAATAGCTGCACCATCAACCAACCAACCAATTGCTCCCATATCAGCCCAAGTTAAGGTTGGATAATTGAAAATACTGGAATATTTAGCTTTTCCTGAGTGTAATTGCTCATATAATTCTTCTCTAGAAACACCTAAAGTTTCGCAAGCAGAATACAAGTATAAACCATGACCTGCTTCGTCTTGAATTTTAGCTAATAAAGCTACTTTTCGTTTTAAAGATGGAGCACGAGTAATCCAATTTCCTTCGGGCAGCATTCCTACGATTTCAGAATGTGCGTGTTGGGAAATTTGACGAATATGAGTTTGACGGTATTTTTCCGGCATCCAATCTTTTGGTTCGATTTTTTCGTCGCGTGCAATTTTTGCATCGAAAATTTCTTCTAGGTTTTTTACTTCTTTTTCTGACATAATTCTTAGTGATTAGCCGTTAGTAATTAGTGATTAGCTTTAAAACTTTCACTTTCATATTTTTTTAAACTCCGAAATCAACAACAACTTTATCGGTTGTTGGAACAGCTTGACAGCTCAATACCAATCCTTTGGCTACTTCGTGAGCATCTAATGCGTAATTAATTTTCATTTCAACTTCACCTTCTACAACCATGCATTTGCATGTACTGCAAACTCCACCTTTACATGCAAAAGGTAAATCGGCTCCAGCTGCTAATGCTCCATCTAAAATATTGTCGTAAGAATCTTCCATGATGAAATGAAATTCTTTTCCACCATCGATAATGGTTACATCGGTTCCGTTGACTTTGTGTTCTACTATTTTTTGTATTCTTTTCTTATCTTCTTCAGAAATTCCTGATGTAAATAATTCGTAATGAATTTTTTCTTTATCTAATCCTGCTGCATTTAATTCATCACGTAAAAGGAATATCATATCTTCTGGTCCACAAATAAAACAATCATCTATATTTTTAACATCAATTATTTTATCAGTTAGAATTTGCATTTTTTCTTTAGTAAATCTTCCGTTAAACAATTCTGAAAAACGATGTTCTTTCGTAAGAAAATGAAAGATTTCAAAACGACCGAAGTATCTGTTTTTCAGTTGTTCTATTTCTTCTTTAAAGATAATTGATTTTACACTTCTATTCAAATAAAACAGTTTAAAAGTGCTATTTGGCTCTTTTGCTAGATGTGTTTTTATGATAGAAAGTATAGGTGTAATTCCACTTCCAGCAGCAAAAGCTATATAATTTTTAGCTTTTCCTGAATCAACTTCAACATTAAACTTTCCGCTTGGAGCCATTATCTCTAGAGAATCTCCTTTTTTTAAAGTATCATTTACAAATGAAGAAAATAATCCTCCATTTATTTTTTTTACAGCAACTTGCCATTTATTTTCAACAGGACTTGAGCATAAAGAATACGAACGACGAACATCTTCTCCGTCAATCATAGCTTTTATTGTTAAGTGTTGTCCTTGTTTGTATTGAAATTCAGCAACCAATTCTTCAGGAATTTGAAAAGTAATAACCGAACAATCTCTTGTTGCTTTGTAAATATCTTGGACTTGTATGTTATGAAATTTAGCCATTTAATAGTGTAATTATTAAAACTAACAGTTGTTAGTTTACTATGCAAATTTACTGAATTTTTTTTAATGTTACGAAAACGTTTTATTTTTTTAACTTTTGTTGTACGAGATAATAAAAAAATAACAAAAAATTTAGTTTACAATTCCAGTTAAAAGTACTGCTGCCATATCCGTTTTTAGAGAAGATTCGGTTAAACGGTTTTTCTTTCCATACCAAATATAGAGTGTTCTTAAAGTGGAAAGTATTGAAAAAATAATAACTTCAGGATTTAAGTCTTTTATTTCATTGGATTGAATTCCTGAATTAATTAAATGCCTAAAAGTTTCTTCATAATCTTCTCTCATTTTGATGAAATAAGTCAATTCTTCATTTGTTAAGTGCATCCAATCGTTATTCAAACAAGCTAAAGCATCAGGATTTCTGATAGTAATATCAATGTGAAGTTCGATTACTTTTTCAATTTTTTGGATTATTTTTAAATCTGAAAAAGCTATATCATTAATTCTATTGGTAAATTCTTCGGCAATTTCTAAAACAATTAGTACTAAAATTTCTTGTTTTGATTTAATGTGATTGTACAAACTTGCAGCTTTTATATCCAAAGATTGAGCAATATCTCTCATCGTCACAGCACTATAACCTTTTTCTTTAAAAAGTTTAGCAGCACAATTTATTATTTCGGTTTTTCTATCCATTGGTTTCATCTTTTCAAAAATAGTAAAATGAATTGATTGAAGTAACATTTGTTACAAAAGTATATTCTGCAAATTGTAATTTTGAATTCAAAATATTTTTTCATTAACTGAATTATTGGTAGAGATAAGATAAATTTTAATTAAAATAATAGGTATGGGTTTTTTAGATGTATTAGGTTTTGGAAACAAAACAAATGAAATTCAAGAATATGTTGCTAAAGATGCAATAATTTTAGATGTTAGAACAATTGAAGAGTTTAATGAAGGTCACATTGAAGGTTCAAAAAATATAGCTTTACAAGTGTTGAATGGCAAAATTGCTGAAATAAAAAAATGGAACAAACCTATAATTGCTTGTTGTCGTTCTGGAATGCGAAGTGGTCAAGCAACTTCAATTTTAAAACAAAACGGGATTGACTGTATCAACGGTGGTGGTTGGTCAAGTTTACAAAGTAAATTATAGAATCTGATTATGAATTTAGATGCTGAAATAAATTCAGTATGACAAAGTTTTAATTTTACAGTTTTAATTCAAAGTCTTTCTCTTTTTCAATTACATTTCCTTGGTATTTTAATGTCCAACCCATTGAATTGGTTAAGACTAACATCTTGGATAATTCAGAAAGCAATCTGTTTTTAGCATTTGACTTTAGCGTTGATTTATCTATTTTCTTGGCTAAGTTTGCTTTAACTGATTTATTAATTTTGTTATAATCATCACCAGTAAATTCATTAAAAGTAGAAGATTCTGTATCGTAATACTTTATATCTGGACTAATTTTGATTTCTTCTTTAGGGATATTTGTAATCGTTAAAATTTTATTTTCTGCATCAATATCATATTTAACTTGACTCAAATCAAAACTAACTGTAACATCAGCATTTATGACCACTAATGCTTTTTTATCGAATGTTAAACCAGGAATGTAAGTTTTCTTTTTGTCTTTATAGGTTAAAACTTCAGCAAAATGACCTTCAGTCACTACTAATTTCCCAACATTCTTGATTTGCTGTTGGATAAGATTTGTATCATATTCTATAGTTGAAGATTCTTTACTTTTTGTAAAATAGTTGAATATCGAAAAAAGAAGAAAGGCAACAATCAATACCAAAATCCATTTTCTGATTTCGGTTAATTTTCCAAAAAAACCAAGATTGTTTGAGTTTTTATAATCCATCTGTTCTAATTTGATACGAAGATAGGAAAAACTCGTTATATCAAATTATTTCTTTTTGCTTTTTGAACGGCTTCTAATTTGGAATGCACTTGTAGTTTAGTATAAATATTTTCAATGTGTTTTCGAACAGTAGAAGGTGATAAGAAAAGATTTTCTGCGATAATGGTATAACTTAAACCTTGTGCCAATTGTTCTAAAACATCTATTTCTCTTGGTGTAAGTTCGATTTTCTCTTTTTCTATTTCAGAAGTAAAATCAACTGGATTTCGAAGCAATTTCAAAGTTTTTAATGCAATTGAAGGATTCATCGCTGCACCACCATTCATGGTTTCTACAATTCCGTTGAAAAGTGTGTGAGGATTTACATCTTTCAACAAATATCCATCTGCACCTGCTTTTATGGCATTGAAAATATTTTCGTCATTATCAAAAACGGTTAAGATGATGATTTTAATATGAGGATATTTTTTCTTTACCAATAGAGTGGCTTCAATTCCATTTAAAATTGGCATTTCAATATCCATTAAAAGCACATCAATGTTATGATTGTTTTCTAATTTATTCAACAAATCTTGACCATCAGTAGCTGTAAACTTGATTTGAATTTCTTCAAAAAAAGATAGTTTTTCCTTGATGGAAGCAATTAAAAAACTATTATCGTCTATGATGGCTATTTTCATATTTGGTTCATTTGGTTTGAAATTATTTCAAGAAGTTGAACTTGTTTTTTGAGTATATCTAATTTAAATTCTGTATTGCAATTTAAATTAAGATTTTTTTTTAAAAGTTGACTCTTTTGTTTCTCCAAATCTAACTGATTATGCAATGAACTAACTGCTTTATTAAATACAGCAATACTTTTCTTTTGCTTTATTGTATGCAAAAACACTACACTTATGGACAATATGAAAAAAAATAGCAAACTAATCATTATTCAAAATTTATTGATTACTCGCAAAAATATAATTTAATTTCTAGTTATTAAATAAGGCAATTGCCTTATGTTTTTGGCACTTTTACAATCACTTGCATTCCGTTTTGATTGACAAATTCAATAGTTCCATTAATTTCTTTTGCTCTTTTTTCTAGAGAATTTATGCCATTTCCTTTTTCAGTTGTTTTATAGTCAAATCCATTTCCATTGTCATAAATTTTAAGAATTGTACGTTCAGAATTTACATCGATTGTAACAACAATTTTGTTTGCTTTTGCGTGCTTTATGGCATTGTTTACACCTTCTTGAATTATTCTATAAAGAGTAATACCAGTTTTTGAGTCTAACTTTATTTTTTCATATTCTTTTGGATATACAAATTCAAACTGAATGCCTTGAAGCGATATTTTTGCATTTTCGATGAAATTAGCAGTTCTTCCTTTTAAGTCTTCAAAAGTGATTTCTTCCTTATTCATAGCCCAAATGGAATCACGAAGTTCAGTAATGGTTTTTCTGGTAAAATTACTTATTGTATCGTATTTTTTATTGAAATCTTCTTTAGACAAATCAAAAAACTTTAAATTATCAATAGACGAAATTATAAATGTTAATTGGGAACCAATGTTATCATGCAATTCTCTTGAAATTTCCAATCTTTGTACTTGCAATTTATTTTGAGTTTCAATTTTGGACAAAGCTTGTCGCAATTCATTTTCTTTTATTAATTGTTTGTTCTTTAATTTTTGTTGTTTGTAAACCAAAAAACCAATTAATCCGAGTAAAAAAGCCAATCCAAATGCTCCATAAATGAGATAATTTTTACGTTTTATTTTATTTTCTTTTACTAAATTTTCATTTTTAGCTTGTACTAATTCTAATTCTTTTTTTTCCGATTCGTATTTAGTTTCTAATTCCTGTAAGGCTTTTGCTGAAGATTCTTTAAATTTTAGAGTTGTTTTTTCATAAAATAGCTCATTGTAAAAAGATCCTTTTTCAGTATTACCTTTTTTATAATAAGCTGTTGCTAAGGTTTTATAAACATTTACTTCATAAACATCACTATTCTTATCTTTCTCAATTTCAGAAACGCAAATTTCTCCATACGCTATCGCTTTATCCGTTTGGTTTAATTTCAGATATAATTCGGCAATTTCGCTTGTTATTTTAACTTTTGTTGCTGCATTAATTGGAATTTCACTAGGACGATTATATGATTCTAAAAAAAGTTCTAAAGCTTTTTGAGGGTTATTTTCTATCGCATAAATTTGGGCTAATCCTTGTAGATTATTATAATATTGTGTTTTATCCTTTGATTCATTAGCTTTTTTAATACCATTTTCAAAAGCATTTTTTGCTTCTTTTATTTTGTTTAATTCTTTATAACAAATCCCTAAATTATTATAAGATGAAGCTTCTCCTTGACTATATTCTCTTTTGGAACGAATTTTTAATGCTTTTTCATGATACAGAATAGCTTTTTCAAACAATTCCATTTCTTGATAAATTAATCCAATATTGTTTAAAGTAGCATCAATAAAGATTGATTTATTGATTTTTACATTAACTTCAGCTAATTTTAATGCTTTAAAAAAATAGTTTAAGGCATCTTGATATTTTCCTTTGTTCCAAGCATACATTCCTAAATTATTATAAGAATATTGTTCTTGAATTGGAAACTTGTTTTTTACACTATATGCTACTGCTTTTTCAAAATAAATTTTAGCAGAATCTGAAAATCCGTTGACATCAAAGTAAATTCCTTTATTGTTTAAAAAAGAATTGTATCCGTATTTTTGGTTAGTTTCTAGTGCGTATTTTTCAGTTACATTTAGAATTTCAAGAGCTTTTTCTTTATCGCTAAAAATGTATTTCCATGAGAGTTTATTGTAAGTATCTACTTTTATAGAATCATTTTTAGTGGTTTTGATGACCTGATTTAAGCTATCAATTTTATGGTTTTGTGAAAAAATCACATTAAAAAGGAGTACGAATAAAAAGTAGCTTTTTTTCATTATAATTTTTTATCTAAAATAAGTATTTTTTTGAAAGATTGAAACTTTGAAAATTTCATACAATTAAACTTCTAAATACAATTCTTTACATACCATTATAAAGAAATGGTGCCCAAAATTGTGGATGCATATATCTTTCCCCAAAATCGCCATTAATAAATGCTCTTTTAATTTGGTTTAAAGTTGTAGAAGCTTTTGCGTTTTCTTGAACTACTTTTTTGAATAAATTTTGCATGGTTAAGGCTGTTCCAGCATCATTTACCGGCCAAAGAGAAAGTAAGGTTGCATTAGAGCCTGCTACCAAAAAAGAAAAATTTAATCCGTTAATTCCTTCACCACCATACAATTTTCCAACACCTGTATCACAAGCACTAAGTACTACCAAATCTGCATTTAAATTTAATTTTGCAATTTCTGGAGCTAGTAAAAAAGTATCCTCTTTACCATCACCACCATTAGGCTGCGAAAACATAACACCACTGAATTCTGGAATGATGGTTCCCGTGAAACCATGAGTAGAAATTAATAGGTTTTTGTATTGTTTAAGTTCACCTGTCGCATTGAGTTTTTTGAAATTACTTTCGCTCATGTTCAATCCTGTAAAAACTTTTATATCGTTTGAAAGCTTGCCTACAAACTGTACTTCTTTTAATGTTCCTTCTAAATAATTAGCCCCTCCAAAACCTATGGCTTCTAGTTCAGGTTTGAAATTATAAATGCCTTTATTTATTTTTTGGCTTACTGCATCCGAAATTTTATAAAAGTCTTCCATACCACGAGCCGTTGGTTTTACATTTCCTGAAGGTTGGTATAATGCTCCACCAAAAGCAATAACTGATTTTCTATTTTCAGCATATTTTCTATTGGCAATGATTTTCCAAATGGTTGTATTTGGAATGTATTTTACATCATGTGTGCTTACAAAATATTGATTTTTAGGTGATAAAAAAGCTTCGAAAGGTAAATAATGAAGTTCATCAGCCGCACTAATAATCACTTTTGGATGGTTAACTAAAACATCTTGGATGGGTTGTAAGGTTAAATTATACCAAAAATGCAGAAAATCATTTTGCACATTTTGAAGTTGCGGATTAGCTTCTTTTAATAGTTGTCTGGTCCATTCAATTAGCATTACAAAATCTTCTTTTTTATAAGCGGCTTGTTTGGTAGCATATCGCACTAGTTCGCCATCTTTGTAATCAACTTGTAAATCACTCAAATACGGATTGATGTTGGATGGAATTTTTTTAGCTTTATTAGTATATGCTTTTTTCAAACGAAGCAATTCATCAATAGGATAATTGTATCTGATTTCGGCTTTATCTTTTGTAATCACACTCATGATAATTTCTCCTGGTTGACCAATAGAATAATTGATCAAAACCTCATCATTTTGCAACAATTGTTGTGCATCGCTTATAGAAGCTAAAGGTATATTTTTATTCAATTGTTCTTTTAAATAAGCGCTTCTACTTTGTTCTTGAGTCGCAAATAATTTTGCAACATCTTTGGTGTATTGACAACTCATGATCATACCTGCATACACACCTTCAATAGTATTGGTATATTCTAATTTTTGTTTGGCTGTTAGATTTTCTTTTACCTTATCCGCTAAAGCAATACTTTTTTCAAATTGTGAAATGGCATTTTTATAGTCTTTTTGGTTGTAATAGAGAAATCCTAAATTATTGTATAAGTTTTGTGCTCCTGCAAAATCGTTTTCTTTCAAACTGTAGGCAACTGCTTCTTCAGTTAATTTTTTAGCTTCATCATGTAAGCCTTGTTTTGCTTTGATAATTACTAAATTTCCGCTAACCTCATTGATTAAACTTTTATCATTGATTGCTTTAGCCAAATTATAAGCTTTGGTTAAATAGGTTCCAGCTTTTGCTCTTTCAGCTTGTGGACCCTCAAAAATATGATATGCTCCAATAGAATTATAAGCTTTTGCCTTAAAATAATCATTGTTTATTTTGGCTGCAGTTTGTTCTAATTGGTAAGCAGTTTGTAATTTTTCCTGTTGCTTGTTTTCCATTTTAGCCAACACTTGAATTTTGTGCAATTGCATATTCGCTAGAGCTAATGTCGGATAAGGTAACTTGAGTTTTTCACTTAATCCATCATTAATCGTAACTAATGCTCCTGGCTTATTGAAGGAATTATTTTTGATAACTGATAAAAAATACAAAGCATAACCACTTTGGCTAACCAATGACGAATTATTTTTACTAATTTCTAAAAAATATTCAAATTGATTGATGCTTTCGGTTGTATTGCCACCATAATAAAACGTTACTGCTTTGAGTAAAGGCAACATCTTTTGGAACAAAGGATTAGCATTTCTTTGACTGGAATAATACGCAAATAGAGCATCTAAATTGGCACATTTTTTCCCTTGCGTAAGAATTCCATTTACACAATTGTCTAGTTCGATGGCTTTGCTGATGTTTACAGTATTGTTTTGATAAAAAGCTAGCCATTTATTTTTTAATGGAGACAAATCTTTTTTTGTAAAAGATTCAATCTTAACCATATCATCGATGGTTTCTTGAGCATTTTGAGACGTTGATAGTTGCAAAGCCCATTCTAAATTTTGAAGTGCCTCTTCTGAATTTCCATTCAAGAACTGAATGTAGGATTGTGTTAAATAAGGAAATGGCATTAAAGGCTGAATATTTAAAGCTTGTGTAGAAGCTAATTGGGCAGCATTTAAATCACCTTTCAGAATTTGATAATACGAATGAAGATAATACCCTGCAAATTCATCCGAATAATTGATCATTAAGTTTTCACTTCCTTCTTTCATTTTTGATAGATCATTAGATGTATATCCCTGAATATAAACATCATAATAAGCATTAAAACTTAGAGGTTGCGAAACCATTGTTCCTCCTAAAAATATCAGAAAAAGCACTAAAAAATTTTTCATTGGTAACAGTTTACATTGCAGTTTTTAAAACACCACCTTCGTAGAATCCTTTCTCAGTAATGTTTCCGTTTTTATCGATTACAAATCCAAGTCCTTCTCTATAATTATCATCCCACATGCCTACATATATATCTCCATTTTTGTAAGCGTAAATTCCGAAACCTTGTCTAACACTCATGCATTGACCATAATAAGACTCACCACTTTCCCAAACATGTATGATAGGCATCCATTTATATCCATGTTTAAAATAACCAATAGCGTAACTATTATTTTCATATTTTTCCATAGTAAAACCACTAAATCCATCACCTTTTATTAATTGGTATTTTCCAGGTGGATCTACTTTAAAGCCACCTAAATCAATTTTATCATTTTTGTATTGTTCCTTTTTAGTTGGTTTACCACCTGTCATCGTAAAAGCAGGACCGTTTTTTAAACCTTTTCTATAAGTAAACAATTCTATTTCATCCTTTTCTTTATACATGTTGATGACTGTTCCATCAATTTCATGGTCTTTATTGTAATTCTGATAAGTTTTTGTACCATTTGAACTGATTACAAGATTAGGTCCAACGATTAAACTATCCAATCTAAATCCAAAAGAGACATCACCATTTTCATTGGTAAAACTTTCAAATGTTACAGTGCTCTTTTTTAAATCCTTTTTGGTTATTTGATTTTTAAAATTTTCCTGAGAAAATCCTGTTGAGCATATTACTAACAATAGTATTTGCGTTATTTTTTTCATGTTTCTATATTTTAAGTATTTAATATTAATTTGTTGCTCCTTTTTTGTGAATTTTAGTGACTTCCCCATTAGAAAATTCTGCTGCAAACGGAATACTTTTTACAATAGCATAAGCTTTACCATGAAATTTTCCATCTTTCCAAAAGCCATAATAGTTATCACCAGATTCTTTGTAGTACATATACCCATAGCCGTCATTTCTTTGCGTTTCTGGATGAATATTTCCTAAATAAATATCACCATTATTGTAATAGTAAGTGCCTTTTATCATTTTTAAGTTGGAAAACTCACCGATAAATTTATCGCCATTTGCATAAACATAAGCTCCATATCCGTTATCACAATCTCCATTCACGCATCCTCTTGTGAGATTATTATTTTTATAATCAAGTTCCTTTACAAATTTTCCATTTTCATATTCATTTGCTTTTGTAACATTAGTAGATTTAACGTAAAATCTTCCTTTTCCGTGAATGAAACCGTTTACAAAACTTCCATCATAACCGTTATCATTAGCATAAGTGTAAGAACCAAAACCGTGCATTTTATCATTTTTCCATTCACCCATATAAGCATCTCCTATATTCCATAAATACATTCCGAAGCCACTTTTTTTACCATTTTCCCAGTAACCTTCATAGCTTCCTTGAGAGTATTTATATTTTCCCCAACCATTTTGACAATCACCTGTGCAATTTGAATTGATCATTGCAACTTGACTAGCAGACTTAGGAACATATTCATAATAAACAGGTACGTTTTCTTTGTTAAAAGCTACAGTGTTGAGGGTTTTTAAGTTTTCTAATGCTTTTTGTTGCATAGCTTCTGTAACCGTTTTATATCCTGAAGTTTTACCGTTTTCAAATGTTAAATATCTTACGTCTATTCTTTTTAACTGATTGAGTTGATTATTATAATTGGGAAAATATTGGTATTCATATTTTACAATCCAGTTTTGATTTTCGTCAAACTCATACAAATACAAAGTATACATGTCTAGAGTATTGTCGTTGGGTTTGCCTTTTCTCATGTCATAAATGCGAAGAGAAACTAACTTTGTTTTTGGATCATAAGCGTAATAGTAGATTCCGAAAGTGTCGTTATAATCTTGAATCAACAAGTTATCTTCGTTATAAACTTCCGTTTTTAAATAACTTTTATCTGGTGTGATGATGGTTTTACCAGACAAATAATTAAAATTTAATAAAGTATTATATTCTTCTTTTTCAGCCTTAAAATAGATTGATTTGATAGTTCCATTAGAATTTTTCACAACTTCATTGGTTAAAGCCAAATAAGATTTAAAAGGAGTTTTAATGATATGATAATCGTTTTGATTTTTTTCATAAATCATTTTTACATTTTGATTCGATTTACTATAAATTGCATTTTTCAAATATGAATTTGAAAGCTGATAACCGTCTTTATTAAAGGTGTAATTTGTGGTTACTGGTTTTCCAAAATCTTTATTGTAATACACATAAGTTTGTTCAACAGAAATAACATTTTTTGAATTTACTTCATGATCTTTAAGTGTAAGATTGGTTCCAAATTGTGCAGAAGAAATTTGAAAACAAATTAACAGCAATAAATAAATTTTTGATTTCATGAGACATTGTATTTATTATTCAAATTTGCAACTACTTAACCATAAAAAAAATACGACAGTTGCCGTATTCTTTCAATTATTCGATGGTTCTTCTATTACAAAAATCAGAATCTTCAAATGAAATGTTTTTAATAGAAACTGAATTTGATGAAATATTTATAGATTCATAATTTACATTGGTAGCATTTGGAGTTGTATTGGAAACTGAAACAAAATTGTAAGGCAATAGATTTACATTTTTACTTACATTTCGCATTCTTGAAACATTTAAACTAAAACAATCTTTATTTTTATTAAAAACCATTGGTCCTTCATAAGAATTATAATAAGCAGACTGAGAGCCATTAAAAATTATGTAGTTTTCCTCTGATATTTTAAAAACATAACCTTGATAAAAATGATTTCCTAATACATCTCCATTTTCTTTTACATAATAAGACATGGTTCCTGTTCTAACTAAAAAAACATTTTGAGCAATTTGTTCAATAGGTAAACCTCCTCTATTAGTCCATATTTGGCTAGGTGTATCAATTGTAAATTGGTTATTCCAATGATTAAGTAGATTACCTTGCATATCTAATACTAAATTCCCACCTCTTCCTTCTGTATTGTATTGGTAAGTGTTATATGGAATTATTATTTTGTCAGATATTGTTTTTATAGGATTTGAACAAGTTAATAAGGCATCTGGCCTGGTATCTTGAGCATATTTCATGAAAATAAGATTTCCATTCCAGTCGAATTTTGAAATATAAAAATCTACTCCAACTCTACCAAAAGACATAAAACCATCAGTCAAAGCCAATGTTCTTAACCAATGTAAACTATTGAATTGCAGTGTTTTTATCAAATTACCATTGGTAGCATCAATAATTAAGAGATTTCCTAAATTACAAATTACTAATCTAGAATTTGAGATATTACTAATTGCATTATAATAGTAGTTATCATAATAAGGTAACGAATAATTGTCATATTTTTTTTGCCATAAAATTTCTAAATTATGGTTCATTTTGACTGAAAAAACTCTACCTGTAACTACATTTGAAGAACTGTATATTGTTCCACAAATTACTAAATTACCTTGCTCATCTTTGTTAATGTCGTGTAAATCTGTTTGACCTAAAAGAGTGATCTGTTTTAGTTTTTTACCCTCTAAATCAATTAATGAAACTTCAATATTTTTTGTATTTAAATCATTTTTAACACAATAAATTCCGTTGTTTGTTTCTATATTTTTTGAACTAATTCCTAAAGAAGTTTCAACATTTCCGTCAAACAAAATTCTTTTACTGCTTGTTGTGTTGCTTCCGTTTGAAGTTTTGTTTGAATCATCATCTTTTGAACATGACGCAACAAAGACTAATAAAGTTATTCCTAAAAAAAATTGTAAAGTAGTTTTCATTTGAAGTGTTATATTTTTAAAAAATTAGTTTAAACAATAAAATTTAAACTCTCTTTTCTTTTCTTCTCCCATATAATTTTCTGTTACAGAAACGGTAGTATTACTATTTAAATAGGTAGCAATTGAAAATTGATCCATTTGTATATAACCCATTTGATTTTTTATAGTTCTAGCAATAATTTGATATTGCAAACGATTTCCATAATGATCGGTTTTCAATACCGCATAAACCGATTCTGTTCCTTCAGCTTGCGGTCCACGCAACATGACTAAAAAAACAATAGATTCATCACATTCAAAAAGTTTACCTAAAGCATAAACAGTAGTATTTGGAGATAAAAACAATCGTTTTGACATTTTTAAATTGGTAATATCTCTACCTTGTGCTTTGCTGTAATCAAAGGTGAAAGTATTTGGTAATCTTGAAAAATTAATTTCAAAATCTTTCATTTCTTCGATTTGCTTTGCATATTTTTTGTTTAAATCGTCTTTGGTTTTGTTTAATCGCATTTCTTTTAAAGCATTAATTTTTTCATTTATTCTTTCAATTTCTGCTTTGTATGAAGTAGTAATTTGTACTTTTTTGGTATCTTTACTTTGCTTGTTAGTAATTACTAAATTGATTTCTTTATTATTTTGCTCAAGCTTCACCTGATAATTAGTCATTTCACCCCAATAATATTCCATATTGTTATTCGTTGGTGCTTTGTTAAACGAGCCTATTGTTAAAGCATTTAAATCAAAAAGAGCAACTTTATCTATTCCGTAATTGGGTTTGTATTTAGAAGCATACACATTTCCATCTTGATAATTTGTAACTATATTATCAAAAACTGGGGTGGTTTGTGCTAAAAATGTAGTAGTTTTTAAATCGAAATATTTCATTTTATTACCATCTTCAAACAATAATAAATTTTTAGAAGATAGATTTTCTTTGAATTCTAAAGTCTGTTTAAACTCTCTCCATTTTTTGGTTTTCCAATTATAAAATTGCACAAAACTGTGTAATGGTTTTTTAAGATTCAATCTACCTTTACTATCTTTTTTATAAATAGTAAAAGCAAAAACGATTTCATCGCCAATGATATCATGAATAATTCCATGTTGTGATGGTAAATCTTTTCCAGTATAAAATGTATTTGATGCTTCATCCCAAATAAAATAATGTTCCGGCTTAAGATAATTTTCATCCCAACCTGCTAAAATCACATTATCATTTCTATAATCAAAAATGTGTGGTTTAAATCTACTATCAGAAGTAAAGCCTTTAAGAATCAATTCTTTTACTTGTTCACCTGTTTGTAAATCATATACTAATCCATAACCTCCACCATCTGCATGCCAAACCAGAGCATGGGTTTGCGATTTACTCAGATGAATTTTTAAATTTCTTGCACCGCTAATGTTTGTAAAAAAGCCGTTTTGTGCAATAGAACCAAAACCAATAAGTAAAATTAAAATTCGGATTATTTTCATGATTATTATTTTGTTACAAAGTAATAATTCATGATAAAGCTATGAAATAAGGCAATTGTCGTATTTTATAACAAACCGCTTCTCTGAAAAAAATAGCGAAGTAGCATAAAAGGCATAATAATTACTAAAGCACTCCAGTTGTTTTCGGACGTGAAAAAATTGGAGAAATTGGGTACTACTAATAACATCATAAAAGCTCCTAAAATAATTGAAATGTGAAGAATAATGGCTCTTGCACTAAAAGGATGAATAGTAGCTTGTTCTATTTCGTTGGGATTTTGTTTGAAAAACCAAACCATTTCTACTAAAAAAAACAACACATTTAAATTGAAAAATAAGTTCTGAAAAAATAAAATTTCAAAATTTACAGCTACCAAATCGTAATTCTTGTAATGGGCAATAAAACCAAAAAACACTACAAGAAAAACGAAATAAATTCCCATTAAAAAAAGTTTTGGCCCCAAGTTTATGGTGAATCCTTTTTTCTTTTTAAAATAAAGTACAACAGCGGAATACACTACTTCATTCCACCAAAAAAGATACAAAATATAGAATACAGTAACCTGATTATTATAGATAGCTAACAACGTAAAAAAAGTAATCGCTAGTGTATCTATATTGTTGCTATTTTTAGCGTTAAATACTTTCATTATTATTTAGCTGTGTTTCTCTTTTTGATGATTTTATAAAGGAAAACCACTAGTGCAATTCCTAAAACAAAAGGACTAGCTATAGCTGCAAAAACGAGTAATCCTGGCAAAAAAGACCAAAAATCAGGTTGCACTTCATAAGGATTTTTAGCTTCATACGGTTTCAATTTTTGAGAAACATTTTCTTTTGAAAAAGCATCTATTTCATCAAAAAGTTTTTCGGATTGAAGGAGTTTTGATTCCCATTGAAAATCTGGTTGGTGTTTGAAATAAGTGATGATTAAATTGTCTTTTGGTGTTGGAGAAAAATTAGATTTTGTTCCTACTAAAAAAGTTTCAGAAGTAGTTGTTTGAAAATTGAAATGAGAGGAAATTCCTGATATATCTTCAAGTTTTAAGTTGTCTTTTAATTCGACAATGAAATTTCCTTGTTCAATAGGTTGTTTCCAAACACTTCCTGATTCTAACAAATATATAAAAGCATTTTTGCGTTCGTTTGTGTAACCTTTGGTTATACCAGCTTCATTGGTATTGACTAAAAAATAAACTTCCACTTGTTTATTTTCTTTTGGGTGAAAGGTTATTTCCCAAGTAAGCCAATTCTCATTTTGAAACGTCTGCGTTTGATTAGAATCACCTATTTTTTGTTGGTTTATGCTTTGTTCTTTTCCGTTTGTTTTAATTTTAAATTTGTACAACGAATCTAATTGTACTTGATTCAAATTTACCTCACCACCTTGATAAATTCCGTTTACAGGATAACCCATTATAAACTTCAGTGAATCAACTGAAGTATTTACCATTTCATAAGTACCTTTCACCACTGCAAAACCTTTGTAAAGCTGTATAGAAATAGCTTCGTTTTGCATTTGCACTTTTTTATAAGACAAAGAATCTTCAGAAAAAAGCATGCTGAATGATGTTCCACCAGCATTATAAATTCCGGGTTGCGATACATTGGATGAAAAAAGTATCAGTAAAGCTAGTATGAAAAAATAATTTATCTTTTTAATCATTGTTTTCCATTTGTAATTCTCCATTTTTCCAATAGCCAACTAATTTTTTGTCTTCAACAATATTGTGAAACATTCCGTAACCTTCGTAGGTTGAGTTTTTCCAATTTCCAAAATAATAATTCCCATTTGAATAGACATAAATACCAACACCGTTCATTTTTCCTTCCGAATCAAATTCTCCTATATAAGTAATTTTATTGGCAAAAACATAGGAACCAAATTGCATGAAATTTTCCTTAAAAAAACCATTGAATTCGTCTCCGTTTTCAAATTTATATCGACCATAGGAGTTTTGGCAATTTCCATTTACACAACCTCTTTCTACAGGATTTTTTTGGAAATCATAATAGGATTTGACAGAGTCATTTTCAAACCAAGCGGCTTCAATAGTATTATCTTTAAAGAACTTCACTCCTTTTCCGTTGAGTTTTCCATCTTTAAAAATTCCGATTATAGTGGATATTGAATCATTTATTTTTATAAAACCAAAACCTTCCATTTTATCATTAGACCAAGTTCCTATATACATGGAATAATCATTAAACTGAAAAGAACCTGAATTCGTGCGTTTTCCATCTTTAAAAAAGCCCTCATATTGTCCGTTGGTATACATTTTAGTTCCATAACCATCTTCGCAATTGCCTTGAAGACAATCGTTTTGAGCAAAAATAAAATGAGATAGAAAAAGACTTAGGTAAAAAAGTTTATTCATTTAATTTAGCTTTCAATTCGTTTACTTTAAAAATATCAAAATCTACAGAGCCACTAGTTGTTCCATCAGCATACGTAATTTTTCTAAAAGTATAATAGTTTTCCTGCTGTTTATAACGGTAATAGGTTCCTGCTTTTATAATCCAATCGTTTTTATCATTGAGTTGCAACATTTCTTTAGCTTCTACTAATCGAAAAGATTGGTTTCTTTCGTTTAGAAGATTTTCTTTTAATTGTTTTATTGTCAACCCATCATATTTTATTTCCGATTCTATTCCGTTGATATTTTCAATTGGGTTAGGATAATTCATTTTAAGTACCCAATTTTCAGTTTCTTCATTCAAATATGCTATAAGATATTCATTTTTTGAATTGCATTCCATTACTTTTTTTTCATCAATGTAAAGTGAGATGGTTTCGGACAAAACAGCATCTTTATCAAAATATTGATTAATGGATTTAAACAATTTGCCATCTTTATAATAAAATTTTTCTACTGAATGATTTTTAGCATAAATTCCTTTAATTTCAGCTAACTTATTATTGGAATCATAGCTAAAAATAAAATCATTTTCGTATTGGGAAGACTTGTATTTTTTTTGAATTAAATTTTTGTTTTTATCGTATTTATAAGTGATAATGGCATTGAAATTAGGTCGGTTTTTTACTAAAATTTCTCTTTTTACCAACAATTCATTTTCATACGTTGAATTTTCAAAAGTTTCGCTTGCATATTTTCCATAAACAAAATAAGCGTGATTAATGATATTCCCCTTTTCATCAAATTCGTAAACATCACTTGACTTGTCTGTTACAAATTTATCTTCCAACGAATAAGTATACGATTCTACCTTTTTGATTTTTTGGGTAAATACTAAATCTTTGTAATTGACTTCAGGTTTTTGAGCAAAAGAAACAAGAGAAAAAAAGTAAATTATTAAACAAATGTATTTTTTCATGACATTAGTTGTATTCAAAACTAAATAATAGTGTTATTTATTTAAAATTTCATTGATGTGAGCTTTTAAGAATGCATTACCTCCTTTAATGACACCATCTGTGTATTTTTCAACATCTACTGGAAGAATATAACTGTTTTCAACTGTAATATTTTGAGCTCTATACACTTTTCCAAAAGCTGTTTCTGTACCAATGTAATCTTCGTCATTTTTAGCTTCACTTTTAATGGTTTGTGTTTCCAATGCACCTTCAATAACAATATCATTTTTGATGTTTCCAATGTAACTCACATCTGGAGAACCACCAATAGGATTTCTACCACAAGTAATGTCAATTTGACTTTGCGCAAAAATATCTACTTGCTTCTTCTTGCCAATCGTTAGTGCTTGTAATTTGCTTACTTTTTTTTCATTAATTGCTTTTATATGATCATAAGCAACAATTCTCAATTGGGTTTCTACCTTAATATTTGCACTTTTATTTCGTTGTGCCCATGAATTTTTATCCTCAATAAAGAAAACAAATAACTCTACATTAGCCACCACAGCATCATCTAAATCTTTTGATAATTTAGAACCATAATTCATCTTTATAAAATTTTCGTTAGAAGAATAAAAAGGATAATTAGATGGGCGAACCGAAGCAACACCTGGAAAAATATCATACTCAACCGCTACATTTTCTTGACGTTCTCTACCTTTAAACGCATCTGTATTTTCATATTGTTTTCCATCAATAAATTCATAACCATCGGCAATAAATTCTGATTTAAACTGCGAAAAAATGGAATCTGTAATTTCTTTAAAATTCTGTTCTGTTAAGTTATCTAATCCTAAGAAAAGTTTAGATTTTGCATCTCCTTTTAAAGTATTTCCAATAAAACCACCTTTAGAAGATTTTTCTTTTTGGTTATAAAATTGAAAATGAATAACAAAATCATTTACAAAAACTTTTTTGGGCTTGTTTTTCAGCTGTTTTGTACCACCAAAAGTTTTGATTTTCACTTCACCAACCGTTTGAGCATTAGAAGAAAACAATCCGATAACTAAAAACCAAATTAGAAAATAATGGGCTCCTGATTTCATAAGATAAAATTAAAGATTAATAGAAATCAAAAGTCCAATAAATTAAGACTAAAGAAAATACGTCAATTGCCCTATTTTGTTAAAACTGCATAAAAGGAAACTGATTTTGAAGCAATTGTATTTTTTTATTAAGGTTATCCAAAAACTTTTTATGACTTTCAGAATTGGGATTAAAAGGTTTATGCTTCAATGCTTTTTGAATTTCACAAACTTGATTCATTGTTTTAAATTCTTTTTCATCAATATAATTTTCAAAGAATTTTATCCAAATGTAGTCTATGGCTGTTTGATTAGGATGCAACATATCTTCTCCATAAAAACGATAATCACGAAGTTCGTCCATCATGATTTCGTAGCTAGGAAAATAGTTGCACTTCGACAAGCTCATTGTGACAACTTTATGCAATGAAGTGATTAAATGCGCTTTACTTCTTTGATTTTCAATAAAACCGTCTTTTATGTGTCGAACTGGTGAAACGGTGAAAATGAAATTACAATTAGGATTAATTTTTTGAATTAATTGAATTGTATTTTGAATTGATTTTTCAATAGTCTCAATGGAAAGAATTTCTTTTGTGAATTGTTTTTGTGGAACTTTATGACAATTAGCTACAATTTCATTTGATTCGATATTTCTATAAACCCATGAAGTTCCATAAGTAATTATTATGTGAGTTGAACTGTTTAATTGGTTATAAGTTGTATGAATTAAATCGTTTAAAGTTGCTAAAAACTGTTCTTTATTTGGGTTTGATAATTCGGAATGCACTTCATAGCAATGCCATAAATCGTTGTGGAAGAAAATATCTTTCTCTGTGAATTCTATTTTATTTGCAATTCGGTTTACTAACTTTTCAATGGAAACTGGATTGAAAATAATTCCAAAAGGATTTACAGTATTTTGGAATTTAAAATAGTCAAACTTTTCACTCATATTTTCTGCAAAGCACGAACCTAAAGCCATTATCTTACTTTCATAAGTTATTGGTTTTTTGTGTTTTTGGATTGGTATTTTTGTGGTGAATTGCATGAAAACATATAATATAAGATTCAAAAATACGAAAATAAAAAAACCTTTCAATTCAAAAACTGAAAGGTTTTAATTTATGGTTATGAAATATTAATAGAAATATTGGACGTTAACAGTTCCATTAAATCCAGTTGAATAAATAGCCGTTGTATTTGAAGTAATAGGATAATTTTCTGAATTATATGTATATGTTGAAAATGTTCCATCTGTTGTAGATGTCCCAGCTGGAGCAGAAACTATATTTTGATTTCGACCAAAAGCAATAGCGTAATCATCAGTAAATTCAAAAGTCATAATTTCTTGATAACCTGTAACATTTTTAAATGGATTATTTTTTGAATCATAGGTTATTGAACCACTATTTGTACTAGTTAATTCACCATTTGTAAAAGTATAAATATCTGGAGAAAAAACAGGTGAAGTATTTCCAATTGTTCCTTGATATTGTTGAGCTGATACTGTCCCATTTGTATTATATGAATATGTAAATCTAATTTCATAATCATCAAAAAAGTTTATATCACGATATTCAATTAACTTACCATTAGAATTATAAGTAAATAAATCTTGAGCATCTAAAATTGTATCATCAAAATATTCAATTTTAGTAATTAAATCACCATTGTAAGTGAATACTGCTTTATAATTATCTTCATCAATATATTGAACTAATTTATTTCCATTGTAAGTAAAATTAATAGTACTATTCCAATAAGAATCTGAATCTTCATCCGAGGAAGTCAATATCATCTTTTTTAACAAAGGTCCAGTTGGAGTAGCTTGTGCTGGATCAGAATCGTCAGAAGAACATGCTGTAAGTAATAATGCAAAAGCACTTACAAAAAAAATAATTTTTTTCATTTTAAGTTTCGTTTTTTTATAATTTTTTCAAATGTAAATATTTTTTTACAATGTGAAAGTTTTTAACTGTAAAAATCATTTAGTGATTAAATAAATTGTTTTGCCTTCTCCAAAGCTTCTTTAATTCCAGTAACATTTTTTCCACCAGCAGTTGCAAAGAATGGTTGTCCACCACCACCACCTTGGATATATTTTCCTAATTCACGAACCACTTGTCCTGCATTTAATCCTTTTGCTTCTACTAATTCTTTAGAAATGTAACAAGTTAACATTGGTTTATCATCCGTTACAGTTGCTAAAACTAAGAATAAATTGGTTTCATTATTCCCAAGTTCGTAAGCCAAATCTTTTGCTCCATTAGCATCTAAATCCACTTGAGTTGCTAAGAATTTAACTCCATTTACTTCTTTAATTTGAGCTGCTAAATCTCCTTTTAAACCTTTTGCTTTTTCTTTTAGTAATAGCTCCACTTGTTTCTTCAATTTAGCATTTTCATCTTGTAACGAAACTACTGCTTTGATTGTATCCTGAGGATTTTTCAACGTTTCTTTTATTTCAGCCAACGTATTTTCTTGATTTGCAAAATAATCTTTCACAGCATCACCTGTTATCGCTTCAATTCTTCTAATTCCAGCAGCAACAGCACCTTCAGAAATAATTTTGAAAGACCAAATGTTTGCAGTGTTAGAAACATGAATTCCTCCACAAAGCTCCATGGAATCTCCAAATTTTATCGCACGAACAGTATCTCCATATTTTTCTCCAAATAAAGCCATTGCTCCTTCCTCCAAAGCTTGCTGGATTGGAATACTTCTTCTTTCGATTAATGGCAATTGTTCTTGAATTCTTTGGTTTACAAAATCTTCCACTTGCTTAATTTCTTCATCAGTTACTTTTGAAAAATGAGAAAAGTCAAAACGCAAATAATTGGGGTTAACCAATGAACCTTTTTGCTCCACATGAGTTCCTAAAATTGTTCTCAAAGCCAAATGCATTAAATGTGTAGCTGAGTGATTTTTAGAAGAGGCTGTTCTTAAATCTGTATTTACTTTTGCTATAAAATTAGCTTCAATATTTTCAGGTAATCTTTTTGTGATATGTAATATTAAATTATTCTCTTTCTTAGTGTCAATAATTTCAATAGTTTCATTTGCTGAAACCAAAGTTCCTTTATCACCCACTTGTCCTCCACCTTCTGGATAAAAAGGAGTTGCATCTAAAACGATTTGATATAAAACACCATCTTTTTTAGAATCAATCTTTCTGATTCGTGTTATTTTAACTTCATTTTCAGTTTGGTCATAGCCTACGAAAGATTCTGTATTTCCTTCAACCAAAATTTTCCAATCATCTGTAGAAACTTCTGAAGCTGCACGCGAACGATTTTTTTGTTCTTGCATTGCTTTTTCAAAACCAGCTTCGTCTAATTCAAAACCTCTTTCTCTTAAAATTAAAGCCGTTAAATCAATTGGAAATCCGAAAGTATCGTATAATTCAAATGCTTTTGCACCATCAACTTGTTTCCCTTTTGTATTAGCTATTACATTATCTAATAATTGTAAACCTTGATCTAAAGTTCTTAAAAATGAAGCTTCTTCTTCACGAATTACATTAGTAACTAATTGCTGTTGGGTTTTAATTTCAGGAAAAAATTCACCCATTTGATTGGCTAAAACCTCAACTAATTGATAAATAAAAGGTTCTTTTGTATTTAAAAACGTAAATCCGTAACGAATTGCACGACGCAAAATTCTACGAATTACATAACCAGCACCAGTGTTTGAAGGCAATTGTCCATCTGCAATAGCAAAAGCCACAGCACGAACGTGATCCACAATTACACGAATAGCAATGTTTGTTTTATTTTGTTCTTCTGAAATATTCTTAACTTCGTTTGAAGTATATTTTAATCCAGTAATTTGTTCTACTTTTTCAATTAATGGTGTAAAAACATCTGTGTCGTAATTTGAAGTCACGTTTTGCATTGCCATACAAAGTCTTTCAAATCCCATTCCTGTATCAACATGTTGAGCTGGTAATTTTTCAAGAGAACCATCTGCTTTTCGGTTGAATTCCATGAATACGTTGTTCCAAATTTCAACCACTTGAGGATGATCTGCGTTGACTAAACTAAATCCAGAAATTTTTCCTCTTTCTTCATCTGAACGCAAATCGATATGAATTTCCGAACATGGTCCACAAGGTCCTTGATCACCCATTTCCCAGAAATTATCTTTCTTATTTCCTTTGATGATTCGGTCTTCGTTGACAAATTGTTTCCACAAGTCAAATGCTTCTTGATCAAAAGGCACATTTTCTGCAGGATTACCTTCAAAAACAGAAACATAAATTCGGTCTTTATCTAATTTTAAAACCTCTGTTAAAAATTCCCAAGACCATGAAATTGCTTCTTTTTTGAAGTAATCTCCAAAAGACCAATTCCCTAACATTTCGAACATTGTGTGATGATAAGTATCAAAACCTACATCTTCTAAATCATTATGCTTCCCTGAAACACGAAGGCATTTTTGTGTATCGGCAATTCTGTTACTTTTTGGTTTGGCATTTCCTAAAAAGTACTCTTTGAACTGAGCCATTCCAGAATTATTGAACATTAAAGTTGGATCATCTTTAAGTACAATTGGTGCAGATGGAACTATTAAATGTCCTTTTGATTCAAAAAATTGTAAAAATTGCTTTCTAATGTCTTGTGATTTCATTTTTGGTAATTGGATTTTTATCTCTTTCTGTTGTCAGATATTGAATTCATTTGCAAATTTGAGAAAAGTTTTACTTTAAAAAATAGATTAGAATGAAACATTTCTTAAATTTGTTCGTATAACTACTGTCTAACATTTTAATTAGGCACAAAAATACTATATTTTATACAATGTCGAAGGTAAAATATTATTACGACCCAGAAAATTTATCATATAAAAAAATAAGTCCAAAAAGAGGACGAAAAATTGGATTTGCCTTATTGTTTCTTTTATCAGCTGCTTTATTTGGCTTTTTAGGTTTTATCATTCTTTTAAATACAAGCTATTTAGAAACTCCGAAAGACCGATTTCAAGCACGTGAAATTCAAAATTTAAGCATTAATTACAAGCTATTAAACAAAAAAATAGACCAAATAGAAGAAGTTTTAGGAGCTATTGAAGACAGAGATAATAATATTTATCGTGTTTATTTTAACAGTGAACCTATTCCAATGGAACAACGAAAAGAAGGTTTTGGAGGTGTAAATCGATACAAAGAACTACAAGGTTACAATAATTCTGATTTGGTAATAAACACTACCAAACGAGTTGATGTTTTGACAAAAGAATTGGTAATTCAATCTAAATCATTGGATGAAATTATTGGTTTAGCTAAAGGAAAAGAAAAATTATTAGCTTCTATTCCAGCAATTCAACCTGTTAAAAATGAACAATTAAAAAGAATGGCTTCTGGTTTTGGTTATCGAAGTGACCCTTTTACCAAAGCTCGAAAATTTCATTATGGAATGGATTTTACTTCACCACAAGGAACGCCAATTTATGCAACAGGTGACGGAACCGTTTTAAAAGCCGACAATTCTCTATCAGGTTATGGAAATCATATTGAGATAAATCATGGTTTTGGATACGTTACACTTTATGCACATTTAAGTAAATACAATGTTAAACGTGGTCAAAAAGTGAAACGTGGAGATGTTATTGGTTATGTTGGAAGTACAGGACGAAGTGAGGCTCCTCATTTACATTATGAAGTAATAAAAGATGGAGAAAAAGTCAATCCACTTAATTTCTATTATGGCAGTATTTCTGCTGAAGAATACATCAACATTTCAAAAATTGCTAATCAAGAGAACCAATCACTTGATTAATAGTTTTTGAATTTAGAAGCTAAATCAAGCTCAGTTTGACAGAGAACGACGTTTTTGATTGCTTGAAATTGGAATTTGGAATTTATTAATTTGGAATTTATAAAATTATGCACATAGATTTACCAGAAGGAAAATTATATTACAGCATTGGTGAAGTGGCTAAAGCTTTTGATGTTAATGCATCATTGATTCGCTTTTGGGATAAAGAGTTTGATATTTTAAAACCTAAAAAAAACGCAAAAGGCAATCGCAAATTCAGTCCAGAAGATATTAAAAATTTAAAATTGATTTATCATTTGGTAAAAGAAAGAGGTTTTACTTTAGATGGTGCCAAAACGCATTTAAAAGAAAACCAAAAGAAGACTCTTGACAAATTTGAAATCATTTCAAAATTAGAATCCATCAAAAATGAGTTGATAAAATTCAAAGGAGAATTATAGATTCTAGACTTTCAGAACTGAAACATTTTAAAACAAAAATAGACTAATAACAAAAACAATAAACTTAAAACTAGAAATTATGAAAAAATGGTTAATTCCTGTAATTATTATAGCTGTAGTCGGATTTGGTCTTGTGTCTTGGTATTTTGGAGTTAAGAACGGAGCTATTGAAGTTGATCAAGCTGTAAAAAAAGAATGGGGAAATGTTGAAACATCTTACCAAAGAAGAAATGATTTAATTGGAAATTTAGTAAAAACTGTTAAAGGTGCTGCTGATTTTGAAAAATCTACTTTAGAAGCTGTTATAAATGCACGTGCAAAAGCTACATCAATAACTGTTGACCCTACTAATATTACACCTGAACAATTAGCTCAATTTAATCAAGCTCAATCAGGATTAAGTTCTGCTTTATCTCGTTTATTAGTTACTGTTGAAAAATATCCTGACTTAAAAGTGAACCAAAATTTTTTAAAACTTCAAGATGAATTAGCTAGTACAGAAAATCAAATTTTAACGGCTAGAACAAGGTTCAATGAATCAATTGAAAAATATAATAATTATGTTTTAAGAGTTCCAAGAAAATTTGTTTTATCAGAATACAAAGAAAAAGAAGCATTCAAAGCAGTTGAAGGTGCTGAAAAACCTGTTGAAGTTGAATTTGATTTCGACAATAAACCTCAATAGACATGTCAAAAACTGAAGACTTTTTAACTTCTAAAGAAGAAGAAGAAATAGTTGAAGCTATTCGAATTGCTGAAGAAAATACTTCAGGAGAGATTCGTGTGCATATTGAAGAAAAATCAGATAAGCCTTCTTTGGAAAGAGCTAAAGAAGTTTTCAACGTTTTAGAAATGTATAAAACAGAAGCCAGAAATGGTGTTCTGTTTTATATTAATGTTTCTGATCACCAATTTGCTATTTTAGGAGATAAAGGAATTGATAAAGTTGTTCCTACTGGTTTTTGGGAAAGTACTAAAGACATTGTTTTAAAAAACTTTTCAGAAAAAAAATTCAAAAAAGGTTTGGTAAAAGGCATCCTAAAAGCAGGTGAACAATTGAAACATTATTTTCCATACCAATCAGATGATATTAATGAGTTACCCAACGAAATTTCAAGAGAATAATGATACATACACTATATAAAATTATTCAATTTGTAATCTTCGCTACTTTGATGTTGATGTCATTTTTGGGATTTTCGCAATTTAAAATTCCAGAAGTACCTAAATTCCAAACTTCAGTTTATGATTATGCAGATGTTTTAAATGCCGGTGAAGAAAAAGCTTTAGAAGATAAATTAGTTCATTTTTCCGATTCAACAACTACACAAATTGTGATTATAACTATTGATGATTTAAAAGGTGAAGATGTAGGTGTTCTTGCAACTAATTGGGGTCAAAAATGGGGAATTGGACAAAAAAAAGAAGACAATGGAATAATAATATTAGTTGCCAAAAATGATAGAAAAATAAGCATTAGAAATGGATATGGTTTAGAGCAGTATTTTACTGCTGGCACAACTGGTGAAATTATTAGAAATGTGATTACACCTGAATTTAAAGCCGGAAGTTACTACAAAGGTTTAGATGCTGGAACAACAGCTATTTTTGAGGTCATTAAAGGAACTTATAAAGGTTCGCGAATTCAAAACAAAAAAGACAATCCATTTCCTTTTGTAATGTTTTTTATTATTTTGATTATCATCTTTATTTTAATTGCAAAAAACAGAAATAATGGTGGTGGAAATAACGGAACCGGAAAATTTGGTGGTCCTGATTTACTAGACATGATTATCCTTAGCCGAATGGGAAGAGGTGGAGGAAGTTTTGGTGGTGGATTTGGTGGCTCTTCTGGAGGAGGTTTTGGAAGTGGAGGATTCGGTGGTGGATTTGGAGGTGGAGGTTTCTCTGGTGGTGGAGCTAGTGGAAGTTGGTAAATTAAAAATTATGCGAAAAATATTCCTACTTCTAATTTGTACTATTGTAATAAGCTGCAAATCTTCTTTTATTGAGAAAGGGAAATACAAAATTAATTCAGCAAACGGTTCTATATATGAATTTGACACTGATAATAACAGTTACACTTATAAAAATTTAAATGGAACAAAAAGAGAAGGGAAATTTAAAATTGTTCATTTAAATAAAGAAAAAGTATTACTAATTTGTAATGATTTAGTATTTAAGAAAAATCGCTATCCAATAAAAGAACTTAATCAACAAGGTGATTCATTATATATAGGAAGTTATTCAGCTATTAAAAATTTAGGAGCAACAATATTTGAAATCAACATTTGTAATAAAGAAAAAATTACTTTTAGAAAAACTAACACAAATGATTTAGAAAATTCTAATGAAAAAGGAATTCTTATTCGTTTATAATTAAAAATAAAATTAGAATAAATAAAAAACTCGTTTCAATAACATGAAACGAGTTTTTTATCTTCTATTAATTCAAATTTAATCCCAAAACATTGCTCTTGAATCCTTTTTCTTTCCTCCAAACTTCTCTAATTTGTATGTTAAAGAAAACATCACATATTGCTGTAAAACTGTATTCTCAGCATCCGTAATTGCTGTTGGTGTAATTGTTCTAGTTGCATTAACATTTTGATTTAATAAATCATACACTTTTACTTTGGCTAACAGTTGATCTTTAAAGAAATTATAGCCTAAACTAACATTCCATAAATAAAAATCTTTTTGAAATCCACCTGTAATATTTGAATTGTAATTGTATCCAAAATCATTTCCTAAAACAAAATTCTTAGGCCAATAACTTGTCGTTTCTAATTTGAAACTGTGTCTGAAATTATCTGTTTTATCAATAATATAATTATCAAAACGAGAAATATTATAAGAATAACGATAAGATGGTGAAATCGTTATTTTATCTTGAATTATATATGAAAAGTTGACTCTAGGATTTAATTGCAATGCTTTTGATTCGTATAAAGCAGCATTTGTTAACCCTTGACTGAAGTTATAATTTACCCAAATTCCATAACCGTACTTAATAGTTCTTTTCTCTTTTTTATACGATTTATTCACACTAAAACCAGTGAAAGCACTATACGATCTATCTACGTTTTCGTAAGTAGTTATGGCTTTAAAATCGTTGTCATAAACCGTAGAACTCACTACTTCATTAGCATTTACATTTCCACCTAAATAAGCATAAAAACCTGAACGTGTAGCATAATCATAATTATTGAAATTGGTATAGACTCTATAACGTTCTGTTGGCTTTAAATTAGCATTACCAATTATTGTATTTAATGGATTTGCTAAGTTTTCAAAAGGCAACAATTGATTTGCAGAAGGCAAAGAAGCTTCATAATTAAAATTAGCATAAATAGACTTTGACTTAGCCAATGTATAACTCACATAACCATTTACTTTTGGATAAACGTAGTTGTCTTTTAGTTTTGTGATAGTTCCTAAATAATCAGATTGATTGTCATAATTTAAAAAATCTGCTCCTACAGCTAAACTTCCTCTAATCTTCTTTTTACTCAATTGTAATCCAACTGAACTTCCAAAAGTGTTGTTTTTTGAATCAATAGTATTGGACAATAATCCATTGAAAGTATCATATTGATTAGTAGATTCATTAAAATTAAAAGTGTTTCGAGAATCTGTACCTTTTTTGAAATCATAATAATTTTGAAAATTAAAAGTCAACGAATCATTAATAGGTTCACTATACCCTAATTCAACTCGAACATTATTATTTATTTCTTTGTTAAAAATGTTTTGATTTCGACTATCGTTGGCATTTCCTGATTGGTAAAAAATAGTATTGGTTATTGTGTTTAAAGTGTTTTCATTATTTACATGTTCATTGTCAATATCAAGACTTATAGATCTACCCTTTTTCTTAAAACTTTTGTTGAAGTATAAATTGTTGCTAAATTTATTATTATCAGTCTGACTAAAGTTAGAACCGTTTGTTTCATTTAACAACTCATCACTTTCATCAAAAGATTTTGAAAAACTTGTACTTCTATTTTTTGCATCACTTTTAGCAAAAGAAGGACTTAAATACAAAGTTGAAGTGCTGTCTATTTTAATTTCAAATTCAGAAGAAAAATTATGACCTACTACATCATTTTTGAAAGAAGACTCTGCATCTGTTTTTGTTGTTCCTGTTGGTAAAAGGTTAGTTCTTTTGGTTCTATTTTTATTTTCTGTAATAGCTGTATTTAAATAATAACTAAAGTTTGGATCTATTTTTTTATTTAACCATTCATCTGCATAATTAATTCCAACTAAATTTGAACGAGTAATTCCATTTCCACCACCAAACTGCATTCCATTGATATTAAAAGCACCATCTCCATTTGACCAAACAGAAGTGTTTCGACCACCACCCATATTATCAAAAATTTCATTCATTGAAAATCCAACTGAGTTTATATTATTAGAAGATCCTAAAACACTAATTTTTTGAGTATCTTTAAAATAATTAAACAACAAACTAGATTCATATCGTTTATCTGAGCCATAACCAAGAGTAGCTTTACCAAACAATCCTTTGTTTTTATCTTCTTGAATGGTTAAGTTAATAGTACTTTCATTAGAACTCGCTGCTCTACCTGATATTTCTTCGGATTTTGTTTTTGTATCAGTAACTTGAACTTTATCAATCATTTCTGCTGGTAAGTTTTGAGTCGCTATTTTTCCATCTTTACCAAAGAAAGGCTTTCCGTTAACTAAAATATTATTTACTTCTTTTCCATTTACTGTTATTTTTCCTTCATCATCAATTTCTACTCCAGGTAATTGTTTTAACAAAGCTTCAACATTTGCATCAGGTGTTACTTTAAACGAACCTGCATTAAACTCTAAAGTATCTGTTTTAATTTTAATGGGTGGAATTTCCCCTTTTACTATGACAGCATCTAATTGTGCCGTTTGTTCAAATAACTCGATTACTCCAAAATTTTTATCAGCTAAGATATTATCTAACTTTTTGTTATAATTTTTAAAACTATTATAAGAAATTTTAAAATTAACTGGGGATTCTGTTTTTCTTGATTTTAAAGAAAAATTTCCGCTTTTATCAGAAATTGTATAATCAATAATTGTTGAATCTTTTACACTTGTTAAATAAATCGTAGCAGATTCTAAAGGAGCTTTTGAAGTGTTGTCAATGATTTTTCCTGAAAGTTGAAAGGTGTTTTGACCAAAACTGATACTAGCTAACAACAAAGTAGCAAGAAACGTAATTTTTTTAAACATAAAAATTTGATTGATGATTGTTTTTTGTATTAACTGGCAAAGAAAAAATTTATTGTGTAAATAGAAAAATTCTTACGGAAATTTTAACAAGACTTTATAAAAAAAGCACCCGATTGGATGCTTATATTTTATTTTTGTCTGAAGTAAATTTCGATTGGAACTCCTTCAAAATTAAACTCTTCCCTTAATTTATTTTCAATAAAACGCTTGTAAGGATCTTTTACGTATTGAGGCAAATTACAGAAAAACACAAACTGTGGTGTTGGTGTTGGTAATTGCATACAATACTTAATTTTAACATATTTCCCTTTTAATGCTGGTGGTGGATTATGTTCAATAATCGGCAACATTGTATCATTAAATTTAGAGGTTGGAATTCTATGTTTTCTATTTTCAAAAACATTAACAGCTACCTCTAATGCTTTAATTAAACGTTGCTTGTTTAAAGCTGAAACGAAAAGAATTGGCACATCTGTAAAAGGTTGTAATTCTTCTCTAATTTTTCTTTCATAATCTCTAGTTGACATGGTATCTTTTTCAACTAAATCCCATTTATTTACAAGAATTACAATTCCTTTTCTATTTTTTTCTGCTAACCAAAAAATACTTTGATCTTGACCTTCAAATCCACGAGTTGCATCAATCATTAAGATACAAACATCACTATTTTCAATAGCTCTCACTGAACGCATAACTGAATAAAACTCCAAATCTTCTTTGACTTTAGCTTTACGTCTGATTCCTGCTGTATCTACTAAATTAAATTCAAATCCAAAACGATTGTATTTAGTATCAATTGCATCACGAGTTGTTCCAGCAATATCAGTTACCACAAACCTATCTTCACCAATTAATGCATTGATAAAAGATGATTTTCCAGCATTAGGTCTTCCAACCACACAAAAACGTGGTAATGGATCTACTTCTTCAGTAACTTCTGGCATTTCAGGTAAAACGTTAACTAATTCGTCTAACAACTCACCTGTTCCACTTCCTGTCATTCCAGAAATAGCAAAATATTCTCCTAATCCTAAATTATAAAATTCTAAAGCATCATTAGTTCGCATTGCATTGTCTACTTTATTAACAACTAACAATACTGGTTTTGTTACTTTTCTTAGCAATTTAGCCACTTCATCATCCATTGGAGTAATTCCTTCTTCCACATCAACCACAAAGATAATAGCATCAGCCTCATCAATGGCTAATTCTACTTGCTTTCTAATTTCAGCTTCAAAAATATCATCAGAACCTTTAATGTATCCACCAGTATCTATTACAGAAAATTCTTTTCCATTCCATTCACTTTTTCCGTAATTTCTATCACGTGTAACACCACTAACAGAATCTACAATCGCTTCTCTACGCTGTATCAATCGGTTAAAAAAAGTTGATTTACCTACATTTGGTCTTCCAACAATGGCAACAATATTATTCATTTATGTAAAATTTATTTTATAAGTAATAAATGGTATCTTCTTTTTACTTATTTGGGTTTGTGTCACAAACTACTAGTAGTGAAGATCTCATAACTTATATTTGAAAGTGCAAAAGTACGTTTTTTTAACTAACCTTTACTTATACTATAAAATAATACTTTTGCGTTAATAAAATAAGTTGTAATTTAGTATTACCAAAACAAATTCGTTTTATGGAACACCATAAAGAGTTAAAATTAAGATTTAGATTTGATAAAGTAGTTTCAAAACCTGTTGAAGCTATTTTGGAAAGTTGCGAAGAGCTCAAAAACAAAGTAGAGCCTGACTATAAAATAAAAATATCTGAACATTATATTCGATTTTCTATTGGAATGCTTAAAAGAGAAAAACATTCTCCTAATTTAAAAATTACCTTAGAAAAAATGGAAGACGGTAATACTTTTATCAAAGGAACTTATGGACCTGACCCTGTCTTATGGGCCATATTTATGTTTTTACACTTTGTTGTTGCTTCAGTTTTCTTAATTTTTATGGTAATTGTTTATTCTAAATGGATACTAAATCAATCTTTCAAGTTTGATTTGATGATTATGTTTTCTATGACCATTATTTGGTTTTTACTTTATTTTATTGCCCGTTTAAACAGAAGCAAGGGAATTTCTCAAATGAGAGAATTGGAAAAATTATACAATAAAGTCATAAGCTAGAAATGGATTTTAATTTTAAAGAAAAAAAGCTGCTCGAAAACGAAAGAGTATCAATAAGACCATTAAAATACTCAGATTTTGAAAACCTTCTTGATTTTGCTCTAAACGAACCTGAATTATGGGAATATTCCTTGCAAAAAGGCTCTGGTGTTGAAGGTCTGAAAACCTATATTGATACAGCCATTACTAATAGGGAAAAAGAAAATTCATATCCTTTTATTGTTTTTGACAAAAAAACAAATTCATACGCAGGAAGTACTCGTTTTTATGATATTCAACTTACCAATAAATCACTACAGCTGGGTTTTACTTGGTATGGTAAAGATTACCAAGGCACAGGTTTAAATAAAAATTGTAAATACCTGTTACTAGAATTTGCTTTTGAAAAAATGAATATGGAACGTGTTGAGTTTAGAGCTGATTATGCAAATAAAAAAAGTATTGCTGCTATGAAAAGTATTGGTTGTATAGAAGAAGGTGTTTTAAGAAAAAATTTCATCAAACCTAATGGAGAAAGACGTGACAGCATAGTTCTAAGTATTCTCAAAAATGAATGGTTAAATGGCGTTAAAGAAAATCTTTTAAAGAGGTTGTAATTTATTTTTTTTATGTAATTTGGTTCAAACAATTATGAAATCAAAATTATATGGAACTGGATAATTCTATTGCTTTAAGACCTAGATTTAGTTTAGATGTAACTAAATCTATTCAGGAGATAATTGAAAACGCAACTCAAATAAAAGAGGAAGTGAAAGAAGATTATCGCATAAAAATTTCAGATCATCATATTTTTTTCTTCATCACATTGACTAAACGAAAATACTATTCTCCTCATCTACATATAGAATTAACAGAGAACGATGATAAAACTACTAATGTAAAAGGGTTATATGGGCCAGATCAAACCGTTTGGACATTTTTTATGTTTCTTCACTTTATCATTGCAGGAATCTTTTTAATCTTTGCCATGATAGCCTATTCTCATTGGAGATTAAAACAATCCACAACTTTAGGTTTTGTTATAATGGGATTGATGGTTATTTTTTGGTTTGCTTTGTATTTTCAAGCTAGAATAAATCGAAAAAAATGCCAACCTCAAATGCATAATTTAGAAGCATTGATGCAAAGAGTTGTTAATTTTTAATTTATTTATAATTTTATTTTTGATTATATCCAAAACGTCTCAGTTGGTATTCACTACTTCTCCAATCTTTATTAACTTTCACATACAATTCGATATGAATTTGTTTTCCAAAGAATTTCTCTAAATCAGCACGAGACTGCACTCCAACTTTTTTCAAAGCTCCACCTTTGTGTCCGATTATAATTCCTTTTTGAGTATCTCTTTCTACCATAATTACAGATCGAATTCTTATAATTTTTTCATCTTCAATAAATTCTTCTGTTTCAATTTCCACTGCATAAGGAATTTCTTTATCGTAATTTAATAGAATTTTTTCACGGATAGTTTCATTTACAAAGAAACGTTCCGGCTTGTCTGTTAAAGCATCTTTTGGATAATAAGCTGGAGAAACTGGTAATAATTCTTTTATCGTATTAAAAACAGTCTCTACGTTAAAATTTTCTAAAGCTGAAATTGGAATTACAGTTGCATTTGGCACTTTCTCTTTCCAAAAATCAACTTGCTCTTCTAATTGTTCTTGATTGGATTTATCAATTTTGTTCAACAACAATAAAACAGGAATTTTTGAATGAATAATTTTATTGAAAAAAGCTTCATCTTTTAAGTCCTTCTCTCCTATTTCAACCATATAGATTAAAACATCAGCATCTTCAAAAGCACTTTTTACAAAATTCATCATTGAACTTTGTAATTCATAAGCAGGTTTGATAATTCCAGGAGTATCTGAAAAAATAATTTGAAAATCATCTCCATTAACAATTCCTAGAATACGGTGACGAGTTGTTTGCGCTTTACTAGTTATAATAGACAAACGTTCTCCCACCAATGCATTCATTAGCGTTGACTTACCAACATTTGGATTCCCAATAATATTTACAAAACCAGCTTTGTGTTCCATCTTAATCAATTTCTTTCGGCAAAGGTAATCATATCGTTCGAATAGAAGAAATAAAACATTATTTTAAAAAAGGTTTGTTTATTCAAATAATCATTGTACTTTTGCACTCACAAATCGCGGGATAGAGCAGTAGGCAGCTCGTCGGGCTCATAACCCGAAGGTCACAGGTTCGAGTCCTGTTCCCGCTACTAAGTAAATATTGAAATTACAAACCGTACATCGCGGGATAGAGCAGTAGGCAGCTCGTCGGGCTCATAACCCGAAGGTCACAGGTTCGAGTCCTGTTCCCGCTACTAAGAAACTCCAATTGAAAATTGGAGTTTTTTTTTGTTTTAAACTTTTCAGTAAAATCAACACTTCTTTTAAAATTTGTGCATCAACTACATTTCAAATTTTAATATCACAAGGCATACTATTAGGGTTGCAACTTTTTAAAATTGGGTTGCAAAAAGGCTAACATTTGGGTTGCAACTCACTTTTTGATGGGTTGCATGTTTTTTTTAATCCATTTTCTTAATTAATACCAATCATGACAACACAAAAACTTAAAATATTATTTGTAATTTCTGCTACCAGAAAAAATAAAAAAGGATTAGCTCCATTGATATGTAGAATTACTTTTCAAGGAAAGAGAAAGCCATTTTCAACTGGAATATTTATTGACCCTGCTAAATGGAGTAATACTCTTCAAGAAGATATTCCAATAGATGATGAGGATTCACAAATAAATACTGAATTAAGCCTGATTAAAAATGAAATTAATCAGGCTTTTTTATTTTTAAAAATTCAAAAAAAACAATTTGATGTTGAGGATATTTATCTCAAATACAAAGGAGATGATATAAAGACAGCTAAAACTTTGATGGAAGTATTTACACTACACAATACTAAAATGGAATCCTTAATTAATATAGAGTACAAAAAAGCCACATACTCCAAATTTATTGAAGCAAAACAACAAGTTGAAGACTTCATTATGCACCAGAATAAGAAAAAGAATATTTTGCTTGAAGATATTACTTTGAAATTTTTACATGACTTTGATTATTATCTAAAAACTGAAAAAAACTTCAAGCAAATAACTATTAACAAGAGTATTCAAAGGGTAAAAAAAATTATCAAATTAGCCATTTCAGAGGGATTTTTAACTACAGACCCATTCATTCAATACAAACCCAAAAAAGTAATCAACAATGTGGTTTATTTAACTCCAGAAGAGCTTTCAAAATTAGAAAACCATGTCTTTTATCAACCTAGACTAGACCAAGTTAGAGACTTATTTATCTTCTGTTGCTATACTGGTTTACCATATCAAGAAATGTCAACTTTAAAAAAAAAGAATATTGTCAAAAAGTTTGATAATAAGCTTTGGATTGAAATTTATAGACAAAAAACAAAGAAACAATTATCTGTTCCATTACTTCCTAAAGCTATTTTAATATTGAAGAAATACCAAGAAAGTAAAAATATACTACCCATTATTAGCAACCAAAAATTTAACTCCTATATTAAAGAGATTGCAGTAATTGTGGGTATTGAAAAGAAACTAACTCATCATATTGCAAGAAAAACTTTTGCAACTACTATCCTACTCTATAATGATGTACCAATGGAAATTGTTTCTGAATTGTTAGGACATTCAAAAATATCTACAACCCAAGAACATTATGCTAAAGTAGTACAGAAAAAAGTGAGTGAACATGTTTCTAATTTGAGTAAAAAATTAAATAAGTAATAACAAATTAACTATGTTGTACTATTTTTACAGCATAGTTAATTTATTATAGAATGAAGTTTACTGAAGAAGATTTAATAAGTATTCCAATTGAATTTAAAAAAATCATACCAAGTGATTTTGAATCACCTTTTTATGAATCAACCATCACTCATATAAGCCCAAATAATGAGGGGTTCATTAGTGATGAATTACTTCCCATTCTTGAAAGTGAATATAATATTGGAAATACTGTTGTTATTAATGCAGGAGTAGGTCAAGGAAAATCAAAAGCTTTAATAGACAAAGTAATAGATTATTCCAAATCTGATAAATACATAGTTATAATTGCTGTACCATTTAATACTCTCATAAAACAGTATGAAGATGATTGCATAGAAAGAGGGATAAATCAGAGTGAAATTTTCAATATAGAAAGAATAAAAAAATATAACTTTTTAAACACACAAGATTTCAATGATAGTCTTTTAGTTAATGACGATTCTAATATTTCTGATTTTAAAATTCACATAATGACTATCAATAGTTTTTTGAGAAACCCTGGTGAAAATAATTTAAAACAATCTGAAATAAGAACAAAATACTTTGATAAATTAAAACTTTTCTGTATCCAAAATGACAAAAAAATCGTTGTTATTTTTGATGAAATACATGATGGAATTCAAAATTTCAAGGAAGAATATATTTATAGTTTATGGAGCTTCCAAGAATTAATTTTTAAGATTTTTATTGTTAGTGCAACTTTTAATGAAGCATCTAAAGAGGTAATAAAGTACCTATCTGAATTTACAAATAGAAAAATCAGCATAATTGAAGCAAAAAGACTTAAGGCAAAGGAAAGACAGAGTAAATTAAATCTGATTTTTAATGACTATAAAGCTATTTCAAACAACTCTCACTTAAAGAAGCTGACTAAAGAACTGATAAAGGAAAAGAAAAATTTTGACTTAATTATTTATTCAAAAAAGCAAATAAAACTATTATTAAAGCCAAATGGTCTCCTTTATCCAATAAAAGATGAGTTAAATTTATGCTATAAAGACATATTTGATTTTAGTAAAAAATCAGATAAAAGATATGACAAAGAATTGGTTAATGTTGGTACTAATTTTACAACAGGTGTCAATATAACTAAAGAAAATCACACATTGATAGTTGTTTTGCCTAAAAGACTACCAATAAATGAAAACATTAACAGAGGTATATTTTCTTCTGGTATAAATGCTTTAATTCAAACTTTAGCAAGACAGAGAAATGTTGGTGAAATTTACATAGTGATGCCAACTCCTTATAAAATTCACAATGAATCATTACCTTATAGCCAATTAATCAATGAGAAAATTTTAAATTACTTTGATGAATATTCATTTGGCAATGAAGTAAAATATTCAAACATTAATAATCAAAGAGAATTATTAATAAGAGTCTATGATAAATTAGTGAGTTTAAATAATTCTGCTACAATCAAAATCAATAAAACTGATAGACCAGGAATGAATACTTTACAATATCCATCTTTGGAGAGATTCATTTTAGAAAAAGGAGAAAAATATCTAACAAATAAATTTTTTGATGGAGATTTAGCCACTTATACATTTTTTGCTGCAATTACAAATCAATTTTTAAACTGCACACTAAATGAAATATTAAATGATAACAAGATTTTTATTGAAGATGGAAATCTATATGGAACTGCATATGAAATTTATAAAGATTTTGCTTTCTGTACAATATTTGGAAATCCTGATGATGAATTAGATGAAGTCTTTCATAGCTATTATTCAGAATATGAAATACTGAAAAACATACTTGATTTCTTAGAAAATAAAGAAATTTATATTGAGGATGAAAAAGCAAACATTTCAGTTAAAAGGCATTTAAAAAGAGCATTAATGTACTTGACTGTTCAACATGGCACAGAAGAGGGATTTGAAGGTTTACAAAATATGGGCTCAATAGAAATGGGTAAAACTTTAAGCAAGATATATTTTCAATCCTGCATTAAATTTTCTAATATTCCATTATTAAAAATAGGAGATGATACTTTTGCAAAAACTACCTATAATGATAACTACAAATTGTCAAATGATACAGTTTTAAAAATACTTCACTACAAAAAATGGAATGAATATATTGATATAATGGAAAAAAATATAAAACCCCATAAAAAACACATGATTTTATCTAAAGAACCAAATACTTTATTTAAATCGAAATTCAAAAAAGAAAAAATGATTTCAGATTTAGAAAATATGTTTTCATCAGATTTAATTTTAAAAGAAGAAATCATTTCATTTAAAGATACTTTTACAACTACTGATGATAATAAAAAAGTGGACACTTTTTATACTCTTTTATTTAATACTTTTTTCACTAAAGCTGCAATAGACATTCAAATAACTTTTTCTGGAACAAGGATTAGATTTTATAAAGATGTGGAGAGAAAAAATATTGAATCATTAAAAATAAATTTATTGTATTACAGAATACCTGATGCAATATTATAAATGCACAATTTTTCTTTTTATTATATAATGTAAAAGAAAATCTGTGCATTTTTTTCAAGCCAATCTCATTTTGAGGTTGGCTTTTTTTGTATGTAAAAATACCAGGAAAATTAAAAATAGTAAACAACTTAAAAATTACAACTTATGCAATTAAGACATTCAGAAAGGAAGAAGGCAAAGATAAAAATGGCTCTTCAAGGTTCAGCAGGTTCAGGAAAAACTTATTCAAGTTTACTTCTTGGTCAAGGTTTAACTAATGGAGATTTTAGCAAAGTAGCCATTATAGATACAGAAAATGGAAGTGCTGATTTATATGCTCATTTAGGAGATTATAATGTGCTAACATTAGCTCCACCATTTACACCAGAAAATTACATCAAAGCTATTGATGTATGTGAAAAAGCTGGAATGGAAGTTATTATAATTGATAGTATTTCTCATAATTGGGAATATTTACTTGACTATCACAGTTCTTTAGCAGGAAACTCATTTACTAATTGGGCAAAAATCAAACCATTAGAAAAATTATTTATTGATAAAATTCTACAATGTGATACTCATGTAATTGCTACAATGAGAACTAAACAAGATTATGTATTAAACCAGAAAGATGGAAAGTTTATTCCTGAAAAGGTAGGATTAAAAGCTGTTCAAAGAGATGGTATTGATTTTGAATTTACTTTGGTGTTTGATGTTGATATAAAACATTTTGCTGTATCAAGTAAAGACAGAACAGGTTTATTTATGGGTAAACCAGAATTTGTAATAAACTCCCATACAGGAAAGAAAATTTTAGATTGGTGCAATAGTGGAACTAATCTTAAAGATGCAAGAGAGAAAATCAAAGCCACCAAAACAGTTGATGAATTGAAAGTATTATATAACCAATATAGTAATTGGAGAGAATTATTGGAATATGATTTCAAACTCCAAAAAGATACCATAAACTCAAAAGAAGTATTATTAAACCCTAAAAACTTTGCAACAAATGGAAACATTCATCATTGAACCAAGAACAAACCAAGATACCTTTAAATTACAAACAGTACAACAAGTATCTACTATTGAAAACAGTAATAATATTTTAACAAATCCTGGTATTTTAGATAGTGGGAACAATACTATATCTAAATTCCCTAACAAACCTTTTATAGAAGCTAACACACATGAACTAGAATTAATCAATTTGAAAAATGATTGTGTAATACCAGTATTTTCAAAAGATAATGAAAGAACTATTGCTCATCAAGAGTTTATAGAAATAGCACAAGAATGTGTTACTAGAGTATTTCCAAATCATATTATTGACAAGCCTGAAATTAGAGTTTCCCATCAAATTAAAGGTAGAATACCTGAAGCAATTCATAAAAATGTGAAAGATTTACTAGACCATGAAAAAACTCAATATTTTGAGAGAATGGCATTTATTATTAGGATTCCAAGTATTAGAGATAACATTAATGGGAATGAAATTGCCCTTACAATTGGTGGTGTTAGAAGCTATAATTTGGAAAATTTGTATAATAAGAAATCATTTGAAAAATTCAAATTCTTTATTGGATTTCAAAATAAAGTTTGTTGCAATTTATGTGTTTGGAGTGATGGTTTTGTAGATGATATGAAAGTCACTTCATACCAAGAATTACAAAGTAAAATTCTAGAAGTTATTCAAAATTATAATGCTGAAAAGCATTTGATAGGAATGAAAGAATTAGCTCAACATTCACTTACTGAAAATCAATTTGCTCAATTGATTGGGAGAACAAGATTATATCAACATTTACCAAAAAATGAAAAATCTATTATTCCAAATCTAAACTTTACTGATGGACATATAAACTCATTAACAAAAGACTATTATGAAGATGCTAGTTTTAGTAGAAATGAGCAGGGTGATATAAACTTATGGAATGTATACAATCTCTTCACACAAGCCAATAAAAGCAGCTATATTGATACATTTCTTGACAGAAATGTGAATGCATTTGATTTTACACAAGGCATTCAGAAAGTACTAATTGGTAATGGAGATTACCATTGGTTTTTGAGTTAAAAGGAAACCCAGCTAAAAGCTGGGTTTTTATCTAATCAATTTTGTAACATCCACTCATTTCTCTTGGTCTTTTACTATTAAGTAGAAAACAACATGAGTTATCATCTGGGATTGCAATATAATTTGATTTATTATAATTGTTTAAAAGATTTTGTTCTTTTATTAATCGTATTTTCCAATTTGGCATATCAGTTGGAGGGATAAATTTATCTATTATGTTTGACAAACTATCATCCAACATTTTTTGAATAAGTTTTTTTAAGTAATTAGAATTTTCTGTATTATATATGTAATATTCTAGTTCTCTAAAGTTTTCAATTAAACATCTTTTATGTGCATTACCAATATTCCAATATGACCACCAATATGTATAAAATTCATATATCCCCTCAATTTCTATTGTAAATAAAGCTCTTCTTATTTCATTTGATATTTTGTCAGAGTTGTCATTGTCAAAATAATCTTTTATGATTTTATAAATTTTATCTGCTTTTTCTATATTAAATGTTAATAAATTTTCATTATAGTCTAGACATTCAAATACAAACTGAATTCTACCTTTAAAAAGAGAACAATCCTCTAAATTAAATATTGTCTTTTTGAAGGAATCATCATATAAAATAAGATGTGCTTTTTTTCTTTCTTCTTCAATTTGTTCTCTTGCAAATTGAGAATTTAATTTGTTATTATTTATTAAATAGTTATAGATATCTCCAGAACCCTTAGATAATTCAGAAATTAGATTTATACAACCATCAAAAGTTTCTGGGCTTCTTAAAATGTCAGGTCTTTTTCCTCCTTTTTCAATATTTCCGCGTGAAACTATATTTCTGATTACTCTCATCCAATTTTTATACTTATTTTCATTAAACTCATTATTCATTAATAAGTATTCGGTTTGAGCAAAGAAGAGCGCTTTTTGAGTATAAGAAGCTTCTTTATCTATGTACACGATTTCATTTAACAAATCTTTTTCAGGTTTATGTCTCCATAAAGGAAAATCTAGCTGTAAGTCATTATTTTGGTTATTTTCACAATAAAGTTTAAAACAATCAAATAGATAATTAAATCCATCTTCTGAAAAATAGCTTGGTTTTAATTTATTTGAATCATCATGGAGAATTGAAAGTACAGAGGTTCTGTTAGGTATTTTTTTTTCAATTGACATTCTAATCATTGAAATTGTAGAAATGAATCTCATTAATGAATTATCTATATTATCATTTTTTCTAAAATTATTCCAAAAATAATCAGTCCATTTGGTGTCAATTTTTAAAGCAAACTTGTCTAAATCATTTACATTTTCTTCCCAATTATTTTCATTGATATACTTTTCGAAACTAGCTTTAAAATTTTCAAATGAAGAAAGTAATTTACCTCTTGCATTCATTTTTATATATAAATCATCAGTAAGCCCAATGTTTTCTAATTCAACATAATAAAAATTTAAAATTTTACCATTAGAAAGTTTAGTCCATAAGTTCTCGATGTTGTAAAATTTTTCATGAATATCATCTATAGTCCTTAACATAGCATCAATAGTTGGGTCATTTTTCCATGAAAGAAAAAACCACTTTTCATCTTGAATCTTATCACTAATTTTATCTGATTCTTCAATTTTAATTTTATTATTTGTAAGTGCATTACAAAATTCCCTTGAAGTAATTCTAGTTTCATAACTGAATTTAGACAAACTTAAAAAGATATCTTCATTACAATTATCCTTCGTTGCTGCATACCAATGCATCAAAAAAAGTGTTGTTAATCTTTGTTGTCCATCAAGTGGTTGGAAGTTGCCATCTACAATGCTTCCATAAATAAAATCTAATCTTAAATCATTATCCTCAACAATACATTCATATAGTGCATTTAAAAAATTAGCTCTAACTTCTCCACTTTCTTTTCTACCTTGTGCATAGTCTCTTTGAATTATTGGAATTTCAATTTTTTCTTCTTTTTTTAAAAGTTCTAGAAAGCTTAATAACTTGTATTCACTATTATTTTCCATAAAATTAGTTTAAAAATTCTGATAATGTTTTTTCTAAATCTTTCTCATAATTCTCTCTATCTTCTTCTGTCCAAAATGATATTTTAGGAGGGTATTCACTAAAATATTTTAAAAACACATTTTTTGTACATAAAGGAATAAACACACCTTCCTTATCTCTATTTATAATGGTTTTTCTTTTTATAGGAAAAACTGCATTTTTATATCCTCTATTGGTACTTGAGTCTAATAGTGTTAAATTAGAAATGTCATTTACATCACTATCTTTTAAATTACTATTGAAGTGTAAAATTATTTCATCATAAATTTCTTTGAATAAATCATTGTCCTTAAAATCATTAAAATTATCTATTTTATTTTTGAGTTTATCTTTTTTGTCTATTTCAGGGTCGATAAATATTTTAGCATCTTTTAACCATTCCTCTCTGCCTTTATCTGGCATTTCTGACTTAACTGAAGTAATGTGTTCAATATCCCAATTATCTTTTTTAAATGAGTCAAAAGGAAAATATGAATTGTCTTTTGTAGTTTTAAGCATGGTGACAATATTGTATAATAAAAGAATTCTTTTGACATCATCTTTGTCATCGTATTGTAATTCATTCAATTTAATGTTCTTTACGCTACTCTTAATTAACTCATCTAATTTTAATTTAAATTCAGACTTTGTCATTGAATTGTTGTACTCATACAAGGTTTTTATATCAGTAAATCCAACACAAATTAAATAACCTATCTTATGATACAATTCTCTTTCTTCATACCATTCACAAAAAATTTGATATCTTCTCTTAATTTGAAGCCAGAACTCATTGATTAATTTTTCATTTTTGTTTTTTAATTTTTTTTGAAAAAATCTGAAAGTAGAATATAAATCATTACCGTCATTTTCATCATTCATAAGTTCAAAAATAAATTCTATTCTATTTGTTGATTTTTTATTTTCTGTTAAGAAATACCAAATCTTATCTTTTTGTAATGTTTGCTCAATATTATCCCATTCTGATGCTATTTCTAATTGTCTTAATCGTAGTTTTTCATTTTTATCAATAAAGTTTGAGCTATTCAAAAACAATGCTTTTATAAGTTCAGAATTTGTTAATGGAATTTTACCAATATTAATTCTTGTAAAAATTGCAACAGAATCTTCTTCAGTACTTTCATACCATATTACGCGTGTATTAAATTTAAAATTAGATTCAAATTCATTTCTATTAAAAGAGTTACCTTTTTCTAAAAACCATTCTCTAACTGTCTTATATGCTTCACTAATGTAGAAATAATCAATATTATTATGGTTAGTTGTGTTATTTAATTCAACTAAAAAAGTTTCTGAATCTTTTCTGGTTTCGTATTCAAGTTTAAATAGTTTTTGTTTAAAGTCATCGGCATATTGTTGATTTAAATAAAATAGAATTATATAAATTGAAGTTAATCTTTGTTGACCATCTATTACCTCAAAATATGTATCATCAATCTTTTTAACTACTACTGGTTGAAGACAATACCAAGTTTTATTATCTGAATTTTGAACTTCTTTAGGTTTAAATTCATAAATATCATTTAATAAATCTTTAATTTGATTAGAGCTCCATCTATAACCTCTTTGGTAAGATGGTATTAAAAATCTAAATTCTTGTAAATCGTTTACTGTTTTTAAATCAAGTATATTTTCCATATTCAAATATTAACTATTCTCAACTATTTCTATTTCTTCAGCTAAAACTTTTTCAAACCTACTCATTCTGTTCAATATTTATGTAAAGATAGTTTTTTTTAAAAATTTTTTTTAAAAATTTTACACACACAAACTACCCTAACAAAAGCACCCCCACTTGTTCTGAAAGAAAACTCCCCCTGTCCAAGTTACATCAATGGACTTTTTTTGACCAGGATAATTAAAATGTAGATTTTTTTGAAAGATAAATTTTATCACAAAGATTGATGAAAACAAATTTCTGTTTAAAGTTGTAAAACACCAGGAATCAAACAAAATATGATTCTTTTAATTCCTGGTAGTTTTTCAAATGTTTGTGAATATAAAACAGTCTATTTTAAATATTTCACATAAGCAACTACCTTAAAAACCCTCACTCATACTTAGCAATGATGGTCATTGCATCAATACTTGTTGATTAAGGTGTTTTCAAGGTGATAGCTGAATTTATTTATGATAAATAAGTATTGAAATAATTCAATTCAAAACTCAAAAACTCAGAGTAATGGTAACAATTATTAATTTTAAAGAAAGACAAACAGAAGAGGGTAAAATCTTTTTTGTTTTAGAAGCTCAAGGTGGTATTGAAATGATTCAAAGCAAAGCCACAGGCAGATATTATGCAACTGCAAAAAAAGCATTTATTCCAGCAACATTTGATGAAGAAACATGTAATGCTCTTATTGGAACTCAAATGCAAGGAGAAATTATTAGAGAGGAATGTGAACCTTATGAGTACATAAACAAGGAAACAGGAGAAGTTCTTAATTTATCTCATAGATATGTTTATGTTCATGAAGCACCAAAAATGAATAAACCACAAGAGCCTTTCTATGAAAATTTAAAGCCATCTGTTGAAACATTTTCAATGAATGAAAAAGATGAATTAATAGATGCCTAATAACTTGAAAACCTGTTCTCTTATAAATAGAGCAGGTTTTTTATTTTTTTTTAAAACTATGGAAATAGCAGAAATAAAAGTTTCATATTCAACTAATCAAGTTGATAAGATTAAACTTGTAAATTGCAAAGAGACATTTGAATTTATCTTATCAAAATGGGATTTAGATATTATTGAATTTCAAGAAGAGTGTAAAGTCATATTAGTTAATAGAGCAAACTTTGTATTGGGTATTTATAACCTATCAAAAGGGGGCATTTCAGGAACTGTGGTAGATGTTAGAATAATATTAAGTGTTGCTTTAAAATGTAATGCATCAGGTATTATATTAGCTCATAACCATCCAAGTGGAAATATGAAACCCTCTGAAGCTGATAGAAAAATTACCAAGAAATTAAAAGAGTCTTGTGATTTGATAGATATAACTTTGATAGACCATTTTATCATAAGTAAAAACAGTTTCTTTAGTTTTAGTCAAGATGGGATTTTATAAAAAAAAGCACATTTTTTATTTTTCTATATATAGCTTTTGGAAAAAATGTGACTTTTAAGAATTATATCTCTTTAATTTTCTTGGTATTTTATAATGATTAAGAATGTGAATATGCTCTATACATTCAAATTCAACTAAAATTAAATTACTTGATTTAATGACAGATAGTATTAATAGCCAAAACTTATTTCAGAAGTGGTTTAAAGTTCAATAATTCTGAAGCCTCAATATCTAATTTTTGAGCAATTTGATAAAGCAAATAACTTGATGGGTTTGTATTTCCTGACTCAATTCTATTCATATTAGACCTATCAATTTCACATAGGTTTCCTAATTCAGTTTGAGAGATGTTTTTAGCTTCTCTCAACTGCCTTATTCTATTACCTAATGCTATTTGAAAATCCTTTTTGTTCAACTCTTGATTATTTCTATTCAAAAGTTGTCATATTTGATAAAAATATTGTTATCAATTTTGATAACAATGTATATTTGTAAAAACTAATCAATTAATCTTATAATAAATACATGAAAAAATTAATACTTATTTTAACTCTAATATCTAATATCACAATCTATTCTCAAGAATATAATGTGTCAAAAACAGAAGTTTTGGTTGATGTTCAAAAAAATAACTGGAGTCAAACAACAGAAAATGCTTTTGTTGAAAGCATTAATTTTATAGATGGTGGTAGCATAGAGATAACATTACCGGATAAAGAAATAATTCTTATCTACAAATTAGAAATTAATTATAAAACTGATAAAGATGGCTATAAAGTAATGACCTTTTTCCCTAATTTAGTTAGAGGTTCCAATTCAGAAATTGAAGTAACATTGATTAATGGCAAACCTGCATTTGCATATGGACATTCTTTAGGTTGGGAAAAAAGCAATCCTAATAAAATAACAATATTTAGACTTTGGTTTTAATACAATAATTGAGTTTTTATGTCAACATTTATATTTATAATTTCAGCTATTCTATTACACATACCATCTGGTATTTATAAAGATACCATTAGAAGGTTTAAAAGAATGGAAGAGTTCAATCCTGACAAAGCATATTCTTTTCAAGTTACTAATGGTCATCCATTAGATAACTCTACATTATCAGGATTAGCTCTTTTTAGTAGTATAATTCTAGCTTTAATACCAATTTTTCAAGCATTAAGTATTAATTGGATTTTAATAATTATTATTAATACACTATTCTCTTTTTTAATTGCACCAGTGATAGCATTTATATTTTATCCTAAAGGTGTAATATATACAAACAGAAGACTTAAAATAAAAACATTTCAACACATTGGTTTAGCAATAATTTTATTGATAGTTGCCTTTTCAATTAAATAAAACATATAGTAAAATAACTTAAAATAAAAAAAAGAGCCACCATTATGGTGGTTTTTTTATACATTAAATCAAAATGAAACAACTTAATTTACCATTTAAAATTGACAGGCAACATGAAAACTGGCAGTTTGAATTAGATGCTGTTGATGATAGATTAGAAGGTTATCATAGTTACATTTATATAGGAAAAAAATTAAATTATTTTCTGAACTTAATTACACATAGAACTGAACTAATTTTTAATGCAGATTATTTAACAGCAGTAATTATCAAAATAAAATATTCTAACAAAGAACAGTTTGATAGTATTAATCAATTTTTGGTAATTAATTCTTCAAAAAATATTATAATAGATGAATTTAACAGAAAATATAAAATATGGAGAATAGTATATTTAACTACTTATATACCTAAAAGAAAACAAATTATTATAATTTATGGTAAACCAAGATTCATTAAAAAACATTTATTACTTTTGCAGAGTAATTAAGGATTAACCTTATTTAATGTGGTATTGAAATTGTGGTCAAGGCATACTTTTAGGCATACATAAAAATTAATTCTTTGTAAAGTATTGATTATAAACTAAGAATTGTCACAGGTTCGAGTCCTGTTCCCGCTACTAAGAAACTCCAATTGAAAAATTGGAGTTTTTTTTGTTTTAATAAGTTATAAAATTCTTTGTTAAAGATTAAAAAATCACATTTATTATAAATTATAAAAATATTAAACTACATTTGCACCCAATTTGAATAAAAACCTGAAAGTCATTTAATTAAAAACGACTTTTTTTATTGCTTTACTATGAATACTAAAAAAATTGCTGAGTACAGAAAATTATTAAACGTAGATAAAAACGTTACTCTTAAAGAGTTAAAAACAATCTACAGAAACAATATGAAGGAAGATCATCCTGATACTATTGCAGATGCAGATGAAAGATTAATTGCAGAAGAAAGAAGTAAAAATGTAATTGAAGCTTATCACTTTTTAGTTAGTATTGCTCCTGAAACGCAAGAAAAAGTAAAAGAAGAGTACGAAAACACTATAAAAAACTTCAACATAGAGGATTTTTATATGGATAATACTGTTTTATACATTCAGTTTTTAGATGGTTCAAAATTTGAATATTTTGGAGTTCCAAGAAACACTTATATCAAAATGGTAAATGCAGAATCTCCAAGTCGTTTTGCAAGAAGACACATTTACACTAACTTTTTATACAGAAGTTCAAGCAAATTAGTTGCTGCTGTATAATAAAGCTCAAAAAAACTATATATAAACCATCATCTATTGATGGTTTTTTTTATGCTTAAAAATTAACAATTGTTTATAGCATTATTATATTTTCTATATTTGACACACTAACCAATAAAATATATTTAATCATGGAAATGAATTACTTAGCTATTTTAGTAGCAGCCTTATCAAGTTTTTTAGTTGGATTTATTTGGTACAACCCAAAAGTATTTGGAACCATTTGGATGAACGAAATTGGAATGACCGAAGAAAAAGCCAAACAAGGAAATATGGCTAAAATTTTTGGTCTTACGTTTGTTTTTGCTTTAATCTTTGCTTTTATGATACCAACTATTACTATTCACCAAATTGGTGCTATGCAATTAGCAGGTGGAAATGCAAATGATGAAGCTTTAATTGCCTTTTTACAAGTTCACGGTGAAAAGTTTAGAAGCTTTCATCATGGTGCTCTTCACGGTTTTATTGCAGGTTTATTTTTGGCTCTACCAATTGTGGCTACAAATGCACTTTTTGAACAAAAATCTTGGAAATACATATTAGTAACTGCTGGATATTGGGTTGTTGTTATGACTGTAATGGGAGCTATTATTTGCGGATGGAAATAATATTGAAATAAAAAAAGGGAAGTATTATAAAAACACTTCCTTTTTTTTTTAAATTAAAAATTAAATAACTACTCTTTAATTGACAAAGTAACAGGATTTTCTTTTATACTTTTATTTGCAACGATAATTGGTGTTGCTTTTTCTCCTAATTGAACTTTTTCTTTACTATTACCTTTATACATTTGTAATTTAAATCTATCTAGACTAACTAGTGAAGAATCTTCAAAATCTCTAAAATTATTTAATGATAAATTTAATGCATTAAGCTTCGTTAATTTTTCTAAAGAAGGTATTGTTCCGCTTAACTTGTTATCAAACAAACTTAAGTTTTCAAGTTTTGTTAAGTTGGCAACATTTGCATTTAATTCACCACTTAAAGAATTACTATTTAATAACAATTCTTTCAAATTATTTAACCTAAATAACCCTTGAGGTAATTCACCAGTTAAACTATTATTAAACAAAGATAAAAGCTCAAGATTTTGTAATTCACCAATCGATTCAGGCAATTGACCCGAAAGTTGGTTCATGAATATTTCTAAACTTATTAATGATTTTGCATTTCCAACATTACTTGGCAATTTTCCAGAAAAAGAATTGAATGATAAGTTAAGATTTTTAAGATTTGTCAAATTAAAAATTTCAGAAGGCACTTCTCCATTTAGCTTGTTTTTAAAAACATTAAAAGTTTCTAAATACATTAAATCTTTAATTGAACCATCAATTTTTCCCTCTAAGTTATTTGAAACTAAAGAAATTGAAACTACTTTATTGTTTTTAATTGTCACACCATACCAAGTTTCAACTGGTTGGTTTAAATTCCATTTTGTAGTCCAATTTTGTCCGTTTGTTGATTGATTAAAAGCAATTAAAGCTTGTTTTTCTTTATCAGAAATTGAAGCAAAAATTGAGCTTGAAACTAAAAGAAACGCTAATAGTAAGTTATTAATTCTCATGATACAATAAATTTGGGGTTATTGATACAGCTAAAATACAAGAGATTAAGTTATTAGAAATATAAAAATCATAAAAAATTACGAATTCATCAAAAATATGCGGTAAAACCGTAAATTTTGAATGCAGTTTTCTATAAATTACGGTTAAACCGTAAAGAAAACTCAACAAAGAATTAAGAATTATTAAATAATCCTTAAAATAGAAATGAAATGAAAAGGTTGTTTTATATTTGAAAAAAAGAAAAAGTTATTAAAACGTTTAAAATTTACAATTCCACAAAAAGTCTTCCTGATGAATGGGATTTAATGGCTCAAGAAAATATATTTCTTTCCAAAAGTTATTTAATGGTTTTGGAAAAATCAGCACCGTTAAATATGCAATGCCATTTCATAGGAGTTTTTAAAAATGAAGCTCTCGTAGGGATAGCTTTGACACAATTTTTAAATTTAAATTTGCTTGAATCTTTTGGTGAAAGAGACAATTGTTTAAAAACTTCTATTCGAAATTTTGTGTTCAAAAATTATTCTTCACATGTTTTGTTTGTGGGCAATAATATGCTTACTGGTCAAAATGCTTATGTAGTTTCTAATGAAATTTCAAATGTAGAAATGATTAATGTTTTGAAATTAGCGGTTGAAGATTTAAAAATTGAATTTAAAAATAAAAAAACAAAAGTTCATTTAACAGTTTTCAAAGATTTTGACACTGAAACTTCTGACGAAATAATTCCTGCTTTAAAAGATTATTACAAATTTACAACTCAACCTAATATGGTTTTTGATATTTCTGAAGATTGGAAAACAGAGCAAGATTACATCAATGCATTAAGTAAAAAATATAGAGATCAATTCAAACGAGCTAGAAAGAAAATTTTAGATATAAAAAAAAAGAAATTGTCTTGCGAAGAAATCAAAGAACATGAAGAAACAATTAATGAATTATATCATCATGTAGCAAAAAATGCTCCTTTTAACACTTTTTTTTTAGCTGAAAATCATTTTTGTGAATTAAAAAAATTGCTTGATGACGACTTTTTATTTTATGGGTATTTTTTAGATGAAAAAATGATTGGCTTCAATACTTTAGTTAAAAATAGAGAGGTAATGGACACCTATTTTCTAGGTTATGATGATGCTATTCAACGTGAAAAAATGCTGTATTTAAACATGTTGTATGATATGATAGCTTACTCCATAAAAAAAGAGTTTAAAGAAATCTTATTTGCTAGAACAGCTTTAGAAATAAAGAGTTCAGTTGGCTCAAAACCAGAAGATATGTTTGGTTTTATAAAACATTCCAACAAAGTAATTGATTTTATTATTGCACGATTATTTGTCTTTTTAGAACCTAAAACCGTTTGGAATCAACGTCATCCATTTAAGTAAAACTACACAACAGCAATTTTCATTTGACTTGGCAAAATAGATATTTCCAATCGGTCTTCTTCCCCAAAATATTCACCATCAATTTGAAAACTAATCTTTCTTGATGTTGTTATAATTGCTTCATTTGTGGAATAAGTAGTAACTTCTTCCGTTTCATCTGAAACATTTCCTGTAACAATTTTACCAATAGTCAAAAAATCAACACTCTTGATAACAATTATTTCAAATTTCCCATCATTAATTAAGCCATAAGGATTTATGGTTACACCAGTTCCATACTTTTGAGAATTGGCAATAACAATCATTTGAGCTTCACAAGTAATTTTTTTACCTTCAAATTCTATTATCGTTTCAAAAGGTTCTTCTGACTCATTTAAAGTAGGAACCACTTTTAAAGCATATCCTAATTTTCCTCTAATGGAACCATTTTCATAATTTTTTACTAATAAAGCATTCAAACCAATATCACTTAAATGCAAACTTTTCTTTTTATTGATTTCGACCATATCAATTTCAATATAGTCATTTTGAAGAGCCACTTTTATATTTTCTTCCAAAACTGTAGGCAAATTCAAATCAATAGCCAAACCATTTGCTGAACCAGCTGGAATAATTCCGAAAACCACATCTTCATTTTCGAGTGCTTCACCAACCATTTTTATAGTTCCATCACCACCTGCAATTAGGATTCTTTCTGGTTTAATTTCTTGAAACAATGCATTGATTTTACTTTCATCATCTTTTCCTGAAGTTTCATAAATAACAATCTCAATATTTAAATTTTGAGCAAAGGCAATTGTTTGTTCAGAAATCTCAGACTTATCTAAATCACCCGAAATTGGATTTATCACTAAAATGTATTTCTTTTTTGCTGTCATTGTTAGTATTACTAAATAATTTGTAATTTGTGAAACCAAACTCAAATGTATAAAAATAAATGAGACCTGTATTAAAATTATATCGTGGCTACGCAAATGACCAAGAATTAATTATTATGGGTCATGTTTTTAAGCCAACTAATAAAGCAGATTATAATTTTCAAAAGAAAAATTTTAAAAATGCAAAATCAATAATTAAGCTTTTTCAGATTAAGACAAAAGCTAACGAAGATGTTTATTTAGAAATAAATGGTGAATTAATTCACTCAAAAACGTTAGAGGATGGTTATTTTAAATTTTGTGTTCCTTTAAAAAAGGATTCAAATTTTGGGTGGATTAAATACAGTGTTTATATAAAACATGAAGAAAAAATAATTAGAAGTAGTTCAAGTTATATTAAACCAACACCTGGTAAATTTGGCTTTATTTCTGACATTGATGATACATTTTTGATTTCACATACCAGAAATCCTTTGAAAAAAATTTATGTATTACTCTTTAAAAATGTGTATAGCAGAAAGGTTTTTGAAGATGTAGTTGATCATTACAAAGTACTACAATCAGCAGGAAGAGATAACAAAGAAGAAGAAAATGCTTTCTTTTATGTTTCGAGTAGTGAGTGGAATTTGTATGGATTAATTACTCAATTTGCAGAAATTCATGAACTTCCTAAAGCTGTTTTGCTGTTAAAAAAAATCAAAACTAGTTTGACTCAATTATTCTTTACAGGACGTGGAAGTCACAACCATAAATTTGAAAAAATAAAACATATTTTGGAGTTTTACCCAGATTTGAAATACGTGTTATTAGGTGATGATTCGCAACAAGATCCTTATCTATATGAATCCATTTGTAAAATTTTTCCATTACACATAAAAGCCGTTTATATAAGGCAAGTTGGAAATTCTAAAAAAAGTAAAACAAAAAAAGTTTTAGAAAATATTTCTAGTTTAGATGTGGCTACTTGCTATTTCAAATCAAGTCAAGAAGCCATTCAACATTCAAAAGAAATTGGTTTAATTGATTAATTCATAGCGTCAATTTCCTCTTGCACCACTTCCCAATCTTCAAGCAATTGATCTAATTCTTTCTTTTTCTTTTCATATGCGGTAAAAAAAGCAGCATTTTCAATCAATTTATCATAATTAGAAGCCAACTCTTTATCATCTTTTTGAATATTGATTTCCAAATCTTTAATTTGACTTTCAATCTTACTCAAACGATTTTGAAGTGATTTTGCTTTCTTTTGATCTTCGTAAGAAACTTTATTGTTTGTTTTTGGCTCTTCTTTTTTAGCCACATCTTTCTTCTCCACTTCACGCATATTTTCCATGTTGCGTTGTTCCAAGAAGAAATTAATATCCCCTAAATATTCTTTTATTTTTTGATCTTTGAATTCGTAAACAATGTTCGACATACCTTGCAAGAAATCCCTATCGTGAGAAACTAAAAGTAACGTTCCTTCAAATTTTTGTAAAGCAGCTTTTAAAACATTTTTAGATTTGATATCCAAGTGATTTGTTGGCTCATCCATTACCAAAACATTGATAGGTTGCAACAATAATTTACACAAAGCTAAACGGTTTCGTTCTCCACCAGAAAGCACTTTTACTTTTTTCTCTACATCATCACCACCAAATAAAAACGAACCCAACATATCTCTAACCTTAGAACGATTAGTATCTGTTGCAGCATCTTCCATTGTTCGCAATAAAGTAATTTCACCATCTAAATATTCTGCTTGATTTTGAGCAAAATAACCTAATTGCACATTGTGACCTAATTTGATTGTTCCATCATATTTGAACTCATTCACAATGGCTTTGATAAAAGTCGATTTTCCTTGACCATTTTGACCTACGAAAGCAATTTTACTTCCACGTTCAACAAGTAAAGAAATGTCTTTTAAAATCGTTTTATCACCATAAGCTTTTGTTACATTTTCGGCTTCAATCACAACTCTACCTGGAACTTGAGAAACAGGAAACGAAATATTCATAACTGAATTATCGTCTTCGTCCACTTCAATTCGTTCTACTTTATCTAATTTTTTTATAAGCGATTGAGCCATTGATGCTTTTGAAGCTTTCGCTCTAAATTTTTCAATTAACTTTTCGGTTTCTTCGATTTTTTTAGCTTGATTTTTTTGAGTAGCTAATTGTTTTTCACGAATTTCATGACGTAAATCAAGATATTGAGAATATGGTTTATTGAAATCGTATGCTTTTCCTAATGAAATTTCTATGGTTCTATTGGTAACATTATCCAAGAACATTTTATCATGTGAAACGATAACCACAACTCCAGCAAAATTTCTCAAGAAACCTTCTAACCAAATGATACTTTCAATATCCAAGTGATTTGTTGGCTCATCCAGTAATAAAATATCATTTGTTTGAAGTAATAATTTGGCTAATTCAATACGCATTCTCCATCCACCAGAAAAAGTAGAAGTTAGATTATTAAAATCTTCACGTTTGAAACCTAAACCTAAAAGAATTTTTTCTGTATTTCCAACATAATTATAACCTCCTAAAATTTCATAATGATGTGTTAAATCAGACAATTCTTCAATTAATTCAGAATACGATTGACTTTCATAGTCAGTTCTAGTAGCTAATTGGTGATTTATTTCATCAATACGAAATTCGGTTTTTTTAATCTCTTCAAAAGCTTGATATGCCTCTTCCAAAACCGTTCTTCCTTCTTCAAAATCAATATCTTGACGAAGAAAACCCATTTTCACCTCTTTTTCGGTTGCAATTACACCAGAATCTGGTTTAAAATCACCAGCCAAAATTTTTAGCATCGTCGATTTTCCTGCACCATTTTTTCCAACAAGTCCTACCCTATCTCCTGCACCTAATCTAAAAGTGACTTCTTCAAATAAAAATGTTCCACCAAATGAAACCGATAAATTGTGTATGTTAAGCATTATGATTTGTTACAATTGTTGCAAAGATAAATCCTTCTTATTGTATCTTTGTATAAAATTTTTGCAAATGTTAAAAAAAGGATTGAAACTAAATAGCATTTTAACAGGAAGTTGTCCAAAATGCCAAGAGGAAAGTATGTATTTGGATAAAAATCCATATAATTTAGGCAATGTTTACAAAATGCATGAAAAATGCAGTCATTGTAATTTAAAATACAGCATTGAACCTTCATTTTTTTATGGAGCAATGTATGTAAGTTATAGTTTAGGAGTTGCTTTTGCAGTAGCTACCTTTATTGTTTCTTTTGTGTTTTTTAATAGTACACTAATGACAGCTTTTATTGCTATTGTAATTACTTTAGTAGTTTTAATGCCTGTAATTATGAGATTAGCACGAAATATTTGGATTAATATGTTTATTTCGTTTGAAAAAAACTGGAAAGAGGAGAAAAAGACTATTTAATATTTCTTTTTTTATAAATTCTTTGAATGTTTATTTCATTTTCTAAAGGAGCATTTTCAGTAATATTTTTAAACAATTGAGTAGCCAAATAAGGACCAAGCATAACACCTCTTGTTCCAAGTCCATTTAACACATGTAAATTTTTATGTTTATAATGTGCCCCGACTAAAGGTCTTCTGTCTTTTACCGTTGGACGAACACCTGCAAAATGCTTTACAACTTCAAAGTCACAAGAAATTAATTCTTTGAGATTTTCAATTAATTCGCTTTTGCCCTCTTCTGTTGGATTATTTGTTTTGTCTTTCCAATTATAAGTAGCTCCAACTTTATACAAATCATTTCCTAAAGGAAGTAGAAAAATATTAGATTTAACTATAAGATTTAAATCCAATTCAGGTGATTTAATGACAAGTAACTCACCTTTTGTTCCATCTAGTGGTAAATCATTAAAAAACGGATTAGAATGCAGGCCAAAACCTTCTGCAAAGATTATGTTTTTAGCTTGTATGTTTTTATATTGGATGAAATCATTATTAAATTCGATAGCATCATAATCAAACCTATCAGAAGAATAAAGATTATTTTTAATTAAATAATTGGAATAATTTTCTATTAATGAAGCAACATCCAAATAACCCGTTTCTAAAACTTCACCAAAACCAAAAGAAGAATTTATATTAGAAATTTTTTTGTTTATTAAATTTGAAGATAAAAAAGGAGCCAAATTAGGTTTATCCGCAGCTTGAAACCAATTATTTTGTTCTTCTACAGAAGCAAATCTTCTATAAATTGGAATTTTATAATCAAAAGTAATATTTAGTTTCTCTTCAATAGTTTTATATAACGGAAAAGCAATTTCGAGTTGTTCCTTAGCTTTCCAAACTTCACTAAACCTTTTCAAAACAACAGGATTATATAATCCTCCAGCAATTTTAGAAGAAGGTTGAGAATTATCATCAAAGACCATTATGGTTTTATTGTTTTGAATTGCTATTTCAGCAAAACAAATACCTGCTAATCCATTTCCAACTATTATAAAATCAATCATGGTGTAAAATTAAAAAACTCTTATCAAATAAATGATAAGAGTTTTTATATAATTAATATTTAAGATTTTTTAGTAACTCCACATATCTTGTTCGAAGTTTCTAATTTTTTCTTTAATTCTATCCGATTCTAACAATTGCATTTGAGCATTTTCTTTTAGATATTCACTAATTTTTCTATCTCCTTGAACGTTTTCCTCTTGATAAATAGTAGCATTAAATCTTCTTGCATTCAACAAATGGTCAAAAGAAATTGGGGCTGAAGAATTTTTGTCATTGAAAGCGTAGTTTTCATGTAAAACATCTCTAGCAGAAGGGAAAAATACCCAAAATAAATCGATATAATCTTTCTCTTCTTGATCCATAGTATAAACATCTGGAATTACTGGACAAATACCTAACATACGGTATTTTAATTCACCTTGTCTTTTGTCAAAGTACCATCTTCCAACAATTTTGTATGCATCAACATCTTGAGCTGTTAATTCTGTTACATTAATATACTGTTCATCTATTTTCTTTTCACCAGCTTTATAAGCTTCATAATCTTCGTTCATTTGATCATAACCACCTATAGTTGTATCTATTTTCACAAAAGAAGCTTCAATTTCTTTTAATTCTTTTTTTGAAGTAAAATAACTTGAATTATAAACCTCAGTAATAATACTATCTCTAATAGCTTTAACTAAAACTGAATATAATGCCTTTCTATTATCACCTAAAGATTCATCAATAGGATAATACATAGGAAAGTTTACTCTCTCATCAAGATCAATTATTTCCCACACTGTTTTTCCAAACAATACATCTCTATCATCTACATATCCATAAGGTAATGGTTTATCATTATCAGAATTTAATTGTGCTTCTGATTTTTTACCAATTTGATCTGGAGTTTTAGCATTTAACAAGTTAGATTGAGCAGAAACTGTCATTGTACCTAAAGTTAATATAGCTAAAAATAAATTTTTGTAATTCATTATATAAAATATTAGTTTTTAATAAAACTCAAATAATGTAAAATTATTGTATTTCGAAAGTACAAGCTGATGCTGGTTTAACAGCTTGTTGTATTCCAGAGAATGAAGCTTTGATGTTGTTAATTACAATCACATCACCTCTTTTCGCTGTTTTAATTGCCGACCTTGCTCTTCCATCCATTCTATTACCATTAACAACAATAGTTGGTTGACCTGGAACTTTTATTGTAAATTGAGTTACATTAACAGTCACTGGAAAATCAAAATCTTCTAAATCCGCAGACACAGATACTGATTCAAGATTTGATGCTGATCCTTTTGCTGCTACTTCACCTCTAACTTTACCAGTTGGAGCAGGTAAATTCTTAATTCTAAATGGTTTTTTATCAGATACCGTAGTACCATCTGGCAACGTTGCTGAAGCAGTAATTACTACTTCTGTACCAGAACCTGGTTTTAGGTTGTATTTACCATTAGCACCACCAGACATTCCTGGAGCTACTGCTCTAACCTTATCGTTTGCAACACCTGGGAAAGTAACAGTTATAGGGTTATCAACACCTCTATAAACTACATTCATTTTATCTGCAGAAATAGTTGCAGAATTTGGACGTGGAACAACCACATATGTACCATTAAACTTCAAAGGAATAGTTTTACCATCTTCTATAAAAGTAAACTCACCTGCAATTTTTTGCTCACCTACGGCTCCAGCTGTTAGATTAATCTTAGCTTGTCCTGTTGCAGGATCTAATACCGCACCAGTTACTTTTTCTGGCTTAGTATTTTCATCATAACGACCTAAAACAACTTTACCTGTAACTTTCTCGCCAGAAAAATAAGCATTTTTATCTAAAACTACAATTGCCTGATATTTACTGTAAGAAGCCGTTTCAACAGCTGCTTTCCCTAATGCAACACTAATAACATCTGATTCAGCTTTCTTAGCATCATTTTGCCAAGCTGACAATTTAGCTAAAGATGCAATAGCAGGAAAACCTTTAAAATGATAATCCAAAAACTTAATTTTAATACCTTCCTTATTAGATACATCAGACAAATCAAATTTAGAATTGATTTCATTCAAAATTGGCTCATATTTTTTACTTGACAAAGCTTTTTTCATTTCTGCTTTATAAGTTTCAATTGCAGCTATAACTTCATTACCTCTTTTAGTATAACCTTCACCTGTAAACCAACTGTTATTTAGGTTATCAGCTTTATCCATAGATTCATAAGGTAATTTTCCATCTTCTGGCTCAACACCTTTTAAAACTTCTGCTTTTAAAGTTGCTACAAAATCATAAAATTTCTTTGTAGCTGCTTCAACTTGGTGAGCTGTTACTGCTGCCTTTTCAAATTCTCCTTTTGCTTCAGTAGCTTTAGCATCTAAAGCACCTAACATTTGTTGATTATTTGAAACTGCAGATTTATTAGACTCTTCGAATCTTTCATTCATCAAACCAAATGCTGAAAGCACTTCTTTTGACATATTCATTGCTAACATTGCGATGAAAACCAGATACATCAGGTTAATCATCTTCTGTCTAGGGGTTAATTTTCCTCCTGCCATTTTGTTTTGTGTTAATTAGTTTTTTAATTAATAAATTTTATTTAATAGATAAAACCAATTATCCTCTGTTACTCATAGCTGTTAACATTCCACCATAAACTGAGTTTAATGATGCGATGTTAGAAGTCATACTTTGCATTTGCTCTTTTAATTTAGATGCATTATCAGCAATCTCTTTATTAGCTTCTGCATTTCTGTTTGCACTTTCTAATTGTAATTTATATAAACTATTTAAAGATTCTAATTGAGAAGCTGCCATAGACATTTCTTCGCTATATTTCTTTTGAGAAGCAATTGAATCAACTGTTGGAGCAATATTTTTTGCAGCTCCTTCAAAATTTTTGATACTATTTGTTAAGCTTGACATTAATTCACCGTCAATTTTAGCATCTTTTAACATTGCATCTAATTTTTGAGACAATAATCCTTGAGCTTCAGCTGGGTTTTCTTGTTTTGCTTTTTTTCCTGAAGTTTCACCTCCAGCTAATTCTGGATAAACTAATGACCAATCCAATTCTTGTGGTGGAGTTTCAAAAGCAGACAATGCAAAAATTGCAGCTTCTGTTACTAACCCTATTGTTAACATCACTGTACCAGTAAGAGGACCTATTTCAAAGTGAGCAATTTTGAATAATGCTCCGATGATTACAATTGCAGCACCCATACCATAGGCGAAATTCATGATTTTTGGTGATAATAAAGCCATAATAATTTAATTTAGTTAAGTTTTTTAATTTAGTTAAGTTTAATATAATAGTTTGATTAATATTCTTATTTATTGACCAGTAGTTTTAGTTCCCATGTAATCTTGTACAGTTCTGAAACCAATATAACTTCTAGCAGAATCAGCATATTCAAAATCACGAGTTGCATTTTGTAAGTTATACGCTACATCTTTCCAAGACCCACCACGTATTACTTTACGTTGGTTTTTTCTATCTGGAACGTTAGGATTCATAGTAGAAACAAATTCATAAGCACCTGGATCATAAGATGTCTCAGTCCACTCAGAAACATTACCTGCCATGTTATAAAGATTAAAGTTATTAGCTTCATAAGATTTAGCCTCTACAGTATACAAAGCTCCATCAGCAGCATAATCACCTCTATTTGGCTTAAAGTTTGCTAAGAAACAACCTCTATCACTGTGTGCATAAGGTCCTCCCCATGGAAAAGTTGCAGACTGAATACCTCCACGAGCAGCATATTCCCACTCAGCTTCAATTGGCAATCTAAATTGGTTAATTAAATCTCTACCTTTTTTAGTTTTGATGTAAGCATTTTTCTTTAATGTTCTCCAAGCACAGAAGGCTTTTGCTTGTTTCCAAGTCACACCTACTACAGGATAATCTCCGTAAGCTTGATGCCAAAAATAATCATTATGCATTGGCTCATTGTAAGAATAAGCAAAATCTTTAATCCATACTGTTGTATCTGGATATATTTCAACAGGCTCAGTTTTCTTTAAGAAACCTTTTCTTCCTTTTTGCTTAACAGCTTCATTCAAATCAACCTCTGTATATCTAAATTTCAATTTAGCTACATCAATTGTTCTTAAACCGTTGTATGATTCAGCAGCTGGCAAGTACATTGAATCCATAACCTCTACATAATACTCGTCTGGGTATTTCTGTGGATCTTGAATCAGTTTCACTTTTCTATTAAGTTTTCTACCTGCATATGGATCATCATCAGAACCAATACTATAGTAGTTCTCATACATATATTTGTCATAAGGAGACATATTAGCTGGATCTGCATCATCGAAAGCAAACTCCCCAATACCATCACCAGAACCAGGCTTTTGACCCATTTCATCAGCCAATATTGCTAATCTTGTTCTAATTGTTGAATCTTTAACCCATTCCACAAATGAGCGATATTCAGCATTGGTAATTTCAGTCTCATCCATGTAAAATGAACGAACAGTAACTGTTTTAGTTGGTGCATCTTGCATGTTAGCAGGATCATCATCAGATTTTCCCATTATAAATGCTCCACCAGGAACTAATGTCATACCATATGGCTTTTCAGGATGCCATTTTCTACCTTTAACTCCTACAAGCTCTCCTTTATCTCCACCACCACAACTTGCGAGGATTGAAACAAATAATGAAAATACTATGAACTTCTTCATATTAAATTTGGGTTAAATATTTATTTTATTTTAAGGGCGTAAACCTATTTATTTTATTTGACAAAAACAATAGTTTATTAAAAAAATCACAAAATTTATTCAAAAACACCTTTTCATTGTCAATTAACGCTTTAATTATATAATTATTGTATTAAATACAATTTTTTCTTTGTGCTTTCCACCATCTATTAGGAATTTCTTGTTGTGTTGCAAGAATATAATCCTCATTAGAACATGGTAATAACGTATTTCTTTTTAATTTATTGCTTGAATTAGTATGAGGAATTTCAATCCACCATCTTTCAGAGTAATTACTTTTATAAAAAATTAACTCTTCTTCTTCAATTGGCACAATATATTTTATAAAATTCTCTCTAGTTCCTATTGGATACTCTCTCGATCTATAATGATACCCTTCTATAAAGTACCAAATCACCTGAGAAATTAAAACAGCTTCTTCTTTAGTATTATTATGATTAAACAATCCAAAAGACGAAATTTTGTCACTAATTCCAGAATACCTTGCTAATATACATATTTCTTTTCCATTAAAACCATTTGGAATAAAAGGTTTTTTATTTCCTGATGCACTTGATTTAATAGACCTCATGTCTACACTAACAATATCTGCATCCCTAAAGACTGGTTCTGCGATAGTTGTGTTATGTGAAACCTCACCTAATCTATAGGCTTCAAAATACAATTTTTCAATTAAATCTATTTCTTCTTGAGAATTATAATAGGTTTGATATCCAATATTACTATAATTAAATAAATTATTAGGCTCTTCAACTATCATTTTTGATAAATAAGAATCTGCTAATTCTGTATTTTGTCCATTTTCAAAATCAAATTTAGAGTCTACTGCAACAACATTCACCATTTGATCAAGATTATCATAAGCCCTATACATTGCATATGTTAAATCTTGACTTCCTCCTATTATTATAGGTATAATACGTTTTTTAATTAATTCTGCACAAACTGTTTTCAAAACAAAGTAAGTGTCTTCAATAGAACTTCCTTGAATAATATCTCCTAAATCATAAATAGCAGCATTCCAATTTCCAGGAAACAAGTTATAAAACTGCAGTCTTATTTCGTTTAAATTATCACATGAATCAACAGATTTCAAACCTCTGTTATCTAAAACTCCGATGATAGCAATTGAATCTTCTTGCAGAACAGGAGTTTCATGATTGGCATGAAATATAGTCTTTTTACCTAATGCTTGATTAGATACTCTATGAATGTCAATAAGCAAATCATCTGATAATGGTTGTAAAAAATCAAACATCATATACTATTTCTTTTTTGCAGCAGTTTTCTTTTTAGCTGGAGCTTTTTTCTTTGCAGGAGCTTTCTCTTCGATTAAATCTTTAACTTCTTCTAATGTCATTGCAGCAGCATCAACATCCTTACTTAATTCAATTTTCACTTTCCCTTTCAAGATAACACTTCTACCCCATCTTGCTTTTTCAACACGTATTCCTTCTTCTTTCCAATCGTGTATTACTTTATCTTTTTCTTTTTGAATTTTATCTTCAATCAATTCATTCATGTCAGATTGTGATAAATTATCAAAATTGTATTTTTTGTTTACATTGATAAACATTCCGTTCCATTTGATGAATGGTCCAAAACGACCAACACCTTTTTGAATTGGCAACGAATCATATGTCCCAATTGGAGCATCAGCTTCTTCTTTTTCAGCAATTAATTCTTTTGCTCTATCTAAAGTCACATCCAAAGGATCTTCACCTTTTGGTAAAGAGATAAACATTTTGCCAAATCGAACATAAGGTCCAAAACGACCATTATTCACTTCTACTTCTTCTCCTTTATGTGTTCCTAAATTTTTTGGCAATAAAAATAGGTTCAAAGCTTCCTCTAAAGTAATCGTTCCAATATTTTGATCTGGACTTAAACTTGCGAATTGTTTTTCTTCATCTTCAGCATCTCCAATCTGAGCCATTGGTCCAAATTTTCCTAATCGAACAGAAATTGGTTTTCCTGTTTTGGGATCAGTACCTAAAATTCGTTCCCCACTTTCTCTGTCAGCATTTTCTTCAACATCAACTACATTTGGATGAAATTTAGAATAAAATTCATTCATCATGTTTGTCCAATTGATATTTCCTTCAGCAATTTCGTCAAAATCTTGCTCTACTTTTGCTGTAAAGTTATAATCTAAAATCGCTGAGAAATTTTTAACTAAGAAGTCGTTTACAATTGTTCCGATATCTGTTGGAACTAATTTTCCTTTATCTGAACCTGTAGTTTCAGTTAATACTTTTGATTTCACTTCACTTCCTAATAAAGTAAATTGTGTATATTTTCTTTCTATTCCTTCCGAACTTCCTTTTTCAACGTAGTTTCTATTGATAATAGTTGAAATTGTTGGAGCATAAGTTGAAGGACGACCAATTCCTAATTCTTCTAATTTCTTAACCAATGAAGCTTCTGTATATCTTGAAGGTGGTCGAGAAAATCGTTCTGTTGCTTGAATAAATGTATTTGATACTTTTTCATTTACTTTCATAGCAGGTAATAATCCATCTTGCTCTTCCTCATCATCATCGTGACCTTCTAAGTATACTTTTAGAAAACCTTCAAATTTGATAACTTCTCCGCTTGCAGTAAAAGTTTCACTGTGATTATTTGCTTCAATTTTTACATTAGTTCGTTCTAATTCTGCATCGCTCATTTGTGAAGCTAATGTTCTTTTCCAAATCAAATCATATAACCTTGCCTGATCTCTATCAATATTTATTGTATGTTGAGACATATCCGTTGGTCGAATTGCTTCATGGGCTTCTTGAGCACCTTTACTTTTATTGTTGAAATTTCTTGGTTTACTAAACTCTTTACCATAAGAACGAGTAATCTCTTCTTGTGCAGCAGCCATAGCTTCTTGCGAAAGATTCACACTATCAGTTCTCATATAAGTAATCAAACCGGCTTCATATAAACGTTGTGCAATTTGCATTGTGATTCCAACTGGTAAATATAATTTACGTGCTGCTTCTTGTTGCAAAGTTGAAGTAGTAAATGGTGGTGCAGGAGATTTTTTTGTTGGCTTAGTTTCTAAATCAGCCACTTTAAATGAAGAACCAATATTTTTCTTTAGAAAATCTTCAGCTTCTTTTTTGGTATTGAAATTTTTTGGCAATTTTGCTTTAAAACTTTTTCCAGCTTCTGTTGTGAATTCAGCTGTTATACTATAGGTTCCTACTGAATTAAACTCTTGTATTTCTCTTTCTCTCTCAACTATTAATCGAACAGAAACAGATTGAACACGACCAGCGGATAATCCTCCTTTTACTTTTTTCCAAAGTACAGGTGAAAGTTCATATCCTACTAACCTATCTAAAACCCTACGTGCTTGTTGCGCATTTACTAAATCATAATTAATATCTCTTGGATTTTCAATTGCTTTTAAAATAGCTGATTTTGTAATTTCATGAAAAACAATACGTTTTGTTTTCTTTTTATCTAATTTTAATTCTTCAGCTAAATGCCAAGAAATCGCTTCTCCTTCTCGGTCCTCATCGGAAGCTAACCAAACCATTTCGGCATTTTTAGAAAGCGTTTTTAATTTACTTACAAGGGCTTTTTTGTCGGAAGAAACTTCATATTTAGGTTTAAAACCATTTTCCACATCTACTCCTATTTCCTTTGAAGGCAAGTCGGCAATATGACCATAACTTGACTCTACTTGAAAATCTTTTCCTAGAAATTTCTCGATTGTTTTTGCCTTTGCAGGTGACTCAACGATTACTAAATTCTTTGCCATTCTGATTTTTTATTTGTCGCAAAAGTATGGGTTTTTTTTAAATTTTGAAGTTTTGAACCTTTTTTTATGTTTTTTAGAATAATTTTTGAATTAATTGCAACACTAAAACTTAAAAATTTAGTTAAACTAACTCTGCCATCTTGTCATATTTGAGTTAATAGTATTATATTTGCAATCCGAAAATAGGAATTTTGAATATGGAAAAGGTAATTGACGAAAACAAACAAGGAGAAACTTTAGTCCTTGAACAAAAAAACACCAACACAAAAAAACTTTTTATAGAAAGTTATGGTTGTGCTATGAATTTTTCTGATAGTGAAATTGTAGCTTCTATATTAAATGAACAAGGTTATAACACAACACAAGTGCTTGAAGAAGCAGATTTGGTTTTGGTAAACACTTGTTCAATCAGAGATAAAGCAGAACAAACTATTCGTAAAAGATTAGAAAAATATAATGCTGTTAAACGCGATGTAAATCCAAAAATGAAAGTTGGAGTTTTAGGCTGTATGGCTGAACGTTTAAAAGAACAATTTTTAGAACAAGAAAAAATTGTTGATTTAGTGGTTGGACCAGATGCCTATAAAGATTTACCTAATTTATTAAGTGAAGTTGAAGATGGTAGAGACGCAATCAATGTAATTCTTTCAAAAGAAGAAACCTATGGAGATATTTCTCCTGTTCGATTAAATAGTAATGGTGTTACAGCTTTTGTTTCCATAACAAGAGGTTGTGATAATATGTGTACGTTTTGTGTCGTTCCTTTTACAAGAGGAAGAGAAAGAAGCAGAGAACCACAAAGTATTCTTCAAGAAATTCAAGATTTATGGGACAGAGGTTTTAAAGAAGTTTGCCTTTTAGGTCAAAATGTGGATAGCTATTTATGGTATGGTGGTGGATTGAAGAAAGATTTTGACAAAGCTTCTGAAATGCAAAAAGCAACCTCAGTCGAATTTGCCCAATTGCTAGAAATGTGTGCCATTCAATTTCCAAAAATGCGTTTTCGTTTTTCTACTTCCAATCCTCAAGATATGCATGAAGAAGTTTTACATGTTATTGCAAAGTATCATAATGTTTGTAACTACATTCATTTGCCAGTTCAAAGTGGAAGTACGAGAATTTTAAAAGAAATGAATCGTCAACATACCAGAGAAGAATATATGGCTTTAGTTGACAAAATTAAAACTATCATTCCTGATTGTACTATTTCTCAAGATTTAATTGCAGGTTTTCCAACAGAAACGGAAGAAGATCATAAAGAAACTTTGAGTTTAATGGAATATGTTCAATATGATTTTGGCTATATGTTCTCTTACTCTGAAAGACCAGGAACATTAGCAGCCAGAAAAATGGAAGACGACGTTCCTGAAGAAGTTAAAAAAAGACGTTTACAAGAAATAGTTGATTTACAACAAAAAATTAGTGAAACTAGAACCAAAAGATTTGTTGGTCAAATAGTTGAAGTTTTAATTGAAAAAGAATCCAAAAAATCAAAAGACGAATGGAGTGGTAAAAACTCTGAAAATGTTGTCACGGTTTTCCCAAAAGAAAATTTTAAAGTTGGAGAATTTGTTCTTGTAAAAATTAAGGATTGTACTGGTGCAACTTTAAAAGGAGAAGCTGTTGGATATAGTGAATTGATGAATTAATAAAATACTGATATAAATTCAGCATAAAATGGAAAGTATACAAAGTATTAAACAACGATTTGAAATTATTGGAAATGATCCAAAACTCAATCGTGCCATTGAAAAAGCAATCCAAGTAGCTCCAACAGATATTTCTGTATTAATTACTGGAGAAAGTGGTGTTGGAAAAGAAAGTATGCCAAAAATAATCCATTCGCTTTCACACAGAAAACATGGAAAATATATTGCTGTAAACTGCGGAGCCATTCCAGAAGGAACTATTGATAGTGAATTATTTGGACACGAAAAAGGTTCTTTTACTGGTGCAACTGGTGCTCGAGACGGTTATTTTGAAGTAGCTGATGGAGGAACTATATTTTTAGATGAAGTTGGGGAATTACCTTTAACAACTCAAGTTCGTTTACTTCGTGTTTTGGAAAATGGAGAATTTATTAAAGTAGGTTCATCAAAAGTTCAAAAAACTAATGTAAGAATAGTTGCTGCCACAAACGTCAATATGTTTGAAGCTATTGAAAAAGGAAAATTTAGAGAAGATTTATATTATCGTTTAAGCACAGTTGAAATCTTATTGCCACCATTAAGAGAAAGAAAAGACGATATACATTTGTTGTTTCGCAAATTTGCTTCAGATTTTGCACATAAATATAATATGCCTCCCATAAAATTGGATGAAAATGCAGCACAATATTTAATCAAATACAGATGGAATGGAAATATTCGTCAACTAAGAAATATTGCCGAACAAATTTCTGTTCTAGAAACAAATAGAGAAATATCGCTACAAACTCTTTACTCTTATTTACCTCAAGAAGGTTCCAACTTACCTGCTTTAGTTAAGGACAAAAAAGCAGAAAGTGATTTTAGCAACGAAAGAGAAATTCTTTACAAAGTCCTTTTTGACATGAAAAGTGATCTATCTGACTTAAAAAAATTGACATTAGACTTAATCAAGAATGGAAGTTCTAATATTCAAGAAGCAAATAAAGGATTGATTCAAAAAATTTATGGAAAACCCGAAGAAAATAGTCCTACTTTTGAAGAAGAACCAAGATTAGGAATGATTCCAGCAAAAGCACATCAAATTCAAGAAGAGTTTGAAGATGCTGAAGAAGATGATGACCAAAACTACCTTTTTGCAGAAGCTATTGAAGAAGAGGAAACATTAAGTTTAGAAGCTAAAGAAATTGAGCTAATCAAAAAATCTTTAGACAGAAATAAAGGAAAAAGAAAAGCTGCAGCAGATGAATTAGGAATTTCTGAAAGAACATTATATAGAAAAATAAAGCAATACGACCTTTAAAATTAAATTGAAAATGAAAAAAACACATTATATAGTATTAATTCTTATTTCAATTTTATTGAATGGGTGTGGAGCTTATAATTTCACTGGTGCAAAACCAATTGATGCAAAAACTTTTCAAGTTAATTACTTTCAAAATAATGCAGACTTAATTGAACCTGGAATTGAAAGAACGTTTACATTGGCATTACAAGATTTAATTCAAAATCAAACAAATTTAAATCTAACTAATACTGGTGGGGAATTGCTATTTGAAGGTGAAATAACTGAATATAGAATCACTCCAATGACAGCAACTGCAGATCAAACAGCTGCTCAAAATAGATTGACGATTTCTGTAAATGTTAGGTTTACAAATAGAAATAATGAAGAAGATGATTTTGAAAAACGCTTTTCATTTTATAATGATTTTGATGGAAATGCTCAATTAACAGGTACTCAATTAACAAATTCTTTAGATGTTATATTTGATAGAATTACTCAAGACATTTTCAATGAAGCATTAGCGAAATGGTAAAAAAAATTTAAATTGAATTTAAGTAAAACAACATATCTTCTTAATAATCCAGATGCAGTTGATGAAAATCAAACAATGGCATTAGAATCAATATTGCAAGAATATCCATATTTTCAAGGATTACGTGCTTTGTATTTAAAAGGATTATATAATTTAGACAGTTATCGCTATAATTTTGAATTAAAAAAAACAGCCGCTCACACTACTGATAGAACCATTTTATTTGATTTCATAACCTCTGATAATTTCAAAACAGTCAATACTGAGCTTATTGAAAAACAGCAAAACGAAATTAATGAAATTTTTGTGGAAAGTTTCGAGATTTTAAATCCAAAACCTTCACAGAGCAATCTTCAAATTGAACAATTTAAAGCTTCAAATGAAAAAACTGTTGAACCTTTGTCTGAAATCGAAGAAAAATTAGAAATCAATAAACCTTTACATTTTGATCTTCAGGAGAAACATTCCTTTTCAGAATGGTTGCAATTAGCAAAATTTGCACCTATTGAAAGAGAAAATAAAGAAAATGAAGAAGTTTTTCCAGAGGAAAAAAAGAAAAAAATTGATCTTATAGATAAGTTTATTGAATCCAATCCAAAAATTGGACCTATCAAGGAAACCACTATAAACACTGATATTATTGAAAAAGTTTCTGAAGAACCTAGTCATTTAATGACAGAAACTTTAGCCAGAATTTACTTGGAGCAAAAAAAATATAAGAAAGCAATTCAAGCATATGAAATATTAATTTTGAAATATCCAGAAAAAAGTATTTTCTTTGCAAACCGAATAAAAGATATAAAGGATTTACAACAAAATAATTAATTATGGGATTTACAGGTTTTTTAATAGCAATCACAATAGTATGTTTTCTATTAATTTTAGCAATTATGGTACAAAACCCTAAAGGTGGAGGATTATCTTCTTCTTTTGGTGGCACACAACAAATTGGTGGTGTTCAAAAAACTACAGACTTTTTAGATAAAAGTACTTGGTATTTAGGAATAGCATTAATCGTTTTAATTTTCTTATCTACATTAAGTTTTGAAAACGGTGGTGTTAACGGTTCAAAAATTGTTGACGAAAGTGAATTAAACGTTGCTCCTGTTGTTCCAACTACACCTGCTGCAACTACACAACCAGCTAATGAAGCAGCTACAACTCAAGCAAACGATACTGCTAAATAATTTTTTAGCAATAAGATAAAAATGCCAGCCTGTCAGTGCTGGCTTTTTTTTTGAAGCAAAATTGGCACAAATAATCTTTGGCACAATTTCTGAAATTTAGAATCAACAATTTAAAATTATTAAAAAACATAAAACTATGTCATTAAACATCAAACCACTTTCAGATCGAGTAGTAATTGAGCCAATGGCTGCTGAAACTACAACCGCTTCAGGATTAATCATTCCTGATACTGCTAAAGAAAAACCACAAAAAGGAACAGTTGTAGCAGTTGGAAACGGTAAAAAAGATCATACAATGACTGTTAAAGTTGGCGACACAGTATTGTATGGTAAATATGCAGGTACCGAATTAAAATATGAGGGTACAGATTACCTTATTATGAAAGAAGAAGAAATTTACGCAATTATTTAATTAAATACTAAGACACAAGTATTAAGAGTTAAAATTAATAAATTGCCGTTCGGCTTCAGCCAACGGATAAAAAAACAAAACAAAAATGGCAAAAGATATTAAATTTGATATAGAAGCAAGAGATGGTCTAAAAAGAGGTGTTGATGCATTAGCAAATGCAGTAAAAGTAACACTTGGACCAAAAGGAAGAAACGTTATTATTAGCAAATCATTTGGTGGTCCATCAGTAACAAAAGATGGTGTTTCTGTAGCTAAAGAAATTGAATTAGCAGATCCATTAGAAAATATGGGAGCTCAAATGGTTAAAGAAGTAGCTTCAAAAACTAATGATTTAGCAGGAGATGGAACTACAACTGCAACTGTTTTAGCACAAGCTATCGTTAAAGAAGGTTTAAAAAACGTAGCTGCTGGAGCCAATCCAATGGACTTAAAAAGAGGAATTGATAAAGCAGTTGAAGCAATCGTTGAAGATTTAGCTAAACAATCACAAACAGTTGGAAATTCATCTGAAAAAATAAAACAAATCGCATCTATTTCAGCAAATAATGATGATACAATTGGAGAGTTAATTGCTCAAGCATTTGATAAAGTTGGAAAAGAAGGTGTTATCACTGTTGAAGAAGCAAAAGGAACAGACACATACGTAGATGTTGTAGAAGGAATGCAGTTTGATAGAGGATATCTTTCTCCTTACTTCGTAACAGATGCTGATAAAATGATTGCTGAATTGAATAATCCTTACATTTTATTATTCGACAAAAAAATATCGAACTTACAAGAGTTATTACCAATTCTTGAACCAGTTGCACAATCTGGAAAACCATTAGTAATTATTGCTGAAGATGTTGATGGTCAAGCTTTAGCAACATTAGTTGTAAACAAATTAAGAGGTGGTTTAAAAATTGCAGCTGTTAAAGCTCCAGGTTTTGGTGACAGAAGAAAAGCTATGTTAGAAGATATCGCAATCTTAACTGGTGGAACTGTAATTGCTGAAGAAAGTGGATATTCATTAGAAAATGCTACTTTAGAGATGCTAGGAACTGCAGAAAACGTGACTATTGATAAAGATAATACTACAATTGTAAATGGTGCTGGTGCTCCAGACAACATCAAAGCAAGAGTAAACCAAATCAAAGCACAAGTTGAAACTACAACTTCTGATTATGATAGAGAAAAACTACAAGAACGTTTAGCTAAATTAGCTGGTGGTGTTGCTGTTTTATATGTTGGAGCTGCTTCTGAAGTAGAAATGAAAGAGAAAAAAGATAGAGTTGACGATGCTTTACACGCAACAAGAGCTGCTGTTGAAGAAGGAATTGTTGCTGGTGGTGGTGTTGCTTTAGTTAGAGCAAAAGCTGCTTTAGCAAAATTAAAATCAGAAAACGCAGACGAAGCAACTGGAATTCAAATTGTAAATAAAGCAGTAGAGTCTCCATTGAGAACTATCGTTGAAAATGCAGGTGGTGAAGGTTCAGTAGTAATTGCAAAAGTATTAGACGGAAAAGCAGATTTTGGTTTCAACGCTAAAACAGGTGAATATGTTCAAATGCTTAAAGCAGGAATTATTGATCCTAAAAAAGTAACTCGTGTGGCTTTAGAAAATGCTGCTTCTGTTTCTGGAATGATTCTTACCACAGAATGTGCATTAATTGACATAAAAGAAGATGCTCCAGCTATGCCAATGGGTGGTGGAATGCCAGGAATGATGTAAAATTTTGCATTTTATAAAAAAATAAATCCGACATGATATATCTGTCGGATTTTTTTTATATTTATAAAAAATTTTCATGAAAAAAAGATATCCATTTCTGTTTTTTATTCTTCTTTTTTATAGTGTAAGTGCTCAAGAAAAAGATAACCATCAAAAAATTATTGAATCAATAAACAACTACTATAGTTTATCTAGTGAGAATATTCATTTGCACTTAAACAAAAGCAGTTATTTGACAAATGAAAACATTTGGTTCAAAGGATATATTATTGATAAAAAAACAAATGGCTTAAATAACGAAACCACAAATGTATATGTTAGATTATTAGACGAAAATAAAGTTGAGATTACTAATAAATTATTTTTAGCAAATAACGGAACTATCATTGGAAATTTTAAACTTGATAATAATTATAATTCTGGAACATACTACCTTCATACCTACACTAATTTTATGAATAATTTTGAAGAAGACGAATCTTCAATTTTTCCTATTGAAATAATTAACACAAAAGATAAATCTACATCTAATAGCGATAATACAATTAGTGAAGACTTTATAAAATTTTCAATTGAAGGTGGCAAATTAATATTTCAATGCGACAATACAATTGGTGTTCAAATAAAAAATTGTTCTGGAGAAGGACTCAAAATAAATAGTATAAAAGTAATAGATTCAAAAAACAACATTATTAATCAATTTTCAACGAATAGTCAAGGTTACGGTAAATTTGATATTCTAAAAACAAAGAATGAAAATTATAAAATTATTGTAGAACAAAATGGAGTTAAGGTTGAAAAGAAACTTCCTGATGTAAATTCTGAAGGCATAACAATGAGTGTAAATAATTATTCTGATACAAATAATTTCTTAATAAAAATAAAAACAAACATTTATACTTTTGAAAAAATTAAAGACGAAAGTTTAACTTTAGTTATTCAAAAAAACAATCAAATTTCACTTGCTGATTTTTATTTAGATGAGACTACTAAAGATTTAATTTTAGAAAAAAAAATTTTATTTAAAGGATTAAATAGCATACGAATTATTGATCAAAATAATAATTCTTTGTGTGAGAGATTTATTTACAATCACCCAGAAAATCCTACTAAAATAAACTTAGAGAAAACTATACTTAAAGACTCCATTATAATTAAAGGAAGACTAAAAGATAGAATTGCAAATTTCAGTGTGAGTGTTCTTCCAGCTGAAACTACATCATCATTTGAAAAAAATGCTATAACTTCACAATTTAATTTTAATACTTATTTAAATAATGAACTTGAAAATTATTCTTATTATTTTAAAGATTTTGATAGAAACAAACAATATGAATTAGATTTAGCCTTATTAAACCAAAGCACTAACAAGTACAATTGGAATAACATTACAACTAAGAAATCAACAATTAAGTATCCTTTTGAGAAAGGTTTAACTTTAGAAGGATCTACCATTGAAAAAGTTAAAAACAATGAAAATTACATAGTTTTCCTATTATTAAAAGACAATGGTTTAAACCTACAAACAGAATTAAGCCAAGAAAACAAATTTGAATTTGATAACTTAATTGCTATTGACTCCTCTACTCTATTTATCTCACTACTAAAAAACAATTCAAAATACGAGAATATTCATTTTAACACAAAAATTTTAAATAACAATAAAGTTTTATTGAAACCTTCACTTAATAATGTTTTTAAATGTAGTCCAAGAAAATACATTTCACTAACGTCATACAACACAGACTATCCGTATGTTGAAACAGTAAACCAATTAAACGACGTTGTGTTAACCGAAACAGTAAAAGAAAAATTTTTATATACAGATAATTTTGAAAACAGAACGGGTACTATAGGCATAAAAATTGACGATTCAACAGAACAACAATACCAAGATGTGTTAAGTTTTATAAGCACTCATGGTTTTGATGTAAAAATTGATCCAAAATCAAACAGAGTTATAATTGCTTCAAGAATAGTTAATTCAATAAATGCGAAATCATCATTAAAACCTACTGTATATCTTGACAATGCTCCATTAAGTAACTTTGACAGTTTATTAAATTTATCACTAAAGGATGTTGAAGAAGTATATTTAAATAAAAGAGGGTATGGTCAAGGAATGAGTGCTCCAAGTGGAACTATAAGAATTTATACAAAAAAGAAATTTGGAACAACCAAAGAAGTAAAAAACTCTTCTATTGCAGTGTTAATTAAAAATGGGTTTCAGCAAGAAAAACCTTTTAAAAATCCACAATATGTGAATTATCAAAACCTTTCATTTAGAAGATATGGCACTATCGATTGGATTCCAAATATTTACACAGATGAAAATGGTGAATTTGAGTTTAAGTTCCCAATTTTAGAGCAAAAATCAATAGCTTTTAATATTCAAGGCATTGATAATGAAGGAAATTTTTATTATGAAAACATTACTCTTGAAGTAAAATAAACTCGCTCTTTAAGATTTTACAATACATCAAATACTATTAAAACTTAAGTAAATTTATGTCAAAAAAATTTTTTTCTCTAGTATCTATTTTTCTGTTTTTAATCACAAAAGCACAAGAAAAAGATAATCATTCAATAATCCTAAAGTCCATTAACGATTATTATAGTTTAGCAAGCGAAAATATTCACATTCATTTTAACAAAAATAATTATTTAACTAATGAAACCATTTGGTTCAAAGGATATATTATTGATAAAAAATCAAATGGATTAAATTATCAAACAACAAATGTATATGTTAGAATTTTAGACAAAGACAAAAACGAAATCACCAACAAGTTATTTCTTGCTTCAAACGGAATTATTATTGGTCAATTCAAACTAAATGAATCTTATGATTCAGGAACTTATTACATTCACACATATACTAATTTCATGAATAATTTTGAAGAAGATGAATCTTCATATTATCCAATTGAAATAATTAACACAAAAGATAATTTCTCTATTCAAAACGAAACATCTATTGACAATGCTACTATTGATTTTTCTATTGAAGGTGGAAAATTATTACTCGAGTCAGACAACACCATTGGTATTCACATAACAAATTGTGATGGAAGAGGAATTAAATTAAGTAATATTAAAGTATATGATTCAAAAAATACTTTGATAAATCAATTTGCAACAAATAGTAAGGGTTATGGGAAATTCGATATTTTAAAAACAAAAAATGAAATATATAAAATTGTAGCAGAACAAAGTGGTGAAAAAATAGAAAAAAACCTCCCTTTTGTGAAAAGTGAAGGTATTGTGCTTAGTGTTAATAATTATTCTGATGAAAACAAAATAGCAATTAAAGCCAAAACCAACAACTTTACATTTGAAAAAATTAAAGACAAAAACTTTACCTTGATGATTCAAAAAAACGATCAAGTTAATTTGACTGATTTCTATTTTGAAAGCACATCAAGAGATATTATATTAGATAAAAGCGTTTTATTTAAGGGAGTTAATATTATTCGTGTTTTAGATGAAAATAATAATTCAATTACAGAAAGACTTGTCTATAATCATGTAAAGAGTGCATCTAAAATTATTTTGGAAAAAAAGAATAAATTAAATGATTCATTAACAATAAAAGGTCTTTTAAAAGATAAAATAGCTAATTTTAGTATTAGTATATTACCTAATGAAACAATTACTTCTTTTGAGGATAATTCAATAATTTCTCAATTAACTTTCAATAATTATTTACTAAACAAACTAGAAAACTATTCCTATTATTTTAATGATTATAATCGTAAAAAACAGTTTGAATTGGACTTATTTCTTCTAAATCAAACTTCTTTAAAATATGAATGGAATAACATTCTAACTAAAAAACCAATAATAAAATATCCTTTTGACGTTGGTTTAAATATTGAAGGGACATTAAACCAGTTGATTCCTAACAAAGATAAATTCACTTTAACTTTGACTTCATTTGCAAATGGCATAAACCTCAAAGGCAAAATAGACGAGAATAATAAATTTTTGTTTGAAAACATTGTAGCAACAGATTCAACTTCTTTTTTCATTTCTTTATTAAATGATAAATCTAAATATGAAACAATTAAATTGTATTCAAAAGTTTCAAATAACAAGAATAGATTTTTAAAAACTTTACCTGAATTAAAGGAAAAATGTGAAAATAAGATATTCAATGCATTAACAGAATACAATTCTGATTTTCCATATCTAACAAATACAACAATTCTTAAAGATGTTCTTGTTTCTGATAAGGTTAAATTAAAATTAGAAAACACCACAAACTTTTATAATAGAGGTGGCTCACAAGGCTATAAAATTGACCAAGACAAAGCGGATCTATATTATGATGTAATTGGTTTTATTCAATCTCATGGATTTGACGTAAAAACTGTTGGTGGTTCTGTTTCTATATCAAATAGAACAATTAATTCATTCAAAGGTTCTCTTACTCCTGCCATATTTCTTGATGATGCACCATTGGGTAGCTTAGATTTGATATTGAATATGAATTTAAATATGGTAGATGAAATTTATATTAACAAAAGAGGTTTTGGAACGGGTATGAACTCTCCAAGTGGAACTATCAGAATTTACACCAAAAAACAATTTGGAAGTATAAATAATGAGAAAGTGAATTCAAAATCGTTATTAATAAAAGATGGTTTTCAAAAAGAAGTTCCTTTTAAAAATCCTACATATGCTTATTATGAAGACAACGCTTTTAAAAAATATGGAACAGTGCATTGGATTCCAAATTTATACACAAATGAGAATGGTGAATTTGAATTCAAAATACCTACTCTAAAACAAAAAAGTTTTTTAATAAATATTCAAGGCATTGATAATGAAGGGAATTTTTATTATGAAAACATTCTGATTGAAGTAGAATAAAAAAATCCCGATAAGATTCACTTATCGGGATTTTTCAATTTTAAAAAAGTTGCTTCTTTTTATTCTATTCGTCCATATTGGCAACATCCGTGTAATTCTTCGTATACTTCGTCATCAGCTTTAGCATATTCTGTATCATGTCCAACAGCTGCAATAGCTTTAGCAACGTCTTCTTTTGAACATTTATTTTCATCAATTATTAAATGAATGTCTTTATGGTCAGCATGCCAATCTGCACTTTTAACTCCTTTTACAGAAAAAGCAGCAGCTTCAATTCTTTTTTCACACATTTCGCAATTACCTTCAACTTTGAATTCAGTTTTTGCGTTTTTATTTTTCTTTTTTTCTTGTGCTTGTACTGAAATTCCAATTATAGAAACCAGAAGTACTAAAAATATTTTTTTCATATCTAAACCTTTTATATAATTATTTTATTTTAAATCGTAAACCTACATAATACATTGACCCAAAAGTTGGACCATATATCATACTACTATCAAAATACGAACCAAAAGGGTCATTTGCTCCAACAATAGCATTATTTTGTTTGTAATTACCAATGTTTTCTCCACCAACATACATCTCAAATGTACTTGAAAAAGTCCTTGTAACTTGTGCGTTTACAACTCCAAAAGCTTCTCCAAATTCTGACAACTGATAAGCTGTTGGATTACTTACTGTTTTAGGTAAACGTTGTTTTCCTAACCAATTGTATGTTGCATCAAATTTCCATTGTTGCCCTTTGTCTAAAATATGTGTTTCATAAGCTAAATTAGCAAAAAATCTATTTTTAGCTTGAAGCGACTTTTGAAGATTTCCAACAATATAATCTGTATTTACATCATAATATTTATAAGCTGTTTTGAAATTTAAATGCTTTTTCAATTCAATATTAAATTCTGCTTGAAAAGAATTGGCAACACTTTTACCTTCCAAATTATAAAAAACAACTTCTTGTGGACTAAAATCAACATCTACAACGGCTTGATTTTGAAAATCTGTTCTATAATAGTCTAAAACAATTCCTGAATCTCTTCCCAATAATTTAAAATCTTGAATAAAACTTAGTCCATAATTCCATGCAATTTCTGGGTTTAAACCATATAATTTCCCATCAGTATTTAAAATGGAGAAATTTCTGCTTGAAGCAAATAATTGTTGGTTTTCTGCAAAAATATTAGCTGCACGTTTTCCTCTTCCAGCTGATGCTCTAATCACAGCATCTTTCCAAGGATTGTATCTAATGTGTAATCTTGGAGTAACAAAAGTTCCTAATCGGTTGTGGTTGTCTACTCTAATTCCTGCAACAACCTGAAAATTATCTAAATTATCAAAATCATATTCAAAAAAAGCTCCAACTGAATTGTCGATTCTAGAAAAATCTCTTGCAAAATTTACAGCAATAAACTCTTTGTACTTATCATAAGTAAAATTAACTCCAGTTGTAAATTTGTTTTTTGTATTGGTAATTATGGAACTGAATAACAAATTAGAATAATAACTTTTCTGATCAATGTTGTATTGGTTTAAACCAAAATAAGAATCTTGAGTATGCGATTGAAATGAATTTTGAAAACCAATACTTTGAAAAGGCATATCAGGAAAAACATAACCTGTTTTATTTGATATTTCTATTTTTTCAGTATCAATTTCGCTTCCCCAAGCATTAGTTGTTAATTTATCTGTTTCTGGATTAAAACTAACTTGACCAGCTTGTTTTTCGTCGTTCATGTAACGAAGATTCAAGAAACTTACAATTCCTGTTTCTGCATCATTATATTGCCAACGATTTAAAATATTTACTTGTTTTCCTAATGGATTATCTAAAAAACCATCATCATTATTGTCATTTTTACCCAAACGAGTGTTTCCGTGAACAAATAATGTAGAACTCAATTTGTCTGAATATTTATTATTGAAATGTGTATTGATTTCATATCTTCCTCCCATTCCAGCATAAGCATTTAAGAAAAAAGGAATGTCATTAGCTGGTTTCAATAATTCATAATTAATTTGACCTGAAATACTTTCATAACCATTAATTACACTTCCAGCTCCTTTTGTAACTTGAATACTTTCTACCCAAGTTCCAGGAACAAAAGATAAACCATAAGCTTGAGAAGCTCCACGAACAGAAGGAATATTTTCTTCAGCAATTAGAATATATGGACTTGTTAATCCCAACATTTTAATTTGTTTGTTTCCAGTAACTGCATCCGAATAATTGACGTCAATGGATGGGTTCGTAGAAAAACTTTCAGAAATATTACAGCAAGCAGCTTTCAACAACTCTTTTTGTCCCATAGTTTGCACATTGGTTGCTTTGTAAAGCGAGTGTTCTGTACTTTTTAAAGTTTTTGAAACAGTAACTGCTGTAAGTTCTTCAACAGCTTTTAATTGAATAGTTAAAAAAGAATCATCTTTTACTTCAATTTTTTTGGTATTGTAACCTATATAACTTACAACCAAACTTGTTGTTTCATCTGATTTTTTTATGGTAAATTCACCATTTTCATTGGTAACCACACCAATATTTGTATTGAGCCAATAGACATTTGCTCCTAATAAAGTTTCATTATTTTCATCTACTATTTTTCCTTTAATTACATCATTTTGAGCTTGCGCAATCGAAGTAACTAACAATAGTAAATACATTATTTTTTTATACATAATTTTTATTTAACGTTATTTAATCAATTCTTATTTGACAAAAAACATTAAAAAATTATGCATAAAGTACTAATTTACAATACAATTTATAAAGTGGTGGAGCATTGGATTCACAGTAAAAAGCAGGATTTTCATTAATAGAAAACAAAACTGCATTATCAGTAAATTCAATAGGTGAAATAGTGTTTAAAGTTGCAACACTGGTTTCAAATTTTAAAGATTTATTTAAAAAGTTATCGTGCTTTTTTTCAACCTTGATGATTTTGTTAGAACAACAACTATCATGTTTGCTATCTGTTGCACAACAAGAAACTGCTGGTTTTTCACAAGGTTCTTCAAAAGAAGCATTCAATGAAATAGAAGCAATAGTATCATTGCAAAAATGCACCGTAAAACCATAGCCAATGTTAGCCATAAAGACTACAGATGCTAAAAGAATACTTATGTGGTTTTTAAATTTCATTGATGCAAATATACAATTTCAATTTATTATAAAAGTTATTGACTTGTTAATTTCTGAAAGTAGAAAGCTGGAATTAAAAGCAACAACATAATAGGCTGAATTAAAAATCTTCGAATGTAGAATAAAAACAAATAGTTTGGACTACTTGAAAAAAGCAATAAATAAAATAAAACACTTATTAAAATAACAAATAAAATTACATATAAAACGGCTGCAATTTTGATATGCATTTTATTTAGAAAAAATAAATACAGAATTGTGATAGAAAGTATAGTGTTTGCTATAAATCTTAAAAAAAGATTCAAAAACAACTTAAAAGTATCAAATTCAGGTAAAGATTTATTTTGATATTCAGATTTAAAAAATTGCAAAAAAGGATCATAAAATAATTTGTGCTCAAAAAATCGAATACTAACTATCAAAAGTAAAGCAATAGAAATTCCTATATATCTTAAGAGTTTATTTGGCATATTTCGAAAATTTAGTAACCCAAATAATCCATAGAATAAATACAACTCCATAAATAAAAAGAGGAAAAACTGTTCCATGCAAAAATTCCTGATAATCTGGATAGTAATAAATTGCCCAAACCAATAAACCTATTCGAACAATATTCAATACATAAATTAACAGAGAACCAATGATAATATATAAAAATGTTTTTACCCAATTAGAAGCAAACGCAAAAATAAAAGCGGCAAATAAAATAATTACACTAATAGCATTACATCCTTCAATTACTCTTGCAATATATTTTCCATTATAAATAACCTTCATTGAAGCTTCATTTTTATTTGGAATTACATTACAATCTTCATCAAACAAATGCATAAAATAAGAAGTATGATTTGAAACCATTTTAGTTATTGAATCCAACTCAAATTTAGAAACATCAAACTGATTTAAAAATTGATTATAAATAAATGCAAAAACAAAATAGAATAAAACAAACTTTATTAGAAAGGTAAAAAAGGGTTTATATTGAATAAATATTTTTTTCAAGTCGATTTTTTTTTCAAAAATATACATTTTAACTTAAAGAATTGAGATTTTTAAATTTTCAATTCAACTATAAACTTACGTTAAAATAAAATCAATTCGTTTTTTGATATGAATTGTATTAAATACTTTTGTAAAAAAATTGTAAAAATGAATTTTGAAACATTAAAACCATCGATTGTTGAATTTATCACAAATGAATCTTTAACGAGAGATGAAAAACTAAAACATATTTGTCAATATTTACAAGATAATATTTCTTATTACAATTGGGTAGGATTTTATTTTGCCAATCACGAAACTAAAACATTACATCTTGGACCTTATGTTGGTGCAGAAACAGACCACACTGTTATTCCTTTTGGAAAAGGCATTTGTGGACAAGTAGCAGAGTCAAATGCTAATTTCGTAGTTCCAGATGTTGCAGCTCAAGATAATTATATTGCTTGTAGTTTCACGGTAAAATCTGAAATTGTAGTTCCTTTATTTGTAGATAGAAAAAACATTGGTCAAATAGACATTGATTCTCATGTAATTGACCCATTTTCAGAAGCAGATGAACGCTTTTTAGAGTTTGTGAATGAGCAAGTTGCATTATTATTCAAATAGTACTTGTTTTGTTTTGAAATAAGATTATCTTTGCACCCGAATTGCTACCATACAATTCATACATAATAATCATTAAAAATAATATTGGCATGTACTTAACTAAAGAAGTAAAAGCAGAAATCTTCGCTAAACACGGAGGAAAAGCAGAAAACACAGGATCTGCAGAAGGACAAATCGCTTTATTCACTCACAGAATTTCACACTTAACAGAGCACTTAAAGAAAAATCGTCATGATTATAACACAGAGCGTTCGTTAGTACTTTTAGTAGGAAAAAGAAGAAGTCTTCTTGACTACTTAATCAAGAAAGACATTTTGAGATATCGTGCGATTATCAAAGAATTAAACATCAGAAAATAATAAATATCAGGGGCTTTGTGCCCCTTTTATTTTACGTTTTATATTAGAAAAAGTTCGGTTTTTCATTGGGTTTCAAACAACTACACAACAACTACAACACAACTAACCCTTTGTTTAATTAAGAATTAAAAAATTATGATTCCAAAAGTATTTCAAGAAGTTATCGATTTGGGAGATGGAAGAAGCATCTCAATCGAAACTGGAAAATTAGCGAAACAAGCGGATGGATCTGTGGTTGTTAGAATGGGAGATTGTATGTTGCTTGCAACTGCAGTGTCAGCAAGAACAGCAAACCCAGGTGTTGATTTTCTACCATTAACAGTAGATTACCGCGAAAAATTTGCCGCTGCAGGACGTTTTCCTGGTGGATTTTTCAAAAGAGAAGCACGTCCTAGTGATAGTGAAGTTTTAACCATGAGATTAGTTGACCGTGTATTGCGTCCACTTTTTCCAGATGATTATCACGCTGAAACCCAAGTGATGATTCAATTAATGTCTCATGACGATAATGTTATGCCTGATGCATTAGCAGGTTTAGCAGCATCAGCAGCATTAGCCGTATCAGATATCCCATTTTACAATTTAATTTCAGAAGTACGTGTTGCGCGAATTGATGGCAAATTTGTAATCAACCCAAGTAGAGAGCAATTAGCACAATCTGATATAGACATGATGATTGGAGCTTCTATGGATTCTGTTGCAATGGTGGAAGGAGAAATGCATGAAATTTCGGAAGCTGAAATGGTGGAAGCAATAAAATTTGCACATGAAGCTATTAAAGTTCAAGTTGCCGCTCAACAAAAATTACGTGCTGCAGTTGGAACACCAGAATATAGAACATATGATGGAGAACCAGAAAACGAAGAAGTTTATGCAAAAATTAAAGCATTTGCTTACGACAAATATTATTCAATAGCTGAAGCAGCTTCTGCAAAAAGCGAAAGAGGTGAAAAATTTGCAGAAATCAAAGAAGAAATTAAAGCCTTATTTACTGAAGAAGATCATGCTGAAAATGCTGATTTATCTGAATTAATTGGTAAATACATCTATAAAACTCAAAAAGAAGCTGTAAGAAATGTAATCCTTGAAAAAGGAACTCGTTTAGACGGAAGAAAAACAACAGAAATCAGACCAATCTGGTGTGAAACTGATTATTTACCTTCTGTTCACGGTTCTTCTTTATTTACACGTGGAGAAACTCAAGCATTAGCAACAGTTACTTTAGGTACATCAAGAGAAGCAAATCAAATAGATTCACCTTCTGAACAAGGAGAAGAAAAATTCTATTTACATTATAACTTCCCTCCTTTTTCAACTGGAGAAGCAAGACCTTTAAGAGGAACATCTAGAAGAGAAGTTGGACACGGAAATTTAGCACAACGTGCTTTAAAAAACATGATCCCTGCTGATTGTCCTTATACAATTCGTGTTGTTTCTGAAGTTTTAGAATCTAATGGTTCTTCTTCAATGGCAACAGTTTGTGCTGGAACAATGGCTTTAATGGATGCTGGTGTTCAAATGACAAAACCAGTTTCTGGAATTGCCATGGGATTAATTACAGACGGAACTAAATTTGCAGTATTATCTGACATCTTAGGAGACGAAGATCATTTAGGTGATATGGATTTTAAAGTAACAGGAACTGCTGATGGTATCACTGCTTGTCAGATGGATATTAAAATTGACGGTTTACGTTATGATATTATGGAACAGGCTTTAGCACAAGCTAGAGACGGTCGTTTACATATTTTAGGAAAATTAACTGAAACAATTGCTCAACCAAGAGCTGATGTAAAAGCACATTCTCCTAAAATCATTACTAGAAGAATCCCTAATGCATTTATTGGAGCATTAATTGGTCCTGGTGGAAAAGTAATTCAAGAATTACAAAAAGCTACAGGAACAACAATTGTTATCAATGAAGACCCAATCACTGAAGAAGGAATTGTTGAAATTTTAGGAACTGACCCAGCAGGAATTGCAACAGTTATGGCTAAAATTGATTCAATTATTTTCAAACCAGAAGTGGGTGAAGCTTACGAAGTAAAAGTAATTAAACTATTGGATTTTGGAGCAGTTGTAGAATATACACAAGCACCAGGAAACGAAGTTTTATTACACGTTTCTGAATTAGCTTGGGAAAGAACAGAAAACGTTACTGATGTTGTAAAGATGGGTGATGTATTCATGGTAAAATATTTTGGTGTTGACCCAAAAACAAGAAAAGAAAAAGTTTCAAGAAAGGCTTTATTACCTAGACCTCCTAGAGAAGAAAAGCCAATTGAGAAAAAAGATAAACCTCAAGGTTAATTTCGATTATTTAATTCATAAAAAATTTCGTTATTATTAATTTAATAACGAAATTTTTGTTTTTTATGTAAAATCTTACTTTTAACATTTTTGTTTTGTTTTTTTTTATACATTTATCAAAAGATATTTACATGAATTTTAAACAACTACTACTTTTAATCTTTGGAACATTTTTATTTTTTTTACCTAATTTAAATGCTCAAGAGAAAGAAGATTACCTCACAACATACGACAGCATAATTGGAAAAGAAAACTTAGCCATCACTAATGGTCTATTCCACTCAAACAATTTCAGAGTTAATGACAATAAGGATATTTATTTCATGAGTGAAAAATTTACAATTGGCTCATTAAACTATATAAATCAACTCTATTTTGATGTATATCTAAAATATGATGCTTACAATGATGAATTAGTTTACAGACCTTCTGGTAGATCAGAAAAAACAGGTGTAAACATCATCAAGGCAAATATAAATTCGTTTCAAATTAATGGAATAAAATTTATAAATATTAATAACGACAATGAAAAAGACAAAGTCATTAAAGGGTTTTATGAGGAAAAATTAAAAAACAGCACCTTGAGTTTTTACATAAAGCATTACAAAAGTAAAAGAGAAGTTTTTGTAAATAAAAATGTTCTTGTCGAATTCAGTGACGAAACAACCTTTGTAGTTAAAAAAAATAACATTTTTTCAGAAATATCATCTAAAACTTCTATATCGAAAATTTTTCCTGAAAAAAGAAAAATCATCAATGAGTATTACAAAAACAATTCAGAATTAAAAAAGAAAAACAAGACAGAATTCTTTACTAATTTATTACAAAACATTAGTCAATAAACTTATTATAAAAAAATGAAAAAATTATTCATCCTTTTCTTTTTTATTCTTTCTCAATTAACTTTTTCTCAAGAAGAAAAATTATTTTCTGTTGAATTTAAGGATTCTAAAATAACTGAAGTCATTAAATTTATTGAATCAGAAACCAATTATAAATTTTTCTTTAATCAAAATTGGCTGATTGAAAATGAAATTAACCTATCAAAAACATTTAAGAATGCAACTTTAGAGGATGTTTTAGTTGAAACATTTAAAGAAACTAATTTAAATTATTTTATAGATAATAATAAAATTATACTTACTAGAAACAGTATTATTTATGAAAAAATTCCCGAATCAGAAATAAAAACTACAGTAGTAGAAACTAAAACAATTTCAAAAAATGATCCGGTTTTTTATCAACAATACGAAAACAAAAAAAGTAGTTCAATTATATTAATTGGTAAAGAAACTAAAAATAATTCTCAAAGTTCATACATATTATCTGGTGTAATAAAGAACGAAAAAACCGGTGAACCAATTCCTAGTATTGTTGTAAGAACTTTAGACAAAACAAAAAACGCTGTTACAGATGATAACGGAAAATATACTCTTGCTATACCAGCAGGATTAAATGAAATTGAAGTTGTATCATTAAACTATTTAGGGGAATATAAAAAAGTAATGATGTATAATCATGGAAAAATGGATTTTTCTTTAACAGAAAAAATAAACCAACTTGATGAAGTAGTACTAACAGGAAAAGAAAAACAAAACATTAATAATGTTACTAGTGGTGTAACAACAATTACTTCTGAAGAAATAAAAAGTGTACCCATGGTTTTGGGAGAGAGAGATATTCTAAAAGTAGCTACTATCATACCAGGTATAAAAAGTGTTGGAGAAGGTTCATCAGGATTTAATGTTCGCGGTGGAAAAGAAGATCAAAACTTATTCTTACTAGATGATGCTGTCTTATACAATCCAGCACACTTCTTTGGATTTTTCTCTTCTATAAATGCATACACTATAAAAAGTGCAGATATTTATAAAGGTAGTATCCCTTCACAGTTTGGAGGTAGGTTATCTTCAGTATTTGACATTTCAACCAAAAACGGAAATTTAGAAAAATTATCAGGAGAAGGAGGAATTGGACCAGTAACAAGTAACATTACTGTGAGCACACCAGTTATAAAAAACAAATCAAGTCTTTTAGTTGGAGCTCGAGCTACTTATTCTGGTTGGATTTTAAGATCATTAAAAGAATCTCAATTACAAAACAGCAAAGCTTCTTTTTATGATGCAATTGTTAAATATAATCACATTATAGATGATAAAAACGAACTTGAAACAACATTATACTACAGTGATGATGAATTTAGTATTTCTTCAGATTCAATTTATCACTACAATAATACATTAGCTACGGTTAAATGGAAACATAAATTAAATGATAAGACCAATTTTTCATTAAATCTATCCAACAGTCAATATAAATTTGATATTGATTATGATAATGGGTTGTCTAATTCTTTTGAATATGGTTATAAAATAAATGATACTCAATTGCAGTTAAAATTCAACACAAATTTAAACGAAACACATAAATTCAACTATGGAATTTCAACAAAACATTACAAATTAGATCCTGGTGAAATCAGACCGCTTGGTGAGCAATCTATAATAGATGTAAAAAGAGTTGATAGAGAAAAAGCATTAGAGTCTGGTATATTTGTGAACGATCAAATAAAAATTAATGAACGATTAACTGTAAATATTGGAGCTAGATACTCTTATTTTGCATCATTAGGAGAATCTTTACAAAATGTATATGGTGATGGACTTCCAAAAAGTGAAGCAACAATAATTGAAACAAAGGCATTTAAAAATAACGAAGTAATAAAAACTTATGGAGGTTTTGAACCACGTATTTCAGCACGTTTTAAACTAACTGAAGATATGGCAATAAAAGGAAGTTATGACAAAACTTATCAATATTTACACTTATTATCAAGCAATACAACTCAATCACCTTTAGACACATGGAAAACATCAGATTTAAATGTTAAACCTCAAAATGCTTCACAATATTCTTTAGGATTATACAAAAATTTTAAAGACAATGTTTACGAAGTAAGTGTAGAAGGATATTTTAAAAAATTAAATAATATACTTGATTACAAGGTTGGTGCAGAATTAGTATTAAATTCAAATGTAGAAACTGAATTATTACAAGGAGAAGGAAAAGCTTATGGAGTTGAGTTTTTATTAAAAAAGCAATCAGGAAGATTAAATGGATGGATTGGGTATACATATTCAAGAACTTTTCTTAAATTAGATGGACAATTTAATGAAGAGAAAGTAAATAATGGAGAATATTTTGCCGCTAATTATGACAAACCTCATGATTTTAGTGCTATTCTAAATTATAGATTCACTAAACGTTATAGTTTTTCAGCTAATTTTATATATCAAACAGGAAGACCAATAACTTATCCTGTTGGAACATACCAATATGGAAATGCAAATTATACATTGTATAGTGATCGAAATAAATTTAGAATTCCAGATTATTATAGAATGGACATAGGTTTCAATATTGAAGGAAATCATAAATTAAAAAAATTAGCACATAGTTTTTGGAACATATCTATTTATAATGTTTTAGGAAGAAACAATCCATATTCAGTGTTTTTTGTAACTGACAACGGAGAAATAAAAGCTTATAAAACATCTATTTTTGCTATACCTATTCCTACAATTACTTATAATTTCAAATTTTAATAAAGTGAAAAAAATTATAGCATTTATAACAGTTAGCTTTTTTGCAATTTTTACAAGTTGTACTGAGCCTTATGCACTTCAAAACAACACTTTTGAAGATGTTTTAGTTATTGAAGCTACTGTTACAAATGAATTAAAAAAACATGAAATAAAAATCACTAGAACTTTTCAGTTAGAAGAAAAAAATCCAACTTTTGAAACCAATGCAACTGTTTATATAACGGATGATTTAGGAAATAAATTTGATTTTATTGAAGAAGATGGGAAATATATTTCTGAATTTGAATTTCAAGCGATACCAACAAGACAATACCAACTTTTTGTAAATACTAGTAACGGAAAACAATATTCTTCAACTAGAGAGAAATTAACTACTATATCTCCAATAACAGAAATTAATGCCAATAGAACTAATTTATTTGGTGTAGAGGGTGTTGAAATAACAACTAATTCGTTTGACCCAACAAAAACTTCAAACTATTATCGTTTTGAATATGAAGAAACCTATAAAATCGTTTCTCCCTTTTGGACTAGTGATAGTTTAAATTTTAATTACAATACAACAACATATGATGTTGCAATTACTACTACAACTAAAAGTTATGATAGTTCTGTTTGTTATAATACTGTACACTCTAATGAAATTATTCTCAACAATAATAGTGCACTTTCTGAAGATCGAATTGAGAATTTCCCAGTTCGATTTATACCACAAAACAACTCTATAATTGCATATCGTTATAGTATTTTAGTCAAGCAATATATTCAAAACTTAGAAGCTTACACTTTCTATAAAACGTTAAAAGATTTTTCTGGAACTAATAGCATTTTATCACCTAATCAACCTGGATTTATTAATGGAAATATTAAAAATATAGAAAACAATTCAGAAAGAGTTATTGGCTTTTTTGATATTTCAAGTATTTCAACTAAAAGATTATTTTTTAATTATAATGATTTTTTCGAAGGTGAACCAGAAACAAAATACCCTTTTACATGTCCGGTAGCTGAATATTATGCTTTTTTTGACGTTGCAAATTGTGAACTAATGCCCCCTCCAAAAGACACACCAGAATATTGTAAATCAGGAAAATATGCTTTATACAAAGATTATGAATATGATTTACAAATTTATTTTGAGTTTTTAAATGGATATTATTTAACAACTAGACCTATTTGCGGAGAGTGTAACAGACTATGGTCAACAGAAGTTCCTGATTTTTGGGAGTAAATAAATTAAATTATGAAAAAGATATTATTATTACTAGTATTAATCTGCATTACTACAATTAGTTGTACAGATCCTTATGCTTTACAAACCAACACATATGAAGATGTTATTGTTATTGAAGCAACTATCACAAATGAACTAAAAAAACAAGAGATTAAGATTAGTAGAACGTTTCAATTAGAAGAAACTGAACCAAGAATCGAAACTAATGCAACTGTATACATTAAAGATGACTTGGGAAATCAATTCAATTTTATTGAAATGGACAATAAATATATCTCTGAATTTGAGTTTCAAGCCTTTCCAGAACGAGAATACCAACTTTTTATAAATACTAGTAATGGAAGACAATACACTTCTACAAGAGAAAAGTTAACTACTATAAATAATTTAAGCTCAGTAGAAGCTAGTGTGAAAAACAAATTTGGTGTTAATGGTGTTGACATCACAGCAAACAGTTATGATCCATCAAATACTTCAAAATACTACAGATATGAATACGCAGAAACCTACAAGGTCATAGTTCCTTATTGGGCACCTGATAGCTTACAAATATTTGGTAATGCAGAATATTGGGATTTAAATGGTCATATTGAATATGCTTTTACCCAACATCAAAGATCTGGTGAATCAAAAACTTGTTATAAAACAGAAATTTCAAAAGAAATCATTTTAGTAAACACTACTTCATCTAACGAAGACAGAATTAAAGATTACTCTATTCGATTTATTGGTCAAGACAATTATAGTATTGCAAATAGATATAGTATTAACGTTAGACAATATATTCAAAACTTATCATCTTATACATTTTATAAAACACTTAAGGATCTATCTGCTTCTGGCAATGTATTAACACCAAGTCAGCCTGGTTTTATAAACGGTAACATTTCAGCTATTGAAAATAAAAATGAAAAAGTAATTGGTTTTTTTGATGTTTCTTCTGTTTCAGAAAAAAGAATATTTTTTAATTATAGTGACTTATTTCCGGGAGAACCTGAACCTCCTTATTTTTATGATTGTGAAATTTCAATCTATGATAGAACTAAATTAAAAACATTAAGCGAAACACCATTTGACGGATTAACATATCTAGTTTTAAACACCAGACAAGGTAAAATAATATTATATCAAAGAGAAGACCCAATTTTCAAAATGGTCCCACCAGAATGTGGCGACTGTAGGACAATTGGCTCAAATGTAGTGCCTGACTTTTGGCAATAAAAATAAAAAATACATGAAAAAAATAATTCTTTTCGCTTTAATATCAATTTGTTCAGCTAATGTATGGGCTCAAACCAATATTAATTTAAAAGCAATAAAAACATTTGATAGCTCTATTAAAGAATCGATTTATGTACATATAAATAATTCGACTGTATTAGTTGGAGAATCTATATTTTATAAGTTGTATTGCTTAAATTCTTCAAATCAAAATTTTAGCTCCATAAGCAAAATTGCATATGTTGAAATAATTGATGAAAGCGGAAATAGTATTTCCAAACAAAAACTTCTTTTAAAAGAAGGTCTAGCACAAGGTGATGTGTTTATTCCAACATCAATTAATTCTGGTGCATATAAATTAGTTGGATATACTAACTGGATGGTAAATTATGAAAAGTCTAATAGATTTGAAGCAGATATTACAATAATCAATCCTTTTCAAAGTAAAGTCGTTATTCCTGAATTCACTTCAACTATAAATTCAAAAATAGATAATTTAGATATTCAAATTAAATTAGACAAAAAGAAATACAACAATAGAGAAAAAGTAAAACTAAATATTAATTCTCGTTTAAAAAACATCAATGATGGCAAATATTCATTGTCGGTTAGAAGACTAAATGATTCAATTGAAGGCAAAGTAGTTACTACAACCGAATTTTTATCAAACTTAAAAAAAACGTCGATTTTTAATAGAAGTATAAATAATTTACCAGAATTAAGAGGAGAAACTGTATCCGGAAAATTAATAGCTTTAGATGGAATAAGTTCAATAAACAACAAGCCAATTTCATTATCAATTCCAGGTAAATCTTTTACTTTTAAAATAGTAAATACAAATACAAATGGAGAATTTATCTTTATTTTAGATGAATTACCAAGTAATACAAATACTATACTTCAGGTAATTGACGATAACAGGAAAGCATATAAAATTGAATTAACCCATCAATTATTTGATTTTTCTAATTTAGAATTTCAACCAACTAAAGAAATTTCAAATGAATTGAAGAAAATTATTGAAAAACGTTCCATTGCTAATCAAATTGAAAACGCTTATTTTTCTATTAAAAAGGATACAATAAAAGATCAATTAATCAACAAAGCTTTTTATGCACCATTAGAAAAAACAATCTTCTTAGATGATTATACTAGATTTTCTTCTTTAAAAGAAACAATAACAGAAATACTTCCCAATACATTCTTCAAAGAAAAAGATGGTATTTATACTATTAACCTCAGAGACAAGGTTTCAAATGGTGTAGATAGTGGTTATACCTTAGTTATGGTTGATGGCTTACTCATTCAAAATGTAAAAGAATTATTTGAATACAACACTAAGAATATTGATAAAGTAGAATATATTACTGAAAAATATGTTTATGGTCCAAAAATTTTTAATGGAATAATTAATTTTATCACAAAAGAATTCAATTATGAATTAAAAGAATCTGGTGATTACATTTTAAAAACTCAATTGCAAAGACCATTAACTAAAAAATATTATTACAATCAAGATTATTCTGATCCTTCAAAATATGAAAGAATTCCAGATTATAGATATCAATTACTATGGAATCCAGACTTAATTATTGAAAACGAAAAAACAATCTCATTTTACACATCTGATATTAAAGGCCAATTTGAAATTAGCATTGAAGGTTTTACCTCTGATGGGAAACCAATTTCAATAAAAGAATATTTTGAAGTAGTAGATTAATTTAAAAAGGGAGCTTCTTTTTCAACTAACTAAAAATTCCAACTTCCTGAAATTCCAAAATTAATAGACGAACTTCCAAAATTATTCTCCGCTTTAGAGTTGAATAAAGTATATGGTGAAAAATGATAATTACATTGCAGTCCAAATCCATAAAAAACAACTTTTATTCCTTGAGTAATTGCTATTGTATTTAGTGTAGGTTTTAAATCTATTTCATCAAACGCTTCATCCTCTGGTTTTGAATAATGTAGGTATTTCCAACCCAAACCTGAATTTGACTCTATATGAAAGTTTTCACTTCGAATTTGTACCAAAAATCTGGTATATCGCAAACCTAATAAAAATGAAGTCTTACTTCCGTCAAGATTTATATAATCACCATTAAATTCATATTGAATGTCTTTACCTTTTATAATTCCTCCTAATTCAACTCCAAAATCAATAAACTGTTTTTTAGCAACTTTTGTTCTCATATAAAACGCTGAATTTATTGAGGATTTATATTTATCAGACAAATTTCCTAAAGGAATTCCATAGCTCAATTCAAAAATATTCCTTTTAAATGTATCAATTTTTGGAAAAACAATAGTGTCTTGTGCAACAAGAGTATTGCAAATAAACCAACTAAAAAACAACATACTATATAACTTATTCATCTTTTAAAATTTTAAATTTATAATCAAATTGTGAACTACGACTATCACCAAAAAAAAGAAGCATACCAGCACTTATATTTTGTTCTTCAAAAATAATTTCATCGTCATTTGGCCAATAAACGGCATATTTCGTCATTTGCTTTGTCATAAATAGTATTGGAAAGCTTATAGTTTCATAATTGGTATAAAAAGTAAATTTTCTTTTATGCAATTTTCCATAAAACTTAAGAACATATTGTCTGTTTAAAGTATCTTCAAATTTTAAATGCATCATGTCTTTACCAATAGTTAATTCTAAAGGTTTTGAATAGTCAATATTGTCTTTATTTGAAAAATCTTTCACAAAACTTCTAGTAACTAATCTATTATCATATTGAGTAAAAATTGTATCTAATTTATCATAAAACTTTACGTTCATCTGTTTTGGAAATTTCTTATATTCATCTTTATTAATTTGATTTTGAACTGCACAAGAAGATATTACCAAAAAGAAAATAAAACGAAATTTTCTTTTGAAATATTGATTGATAATTTTTGAATATCGTTTTAAATCTTTTTCCCGAAATGAATCCAAATGATGTTTGATTATTTTCTTCATGTTTCTATTATTTAATTCAACAATTCAAAATTCTAATATTTATCACAAAAAAAAATTGCTTTAAATAATAATTCATATATTAGTATTTGCGAAAATCACAAAATGAAAGCACAAGAATTACTACTTAAAACCATACGAAATCTGATTTCTAAACAGAGTTCTTTAAATGAAGAATTGGCAAAAGTTCTAGATATTAGTTATGATGCAGCACACAGAAGAGTTTCTGGAAAAACCAAATTCTCCATTGAAGAAACTGTTCAACTTTGCACTCATTATGCTATAGCTATGGATAATTTATTCAAAAAAGAGGAAAAGTTTGTTTTAGAAAAAACAAAAACCATACATTCAGTAACAGATTTTAAACTATATCTAGAAAAATCAGCATTATTGCTAGGTAGCTTTAAAAACAATGATTCTACCGTTTTTTATTCTGCCAAAGACATTCCATTACATTATACAATTGGTGGCAGTATACTTTCAAAATTCAAAATTTATGTTTGGTTAAACATATTAACCGCTGAACAAAACCTAAGTTTTGAAAATTTTAAAATTGAGGAATCGCTACTACAAGAATCTTCAGCTTTAATATCCATTTTTGAAAGTGCGAATAGAATTGAAATTTGGAACGATACTACCATTAATAGTTCTTTACAACAGTTATTTTATTTTTACGAAGCAGGCTTATTACTTTATGAAAACGCTCTAATGATTCTTGAAGGCATTAAAACAATTATAATGTCAGTAGAAAATAAAGTCCAAAAAAACGATCCGAATTTTGAACTTTTTTACAATGAACTTTTGGTTTTAAACAATACTGTTCTATTTACCAATGAAAAAAAATCTTCATTTTTCATTCCGCACAACATGTTGAGTTATTATGTAAACACTGATAAAGCAAGTTGTAACGAAGAAAAAAACTTCATTTTAAACCAATTAAAAAACTCCAAATCAATATCAAAAGCTGGTAAAAAAGACCAAAAAATATTCTTCAATAGAATGTTCCAAAAAATTGAATTTTATAGGGCCAAAATTGAAACTTATGTAATGGAGTAAATAATTTTAAAACTTTTGTAACTTTTTGGTAACATCTTACGTATAACTACCTGAATACTTAATTTAGGAGAAAAATTAAATGAGACAACTTAAAATTACCAAGCAGGTAACGAATCGTGAAACTGCATCCCTTGACAAATATTTACAAGAAATTGGAAAAGTTGACCTAATTACTGCAGATGAAGAAGTAGAGTTAGCACAACGTATAAAAGCAGGTGACCAAAGAGCACTTGAGAAATTGACAAAAGCTAATTTACGTTTTGTTGTTTCGGTAGCAAAACAATATCAAAATCAAGGACTTACACTTCCTGATTTAATTAACGAAGGAAACTTAGGTCTTATCAAAGCAGCTCAACGTTTTGATGAAACTCGTGGTTTCAAATTTATATCTTATGCTGTTTGGTGGATTCGTCAATCTATCTTACAAGCTCTAGCAGAACAATCTCGTATTGTACGTTTACCTTTAAACAAAATTGGTTCTATCAACAAAATCAACAAAATGTATGCGTTGTTAGAACAATCTAATGAAAGACCACCTTCTGCTGAAGAAATTGCAAAAGAATTAGACATGACAGTAAATGATGTGAAAGAGTCAATGAAAAACTCTGGTCGTCATTTATCTATGGATGCTCCTCTTGTTGAAGGTGAAGATTCAAATTTATATGACGTTTTACGTTCAGGTGAATCTCCAAATCCAGATAGAGAGTTAATTCACGAATCATTACAAACTGAAATTGAAAGAGCATTAGAAACATTAACTCCAAGAGAAGCTGATGTAGTTCGTTTATATTTTGGTTTAGGTGATCAACACCCAATGACTTTAGAAGAGATTGGAGAAACTTTCGATTTAACTCGTGAGCGTGTTCGTCAAATTAAAGAAAAAGCTATTAGAAGATTGAAACATACTTCAAGAAGTAAAATATTAAAAACATATTTAGGATAAAACCTAATAAACTTGAACAATAGTCTAAGACTATTCGTTTTTTGATTGATGATTGAAACTCCGGCTGATTACCGGAGTTTTGCTTTTTGGGAGCAAAACTCCAGTCGATTCACTTCGTACGGGTTTCCGGAGTTTTGCTTTTTAGAAATAATTAAGTACAACTTTTACCTATTAACCTTTTAAACATTTAAACTAAAAACTATCTTTGCAAAAACAACAATACAACAACATGAAATCGTAGATTCACGAATTTTAAAAAAACAATAACTACTAATGAGTAAAAACACTTTAATTGCTCCTTCAGTATTAGCTGCTGATTTTGCAAACCTTCAAAGAGACATTGAAATGATTAACAATAGTGAAGCTGATTGGTTTCATATTGACATTATGGATGGTGTTTTTGTACCTAACATTTCTTTTGGAATGCCAGTTTTACAAGCCATTTCAAAACATGCCAAAAAAACTATTGATGTACATTTAATGATTGTTGATCCTGATAGATATATTTCTACATTCAAGAAATTAGGTGCAGATGTATTGACAGTTCATTATGAAGCTTGTACACATTTACACAGAACTCTTCAAGCTATTAAAGCAGAAGGAATGCAAGCTGGTGTTGCCCTAAATCCTCACACAAGTGTATCTTTATTAGAAGATGTGATTAATGATATTGATTTAGTTTGCATCATGAGTGTAAATCCTGGATTTGGGGGTCAATCTTTTATTGAAAACACTTATAAAAAAGTTAAACAATTAAAAGAAATCATCACTAGAAATAATGCTTCTACTAAAATTGAAATTGATGGTGGAGTCACTAACAAAAATGCAAAACAACTAGTTGAAGCTGGTGCAGATGTTTTAGTAGCTGGAAGTTATGTTTTCGGAGCAAATGATCCAGTAGCAACTATAGTAGATTTGAAAAAGATTACTCAATAATAAAAAAAAGCTTCTTATGAGGCTTTTTTTAATTTTAATACTGATCTATTAAATACTTAATCAAATCTGTAGTTGTAACAATTCCCACTAACAAACTTCCTTCACAAACAGGTAAAGCATGAAATTCTTTAGTAGATAAAATTTCAGCTGCTTCTTTAATAGTTGTTTGCGGATTAATAGTTACTAAATTCTTAGCCATAACTTGTTCAACCGTAAACATATTGTAAACAGTTGCATCAATAATTTCGTCGTCATCAACAGCATCTACAAAAGAAATTCGCAATAAATCAGTGTAACTTAACATTCCTATTATTCTATTGCCATTAACCACAGGAATATGTCTGATTTTATTTTTTTTGAATAAAGATTCAGCTTTAGTTAAATCATCATTGAGATTTAGTTTAACCACATTTTGTGTCATAATAGATGACACTGGAACTTTTTGCTTCATAACTATCAATTTTAGAAATTAGTAAAAAAAGTTATGCTTAAATTTACAAAAAATATATGATAAATATATGCTAATGAACAAATTAATCATTCAGAAAAATTAATCATAATTTTTACTTTTTCAAAAAGTTCTGGAAATTCTCTTTTAAATTCGGAAGGAGTTTCAAAAAAATGCTCTAAAACCACAGCAATAAATTCGAATTGATTGGTGTAAGCGTAAATCCTAAAATAATTAGAATCAACCAATCTTTTAAAATTAGCTGGTCGCTTTACTTGTTCCAAAATCTCTTCAAAAGTAACTGTAAAAATTGAAGCTGAAATATCTTTATTTATCTTACCTTGAAAGTGCAAAACATGAGAGAATTCATGCAAACCCAAATTTAGATTATCATTATCTATCTCATAACCTTCTAAAAAATGCTTCCAAGAAAAAACAACAGTTTTCATTCTTGGATTAAATTCCCCTTTGTGATAATCCTTATTTATTGTAGAATAATAAACATCTGGGTAAATGATGATTTTATCAATTAAGGTAAATAAATATTTTCTCATACCAAAGGTTAACATTACAGCAGTTGCACCAACTAAAACCTTCATTTGATCTGTGATTATCAAACCATCTTTACCATAAAAAGGATACTTTTCTATAAATGATGCTACTCTATGCTCAAAATGTCGTTTTGATTTCGGATTTAATTTTTTATAAAATTCAAATTCATTGGTAAGAATATAAAGTTGAGCTAAGGTTATTCTTTTTGGATAAATATAAAAATGTACATAGAAAGGTTTTCCATATAAATAGGCATAGAAAGGTTCTATAATAGAATTATAAAGTATTACAATTAAAATAAAAACCAGAAAAAGAATATAATATAACAAGAAAAACAAAGATTTAAATGAGGCAATTGAACTTAGCTAAAATAAAAAAATCCTGAACATAAATGCTCAGGATTTAAACTTAAAATTAAAAAAAACTATTTCCATCCACCTCCTAAGGCATGATAGATATTAACAACAGCACTCATCTGTTCCATTTTGGTTTCAATAAGGTCAAATTTTGACTCTAATGCATCACGTTGAGTCAATAAAACTTCCATATAATCAGCTCTAGCAGATCTAAAAAGATCACTTGAAATATCAACAGACCTATTCAAAGCATCTACTTGTTGAGATTTAAAATCATACGTTTTAGCCATATTATCAATTTTTGCTAATTGATTAGCTACTTCAATATAAGCATTCAAGATTGTTTTTTCATAATTGTAAACAGCTTGAATTTGCTTTGCATTTGAACTATAATATGTAGCTTTGATAGCATTTCTATTAATTAATGGAGCGACTAAATCTCCTGCCACAGAATATAATAAAGACTCTGGTGTTTTAAACAAATACTTAGAATTGAAAGCTTGAAGTCCAACGCCTGCTGAAATCCCTAACGAAGGATAAAATCTTGCTTTAGCAACTTTTACATCTAATTTTGCAGCCACTAAATCTAATTCTGCTTGTTTTACATCAGGTCTATTTTCAAGTAATTGAGATGGAATACCAGCATTGATAATTTTTGGAACTAAATCACTAAACGTTTGAGTACTTCTTTCTACGTGTTGTGGAAATCTTCCAACTAAGAAATTAATTCGGTTTTCGGTTTCCACAATTTTCTGTTGAATACCAAACTGTAAACTTTTTGTATCAAACACCTGAGCTTCAAATCTTTTAACAGCTAATTCTGTAACTCTTGCAGATTCTTTTTGCAATTTCACAACTTTTAAAGCATTATTTTGAATCTCAATATTTTGCTTTACAATTTCCAATTGACTATCCAAAGCCAGTAACTCATAATAGGAATGAGCAATTTCAGCTACCAAATTAGTAACTAAAAAATTCTTTCCTTCAATAGAAGCTAAATACTTGCTAACAGCTGATTTTTTTGCATTGTGCAATTTATTCCAAATATCCAATTCCCATGTTGCATAAGCACCAACCATGTAATCTTGTAATGGTTCAGGAAATTCTTCACCAGGTCTGATTTCGGTATTGGCATCATTAGCACCTTGACTTGTATATCTTCCAACTTTTTCAACTCCTGCTCCACCTTTTAATCCAACAAAAGGTAAATATTCTCCTTTTCTAGCTCTAACTTCATTTCTAGAAATTTCTATTTCTTGCAATGTAATGTTCAACTCTTGATTATTTTTCAAAGCAGTAGTAATCAAAGTATCTAAATACACATCTGTAAAATAATCTTTCCATTTCAATTGAGCAGAGTTTAGGGTATCCTTTGAGTCGTTAAAACTCAAAGGAACCTCTTTATTTTCTGTACGTTGCATTAAAGAAGGTGTTTTACAACCCGTAAAAGTCAATACAACAAATAGAAATGCTACGTATTTATAAGTGTGTCTATTCATGATTATTTTCATTTTCATTAGATTCTTCATCTTCTTTATATTTATCTATTTGATCTACAAAAATTTGTGATAATGAGTTATCTTCTTCATCTTTAATCAGTTTTCTACCTTCTGCAAGTGAACCAAAAATAAAGTATAATCCTGGCACGATGATTACTCCAAAGATAGTTCCAAAGAACATACCTCCTAAAGCAGCAGAACCAAGTGTCTTATTTCCAATTGCACCAGCACCAGAAGCCAACATTAAAGGAATCAGTCCAGCAATAAAGGCAAATGAAGTCATTAAGATAGGACGGAAACGAACTTTAGCACCTTCAATAGCAGCTTCTAAAATTGACAAACCTTCATGATGTTTCTGGACGGCAAATTCCACAATTAATACGGCATTTTTTCCGAGTAATCCCACCAACATGATTAATCCAATTTGAGCATAAATATCATTTTGAAGTCCCATCATTTTTAGCAACAAGAACGAACCAAAAACTCCAACAGGTAATGAAAGAACTACTGATAATGGAATAATAAAACTTTCATATTGTGCTGCTAAAACGAAATAAACGAAGACCAATACAATTAAGAAAATATAAATAGATTCATTTCCTCTACTCGCTTCATCGTAAGAAAGTCCTTCCCAAGCGATATCATATCCTTTTGGTAAAGTTTGTTTTGCTACTTCTTGTACAGCTGCAATAGCTTCTGCAGTTGTATATCCTTTTGCTGGCAAACCTTGAATTGCTGCTGAGTTATACATATTGAAACGTGTAATCTCATTAGGTCCTTGCGTCTTTTTCAATTTCATAAACGCTGAATAAGGTACCATTTCTCCATGATCATTTTTAATGTATAAATTCAACACATCAGATGGCAATCTTCTAAATTTAGGATCTGATTGAACATACACTTTAAAGAAACGCTCAAATTTAATAAATCCTTGTTCGTATGTACTACCAATTAAGATATCTAGATTTTCCATGGCTTTACCAATAGAAACTCCTTTTTGCATGGCTAATTCATTATCAATTTCCAATTCATATTGAGGATAATTGGCTGCGAAGAAAGAAAACAATCCAGATAATTCTTTACGTTTTTCTAAGTTTTCCATGAATTTTTTATTGATTTCATCAAAATCCTTATAATCTACAGTAGTACTTTTATCCAATAAACGCATTGAAAAACCTCCTGAAGAACCAAAACCTGGAATTGCTGGTGGCTCAAAAAACTCAATTTTAGCACCTAGATTTTTAGATTTCTCCTCCAATTCTTCCATGATTTCAGTCACTTTGTGTTCTCTATCTGACCATGGTTTTAAATTGATAAGACATGTACCAGCATTTGAACCACGACCTTCAGTCATAATTTCGTAACCAGCTAAAGAAGAAACAGATTCTACTCCATCAATCTCTTCACACACTTTTTGAAGTCGTTGCGAAACTTGATTAGTAGTTTCTAATGTTGAACCTGGTGGTGTTTGAATAATTGCATATATAGTTCCTTGATCCTCACTTGGAATAAATCCAGAAGGAAGAATTTTATTTACAAAGAATGTTCCTGCACAGAATGCTAATAAGATAAAGAATGTCAACCATCTTCTGCTTACAATTGATTTTAATAACTTCACATATTTTCCTGTAAGTTTATCAAAAACTCTATTAAAACTATCTAATGATTTAGTAAGAATGTTTTGTTTTTTCTCTTTCCCATGATTATTTTTCAACAACATAGCACATAAAACGGGTGTTAGTGTCAAAGCAATAATTGCAGAAATCACAATCGAACTCGCCATAGTAATTGAAAACTGACGATAAAAAGTTCCTACTGGACCAGACATGAACGAAATTGGTACGAATACAGAAACCATTACAGCAGTAATCGCTATAATAGCTCCACTAATTTCGCTCAATACTTTCTTAACAGCCATATAAGGTGTTATATGAGGGAATTCTTCAAATTTGGCATGAACTGCCTCGACGACGACTATGGCATCATCAACCACAATACCAATTGCTAATACTAAAGCAAAAAGCGTTACAAGGTTAATTGAAATTCCAAAAAACTGAATTACAAAGAAAGCTCCAATCAACGAAACAGGTACAGCTAAAATTGGAATTAAAGTAGAACGCCAATCTCCTAAGAAAATAAACACCACTAGAGCCACCAGTAAAAATGCATCCCTAAGTGTGTCAATAACTTGCTCAATAGAAGCATCTAAGAATTTAGAAACGTCATAACTAATTTTATAATCTAATCCAGGAGGAAAGGTTTCTTTCATTTCCTCTAATTTTTCTTTTACTTGCTCAATTACTTCATTAGCATTACTTCCATAATTTTGCTTCAATACAATAGAAGCAGAAGGATGACCGTCTAAATTAGAATAGATATCAAAGAATTCACTACCTAATTCTGCTCGTCCAATATCTTTTAAGCGAATACTTTCACCATTGGAATTGGCACGAATAATTACATTTTCATATTGTTCTGGTTCACTAAATCTTCCTTTGTAAGTCAAAACATACTCCAAAGATTGTGCTTGAATTCCAGAACTTTGTCCGATTCTACCTGGACGACCAACGATACTTTGTTCAGCCAAAGCATCCATTACTTCATCTGTAGAAACATTGTAAGCTCGCATTCTATCTGGATTTAACCAAACACGCATCGCATACGTTCTACTTCCTAATATTTGTGATCTTGCAACTCCTTTAATACGATTAATTTCAGGAAGCATTTTTACATTGGCATAATTGTAAAGGAACTTTTCATCCATATCTTTACCTTTTGCATACAAGTTGACATACATCAACATACTAGGTTGAATTGGAGTAATAACAACACCTTCACGCTGAACTAATTCTGGCAAAAGAGGCATAACTTGGTCAACCCTTGTTTTTACCCTAATAACCGCTTGATTGGGATCAGTTCCTGGTTCAAAAATAATTCTAAGTGTTGCTTCACCAGCACTTGTTGCATCAGTTGCCATGTATCTCATACCTTGAACTCCATTGATAGAATTTTCTAAGGTAATAAGGGTTGATTTCACCAATACATCAGCACTAGCTCCAGGATAGGCAATAAAAATATTAACCGTTGTTGGAGCAATATCAGGAAACTGCGATGTAGGCAATTTCATGATGGAAAGTGAACCCATAAACACAATAATAATTGAAATTACTATCGCAAAAACGGGTCTATGTATAAATTTACTAAACATGTTTTTATCTTTTTAAATGATTCAATTATTCTGCGTAAAGCTCTAAATGTGATAAAACAGATTCAGGTTTTTCTAACTTATAGTTCACTTTTTCATTTTCTTTTACAAGACGTAATCCTTCTAAAAGAATTTTATCTGTTTCTTTTAGACCACTTTTTACAATAAAAAGGTGCTCCAATTCTGCTGCAAGAACAATTTCTCTAGACTTAATTTCATTGTTTTTGTCAATAACATAAACATATTTTTTATCCAAAACTTCAAAAGTTGCTTTTTGAGGAATCAACATAGCATTCTTGAAAGGAATTGTAACATGAATGTTTCCTGTTTCACCGTGTCTTAGTAAAGCTTTAGGATTAGGAAAAGTTGCTCTGAACGAAATATTTCCTGTTTCATTATTAAAATCAGCTTCAATAGTTTCAACAATACCTGGGTATTCGAAATATTTATTATTAGCCATCAAAAGGTTAACTTTTGTTTTACTATTATCTGTTTCTTTAGCTTTAAAATCTAAATATTCAGCTTCGGGAACATTATAATACACCCACATTTTACTGTTATCAGATAGATTCGTAAGCAACTCACCTTCGTCAACTAAACTTCCTAACTTCACTTGGAAACGATCTATGTATCCATCAAATGGAGCTTTAATTTGAGTAAATTGCAAATGCACTTTAGCCAATGACAATTCTGCATTCGCTTTGTCTAATTTAGCTTTTGCCATTGCCAATTCATTTGGAGCAACAACATCGCTATCAGCTAGACGTTTGGTGTTTTTATATTCTATTTGAGCAAAATCAGCTTCAGCTTTAGCTCTTTGCATTTCTGCCTCATATAGATTAGGCATAATTTGAAATAAGACTTGACCTTGTTTAACAAATTGACCTTCATCTACATAAATTTTTTGAAGATATCCTTTTTCCAAGGCTCTTAATTCAATGTGACGAATTGATTGAATTTGCGACACATAATCTTTAGTAACAACAGTATCTTTCACAATAGGATTTGTGGCTAAAAATTCTGTTTTCTCTTCTTTTTCTTTTTCTTCTTTGTGACAGCTTGTATTCAAAAACAAGGCACAAACACTCATAAGCATGAGAACTTTTTTCATGGTAATTCTGATTTAAAACGGTATGTTTTTTTTGATTAATAAGGATGTGCGAAAAATAAAAACGCACAACAACATCCAAAATAGTAGTATACTACAGGATAGAAGTCATTTTTAATTGCTTACTAAATACAAGAATTAAAAGTGACTAAAAGGAAAAAGGTATCAAATTAAGTAGACACCCAATAAGACATTTAATTTAGTAGTTGGAAAAGGAACAAACAAACTACCGTGTATTATACGTTTCTTCACGTTGTTACACAAACAGCCTAATTGTTCTGCATAAAGAACTGTACTAAAATAAGAGCTATTAGTAAGGTCTTTTTTTATAGAAAGTAATTTTTCATCTTCAGCAACTTCATTATCTGAAGAAAAAACCAATTCATTTTCTTTTTCTAAAGTAGCTTGGATAAAAGTTGCAACAAAAAAATGCTCTTCTTGATAAGTATCAGAATCATTGCAATCTATTTGACTAAGCACCTCATGTAATGTATGAGTTATTGCCTGATGATTTGCATTTGCATACAAATTACCACTTAAACTCAATAGCATTATATATAACGAAAAGAAGTATTTCATTAAAGTCTTAATCAATTTGGGGACAAAATTACATCAATTTTTTAATTTAACAATTTTAAGTGGATTTAATTAAATGTTAAAAAAGATTTAGAGAAAATTAATCTTCAATATTCTTAATGTATTTATTAATAATGTAATGAGATATAGGCTTCAAGGCTTTTCCTGTTTCTGGATGATTGCCAAGTTGATTAAAATATTGAAGTTCACCATTCACTTTACAATAAAAAATAACGGGTTCATTACCTCTAAAGAAAATAGTATTTGTATCCACCTTAATTTTTTTTAATTGCAATTGATGTGCATCTATCGGAATAGTTTCGCTAAAACTCATTAAGCCTTTTATATCACAATCCACCAATTCATAATGGTCTTTTTGCCATTGCATGCATTCTTTTGTTGGAAAAACAATTTCCTTTGTGGTATATCCAACAGAGAATAAAGTTAAAACCGACAACACTCCTATTCCAATCTTCTTTTTCAAACCTATATTTGGTTTATCTATCAAATCAGTAGTATCAATTTTATCTTTATCAGGTTTTATTTCTTCAGTTTCGTTTAAATCATCAGGTTCAACTTCTATGTTTGATTTTTCAAATTTCAAATAAGGTCTTGGTTCATAATCAACTAAAATTGCAGCAAGGTTTATTCCTTCTTTATTAGATAAATCTGTCTCTCCTTTTAAAAAAGTTTCAATAGGTCTAAATTTATCTGTTTGAACTTTTAATTTATTCAAAGAAGTAACTTCAAATTCAAACCCAAAAAAAAGAGAAAAAGTTTTTAAATCCTCTTTTGAAGGATTATTTTTTAAACGTTGCACACAAAGATCTCTCAATAAAGCCCTTGAAGGATTCAATAAAAAACTAGCATAAATTCCTTTTTGTTCAGCTTTGAATTTATCCTTAATTGCTTTTTTATAATTAACTAATGTGTCTTTTCTTCGGTACATATTCGGAATTTTTAGGAACTATTAGGAAAACTAGGAATCTTAGGAATTCCTTACAAACATCATAACAAAAACCACATTCCTTTGCCTCAGAATTAGTTCTTGTTCTATTTCGCGATAAGAACAAATGTACAAAACTACTTCTAAAAAAGTGACGCTAAGCAGAGTAGAATTTTTATTCGGGAAGTATAATTTGACTTCTCTGATTTAGCCGCTTCACTTCCCAAAACATTTTTTAACAGCATGACTGCCTTAACAACCCTTTGAGAAAATCTCAAACAGCCATGCCTATGTCTAATTTTTAATTTTTAAAATCATGAAAAAAATATATGTTTTAATGGCAATCGTTTTTATGTCAATAGCAAGTACATCTTGCACAGCCGAAAGTGTAACCGAAGAGACACCAACAAAGTATGCAACGGGTGAAGGTGATACTGGTGGACAAAATGGAACATTACCTCCACCTCCTCCAACACCACCAACACCATAATTTATTTTAGGTTAAATATTATTATTTTTTACTAATTTCGGGAAATGACAAATTACATGAAACATTTCCCGATTTTTTTGTTATTAATACTATGTTTTTCTTGCAATCAAGAAAGAATGAATAATTATGAATCCGATGAATTTCAAGAATTAAAACTAAAAGGACATACATCATACATAAATGGAAATTATGACAGTTCTTATGTCTATTTTAACAAAGCACAAACAATTGGCACATCAAAACCAGTTGAAGAACAAATTTATGTCTCCTTATTTTTATCTTATATCTACAACATACAATCAGATTTTAATGGTTTAGAAGAAGAGGTTACAAAGGCATTAGCTTTAAGTAATGAAACTAAGTATAACTCACATTTATACAATTTTCTTGGCATTGCTTATGAAGAAAAGCACGATTTTAATGCTGCTATTGAAAATTATGATTTAGCCTCAAAATATAGTTCTTCAGAATTAGAAAAATTAATTATCCAAAATAACATTGCTGTTATTCAATTAGAACAAAAAGAATACAAAAAAGCTATTCAAACACTTACTTCGTTACTAAAATATGACACCTTAGTTCATGCTAAAAAAGAATATGCTAAAATAATAGACAATTTAGGTTATGCTTACTTTAAAAATGGAAACTCATTAAAAGCTAAATCGTTATTACAAGAGTCCTATAAAATTAGAGATAGTTTAGACGACGATTTTGAAAAAATTGCTTCTTTAATACATTTATCAAACTTTAATTTAAAAGACAATCCTAGTTTATCTCAAGAGTTTGCCAAAAAAGCTTTAAAATCTGCAACAATAGTAAACAGTGCTGATGACAAATTAGAAGCACTTGATTTATTAATAAAAAACCCTATCAACAAAGAAGTTTTTAAAAATTTTGAGCATTACTCAACAATAAATGACAGTTTAAACAAAGCCAGACAAACAGCCAAAAATCAATTTTCTAAAATTAAATACGATTCCAAGATTGCCATAGAAAAAAGCGAAAAACTAAAAATTCAGAAAGACCAAATAACCTACCTATTCTTGGGTTTTGGAGCCATCACCATTCTAGTCTTTTTTCTAATTCGCTCTAAAAATAAAAGAAAACTCCAAAAATCTGCATACGACACCGAAACTCGAATCTCTAAAAGATTACATGATGAATTAGCAAACGACGTCTTCAATACCATGACTTTTATTGAAACCCAAGACTTACAACCTTCCAAAAACAAAGAAAATGTATTACAAGACTTGGATTCCATTTATAACAAAGCAAGAAGCATCTCCAAGCAAAACAGCGAAGTGAAAACCGGAAAAGACTTTAGAAATTCTTTAAATCAATTATTAATGAGTTATAACTCCAAACAAACCAATATAATTGTTAAAGGAAGTTCACTCATAGATTGGGAAAAAGTAAAAGTTACCAAACAGATTGAAGTCCATCGTATTTTGACCGAACTATTAGTCAATATGAAAAAACACAGTCAGGCCAATTTGGTTTTAATAAACTTTGAAACCTTAGAAAAAACCATAAAAATCAAATATTCAGACAATGGAAAAGGATTTGAAAAAGAAAAAATAATTAAAAACGGACTTCAGAATGTGGAAAACCGTATTCATGCCATAAACGGAAGCATTACTTTTGACTCTGAAACAAACAAAGGATTAAAAATTAATATTGAATTTCCAAAATAGCACGCTTATGTTTTCAAAAGTAATTATAGCTGAAGATTTAGATAGCATCAACATTGCAGTTCACGAAGCACTCACTCAATTAAAAATAATACAATTACACAACTCTAAATATTGTGACGATGCCTTATTAAAAGTCAAAAAAGCCATACAAGACCAAGAACCTTTTGATTTATTAGTAACCGATTTATCTTTTAAAGAAGACTATAGAAAAGACAAATTAAAATCAGGTGAGGGTCTTATTGAAGCCATAAGAGCATTGCAACCCAACATTAAAATAGTCGTTTTCTCAATTGAGGATAAACCCTATCGTATTAAATCCCTTTTTGAAAAGCAACACATTAATGGTTTTGTAATGAAAGGAAGAGATAGTATTCCTGAACTTAAGAAAGCTATTGAAACTGTTTTCAATTCAGAGGAAAAATATATTTCTCCAAACATAGCTTTTGTATTACAAGACAAAACAATCAACGAAATAGACAACTATGATTTAGAATTAATAAAACAATTATCCATTGGCACATCACAAGAAGAAATGGAAATTAAATTTAAACAATTGGGCATAGTACCCAACAGTAAAAGCACCATAGAAAAACGCATCAATAAATTAAAAATTTATTTTAAAGCTAACAATACGGTTCACTTAATAGCCATTGCCAAAGACATGGGTTTAGTTTAGTTAAAATCCTATTTTTCATACCAAGACCTAACTAGTTATAAAAAAACAGTTAGGTCTTTTTTTTTACTCCAATTAAAATATTTAACGGCTTTACGGTTTCCCGTAAGGAATTGATTTTTAATGGTTATAAGTTTGAAACATAATTTAAAAACAATTTAAAAATGAAAAAAATTTCATTCTTCTTATTTGGACTCTTACTTATTTCATGTAACACAACTAAAACCTATTTTCAAGTTTATAAAACTGAATCTCAAACGGTAAAAAAAACAAATACAAACAGTATTGTATTTGAAGACAATAATTGTACAATAAGCTATAATTTATGGCAAAACAATGGAAATGCTGGTTTCAGTTTTTTCAACAAAACAGACGAAACAATATATTTATTATTAGATGAAAGTTTCTATGTAATAAATGGAAATGCTTATGATTATTTCCAAAACAGAGTTTTTGTAAGTTCAAATTCCTCAACAAGTCAACAAACTTCTAGTGTAAGTTATGGCAAAATAGGTTTTTTACAAATAAGCAATTATGCGTCAAAATCATTAATCAACAATTCTACGAACGGAACAGAAGTATTTGAATCTAAAGTTGTTGCAGTTCCACCAAAAGCATCTAAATCAATTTCTGAGTTCATCATAAACGAAACAATCTTTAGAGATTGTAATATGTTAAGATTCCCTTCTTCAAAACAGACAAGCAGCAAATCCTTTACAGAAAGTGCTTCACCATTAAAATTTTATAATAGTATTTGTTATAAAATTGGAGAAAAAGAAACTAAAATTAAAGTTAAGAATGATTTCTATGTTTCTGAAATAACTAATTTATCAGAAAACGAAATTATGACTACGCAAAAAGACCAGTTTTGTGATCAAAGAGGAGCAAATCCAGTTAAAGTATTTAAAGATAATAGTCCCGATAAGTTTTATGTACAATATATAAAATCGCAAATGGATACTTGGAAGTATTAATATTTACGCACAAAAACAATGTTAATTTAAAACAAATAAAATCATGAAAAATAACCAAATAGGTATTATTGCTGTAGTGTTAGTTTTATTAGTTGCAATATTCACAAACCCAAGTCAAACTGAACATAAAGAAAAAATAAAGGAAACATTTACAAACTATTATCAAAAATCATTAGATGAAAACAAAATAGATTCAGAAAATAACTTTGCTGCTCTAGGAAGTTTGTTGGGTGAAACATTAATAAATCAAATAATTGAAAAGGCAGTGACAAGGGAAAATTATGTGATTTTTTCAATAACAAAAATCACTTTTAAAGGAGAAAAAAAATCAATCGGCTATGGAATATTTGGCAACGTTTTTCTATCTAAAAAAATAGAAGATACATTAAATAAGAATTTAAATCAATAATTATGGCAGTAAAACACAAACCAACAGGAGAAATTCATAAAGGAATTAAAGGTAATAAAACCGGTTGCGGATTTGACACAACCGAACATCCTGACCATTGGGAAGCTAGTAATCAAAAAATAACCTGTGATAAAAATGGTTGTAAAAACTAAAAACGATAAAATGAAAAATTACATTACAATTATGCTGTTCTTAGTAACATCAATTGTTTTTTCTCAAGACACAAATAAAGAGGCTGAGAAAGAAAAAACCAAAATAGATGCATTTTATTCGAAAACTGGAAGCATTATAAAATTTACTGATTACAAAATCACAGGTATTAAATCACTTTATGACGGATTAACTGAAACTAGAATCAGAAAAATAAAATCTGGAACATTAGTTAGTTATTTTTTTCAAATTGAAAAGAAAGGCAAGTATAGTAATGCTGTGGCATCTATTGAATATTCAGATTTATTAGAAATAATAAAAGCACTTAGTCCTTTAAAATCTGAAATAGAAAAAGACATAGCATCTAATCCCGAATACCTTGAAAATAAATTTACCACAGTTGATGGATTCAAAATAGGTTATTATGTAAGTAAAGGTAAAGCTACTTGGTATATGAAGTTAGAAAAATACGGTTCCGATAACACAATATACATCGAAAATATTGAGACAATTGAAAAAACTTTTGAGGAAGCAAAAAATAAAATTGAAGAATTAAAAACCAAATAAAATGGAAAGAGAAACAGTAAAATCATCAAATATTGCCTCTATCGGCTATGATGAAACAACTGAAATTTTAGAAATTGAATTTTTAAGTGGTGGAATTTATCAATATTTAGATGTTCCTTATTATATGTATGAAGAACTAATGAATGCAGATTCACATGGAAAATACTTCATTGCATATATAAAAGACAATTATGAAGCTAAGAAAATTAGGTAATGGAAAGATATAGAAATTCAAGCGGAAGTTCTGGTGTTTATGGTTTTGAAATTGGAAATGACTATATTAGAGTCCAATTTTCTTCAGGTTAAACTTACAGATATAGTTACAATGGTAAAGCAGGAAGTAATCATGTTGAAAACATGAAGTCTTTAGCAAGAAGCGGTTCAGGGTTGAATAGTTATATTAATAGCTATGTAAAATTTAAATATGATTGAAAAAATAGAACAAATCAAAGATTTTGGGATATACAAGAACTTTTCTTGGAATTCTGCTAGTGGATTAAAAGACTTTAATCATAAGAATTTATTCTATGGTTGGAACTATTCAGGGAAGACGACTTTATCTCGAATTTTCAGTTCTTTGCGGGACAAAAAAACACACAATAGTTATGACAAAAGTTTTTTTAAAGTAAATACATCTGATGGAGATTTTGATTCAAATACTTTAGAAAACTTTCCTTTTGAAATTCTAGTCTTTAACTCTGATTATATAAAAGACAATCTTAATTTCAGTATTCATAAAGATGATATTTCCGAATCAAAAACAATTTTATTTGAAGTTGGAGATAATGCCAAATTCGAAGAGAAAATTATTGAACTTAAAAATAAAATTGATTTAATAAATGGTACAGAAACCATATTAGGTAAGAAAGAAAAATACCTAAAAACTATTGATGATTTTGAAATTTATGATAGGCCGACATCTGGCAAGTTTACTCACTTCGCAAAAGAAATAAAAATTGATCACTTTGGAAGTGAAATTGATTTTACGAAAGCAAACTTAAAACCTATCATATCTAAAGTAAAAGAAAAATTAGCTGATTTTATTATTACAGATAAAAAGAAGTTAGCACAATTAAAAACAATTGTTTTATCAAAAGAACCAAGAGATGTCTTAAACGAAATTTCTTTTGTAGATAACTATGAAAAAATCATTAAATCAGTAAATGATTTAATGATAAAAGTTCCAGATAAAAAGCAATTAGATAAAATATTAGATAGTAGTTCGGAAATATATAGTTGGGTCAAAAAAGGAGAAGAGCTACATACAAAAAAAACGAGATGTTTGTTTTGTGATAATGATGTTAAACCAGCAAGAATTGAATATTTAAGTGAATTCTTCAACAGTGAAGCTTCCAGACTTAAAGAAAATATTAATAATTTGAAGAGTCAACTTCTTGATGAGGAAAACAATTTAAAACAAATAAATTTTCCTTCAAGTAGTAATGATTTAAATTTAGGTTACATCGACGAATATAAACATTTAAAAAAAGAGCTTGATAAAGCTTTGAGTTTATATAAAAAGCACTTAAAAACACTTATTACAAAATTAGATTTTAAATTAAATAAATCTCTACATGTAAAGGTTGACGAAATTAAGGAATTCAATATTAATCAAATCATCACTAAAGTAAATCAATTAAACAATGTTATTCTTGAAAATAACAATTTTTCCAAAGGCTTTAAACATCGCATAGATAATGAAAGAAACATATACAAAAATCACTTAATTGCATCCTTTTTAAAGAGAGAAAAATATTTTGACAAAGAAAAAAAATACAATTTAGCAAGCGTACAAATAGAAAAGCTAAATGCTTTAGTATCTGATTTAGAAAAGCAAATTCAAATCAATGAATCAAAAAAAGTTAGTGATGCAGAAGGTGCACTACAATATACTTATTTTATTCAAAGCTTTTTAAATCGAGATGACATTGAAATAAAGTTTGAGGCAATATCTAAAAAATTCTTACTTCTTAGAGGTAAAGAAAATGCTTCAAATTTAAGTGAAGGAGAAAAAACAGCAATTGCTTTTTCTCATTTTTTAGTTTCCATTCAAGCATTAAACTTATCTGACAAGTTTAAAAATTATATAGTATTTGTTGATGATCCGATATCAAGCCTAGATGGTAATCACATTTTTCAAATAAACTCCTTAATTAAGGAAACGTTTTTTAGTCAAATTCCTAATCCTTCAAACCCAAAACAAATTATGTGGAAAATGAATTGTAAACAATTGTTTATATCAACACATAATTTTGAATTCATGAATTTGATGAAAGAATTACCTAAAGGTGATGGGTATTTCTATGTTAAGGATGAAAAAAAATGTAAAGAGTCTAGATATTTTATTGAAAGAAAGGGTACTTCATCAACAATAACTAAAATACCAACAATTTTTGACGATTTTAAATCAGAGTATCATTATTTATTTAGTGTAATTACATCATTTAACAATGATGCAAATAAAAGTGATTCGGATAAACTTCTACTAATGCCAAATGTATTGAGAAGATTTGTAGAAATGTATACTCTTGCTAAATATCCTAGTAAAGAAGAAGTTGATGATAGAGCAAACATAGTTTTTGGTAAACTAATTTCAAAAAGGATTTTGAAACCACTTAATTATTTTAGTCATTATAATAATATTGACAATATTGGTAAACAAAATGAATTAATTGCCGACTTACCAATTGCCTGCTCGACACTTATAGAATATATAAAAACAAAAGACGAGAATCATTTTAAAGCTCTAAATAATGCAATATCATAACTAATGTCAACAATAAAAATCAACCAACAACTCAAACGTATAGAAATTAAAGAATTTGAAATCGAAAATCAAATTGTTTTCAACTACTTTGATAATTTGCCTGCCATCGAAAGAGACGAAAAATTACTTCGTGCCATTTACATTGGTGTTTTGGCATTAATGGAAGATAGAATTTCTGCTTTTTTAGCCAAAACTAATAATGGGTTAGGCACTGAATTAGAAAGTCTAAAAATGATTTTCGAAATGAAAAAAGAGTTGTTTTACAAATCAACCATCAAAGGAACATTAGCCGAAGATGAAATTGCTGATTTCTTAAACAACTATTTTTCTGAAAGAAGATTAAAAGACAAAGCTTTCTTAACTGGAAATACAGCAGGAAATCTTCCAAAAAATAAAACAGGAGATATTATTTGTGAGGTAAATGGCTCACCAGATTTAAAGATTGCTATTGAATGTAAGTTTGATAAAAGCATCCGCTTTGGCGAAATTGAAAACAAAGAAATCTTTACTCGCAAAACAGATACAGCTTGGAGTCAATTGATAGAAGCACAAGCTAACAGAGATTCAAAAGTCAGTATCATTGTTTTTGATATTTCATTGGTGGATAATTCCATTCTTAAAAACTTTGACAATGTGGGTTACATTCCAGAAGTCGGTTTTGTGGCAATCATCAATTCTCAAAAAGGAGATTATTCAAATCTTGCCATTGCGTATATGTTAGCACGTGATATTGCAACAAATACTAAAGAAATAGAATTTGACAAGCATGTTTTAACAATGATTATAAACAGAATTATCAAAGACATTAATGAGGTGCTTTCTGTGAAGTCTTTAGTTTTGAATAATATTGAAAATAATAAAAGTATTTTAAAGCAATTAGATAAATCAATGCTTTTAATGGAATTCAATCAAGAATATCTAAAACGTTTTTTAAGTCAAGGTACATTAACCAAAAAAGATTTACTTGATTTTTATATGGGTGAAGATATTAAAGATCGATACAAGTTGATTGAAAAAGAAATAAATGAATTATAAAACATGAAAATCTATTTATTTTTTTTATTCTTATTTTTCTTCTCCTGCAAAGAAACGTCATCAAATTCAGAAGAAACCAATTCTTTTTATCAAGAAACAGAAACTGTTGAAAAAATCACACCCGATGACATAGAAACCATCACACCAGAAGAAGCCAAAACATTTCATACCAACAAAGAGTATGAATACGAATACAGAACAGGCTACTCAGGAAACTACGAATACAACTATGACATCATAGGTCAAGATGAAGACGGAAATGAAGTAACGGGCAACATCAACATTGAAGACAAATACGGTGCTGGAAAAATTGAAGATAAATATGGAAATGAATATGACATTGAAGTGGAGTGGTATGATTATGGCAAACTAAAAGGTACAGACGAAAACGGAATTTATTATGAATTAACCGTAGAATAATATGAAAGCAATAATAACAATACTATTTCTACTCACCATAAACATAAACAGTTTTTATAGTGATGTTTACATTTGCGATTCAAAAGATGCTAAAAAGTATCATTATTCTAAAACCTGTAGAGGTTTAAATGCATGTAAACACAAAATAGTAAAGAAATCAAAATCTAATGCTCAAAATCTTGGTCTTACACTTTGTGGTTGGGAAGATTGATAGTATTTTAGCATGATGAAGAAAATATTTTGTTTCCTTTTTCTGGTTGTTTATGTTGCTGCATTTTCTCAACTAAAAATTATTTCTTGGAATGTAGAAAACCTAGGCAAATCAAAATCAGATTCTACAATAACTTACATTGCAAACACTTTAAAAGACTATGATGTTGTGGCTTTACAAGAAGTTGTGGCTGGTTATGGTGGTTCACAAGCTGTAGCAAAATTAGCCGCAGAACTCAACAGAAAAGGTTCAAAATGGGATTATGTAGTTAGTCAACCTACTTCTGGAAGCAGTTACAAAAAAGAACGCTATGCTTTTTTATGGAAAACCAGTTCAGTCAAAAAAATAGGTGAAGCTTGGTTAGAAAAAAAATACAGTTTAGAAATTGACCGAGAACCCTATTATTGTACGTTTAATTATAATGAAAAACCCATAACTTTAGTTAATTTTCATGCTATAACTAAAAGCAAACAACCTGAAACAGAAATCAAATACTTCAAATTTTTACCTTTAGAATATCCTTTGTTGAATCTACTATTTATTGGAGATTTCAATTGTCCGCAATCTCATACTGTTTTCAATCCTTTAAAGAAAATGGGCTATGTTTCTGTTTTTGAAAACCAAAAAACAACTTTAAAAAAAGAATGCAAAAAACAAGTATGTTTGGCTTCTGAATTTGATAATATTTGGTATAAATCTTCAAAAATAAAAGTTTCTAAATCTGGTGTAATTCATTTTTATAAAGATTTTGAAACTCTAGAAATAGCTAGTGAAGTTTCTGATCATATTCCTATTTGGGCAGAAATAGAATTGAATTAATTTTTGGCTAAAGCCAATTTGTTTCTATAAAAAAACCGTTGACGGAAGCCAACGGCAATTGATTAATTTTAATTAATTGTGACCTCGGCAGGGTTCGAACCTGCAACCCTCAGAGCCGAAATCTGATATTCTATCCAGTTGAACTACGAAGCCTTTTTTTAAGAAAATAGAACAAAGAGAAAAGATAAAAGACTCTATCTATTTTCTTGGTTCTATTGTCTATATTCTAAATTACACCAATAACTTTTTAACTACAGTTGAAATTGTTTTTCCGTCTGAGTTTCCACCTAATTGTTTTGAAGCAATTCCCATTACTTGACCCATTGATGCCATTCCTGAGAAATTACCTTCTGCAATTATTTTAGCTACAGCTGCTTCAACTTCTGCTTCTGTCATTTGTGCTGGTAAAAACTTTTCAATTACTGCTACTTGTGCTAATTCTGGTTCAGCTAAGTCTTTTCTTCCTTGCTCTTCAAAGATATTTGCACTGTCTTTGCGCTGTTTTACTAATTTTTGTAAAATCTTAATTTCATCTTCTTCTGATAAGCCTTCTGCTGAACCTGAAGTTTGTGCTAATAATATTTCTGATTTTACAGCTCTTAATGCTTCTAATGCAACAGTATCTTTAGCTTTCATAGCTTCTTTCATACTGTCCATAATTTTTGTAGATAAACTCATTTTTTTATATTTATTGTTTATAATCTAATTTATGTTGTCTTAAAATCTGTGTTTTAAAGTTGGGCAAAGATAATTAAAAAACCCGTATTGTTATTGAAAACGATACGGGTTTTTGAGGTTAAGTTTATGGAAATTAGTCTACATTGTCATGCAAAAAGGAATTGTTAGAACGCAATTGGGGATCGTCATTACTATCAGTTCCTAGAGACATTCTAGACTTATTACTGTTTAATTCTGGTGACTCTAAATCAACTCCCATTCTTTTGTAAGCTGGTTGTCTCTCTATTTCGTCGATACGAGAATTGGTATTAAACTTATAATTGAATTCTTTCATTTTACGCTTGCGTTCTTCTGAACGTAAACGCAAAGTTTCTTCTATAGTTAATTCTGTTAAATCTTTGTGTTCCAAATTAGCCATTGGTTCAGATGTTTCACTTGCTTCAACAGTATTTATCTTAATATCAAGCTCTGGATTAATTGGCTCTGAAACTTGTGCAGGTTTTGCTGCCAATAATTCATTTTCTTTTTCTAAATATTCTTCTAAAGAATGTTTGATGATTCCGTTTTTCTCTACTTCAGTAACTGGAATAAATTCAACGTGCTCATTCACTACTATATCTTTAGCCTCATCTGTAAGGTTGAAAATAATTTGATTTTCTTTTTTCTCTTCAGATTTAGTTTCAAACATATCTAAAGAGAATAGCAAATCGTCTTCTTTAGCTACTACAAATTCTGGCTCAATCACTTCGATTTCTCTGATTGGTTTTGGAGAAGAAGTAATTTCAAAAACAGGTTCTTCTTTAACTTGAGGTGCAATGATTTCAAAAGTAACATTGATATTTTTCAATGCTTCAGTTGTTTCAATCAACTCATTTTCTTGTGCTACTATTGTATTAAATTCTTCCGTTGCTTCTTCTAATGAAAAAACAATTTTTTCTTCTTTTTCTTCAGAAACTGTAGCTTCTTCTTGTGCCGTAAATGATGAAGTTGACTCAGCTTGTATAGGATTTACCTCTTCTGCTTCAACTTCAATATTAAAATTTGCTTTATCAATTAGGCTTTTAACAACTTTTTGTTCGTCTTCTAAAGAATGAACAATTTTATTTGGCTCAGTATTTACAATTTCATGTTGCTGTTCTGCATTGAAACCTGTTGCGATAATTGTTACAGAAACTGACTCTTCTAACGACTCATCTTCACCAACTCCCATAATAATATTCGCATTGAAACCTGCTTCTGTTTGAATGAAATCATTGATTTCTCCAATTTCGTCAATAGTAATCTCTTGAGAACCAGAAACAATTAACAACAATACATTTTTAGCACCTGTAATTTTGTTATCATTTAACAATGGTGAATCCAATGCACTTTTAATAGCAATTTTTGCTCTATCATCTCCAGAAGCTACCGCAGAACCCATAATAGCTGTACCACTATTAGAAAGAACTGTCTTAGCATCTTTAAGGTCAATATTTTGTGTATAGTGATGTGTAATTACTTCAGCAATTCCTCTTGAAGCAGTTGCTAAAACTTCATCTGCTTTTGAGAAACCTGCTTTGAATCCTAAATTACCATATACTTCTCTTAATTTATTATTGTTGATTACGATAAGCGAATCCACTTGTTTACGTAATCGCTCTACTCCTTGTAAAGCTTGTTCTTGACGAACTTTCCCTTCAAATTGGAAAGGAATAGTTACAATTCCAACTGTAAGAATATCTCTTTCTTTAGCCAATTGAGCGATAACTGGTGCAGCACCTGTTCCAGTTCCTCCACCCATACCAGCTGTGATGAAAATCATTTTTGTGTTAGTATCTAACATTTTTTCGATTTCATCAACACTTTCAATAGCAGATTGTTGCCCTACTTCTGGATTTGCTCCAGCACCAAGACCTTCTGTTAGGTTTACACCTAATTGTATTTTATTTGGCACAGGACTATTAGCAAGTGCTTGAGAATCTGTGTTACAGATAATAAAGTCTACACCTTTAATTCCTTGCTTAAACATGTGATTGATTGCGTTGCTTCCACCGCCACCAACACCGATTACTTTTATTACGTTTGATTGATTTTTAGGTAAATCAAAAGAAATATTTCCAAATTCTGAGTCGTTCATCATATTTTTGGTTTTTTAATTATTCTGCATTGTCTAAAAATTCTTTGATTTTTTCAATATACTTATCAAAGAATGATCTTTTTACTTGATCTTGGGTACTCTCGGTTTCGTTGTTTTGTGCAACCATTTCTGTGTCTACAATTTCTTCTTCGACAATCATTTCTGGTTGTTTTACAACTTCTTCTTTTTTCATTTCCACTAATGGTGTAGCACTTTTTGTATTATTTCTAATACTATTCATTACTAAACCAACAGCAGTTGCATATAATGGACTTGAAATTTCTTCGTCAGAATCTCCAGCTAAATGCTCGTTTGGATATCCAATTCTTGTGTCCATTCCGGTTATATATTCTACCAATTGCTTGATGTGTTTTAGTTGAGAACCTCCACCAGTTAACACTATCCCAGCAATTAGTTTTTTCTTGTTGTCTTCGTGACCGTATTCTTTAATTTCAGCATACACTTGCTCAATAATTTCCACTACTCTCGCATGAATAATTTTTGATAAGTTTTTCAACGAAATTTCTTTTGGTTCACGACCTCTTAATCCAGGAATAGAAACAATTTCGTTGTCTTTATTTTCTCCTGGCCAAGCTGAACCAAATTTTACTTTTAATAATTCTGCTTGTTTTTCGATGATTGAACATCCTTCTTTGATATCTTCTGTAATCACATTTCCTCCGAAAGGAATTACAGCTGTGTGACGAATGATTCCATCTTTAAAAATGGCTAAATCTGTTGTTCCACCACCTATATCTATCAAAGCAACACCAGCTTCTTTTTCTTCTTGACTTAAAACTGCATCAGCTGAAGCCAATGGTTCTAATGTTAAACCTGATAAGTCTAAACCTGCGCTTTTAATACATCTTCCTACGTTTCTAATTGAAGCAGCTTGCCCAACTACTACGTGAAAACTAGACTCAACTCTTGAACCATACATTCCAACGGGTTCTTTTATTTCGGCTTGACCGTCAATTCTGAATTCTTGTGGCAAAACGTGGATAATTTCTTCTCCAGGTAGCATTGCCAATTTATGTACTTGACCAATTAACTGATCGATATCTGCATCACCAATTACTTCTTCTGCGTTTGGTCTACTGATATAATCGCTATGTTGAATACTGCGAATATGTTGACCTGCAATCCCGACTACAACATCATTGATTTTATAATCTGAGTTTGCTTCTGCTTCTTGAACAGCTTGTTGGATAGACTGTATAGTTTGTGTGATATTATTTACCACACCACGATGTACACCCAAACTTTTAGATTTCCCTATTCCAAGAATTTCTAGTTTACCGTATTCGTTTTGACGACCAATCATGGCAACAATTTTTGTTGTTCCGATGTCTAATCCTACTGCTATGTTATCTTTTCCCATACCCAAATTATTTAGCACAAATTACCTGTTCTGTAAAAATCAAATTGACTGTCTTATAATTCTTAATCAATGTATCTTTTGTTGCGTGTTGTAAAAACGCTTTGTAATTCTTGAATTTGGTTTCCATATTGGCATCTGTTCCAAAAATCACTTTATAATCATAATCTCTGACAGAGAAAATAATATTCCCTTTTTGAGTTTTTTTTATGTCGACGATGTTTTGTTTTAACATTTCGTCTTTATCGATGAAATCAAAAATGCTAACAAGCTCTTTCAATTCATTTTCATTCACTATTCCAAAATAAACAGGAACCCTTGGTGTAAAGTTTTCCGACAAAGGAACTTTATCTCCCTTACTATCTAAATAATAAGAGCCATTTTCATTTATAACTCTAATAATTGGCTTTTTTTGTTTGATCTTAGCATTTAGTATCCCATCAATTGTACAAAAAACTTCAGAATTATCTACGTATTTATTGGTATCCAACAAATTTTCTAGCTTCTTCAAATCTACCCTTTCTTTTTTTACTTTGGAAGACCCTTGAAAATTTTGTATTAACAAGTTATTAACCATTGTTTCGTTCAAAAAGGGAAAATCATCCTCATTAAAAGCTATACTTATCTTCTGTATTTTTCGCTCTTGGTTTTTGATTCCAGAGAAAGAATACAGGAAAATCATTAGCACAATAACAAGTACTAAACGTATATTATTCCAATTCAACTTTTTCACTTAATGTCTTTTTTATTTGTGGAACCATTTCACCTAAATCACCTGCTCCAATTGTTACAAAAACTGTTGCATCAGAGGCTTTAATTTCGGTAAATAATTCTTCTTTACTTATTAATTTTTTATTTTTATTCTCCACTTTACCCAATAACCAAGTTGAATTTACACCTTCCATTGGCAATTCTCGTGCTGGATAAATTTCTAGTAACAAAACTTCATCAAACTTGGATAAACTTTTGGCAAAATCATCGGCAAAATCTTTGGTTCTACTGAATAAATGTGGTTGAAAAACAGCACACACTTTTTTATTGGGAAACAACTCAGTAACTGCTTGATGTACTGCATTTATTTCTGTTGGATGATGTGCATAATCATCAATATATGTTAGTTTTTCTTCTCTAATTTGGAAAGAAAATCTTCTTCTAATTCCTTTGAAAGAAGCTAAAGCATTTTTAATTTTATCATTTTCAACACCATAAGTTTTTGCCATTGACAAAGCCATAAGTGCATTTGACAAATTATGGTGTCCAGGTAATCCAAATTGAATATTTTCTATTAATTCATTTCCAAATTTTGCATCAAAAACATAATAACCTTTTTCGATTTTAATATTTTGAGCTGTTATTTTGGCATCATCATTTACCCCTACAGAAACTCCATCAAGAACCAAACCATTTGCGTAAAATAACTTAGATTTATCTTCGACTTTATCCGCAAATTCTCTAAAACTTTCTTCAATTGCATTAGCATCACCATAAATATCTAAATGATCAGCATCCATTGAGGTTATGCAAGCAATATTTGGATGAAGATGTAAAAATGAACGATCAAATTCATCCGCTTCAACAACCGTTATTGTTTTTCCATTTCCAACAAGGTTTGAATTATAGTTTTCTACAATTCCACCTAAAAAAGAGGTTACATCTAAACCACTATCCAATAAAATATGAGCCAAGATACTAGAAGTAGTAGTTTTTCCATGTGTTCCAGCAACCGCGAAACAAAAAGTGTCTTTTGTAATTAGCCCAAGAACTTCTGCTCGTTTTTTAATTATAAATTTTCTTTCGATAAAATAATTCCATTCAGCTAATAAAACAGGAACAGCTGGTGTAATTACAACCAAGGTATTTTCCACATAAAAGTCTTTTGGAATTAAATTGATATTATCTTCAAAATGAACTTGGATTCCTTCTTGTTGCAATTCTTTTGTTAACTGTGTTTCAGTTTTATCATAACCACTAACATTTTTTCCAATATTTTTGAAATAGCGAGCCAAAGCACTCATTCCGATGCCTCCGATTCCTATGAAATAGATGTTATGTATTTGGTTTAAGTTCATTTTTGTTTAATCGTTTATTTGTTGAATTGTGTAATCGTATCTTGAACTATCAGTTAAACAATTCAACGATTTAACAGTTTTACTATCTCATCAACTATATCCTTTGTAGCGTTTGGTAAGGCTAACTTTTTTATGTTTTGACTTAATTCTTTTTGCTTTTCTTCGTTTGAAATCAAATCCTTAAAAATCGTTTCAAATTCATTATCTAATTCAGATTCTCTAATTAAAATTGCTCCGTTTTTATCGCAAATAGCTTTCGCGTTTTTGGTTTGATGATCTTCAGCTACGTTTGGAGAAGGAATAAAAATAGTTGGTTTGCCAATAATACATAATTCCGAAACTGAGGAAGCACCAGAACGAGAAATTACAAAATCTGCAGCTGCATAAACTAAGTCCATTCTATCTATAAAAGAGACAACTTGAACATTTGCTGAGCTTTGACTTTGATATTGTTCGTGATATAACTTTCCACATTGCCAAATAACTTGAATATTGTTTTCTAGAAAAAAATCGAGCTCTTTTGATATTAATTGATTGATTCTTCTTGCTCCTAAACTTCCTCCTAAAATCAAGACTGTTTTTTTTGATTCATCAAGATTGTAATGAGCTATCGCTTCTTCTCTTTTAGTTTCAACACCTATTAAATCTTGACGAACTGGATTTCCTGTTAATTTGATTTTATCTTTTGGAAAGAAACGCTCTAAATTTTCATAAGCCACACAAATTGAACTAGCTTTTTTGGCTAATAACTTATTGGTTATTCCAGGATATGAATTTTGCTCTTGAACTACTGTTGGAATTTTTAAAAAATTTGCCACTTTGAGTACAGCTCCAGAAGCAAAACCACCAGTTCCAATAACTACATCAGGTTTAAATTTTCTTAAAATCATCCAAGAATTCCATAAACTAGACAATAACTTAAATGGAAATAATGCGTTTTTTAAGGTCAATTTTCTTTGTAAACCAGCAATCCAAAGCCCTTTAATTTTGTAACCTGCTTGAGGTACTTTTTGCATTTCCATTTTATCTTTTGCTCCTACGAAAAGGAACTCAGCATCAGGAAATTTATTTTTTAATTCATTAGCAATAGCGATTGCAGGATAGATGTGTCCTCCTGTTCCTCCACCACTGATTATGAATTTTTTAGTTGTCATTTTTATTGATTTAATACGGGTTCCAATGGATTTTTATCTGATTCCTCTTTTAACTCTTTATCTTCTTGTTCTTCTCTTTCCTCTTCGAGTTGGATTTCTTTATCTATGATTCGTTGTAAGGCTTCATTTCTTTTTTCAGCTTCTTGCATATCTGCTGCTACTTCTTCGTCTTTTTTACTTACACTTAAAATAACACCAATAGCAGCACAAGTCATCCAAATGGAAGTTCCACCACTACTTATCAAAGGTAAAGTCTGCCCTGTTACTGGTAAAAGTTCGACCGCAACTCCCATATTAATTAAAGCCTGAAAAATTATTGGAAAACCTAAACCAATGATTAATAATTTTCCATAAAATGAAGAAGCTTTGTGTGCACAAACAATAAATCTGAAGAATAATAACATATAGACGAACAATATGCCGAGTCCACCTATAAGTCCATATTCTTCAACAATAATTGCATAAATAAAATCAGAAGAAGATTGTGGTAAAAAGTTTTTTTGAACACTTTTTCCTGGACCAAGTCCGTAAATTCTTCCTGAAGCAATTGCAATTTTTGCTTTATCGATTTGGTAATTATCTTCATCTGTTTTATCACTTGAAAATCGCTCGATACGACTTTCCCAAGTTTTAACACGATTTGGCATTGCATCTGGAAACGCTTTTGCCATTAAAATAAATAAAGTCAACATCACAATTCCTGCTCCAATAATTGTTGCTAGATATTTAATGGGATATTGCCCTATGAAAACCAACATACAAACCATAGCAAATATTAATGCTGTAGTTGAAAAATTAGCTGGTAAAATTAAAATTAGCACTAAAAAAACAGGCATCCACAATTCTATCAATGATGATTTGAAAGTGAATTCTTTTTCTTTTATTTTAGCTAAATACTTTGCTACATAAACCATCAACACTATAAAAGCTAATGATGATGTTTGAAAACTTACTCCAATGAATGGAATACTTATCCAACGACTTGCATTAGCTCCACCAATAGTTGTGCCTTGAAACATAGTGTAAATCAACAAAACCACTACTAAAGGCATCAACAACAATGACAAAGCCTTCGTGTAATGATAAGGCATTTTATGCACAAAATAAATAATACAGAATCCAAGAAATAAGTGACCTAAATGTTTTACTAAATAACCCAAAGTAGAGCCTTTACCTATTACATAGACAAGATTTGTACTTGCACTATATACAGGCATAAACGAAATAAGTGCTAGTAAAAATACTAATGCCCAAATTCCTTTGTCTCCTTTTAAGTTATTAATAAAATTATTCATTATAAACCTCTTACTGCACTTTTAAATTTGTTTCCTCTGTCTTCATAATTTTCAAATAAATCAAAACTTGCACAAGCTGGTGATAGCAAAACTGTTTCACCTTTTTCTGCAATTTTTTGAGCTACTTTTACGGCCTGCTCCATTGAAGATGTTTCAACCATAACATCAACAATATTGTTGAAAGAATCGATGATTTTTTTGTTATCAACTCCAAGACAAATGATGGCTTTCACTTTTTCATTTACTAAAGGCATCAACTCTGTGTAGTCGTTACCTTTATCAACTCCACCGACAATCCATATTGTTGGTGTTTCCATACTTTCTAGGGCAAAAAAGGTGGCATTAACGTTTGTAGCTTTTGAATCGTTGATGTACTGAACGTTTTCAATTTTCAATACTTTTTCTAAACGATGTTCTACTCCTTGGAAATTTGACAAACTCTCTCTGATTGTTTGTTTTCTAATGTTCATCAGCTGTGCTACCGTAGTTGCAGCCATTGCGTTCTTCACATTGTGCATTCCGTCTAGTGATAAATTTGTTGTTGGCATATTGATTTGTTTGTTGTTTGTGATATTAATTATTGTTTTGTCTTCTAAATAACTTCCTTCTTCAAGCTTTTTTGTCAATGAAAAAGGTAATTTTTTGGCTTTTGTTTTATTGTTTTTTAACCAAAATGAAATGGCTTCATCTTCATTATCATATATTAAATAATCTTCTTCAGTTTGATTCATTGTTATTCTAAACTTTGATTCTATGTATAATCCATAATCGTAATTATATCTATCTAAATGATCAGGACTTATGTTTGTAATAACAGCTATGTGTGGTTTAAAAGTTACAATTCCATCTAATTGAAAACTACTCAACTCCAACACATATACATCAACTTTATCTTCTGCCACTTGCCATGCAAAGCTTTTTCCAATATTTCCAGCTAAACCTACATTTAAACCACCTTGTTTTAACAAATGATGCGTTAACAAAGTTGTTGTTGTTTTTCCATTGCTACCTGTAATTCCAATAGTGATTGCATTTGTATATTGGTAAGCAAACTCTATTTCTGAAATCACTGGAATTCCTTTTTCTAAAAGCTTTTTAACAATTGGAGCTTTATCTGGAATACCTGGACTTTTCATTACCAAATCAGCATTCAGAATTAAATCTTCTGTATGTTTTTCATCCTCCCATTCAATTTTATTTAATCCAAGAACTTCTATGTAATTACTTTTTATTTTTCCAAAATCAGACACAAAAACATCATATCCTTTTTTCTTACCAAGAATTGCAGTTCCTACACCACTTTCTCCTCCACCAAGTATTACTAGTCTTTTCATACTATCTTAGTTTTAAGGTTACAATTGCTAAAATGGAAAGCATAATGGCAACAATCCAAAAACGAGTTACGATTTTACTTTCGTGATATCCTTTTTTCTGATAATGATGATGCAATGGAGACATTAGGAAAACTCTTCTTCCTTCACCAAATCGTTTTTTAGTGTATTTGAAATAACTAACTTGTATAATCACTGATAAATTTTCAGCAAAAAAGATGGCACACAAAACGGGAAGCAACAATTCTTTTCGAACAGAAATAGCTAGAACTGCTATAATCCCACCGATAGTTAAACTGCCTGTATCACCCATAAATACTGAAGCCGGATAAGAATTATACCAAAGAAATCCGATTAATGCTCCAATAAATGAAGCAATATAAACCGTCATTTCACCAGAATTTGGGATATACATTATATTGAGGTAATCTGACAAAATAATATTACCCGAAACGAATGTGAAAATTCCAAGTGCCAAGACAGATATAGCTGAAGTTCCTGCTGCTAAACCATCTATTCCATCCGTAAGATTTGCTCCATTTGAAACCGCTGTGATAATAAAAATTACAATTGGAATAAAAATTATCCAAGCCCAATTTTCATATCCATCACCCATGAAACTCAATACTTCAGCATAATCAAACTCGTTGTTTTTGAAGAAAGGAATTGTAGTTGCTGTTGATTTTTCTTCCAACATAGATTTTAAGGCTGTGTTTGAAGCTGTTATTCTAGTTTCAGAAGTATCTTTTCTAACGGTTACACCTTCATTGAAATAAAGAACACTTCCTACTATTAGACCTAAACCAACTTGACCAATTACTTTAAAAATTCCTTTTAAACCTTGTTTATCTTTTTTGAATATTTTGATATAATCATCAATAAATCCAATAGTTCCCATCCAAAGTGTAGTTACTATCAAAAGAATCACATATATATTATCTAATTTTGCTAATAATAAAACAGGAATTAAAGTTGCTAAAATGATGATAATTCCACCCATTGTTGGTGTTCCTGCTTTTTCTTTTTGACCATCTAAACCAAGTTCTCTTACAGTTTCACCTACTTGTTGTCTTCTTAAAAAGTTGATAATTCTTTTACCAAAAACTGTTGAAATAAGTAACGATAAAATAAAAGCAAGAGCCGAACGAAAAGTTATATACTGAAACAACCCAGCTCCAGGAACATCAAAATTATTTTCTAAATAGTGGAATAAATAATATAACATCTTGTTCTATTTGTTTAGTTGGGTTAATAATTCGGTTACTATTTTTAAATCATCAAAATCATGTCTAACACCATTTATTTCTTGGTAATTTTCATGACCTTTTCCTGCGATTAGTATTATATCGTTTTCATTTGCCATAACACAAGCCGTTTTAATAGCTTGTTTTCTGTCCACAATTGAAACTGTTTTCTTAAAATTTTGAGGTTCAACTCCTTTTTCCATGTCTTCGATAATTAATTCAGGAATTTCTGTTCTTGGATTATCGGAAGTTAAAATTGCTTTATCACTTAATCTTGAAGCAACCTCAGCCATTATTGGACGTTTAGTTTTATCTCTATCACCACCACAACCAACAACGGTAATTAATTGTTCATTTTTAGTTCTGATTTCTGAAATAGTTTGCAATACATTTTCAAGTGCATCAGGTGTATGAGCATAATCAACAATTGCTGTGATTTTTGATTTTGAAATGATAAATTGAAATCTCCCAGCAACACTTTCTAGTTCACTTAATAAGCGTAAAGCTTCAAGTTTATCCATTCCTAATTCTATAGCTACACCAAAAATAGCTAACATATTGTATGCATTGAAGTTTCCGATAAGCTTTACCCAAACTTCATTATCATTTATTTTTAACAACAAACCTGTCAATTGACTTTCTAAAATTTGAGCTTTATAATCAGCGTATGATTTTAGAGCATAAGTCAATTTTCTCGCTTTTGTATTTTGGAACATTACATTTCCGTTTTTATCATCAACATTTGTCAATGCAAAAGCTGTTTTTGGCAAATCATCAAAGAATGCTTTTTTAACATCTCTATACTCAGCAAATGAGTTGTGATAATCCAAATGATCATGAGATAAATTGGTAAAAACACCACCTTCAAAATGTAAAGCCTCTGTACGTTTTTGGTCAATTCCGTGCGAGCTCACTTCCATAAAGCAGAATTCACAACCTTCATTAACCATTTCGTTTAAGTAAAAATTAATTGTTAATGAATCTGGAGTTGTATGCGTTGCTTTAAACTCTTTATTATCCACTAAAATTTTAACTGTTGAAAGTAATCCAACTTTGTAACCAGCCTTTTTGAACAACTGGTATAAAAGTGAAGCAACCGTAGTTTTTCCATTTGTACCAGTAATTCCAACTAATCTTAATTTAGTAGAAGGATTATCATAAAAATTATTCGCTAAAAAAGCCAAAGCTTCATTGGTATTTTTAACTTGAATATATGTAACACCATTGATTATTTTTTCAGGAAATTCTTCGCATACTATTGCAGTTGCACCTTGATTTACGGCTTTTTCAATAAAATTATGTCCATCAGAAACTGAACCTCTAATGGCAACAAAGACATCATTCAAAGAGATTTTTCTTGAGTCAAAATCAATTGAATTAATAGCAATATCTGTTGAACCCTTCACAGCTTCAATAGATACTTTATATAATATGTCTTTTAAAATTTTCACGATAATTCTAATGTTATTTCTTGATTTTTATTGAATCTTTGACCTTTATCTATAGATTGCTTTTTGACTTTACCTTTGCCAATTACTTTTACTTTTAGTCCTAAATTTTCCAAAAGAACAATAGCATCCATAACAGGCATTCCTTTTACATTTGGCATAATATTTTCGTCAGTTTTCAAATCATATAGTTTAGCATATGATTTATTTTGACTTGGAATTTTAGTGTCTAATTGTTTTACTTCATTTGTAGAAGGAGCATCTGTATAAATTTTTTGTGCAATACGTTTAAAAACTGGTCCAGCCACATCAGCTCCATAATAACCAGCTGCGACATTTGGTTTGTGTACCACAACAATGCAAGAATATTTTGGTTCATCAGCAGGAAAATAACCTACAAAAGATGATGCGTAATATAATTTTGATTTATCTCTATAATTCATTTGAACCGTTCCGGTTTTTCCAGCCATTGAAAAATTTGGTGAATATAATTTTGAACCAGTTCCTTTTTTGACTACATTTTGCAAAACAGCTCTCACTTTTTTAAGCGCTTCATCAGAACAAATTTTTTCGTTTATTACTTCAGTATCAAATTTTTGAACTGTTTTGTTCCATTCTTTAATTTCTTTTACAAAAAAGGGTTTAATCATTTTACCATCATTTGCTACTGCATTGTAAATTGCTAAAGTTTGTAATGGAGTTACTGAAACACCATATCCATAAGCCATCCAAGGCAAAGCAATTCCAGACCAATCTTTTGAACCTGGTTGAGGAATTTTTGGTTTCCCTTCTCCAATGAATTGTAATCCTAAAGGTTTATTTAATCCGTAACTGTCAATTCTATTTACAAATTCACTAGGGTTATTTTTGTAATTATCATAAACTGCTTGTACTAAAACCGTGTTCGATGAAAGTTCAAAACCTCTAGCCAAAGAAATTTTTCCGTAACCACCTTTATGAGAATCACGAACCGATTTTCCGTAATATTTTACAATTCCACCTTGTGTATCATAAACCTGACTTGTATCTACTTTTTTATCATCTAACAAAGCAATTAAATCAAGTAGTTTGAATGTTGAACCTGGCTCAGTTGATTCCGCAACAGCGTAATTTTGAGTTTCGTAATACGTTCCGTCTTCATCTCTTCCTAAATTAGAAATTGCTTTCACTTCACCAGTTTTTGTTTCCATTACCACAACACATCCATGATCTGCTTGGTAATATTCAAGTTGTTTTAACAAAGCATGATGAGCAATATCTTGAATATATACATCTATTGTTGAAATGATATCATAACCATCTTGAGGTTCTAGTTCATTGACATCGCTAATTGGTTTCCATTGATTTTTTGCAATTTTTTGCATCATTCGGTGACCATTACTTCCGTCTAAATATTTTTTGAATGCATATTCAATTCCTTTTCCATTTGTACTTCCATCTGCATTTTTCCTTTCATAACCAATAGTTCTTTCAGCAATTTTTCCAATTGGATGTTCACGAACTGTTTTTTGCTCTGTGATAATTCCACCTCTAAAAGTTCCTTTGTTGAACAATGGAAAACCTTTTATTTTCATATACTCTGTATAGCTTAATTTTCTAGCTATTAGTAAGTATCTGTTTTGAGAAGCTCTTGCTCTTCTTAATTCCGATAAAATTTGGCCTGCTGGTTTTTGCAAAAGAATGGCTAATGAATCCGCAAGAGGACTTACAAACTCTTCAAAATCTTCTTTTTTAGGAGCCAATGCATCAAAACGAACTGTATATTCTGGAATTGAAGTGGCTAATAAACTTCCGTCAGAAGAATAAATATTTCCTTTATTGGATGGAATTTGAAAATTTTTAACCGTTAAATCTTTGGCCAATTGACGATAATATGGTCCGTCAACCCATTGAATATTAGTTAATTTAATAACAACGAGAACAGCTATCATAAACATGACACCTGCAACCAAATACATTCGCATTGAACTATTTTTTCCCTCTATTGCCATAATTTGTTAACTATTCCTTTTTCTTCTGTTTTTAAAACTTTTATTTTTTGTGGTGGAACTTCAGAAGGCCTAATACCTCTTGCTTCCATTTTTGTGGTGATTGTAGATTCCATTTTCAACTTCATTAAATCAGAACGTGTGTCTACAAATTTTGACCGCAATTCTTTTACTTCGTTGGTCAGCTCTGTTATTCTGTAATTTTTAGCATCATACCTGTGATTATTGGCAATCATAATCATGGCTAAAACAATTAAGAAAACAATGAATTTCCAGTTCTTTAATGAATCATCACTCACTAAAAATTTTGCTTTTAACAAACTGTAAACATTTGCTTTCATACTCTTACTTTTTTTCTGCTATTCTTAATTTTGCACTTCTTGCTCTATTGTTGATTGCAATTTCTTCGTTTGATGGAACAATTAATTTTTCAATTGTTTTAAAAGGAACTTCAAAATTTCCAAAAAAATCTCTTTCTGGCTCACCTTCAAACATTCCATTTTTCACAAATCTTTTTACCAATCTATCTTCTAAAGAATGATATGAAATCACACTTAATCTTCCTTCTGGTTTAAGAATTTCTAAGGATTGCGTTAAAAATTCTTTTAAAGCTTCCATTTCTTGATTTACTTCAATTCGGATAGCTTGATATATTTGAGCTAAAATTTTATTGCTTTTATGACCTGGCAAAAATTTACTTAAGATTTGTTTTAGTTGTTCTGAATTTTTAATTGGAGCATCTTTTCTAGCATTTACAATCACATTTGCCATTGATCCACCATTTTTTAACTCTCCAAATTCCAACAAAACACTTTTTAAAGCAGCTTCATCATAATCGTTGATTACATGATAAGCCGAAAGCTCTCCTTTTTGATTCATTCTCATGTCTAATTCAGCTTCAAAACGAGTTGAAAAACCTCTTTCAGCCACATCAAATTGGTGCGATGAAACTCCTAAATCAGCTAAAATTCCATCAACTTGTTTTATGCCATGAAAACGTAAGAACCTTTTTATAAATCTGAAATTTTCATTTATCAAAGTGAATCTTTCATCATCTATTGTGTTATTCAAAGCATCTAAATCTTGATCAAAAGCAAACAGTTTTCCATTTGCACCAAGTCTTGACATTATTTCTCTTGAATGACCACCACCACCAAAAGTCACATCAACATAAATTCCATCAGGACGAATGTTTAATCCATCTACAGTTTCCTTCAATAATACTGGATTATGATATTCCATCTTCGTCATCATTTTGACCACCCATTACTTCTTCTGCCAAATCAGCAAAATCGTCAGTAGCATTTTCTATTGCGTTTTCGTATAAAGTTTTATCCCAAATCTCAATTATATTGATAGCTGAAGACAACACTAAATCTTTTTCAATTTGACCAAAAGCAATTAAATCTTTCGGAATCAATAATCTTCCTGTAGCATCAATTTCAACCACTTTTACACCAGCTGTAAAACGTCTGATGAAATCGTTATTCTTTTTCACAAATCGATTTAACTTGTTGATTTTAGCCATCATTTTATTCCATTCAGCCATTGGAAACAATTCTAAACAAGGTTGAAACACAGAACGCTTCAAAACGAAGCCATCCTCCAAAGACGCAAATTGCTTCTTCAGTGGAGCTGGCATCATCAGCCTTCCTTTGGCATCTACCTTACATTCATATGTTCCAATCAGCGTACTCACAAGTGGGATTTTGACTTTATTATTTACAAAAATATAAATTTTCTACCACTATTTACCACAATCTACCACTTTGTTGATAAGTTTATCCACTATTTGGCCAAAAAATGGGATGAAATGAAAATTTAGGTTTTTTAAAAAACTTGACAAATAGAAGAAATACAAGGCTTTCGAAAAATTTAAACCTATAACAAAAGCAAAAATTTAAACTTATTAACCATAATATGAAGCTGTTAATAATCTAAAATCAGTCTATTTGACAGCTTTTTTTGTAAGAAAAAAACAAGTAAATCAAAATATTAATAAATTACTTTTAGCTATTTTTAAAAGTCTTATATTTGTGCATATTTCTAATACGAAATTTTTTTATGTTAAAAAAAGAAAGAAAATATACTTACTATGAAGTAGGTGAAGGAACACCAATTATAATACTTCATGGTTTGATGGGAGGATTAAGTAATTTTGACGGTGTAACGAATTTTTTACCTTCAAAAGGGTATAAAGTTATTATTCCTTTGCTACCCATTTATACGCAGAGTATCTTAAAAACAAATGTAAAAGCGTTTTCAAAATTTGTACACGATTTTATACTTCATAAAAAACTAGACAAAGTTATTTTATTAGGCAACTCTTTAGGTGGACATATTGCTTTATATCACACTAAAATGTATCCTGAATTAATGAAAGGCCTTGTTATTACTGGAAGTTCTGGATTATATGAAAGCGGAATGGGTGAAAGTTATCCAAAACGAGGAGATTATGAATACATCAAGAAGAAAAGTGAAGATGTTTTTTACGATCCTAAAGTTGCTACAAAAGAAATAGTTGATGAAGTTTTTGCTACTGTAAACGATAGAATTAAGTTGATTAAAACACTTACTATTGCCAAAAGTGCTATTCGTCATAATATGGCAGCAGACTTGCCTAAAATGGAAACTCCAACATGTATTATTTGGGGAAAAAATGATAAGGTGACACCTCCAAATGTAGCTGAAGAGTTTGACCAATTATTACCAAATTCTGAATTATTCTGGATAGATAAATGTGGACATGCTGCCATGATGGAAAGACCTGAAGAATTTAATGAAATTCTATTAAACTGGCTTCAAAAACACAACTTATAACATTATTCCCCTTCAATTGGGGAATTTTATTTTACATACAATGAAAATCAACACAGCCGAATTTATAATTAGTAATTCTGAAGTTAGTAAATGTCCTAATGAACCTTTACCAGAATATGCATTTATAGGTCGTTCTAACGTAGGAAAATCATCTTTAATTAACATGTTGACAGAACGAAAAAAATTGGCAAAAACATCTGCAAGACCAGGAAAAACTCAGTTAATTAATCATTTTAAGATTAATAGCAATTGGTATTTAGTAGATTTACCAGGTTATGGATATGCAAAAGTTTCTAAGAAAACCAAAGCTGTTTTCCAACAATTTATTACAGATTATTTTGAAAAAAGAGAACAATTAGTTTGTGCTTTTGTTTTGATTGATATTCGTTTGGAAGCTCAAAAAATTGATTTAGAATTCATCACCTATTTAGGAGAAACTGAAGTTCCTTTTTGTATCATTTTTACTAAAGCAGATAAAATTGGAAAATCTAAAATCGCTTCAAACATTGCAGCATACAAAAAACAATTATTAGCTAATAATTGGGCAGAAATTCCTCAATATTTTGTTACTTCTTCCTCAGAAGGAACTGGTAGAGATGAAATTCTTGAATTTATTGATGGAGTTAATGAAGATGTATTTAAAAACATGAATGAGTTTTAATAAAACTAAAAATTTTTAGATTCCAAAATAATTATTTCAGAATCTAAAAATTAATTACTATTTAATTAAGTCTAATTTCTCAGCAAAATAATCACAAAAATCTTTCATTGTAGCAGTCATTTTTTCATCGTCTGTTGCTCTGTAATAGGTTTCAGACATTGCAACTAAAGTTTGATGAAAAAACAATTTCATTTCATCTACAGGCATATCTTTCGTCCATAAATCGATTCGTAATGTTTCTTGAGCTTTGCTATCCCAAATAGACATTAAGATTGCTTTTGATTCTTCAAGTTCAATTCCACCATCTTTGGCTGTCCAACTCAATTTTTCTGGAATTTTATTTTCGTCTAATTCAACTAAGAATTTTATTTCTGATTTTTTATTTGGCATTATTTCTTTGGTTTATATTTTGATTCTTCAAATAGTTCTTTAGCACTCAAGGCTAATAACTCTTGTAATTTTACATCTGGATGATTTTCCATGTAACTTCTAACAATTTGCCAACCCAACCAAGCTCCAACTCTTCCTGGTGATTCGTTATCTATTTCTAAATAAAATTTTGAAAAAGGAGCTTCATTCATGAAACGTTGTTCGTTTTTTGGATTTGTATCATACAGTAATTTGTTTTCAATAAAATAACTCCACATTTGAGCTTCATTTTCTTCACACCATCTATACTTATCTTCAGTATAAGCAATTTTGACATTATCAGGTACATCTGGAATTATCAAATCTTTCATGTACAATTCTTTTCCTTTATAAATCATTAAAGAAAGTAAGGTTCTGTCTTTTGGTGGAGCAATTTTTCCATAAGAAAAACTGCTTACAATATCTGGTAAAATTTGAGATTCATCAAATTCAATACGCATATATTCTGGAAAAGTCTCATAAAAACGATGGTCTTTTCCTAAATAACAATCCAAAGAAATAAACAAATAATCATCTACAAAAATAGATTTTGCATCTACATCAACTTCTGTTATTACAGTTATAACTCTAGGTGTTTTCTTTTCTGGATAATAATATTTTACATGTTTTAATAAATCTTCAATTTGAGGTTCTAATTTACCAATAGAAGCATATTTTTTTTGAACCTCATCAAACAATTCTCTTGAAATAGGGTCTTTCAATTTATTAGTCCAGATAGTATCTGCATATATTTCAGGAAATAGAAAAGGGTAATCACTTTTTAATTTTGGTAAATCTTCAGGTTCAGAGGTGTAAAATTTTTGGTCAAATCGTTCCACTTTAAAGCTTACAGGAATTGCAGAAACATCAACTTCTTGTTTTGTTTCTTTTTTACACGAAATAATAAATTGAAAGGCAATTAATAAAAAGAAATACTTCTTCATTGTAAAAAAAAATTATATTTTTATAGAAAATAAATCAAGCTACAAATATACATTTAATAGTATAAATTATTCAATAAAATGACGACAGATTCTACTCTATTTCAAGCCGAAAAAATCAACAATCATATTGTAAAATGGTTACTTGACTATGCTAATAACGCAAAAGTTAAGGGTTTTGTTGTGGGAATATCAGGTGGAATTGATAGTGCATTGACTTCTACCCTTTGTGCACAAACTGGTTTACCAACATTATGTGTTGAAATGCCTATTCATCAAGCAGAAAGTCATGTTAATAGAGCGAATGAACATATTGACCAATTAAAAAATCGATTTCCTAATGTATTGAATGAAAGAGTAGACTTAACTCCATCATTTGAAACTTTTAAAAATAGTGTTCCAAATTCTGAAAATGAAGTTGCTTATAATTTATCATTAGCAAATACAAGAGCTCGTTTGCGAATGACTACTTTGTACTATTTAGCTGGAATTCATGGTTTTTTAGTAACTGGAACTGGTAATAAAGTAGAAGATTTTGGCGTTGGATTTTACACAAAATATGGTGATGGTGGTGTAGATTTGAGTCCGATTGCAGATTTATTAAAAAGTGAAGTTCGCTTATTAGCAAAACATGTTCATGTTCCTGAAAGTATATTGACAGCAAAGCCTACAGATGGTTTGTTTGGAGATGATAGAAGTGATGAAGATCAAATTGGAGCTAATTATGATGAATTAGAATGGGCAATGGCTGCTTATGAAAATGGAAAGACCGAAAATGACTTTTCTGACAGAGAATTAGTAGTTTTTAAGATCTATAAACGACTGAATTTTCTTAATCAACATAAAATGAACCCGATTCCTGTCTGTAAAATCCCACAAGAATTAAAATAAGAGCTTGATATGATTGAAGATATTACATTTTTTTTTATCTTTACTTATACATATAATAAATAAAAATGATTAAAACCTGCGTCGCTGATAATAATCCTGTAATTTATCAAGGCATAAAATCATACCTAAAAGATTCTGTTGATTTTGATGTTATGGGACACGTATCTTCACTTGAAGATCTTCATGAACTACTAGACAATAAAGTGGTTCACTTAGTTATTTTGGATATTGAACTAAATGGCTTATCTAGTATAAGGGATGTTAAAATTTTAGTTAAGGATTACTCTACCACCAAATTTATTATTTTTTCTAATGTATCAGAAACCCTTTATGCTAACAATGCTTTAAAAGTTGGAGTGAGAGGTTATTTAGAAAAGAATGTAAGTATGAAAGATTTTGGAGCTGCTTTAAAATCTGTTTCCATGGGTAATATTTACACCAGTGAAGCTGTAAAAAAACTTTCTCAAAGCGATTCTAAAAACAGTGACCGTTTACACAAAAAATTATCATCAAGAGAAATTGAAGTTTTAAAATATTTAGCTGATGGCAAAAAGAATAAAGAAATCGCAACTATATTAGGTCTAGACGAAAAAACAATTAGTACATACAAATTACGTTTACTTCATAAATTAAATGTTACTAATTTAATTGACTTGATAAACAAAGCAAGAACTTTTCAGTTGGTTTAATGGTGTCTACTCATCACTCTACCTAATTTTTTTGAGAACACATTAGTTAAACCTAAATAATCTCTTACCATAGATAAAATTTCAGTATTATCATCTTGATTTTGCTGAATAATATTAGTTTTGAGTTCGTCAATAATTTTGTTTACCAAATACCATCTTAAAGTTAAGATTGTCTCTGTGACATATTGAGATATGGACTGCTCTTTAAGTTTAACAATGATTTGCTGACCTTCCCAATTATGGATAACCTCTTTTTCTTCATTCATTAAAATTGAAGTGACTTCTTGAGCAATTTCTTCTGGAATTTGTTGTAAATATTGCTCAATTTCAAATTGTTCTGTTCGATTATAATAATCAATGACATCTTTATAAATAGCTGCAAAAATTGGATTTGCAAGTTCGACCTCATCTTCTTGTAAACTCAAATAAATCCTTTGATAAACTTTATAGGAATTCATTTCTTTATGTTCATACAATTCACCTTCTTCATTGGCTTTGTAAACAACATCTTCAAACTCTTCTTCAATATTTCCATATAAAAGTAAAATTTGTATGATTTGATGTTCCAATTCGTATTGAATATCGACTTTATTGGTTTTTGCAACAACATCATTTTTAACTACATCAAATGCTTTTTGGTCTGATTTAAATTGCTTATTAGCATCCGAAATGTCTTTTTTAACCAGTTGTGCTAGAGTATTAAACAAAACATCTTCAGAAATGTCCATAATTCGAGCACATTCTTGAATATAAATTTCTCGTTTAATTCTGTCAGGAATTTTGGAAATACTGACCACCATATCACGAATCAAATCCGCTTTTTTGATGGGATCATTTTTGGCATCCAACATCAAAAGAGAAGCTTTGAATTGGATAAAATCTTTAGCATTTTCTTCCAAATAGCGTACTAAATCATCATAAGACGTTTTTTTAGCAAAACTATCTGGGTCATCACCATCAGGAAACGTGCAAACTTTGACGTTCATTCCTGCTTCCAAAATTAAATCAATTCCACGAACCGAAGCACGAAGACCAGCTGCATCACCATCAAAAAGTACCGTAATATTTGGTGTTAAACGATTGATTAATCGAATTTGGTCTGGTGTTAGAGCAGTTCCTGAAGAAGAAACGACATTTTCAATTCCAGCTTGATTAAATTGGATTACATCAGTATAACCTTCAACTAAATAACAATTATTGTGTTTAGCAATGGCTTGTTTTGCATGATAAATTCCGTAAAGTACTTTACTTTTATGGTAAATGTCACTTTCTGGTGAATTTAAATATTTAGCCGCTTTTTTATCATTTGTTAAAATTCGACCTCCAAAACCTAAAACACGCCCACTCATACTTTGTATAGGAAACATCACACGACCTTTGAAACGGTCAAATTGTTTGTCTTCTTTTACAATGGAAAGTCCGGTTTTTTCTAGATAATCTAATTTATATCCTTTTCCTAAAGCTTCTTTTGTAAAAGCATCCCAACTTTCTGGAGAATATCCTAGATTGAATTTTTTTATGGTATCAGAAGTGAATCCTCTTTCTTTGAAATAAGATAATCCAATGGCTTTTCCTTCTTCATTATTCCAAAGAATATCTTGAAAATACTTACTAGCAAATTCGGAAACCAAATACATACTTTCTTTCTCATTCGCAACAGCTAAATCTTCATCTGTTTGAACGGTTTCTTCTAATTCAATATTGTATTTTTTGGCTAAATAACGAATGGCTTCTGGATACGTAAAATGTTCGTGTTCCATCAAGAATGAAACTACATTTCCACCTTTTCCACTAGAGAAATCTTTCCAAATTTGTTTAACCGGAGAAACCATAAACGAAGGAGACTTCTCATCTACAAAAGGACTCAAGCCTTTGAGATTACTTCCAGCACGTTTTAAATTTACGAAATCACCAATCACCTCCTCTACTCGAGCGGTTTCAAAAACAGTTTCTATGGAAGCTTGTGCAATCAATTTTTAAGGTGGCTAAGTTATAAAGTCGCTAAGTTACAAAGTTTAAAAATAAAAAAACCTACAAGATTATTAAAACCTTGTAGGAAAGTATGAATAACTAACTCAAATATTAATTAAAATCGAAACGAAGACCTAAAGAAATATTATTTTGATCAATTGCATTATCTTTAAATAATGGATTCATATCGTATTTTAAATACAAACTCGTTTCTTTATACCCAATGTAAGCACTTAATCCGTAAACAAAATCAGAAGTATTAAAATCTCCTTTTTGTTTATTTTTTACTTTGTCTCCATCTAATTTATATTTAGTAATTTGTTTAGATTTGATATTAAATCCTCCATAACCACCAAGTCCAATTCTAAGAGATTCATGTGTTCTGAAATAGGTTTTTGATCCGTCTTTTGAAAGTTTTTTTGGAGTAAAATCAAATTCTAAATGAACTGGCATAACTAATTGCACATTTCTTAATCTAGATTCTGTTAAATCAACTGCTGCCGTTTGCAATTCTGTTTGGTTACCATTTTTAACAAACAATCTGTTATCTGTTGGACGAAGATTATTATACATAACAGATAATCCATATTTTGCATGTAATAAATTTGCATTTTTAAGAATTCTAGTGTTGTAAGTCAAACCCCATTCATAAAAATGTGAACCTGCAACTCGAAAATCCGAATTTTCAATGTTTTCTCCTTCTGTGATTAAATTATTTAATCCTAAAGCAAATACAAATTGAGATGTTGTTCTACGTTCTTTGTACTCTCTTGGCTTTCTATCTACAGTGTCGTTTTCTATTTTAATTACGAATCTCTTTCCTATTCTAACAGAAGTTGTATCAGTTTCATATTTGACTTTACCATCAACTTTATCTTGTATCAATTGATTTAGCTTTTCTTCTTCAGCAGCAACTTTTGTTTCTATGTTTAAAGCTCTTTCTTCCGCTATTTTCAATTTAAGTTCATCTGCTTTTTCTTTTGTAATTTTTCCTTCTAAAATTTGATTATCAATTGCTTCGATTTCAACCCTAAGTGCTTTTTTCTCTTCGGTTGTTATGATTTCTATTTGATTACCTATTTCTTTTGCTCTTTCTTCAAATGTTTTTTCTTGAGCAACTGTTTTTCCTATGAAGGAAATGAGCATAATGACTGTGTAAAAAATAATTTTTTGCATGATTCTCGTTTTTTTGATTGATGATTGATTTTTATTTATTCTTCGTAGTTACGATTTGCTAAAACCGTTTTAATTGAGTTAAAATTCTTATTTAATTTTTCTAAAGCAGATTCTCTATAAGATTGATAAATTTCATTTTCTGCATTTGATATCAAAGCATTTGGATTTACAGAAATTCCTTTTCTCGTTCTTTTTACTTCTTTTTCAGAATTATTTTTTTTAAATTTTGTGTTACTTACTTCTGCTAATAATTTTTCTGCTGAAATATATTTAGGAGAGTTTGGCAGTACATTTTGAGTATTTGTTTTAGTGTTTTCAGCTACAACTTTCTGATTGGTGTTTTCTATTTGTTGATTGATGATTGAAACTTCTTGTTGGTTGTTGGTTATTGGTTGATGGTTGTTAGTTTCAGAAACAGCCATTACTTTTTGATTATTGATTAGACTATTTTGAGTTTCTTTTAAAACAGTGTTGTTTTCAACTATAACTTCATGATTTTCCTCTCTTTTATCTATTTTCTCTTCTCTATTTTCTATATTTTTTTCAACATCAACAACTATTTGCTCTTCTTTAATTGGCTCTACAATTGTACTTTGATTATAAAAATAATACCCAACTGAAGCAAGCACAATAAATGAAGCTGCAATATTTATCAAGAAAAAACCTTTTTTCTTTGGCTTTTCTTCCATACTCAACATAGCATCTAATCTATCCCATGAGTTAGCACTTGGCTTCATCTCGCGATTGTTTAGCTTTTGCTGAATTTGTTTTTCAAATTTATTTAGTGCCATTTTGACTATTCTTTAGTTTGTTAATTTGCTCTTGCAATAATTTTCGTGCGTGAGCTAACTGTGATTTTGATGTTCCTTCATTAATCTTCAACATCTTGGCTATTTCGTTGTGTTTGTATCCTTCAATTACATAAAGATTGAAAACCATTTTACATCCTTCTGGCAAATTATCAATCAGTAGTTGAATATCTTCTGTTGAAAAATCTTGCTCTTCAGAGAAATCATTTGGCAAAACTGTTTCTTCTATATTCTGATGATTAAAATTGTTTTTCTTGACTCGAATATAATCGATACATTCATTCACCATAATTCTTCTAATCCAACCTTCAAAACTTCCTTTGTGTTCAAATTTTTTGATGTTTGTAAACACCTTCATAAAAGCAGTTATCATTACATCTTCGGCATGATGCACATCTTTAATGTATTGACGACAAACACTTAACATCTTTGGAGAAAAATTAGTATACAATTGGTGTTGTGCTTGTCGGTTATTTTGGACAGCCAATTGAATTAGTTCTTTTTCTTTTTGATGTAATTGTATTACTTTCATTTTTTGAATTTAGAATTCTGAAATTATAAATTTAGAAGCCTTCTATTAACCTAGACGATAATGACTTTAAAATGGTTGTAAGTAAATTAAAAAAAATTATTTTTTTCTTTCAATAACGTAGTTCACCATTAAAATCAATGAAGCTTTATAATCTGATTCTGGAAAATCTTGTAGGAGTTGAAGTGCTTCTTGTTGGAATTGCACCATTTTTTGTTCTGCGTAAACTAATCCGTTTTTGTCTTTTACAAATTGGATTACTTCTTTGACTCTTTTTTTGTCTTTGTTGTGATTTTTTACGGAATTGATTACCCAACTTTTTTCTTTTTTGGAACAATTATTCAAAGCGTAAATTAAAGGCAAAGTCATTTTTTGTTCTTTGATGTCTATTCCTGTTGGTTTTCCAATAGCATCGTCTGTGTAATCAAATAAATCATCTTTAATTTGAAAAGCCATTCCTATTAACTCACCAAATTTTCGCATTTTTTCGACTACAGCAGTATTTTCAGGAGCAACAGAACAAGCTCCAAGCGAACAACAAGCAGCAATAAGTGTAGCTGTTTTTTGTCGGATTATTTCGTAATATACATCTTCTGTGATATCTAATCTTCTTGCTTTTTCTATTTGGAGTAATTCACCTTCACTCATTTCTCGAACAGCAACTGAAATTATTTTCAGCAAATCAAAATCGTTATTATCAATTGAAAGTAATAATCCTTTAGAAAGTAAATAATCACCTACCAAAACGGCAATTTTATTTTTCCAAAGGGCATTTATGGAAAAAAAACCTCTTCTTTTATTGCTATCATCCACAACATCATCATGAACTAAAGTTGCAGTGTGAATTAATTCGATTACAGAAGCACCACGATAGGTTCGTTCGTTTACAGTTCCTTCCGAAATCATTTTTGCAGTTAAGAAAACAAACATAGGTCGCATTTGTTTTCCTTTTCTATTTACAATATAATAAGTAATTCGATTTAATAAAGCGACTTTTGAAGACATTGAATCGTGAAACTTCTTTTCAAAAAGTTCCATTTCCTTTACAATTGGTAGCTTTATTTGTTCGACTATTTTCATATATTTAACAAAAATAGACTATTTGAATGAAGCTAAAAAGAAAATAATGCTCTTCATTTAAAATTATGATTTGTTTGCCAATTGTCCACAAGCAGCATCAATGTCTTTTCCACGACTTCTTCTGACTTTAACTACAATATTATTTTTTTCTAAAGCAGTGATATAATCATTTGTTGCCTGTTCTGATGCTTGTTGAAATTCTCCATCATCAATTGGATTATATTCAATCAAATTGACTTTACAAGGAACGTATTTACAAAATTTTACTAAAGCATCAATGGAAGCTTTATCATCATTAATTCCTTTCCAAACTACATATTCGTAAGTAATTGCACTTTTTGTTTTTTTGTACCAATATTCTAATGCTTCACGTAATTCTGGCAACGGAAAACTTTTGGTGAAAGGCATGATTCTATTTCGAGTTTCTTCGATGGCAGAATGAAGCGAAACAGCTAACTTGACTTTTACCTCATCATCAGCCATTTTTTTAATCATTTTAGAAACTCCAGAAGTAGAAACTGTGATTCGTTTAGGTGACATACCTAAACCTTCTTTTGACGTAATCATTTCAATAGATTTCATTACGTTTGGGTAATTCATCAAAGGCTCACCCATTCCCATGAAAACGATGTTTGATAAAGGTCTGTCAAAATACAAACGACTTTCGTTATCAATTGCAGCAACTTGGTCATATATTTCATCTGGATTTAAATTTCGCATACGTTTTAAACGAGCAGTGGCACAAAAATTACAATCCAAACTACACCCAACTTGACTAGACACGCAAGCTGTAGTTCTAGTTTTTGTTGGAATAAGCACGCTTTCCACAATTAAATCATCATGGAGACGAACAGCATTCTTTACGGTTCCATCTTCACTACGTTGAATAGTATCAACCTTTATGTGATTAATTACAAAATTCTCTTCTAACATTGCACGTGTTTCTTTGGAAACATTTGTCATGTCTTCAAAAGTATGAGCACGTTTACTCCACAACCATTCATACACTTGATTGCCACGAAAAGCTTTGTCTCCGTTTTTCTCAAAAAAATCACGAAGTTGATCTTTGGTTAAAGCTCTTATGTCTTTTTTTGTCGTTTGCATGGTGCAAAAGTAAAGAAAATAGAGAATAGAAAATAGAGAATAGAAGAAAGAAGTGTTGGATTTTGTATTTTTGCTATTCTAAAATTCAATTTTATGCATTTTATTTCAGAAGAATTAGAAGATTATGTCGCAAATCACAGTCAAGTTGAACCTCAAATCCTAAAAGAATTAGACATTGAAACACATCAGAAAATAATGCAACCTCGAATGTTGAGTGGTCACTTTCAAGGTAGAGTTTTGAGCATGTTGTCTAAAATCATTAATCCAAAACATATTTTAGAAATTGGCACATATACTGGTTATGCCGCTTTATGTTTGGCAGAAGGATTGCAAAAAGATGGAACTCTGGATACCATTGATATCAATGAAGAATTAGTTGAAATTCAGGATAAATATTTTGGATTATCTGATTACAAGAATCAAATTATTTCTCATTTGGGTAATGCTTTGGAAATTATCCCAACATTAAATAAAACATTTGATTTGGTTTTTATTGATGCTGATAAAGAAAACTACATCAATTATTATAATATGATTGTTCCAATGATGAACAAAGGTGGAATAATTTTGTCCGACAACGTTTTATGGAGCGGAAAAGTTATTGAAGAAATAAATCCAAAGGATACTAGTACCAAAATTCTTGTTGAATACAACAAATTAATCAATGAAGATTCAAGAGTTGAAACTGTATTATTACCAATTCGTGATGGCTTGACAGTTACTAGGGTTTTGTAAATTTAGTTTTTTACGTACTTTTTCATGAATAAAGTATACAGTTTATAGAAAATAGTTCCGGTTATTATTCCAAAAACGTAACCAGTTAAAATGTCTAGTGGATAATGCAATCCTAAATATATCCTACTGTAAGCAAAAATTAAAGGAAATAAAAACAACAAATAGGTATGTCTATAATACTTCCTAAGAATTGAAACTATAAAAATGGTTGAGGCCATTGAACTTGAAGCATGACCAGAAAAGAAACTGTATGAATTTCTCTTAATTAAATTTCGCATTATAGGAGCTAATTCAGCTTCATTTGAAGGTCTTAAACGTTGAAAACTATGCTTTACAACATTGGTCATTTGGTCCGTAAAAGTGATTAAAAGCGCTAAAAAGACTACTATAATACCTAAGTTTTTCCAACCCATTTTTCTTTGGATTAAATATAAAATAGCAATAATTAATGGTGCCCAATAAATTTGCTTGGTAATAATCAACCAAAAACCATCATATTGTTCTGAACCTAAACCATATAAAAAACTAAATAGTTCTCTGTCTAATTTTAATATTTCTTCCAAAATTATAGTTGTCTTTTTATAGGTCCAGATAAACTTTCAATATCTTCTTTTACTTTCTCTATTGGTTTTGTTACTTCTGAAGCGATGTTTTCCATTGGATTTATTGCTTTAGTAATTCCTTCTTTTGCTTTTTTAATTTCATCTGAAATTCCACCTGTTAAAGAATTAACATCTACTCCACTTTCTGTTGCACTTTTCTGAATTTCACTTTTAATTTCGTTAGAAGCATTTTTCAATTGTGCCATCGTTTTGCCTAAAAAACGGGCAACATCTGGGATTCCTTTGGAGCCAAAAATCATAATTGAAATTAATATAATAAAGAAAAGTTCTCCTCCTCCTATTCCGAACATGGTTGTAAAATTTAATTTTAAAAAGCAAAGTTACAAAGAAAAAAATAACCTTTGCCAAAGTTTGAAATTTTGACAAAGGTTTAACTTATTTTATTGATTATAAAATGATAATTATTTTTTTTCTAATTCATCAAATTTAGTTTTTAGAGCTTCTTTCGGCCACATATTATTTTCTAAGTCAATATCAGCAGTTTCTAATTTTGGGTCTAATTGCATTTTAACAATTTTTTTGTCTGTTGCAAAAACACGTTTAGCTGTATCATTATTCATTCTCCAAATTTGAGCAGGAAATTTTTGAATTTCTGAAGATCCATCTTCATATTGTAATTCAACAATAATTGGCATAATCATTCCACCTGGTTTTTCGAATTCTACTTCATAGAAAAATTTAGGAGATTTTAAATCACGCTTTTGTTCTGCTGTATAATGTTCATTAACATAATCTTCTAGTATTTTTACATCTTTAACTTCAAACGCTTTTTTATTCTTTTTGTTGAATTCTTTATGATTTTCATCAACTAAATATATAAAAGGTCCTTCATTATAAGTAAAACGACCTGTTCTCATTTTATAATCTTTCATTTCAGATGTTGGCTCAAGAGAAACGTAATATTCTTTTACTTCTTTAATTCCTAAATCCACATAATCAGTAGAATAGAACCATCCTCTAAAAAACCAATCTAAATCTACTGCTGAAGCATCTTCCATGGTTCTGAAGAAATCTTCTGGAGTTGGGTGTTTAAATTTCCAACGTTGTGCATAGGTTTTGAAAGCGTGGTCAAATAATTCGCGACCCATAATAGTTTCTCGAAGAATATTTAAACCCGTTGCTGGTTTTCCGTAAGCATTTGAACCAAATTGAAAAATATTTTCAGAATTGGTCATGATTGGTGTAATAAATTTTTGGTTTCCTTTCATATATGGAACAATCTTAGCAGCTGGACCTCTATCAGTTGGGAAGTTAGCATCAAATTCTAATTCTGTTAAATATTCTAAGAAAGTATTTAAACCTTCATCCATCCAAGTCCATTGTCTTTCGTCAGAATTAACAATCATTGGGAAAAAGTTATGTCCAACTTCGTGAATAATAACACCTAACATTCCATATTTTGTTCTATCTGTATAAGTTCCATCTTTTTCTGGACGTCCAAAATTCCAGCAAATCATTGGATATTCCATTCCTTGATCTTGTGCTGAAACTGAAACTGCTTTTGGATAAGGGTAATCAAAGGTATGTTTTGAATATGTTTTTAAAGTTTGTGCAACTGCTCTTGTAGAATATTCTCCCCAAAGTGGATTTGATTCTTTTGGGTAAATTGAAATCGCCATTGGTTTTACTGTTTCAAGCTGAACAGCCATAGCATCTAGCATAAATTTACGAGAAGTAGAAAATCCAAAATCACGAACATTCTTAGCTATAAAGTGCCAAGTTTTCTTTTTTTCTGAAAAACCTTTTTCAGCTTTTTCAGCTTCATCTTGTGTAACAATGATTACTGGTTTGTCAAACGTGTTTTTAGCTTTTTCCCATCTTTTAACTTGTTCTGCTGTGAACACTTCTTTTCTGTTTTGAAGTTCACCTGTTGCTTCCATCACGTGATCAGCAGGAACTGTTATGCTTACATCATAATCTCCAAAAACAAGAGCAAATTCACCTCTTCCCCAAAACTGCATATTTTGCCATCCTTCAACATCATTATAAACAGCCATTCTTGGAAAAAATTGAGCCATTACATATAGTCGATTTCCATCTTCAAATTCTTCATAACCAGAACGACCACCATCAACTCTATAGTTGTTAATATTGTACCACCATTTGATAGAAAATGTTACTTTTTCTTTATTTTTTAGAGGCTTATCTAAATCAATACGCATCATTGTATTATTAATAATGTACTTCATTGGTTTGCCTTCAGCATCTTTTACATACTCTAAATTATGTCCTCCATCAAAACCTTTTTCCATAAATTCTTTTGCAAATCTATCTTCAGTCAAAGCTGGACTAATTCTTTCATTTCCTACTAAAGGAGTTTGAGAAGTACGAGAACGCATATTTTGGTCTAGTTGAACCCATAAATACTCTAATGATTCTGGTGAATTATTAGTGTAAGTAATAGTTTCTGTACCGTAAAGTTTTGCGTTTTTGTCATCTACTTCAACATTGATTTTATAATCTGCTTGTTGTTGATAATATGCTGGACCTGGAGCACCAGAAGCTGTTCTAAACATATTAGGTGTTGCTAACAAATCATACATTTGACGAAATTTATTTTCGTTATAATGTCCTGGTTCTTTCTTTTTGTCTTCTTGTTTTTCTTGTGCATTTAATTGTCCAAAAACAACAAAAAGGCTACAAAAAAGTAGTGATAATTTAGTTTTCATTGATTATTAAGTTAGTATTATAGTTGAATTTTTTCTTCTGTATTAGTATTAGTAAACAAAAAACTCTTTTTGTTACTATTTATATTAATATGTAATAAATTTTGTTGTTCAGAAAACTGTTCTGTCAAAATAGTATTGTACATATTTAATGATTTAATTTTGCTTGAATAGTTTATCTTATGGTAACAAATCAATACATCATCTTCATATTCTTTGGCTAAAAAAACCATTTCCTGAGCCTTATCATTTACAGCAATTTTAAATTTTTCTTTAAAATATTTTGCAATTAAAGCATCTGATTCTTTATTTTCTTTTGAAGTGGCTAAATATAATTTCTTTTTATATTTAGTTTCTAAAGCTTTTTCAACATCATCAATAAAAACTCTTGAAATAATTTGAAATTCTTTTTTATCTAGTTTATAATCTACCTGATAAACTCCAATGTAAAATTTATGAGTTGAAAACGAAGTAAGTGAAAACGATAAAAAAAGTACAACTATTGTAACTATAAACTTTTTCATGTAGCAAATATAAAATATTATTCTTCTTTTTGCTGCTTTTTAAACGCTTCAGCTTTAGAAATTAAGTATTCTATAAGTTTTAAATGGTTTTCTGGCTGAAGATATTCTACTAAATCTTCATTTGAAGTTTCAGAAAAAGCTAAAAACATTGGAATATCTTCATTCTTAATTTTTAACTGGTCTGTAAAAAAATGATTTGAAAACTGTTCTTTCATATGTTCTCCAAAAGGTTTTGAAGCCACTTCTTTTAATCGTTTATCATTAAAAGCTTTTTCTGAAGCAGATATTTTGCTTTTATTTCTTCCGACAAGTTCTTTAATTCCTTTTCCTATAAAACCAAAAATCGCAATAAAATTAACAGGTGTTGGAGCTAAAGGATTATAAACAGCAGTATTAATTGGTTTTGTATCTAAAATATCTTTAGGTTTTAATTTCGAATAATCAATTCCACTTAAGTCTGGTGCATAAGTTTTGATTTTCTTGGTGTCGACTTCCATAATTCCAGTTAATGTGTATGGAGAGACTTCTACTTCATTTAATTCGTTAATTCGAGTTTTTAAGTATATTTCCAAAACTTCTCTATCTAAATCGGTTTTTTGAACAATATATTTTGTAGACAAATAAGCCAATCCTTGAATAACCAAAGTATCTTTTTCTCTGATTTTTATTGAAAATTTTCCATCCACATCTGTTACTGCTCCAATATTTGAAGAAACATTAAAAACGGTAATATTTTCTACTTCTAAAGAGTCTGATTTAATTTTTCCAATTACAAGTTCCCTTTCTTTTATTTGAGAAAAAGACACAAATGAAAATAATAAACCTAAAAAGAGTAATTTAGTTCTCATCTTTATCTTCTTTTATTTGTTCTACTTCACTAGATTTTCTGTCTTCAGGTTTTAATGGAATTTCTTTCAATTCTAAAAATTCAACAGCCAATTGATGAATTAAAAAAGTAGCTTGTGTTTTATTTTTTACTTTCATCGCATTAGAAAAAGGCACATCTTCCACAACATAAAAAATAAATCCATCAACATATTCTTCAGGTATATTTAAGGTTTTCATTAAATACTCATCATCAAAATAATCTAATGTCTTTTCTTGAAGAAATTCTTTTCGTTCAACAACAAGCTCCTTTTCGAGCATGTTCGTCCTGCCACTAATTGCATTAATTAAACCATCTACGCTCATTCCTCCCAAAGGAATTAATAGTGGACTATACCATTTAAACACACCAGCTGCTATTAGTTTTCGTTCTGCTTTTGTATACGTTTTTATGTTTGCTGGAACGATTCCTAATGAAACTGCATTGATATTTGGATATTCAGTAATCACAACTTCTCTTAATGATTCGGTTGAAGGTGCAATTGGAACTAAAATAAGTTTTTGCTTGATTTCCTCTTTTGTTATGATATGCTTTTTCTTTTCCAAAAAAACAGCACTAAACAATAATGTATCTGATGTTTTTGCTTTAATCGAAAAATAGCCTTCATTATCAGAAACTGCACCTGCAATATTAGTAATATTGATAATATGAACTCCTTCTAAATCTTTAAGATCAGAAACGATTCGTCCTTTGATTATGGTATCATTTTGAGCCAAAATCAATAAAGGGAAAAATAAAAATAGTAGAAGTAGTTTTTTATGCATAGAAATTAAAATAATATCTTTTGTAAATATAATTGATTGATTTCATAACAAAATCTAAAAGGATTATAAACTTATGTTAATCAAAAATGTAAATTTGTAAATATAAATATGGTTTCAGATTCTGAATCAAATTTAGAATGACAAAAATTAATTTCATGAAAAAAATAATTATTGCGAGTACCTCAACACTTCATAATGGCAACTATTTAGATTACTTATTTCCAACTTTGAAAAAACATTTTGAAGGTGTAAAAAACCTATTGTTTATTCCTTATGCAAGACCAAGTGGTTTAACTCATACTGAATACACTCAAAAAGTTAGTGAAGCATTTACTTCTCTAAATATAAACGTAAAAGGAATTCATGAATTTGAAAACCCAATTGAAGCTATTGAAAAGGCAGAAGCCATTTTTACGGGTGGAGGAAACACCTTTGTTTTGGTAAACGAATTATATAGAAATAATATTTTAAATACACTTGAAAAAGTAGTAAAAAGTGGAACACCTTACCTTGGAACAAGTGCTGGAAGCAACATCTGTGGTTTAACTGTTGGTACAACAAATGATATGCCTGTTGTTTATCCACCAAGTTTTAGAGCTTTAGGATTAGTTTCGTTTAATATAAATCCACATTACTTAGATCCAGACACGAATTCAAAACATATGGGTGAAACAAGAGAAACCCGAATTAAAGAGTTTCATTTTTACAATCCGCAACCAGTTTTAGGATTAAGAGAAGGAAGTTGGCTTGAAGTTTCTGGAAATTCAATTAAACTTAAGGGTGATTTAACAGCTAGATTATTTAAACAAAATGAAAATCCTATTGAAATTGAAACCGAGACAGAACTTGGTAACTTAAAATAAACAAAAAAGCCTAACTTTAAAAGTTAGGCTTTTTTTGAAGAGCGGAAGACGAGGCTCGAACTCGCGACAACCAGCTTGGAAGGCTGGAGCTCTACCAACTGAGCTACTTCCGCAATAAAAATTATTCAGTAAAACTAAGAGCGGAAGACGAGGCTCGAACTCGCGACAACCAGCTTGGAAGGCTGGAGCTCTACCAACTGAGCTACTTCCGCATTAATGAGGTGCAAATATACTTCAAAAGTTTTTTTAATTGCAACTTTTTTTGAAAAATTTTTTTCGCGGTTTTATTGTAAATTTACTTGACAAATTTTTAGAATCATAATCAATTATATTACAATTCATTATAAATGAAAACAACAATAAAAGAACTAAAGCCAGAAGCAATCTACCCTATTCGACATGAGGTTTTAAGAAAAGGAAAACCATTTGAAACAACATTTTTCGAGGGAGATCATGATGAAAAAACCAAACATTTTGGACTAATCTTAGAAAATAAAGTAGTTGGTGTTGTTTCTGTTTACAAAAAAAATTGTGATTCATTTGAAGAGAAAGAACAATTTCAGATAAGAGGAATGGCTATTTTGGAAGAATTTCAAAAAAAAGGATTTGGAAAACTATTAATTGAAAAAGCTGAAGCTGATTGTTCAAAACAAAAAGCAGATTTAATTTGGTTTAATGCTAGAGAAAGTGCTAAAAAATTTTATGAAAATTTAAATTATAAAATTAATGGCAAACCTTTTGATATAGAAAACGTAGGATTACATTACATTATGTTTAAGAAATTGAAATAGTGTTTTTTAATCTTTAAAAATTAGCTATATTTGATACATATGAATAGAAAAAACTACTTTCTTTTATTGTTTATTACAATGTTTTTTTTACATAGCTGTAAAGAAAAAGTTGCTCCTACAAAAGTTTCAAATTTCTTTGTAGACCAAGATTCTATTGATCAAATTATAAAACCTGAATTTTTAGAAAAAGAAAATGACGGCATTAAAGAATTGTATGCTTCATTTGACAATAAAATTATTTGGAACAATGACAAAAACCGAAAAACATTAATTGATTTCATAAAAAAAAGCGAAGAAGATGGTTTATTTCCAGAAGATTATCATTTAAAAGAAATTGACTCTTTTGAAAGAAACAGAACAAAAATTAATTACAGTGATTTTCAAACTTTTGATTTATTACTTTCAAATGGTTTTAAAAATTTGGCCGATGACCTTCATAAAGGGAAATTAAATCCAAGAGATTTATATAATGACTGGGATTTACCTTATAAAAGTCCCATTAAAATTGAAAAAATAATCGAAGCCATTCAAAACAATGAAATTAACGACTTACTTATTGATGTTTCTGTAAAAAATAAATTATATACAGACTTAAAAGAAGGTTTAAAATCCATTTTAAAAAAATCTGATTATAATTTCCCAAAAACAGTAGTTGACACTAAAATTGTAGCCAATGATTCTTCAAAAACAATACAAGTCATTAAACAAAAATTAGTGTATTGGAATGATTTAAATGAGAATGACGGAACATTAGTTTACGATAAAGAAACCATAAAAGCGATAAAAAAATTTCAAAAACGAAATGGATTGTCACCTGATGGTGTTATTGGAAAAGGAACGGTTGACGCTTTGAATTATTCTAAAGAAAAACGTATTGAACAATTAAAAGTCAATTTAGAACGCTGGAAATGGTTTCCTGAAGATTTTGGAGAAAATTATATTTTTATAAACATTCCAGAATATAAATTACATTTTGTTTTTGAAAATGACACTGTAGAAAGCAAAAGAATTGTAGTAGGAAAACCTTCTAGGAAAACACCTATTTTGACTTCAAAAATAAATAATTTAGTTTTTAATCCTACTTGGACAGTACCTCCAACTATTTTAAAAGAAGATTTGGTACCTTCGGCTTCAAAAAACATTAGTTATTTTACACGAAATCGAATTACGATTTTAAATAGTAAAAAAGACACCATTAAACCTAAAGATTGGGATTCAAAAAATTATAAAAGTTATAGATATGTTCAAAGTCCTGGCTACAATAATTCACTAGGTTTAGTGAAATTCAATTTTCCTAATAAATACATGGTTTATCTTCATGATACCAATCATAGAGATTATTTTACACGTTCTTACAGAGCTTTGAGTTCTGGTTGTGTTCGAATTGAAGAACCCTTGCCTTTCGCAAAAACAATATTGATGAAAGATGATGAAGAGTTTTGGAAAGAATCTGAAATAGATACCATAATTAAAAAAGCAAAAACAAAAGTTGTTCCAATTAAAATTAATGTAAAAGTATTTCAGTTATACTACACCAGTTGGGTTGAAAAATCTCAAATTATGTTTTGTCCTGATATCTACAAATTAGATGATGAATTGTACGAAAAACTAAGAAACAAATCCTTTGATAAGAGTTGATTTTCTTGAAGGATGATAAATAAATAAAAGGGATTTATTTTTTATTTTAGTAATAATTTTATTTGAAACATTTACTGGTAAAGCCGGACATCCTAGACTTCTTCCTAATCTTCCGTTATTTTTTGCAAATGATTCATTTACATAATCTGCACCATGAATCACAATTGCTCTTTCACGAGCATTATCATTAACACCTTTTTCAATTCCATCTAATTTTAATGAAGAACCGTGTTTGCCTGTATAAATTTCAGCTGTTAAATAAAAACCTAAGCTACTTTTATAAGACTCTGGTTTATTTGAAAAACTTGTAGCAAATTCTTCTCCTGAATTTCTTCCATGAGCAACAAGAGTATGATATAAAACTTCATTAGATTCCATGTCAATAACCCACAATCTTTTTTGATTGGAAGACAAACTAAAATCAACGATAGTTAAAATATTATTTTCTAATTTATTTTGAGATTTTAAATTTTCGTATCCTTTAAAAGCTTCTTCAAAACTCTCTAAAGAAGGAACGGTTGTAGAATTTTCTTCAATTAAAGAAAATTTTTGTTCTGTTTTTGAAACTGTATTATTAGCTGCTAAATGAAGAGAAACCTCTTGTTTTGTTTTGTTTACTGTATTTTCTTTTGTAGGTTTTGTTGTAAAAAAACTTAAAAAAACAATAAAATAAATTTTATAAATCATTGATAACTAGTTATTAATATTTGTCTCGGGGATGGCAAATGTAGAAATTATTTTAAATAATCCAAATTTTACGGATTAAATTATTGAAAAATTATTTTCACTTAATCGGTAAAACGAGTTATTATAACGAATATTTTTTTACTTTAGTATAATTAAATAATGTTTTATTTATACTTGCATACCCAACATTTATTAACTAATGCTCAAAAGACTTCTTTATTTGTATGTTCTTACATTAAGTACATATGCAGTAAATTCTCAAACCTCTAATAAAAAAGTTGCCCAAGCACATCGGGTTAGTAATCATATTGCTGTTGATGGAAAATTAAATGAAGAAGAATGGAACAATGCTTTGCCATTAAAAGACTTCATAATGTTTTATCCAGATAACGGGAAAGAAGAAAATCCAGATAAAAAAACAGAAGTTAAAATTCTATATGATGATGATGCAATATATGTTGGAGCTACAATGTATGATAATCCCGAAAACATTTTAAAAGAAATTAAACTCAGAGATCAATTTGGAACTTCCGACCATTTTGGTGTTTTCTTCAACGGATTTAATGACAACCAATTAGAATATCGTTTTTTCATTAGTGCTGCTGGTGTTCAATTAGATGCTATTGCAACTTCTGCTGGTGAAGATTACACTTGGGATGCCATTTGGGATTGTAAAGTAAAAATTACTGAGAATAGTTGGGTTGCCGAATTTAAAATTCCTTATGCTGCATTGCGTTTTTCTGAAAATGAAAAGCAAATTTGGGGTTTAAATATGTATAGAGAAATCAAAAAAGATAATACTAGTTATTGTTGGAATTTTATCGACAGTAATCTAAACAACGAAGTAGTTCAAGCTGGAATACTAGAAGGAATTGAAAACATAAAACCTCCAACGCGTTTATTTTTTATTCCATACACTTCTTATTACCACAATAATAATGACAATGGTTCTGACAATAAATTCAAAATTGGAATGGACATTAAGTATGGAATTAACGATTCATTTACTTTAGATGCAATTTTAGTTCCTGATTTTGGACAAACTACTTTTGATAATGTTAATTTGGTTTTAGGCCCTTTTGAGCAACAATTTAACGAAAACAGACCTTTCTTTACGGAAGGAACCGATTTATTTAACAAAGGAAATTTATTTTATTCGAGACGAATTGGTGGAGCACCTATATTGGAACCCATTTTAAGTGCTGATGAAGAAATTACAGAAAACCCAAACACAACAAACTTATTAAATGCAGTAAAAATTTCTGGAAGAACCTCAAAAGGATTGGGAATTGGATTCTTAAATGCTATTACGGAAGACACTTATGCTGAAATTTCAAATACAACCACTAATCAAACCCGAAAAGAATTAATTGAACCTTTTACTAACTTTAATATTTTTGTTTTAGATCAGCGTTTCAGAAAAAATTCTTCTGTTTCATTTATAAATACTAGTGTAATAAGAAATGGCTCTCCAAGAGACGCAAATGTTTCAGGATTAATCTTTGATTTAAATACTAGAGCCAACACTTATAAATTATCAGGTGACTCTAAATTTAGCTACATAAATGATTTTGGAACCATCAAAAGAGGAACAAATTCATCTTTATTTTTTGGTGACACAAAAGGAAAATACCAATATGGTTTTGGTTCTGGGTACATTTCAAAAAACTATGATCACAATGATTTAGGAATTATATTTAGAAACAATTATTATTCATTCAACACAAACGGAAGTTATAGAACTTTAAAAAAGACATCACATTTTAACAACATCAAATTACAATCTGATATTAATACTGAATTTGAAAACAGTACTAACAAATTACAATTAGGAACTATTTCTTTCACTGGAGATTTTTTTAGTTTGAAGAATGATGCTTTAAAATTAAACGCAACATTAAGTCCTTTTGAAACATTTGATTTTTATTTTCCAGGAATTGATGGAAGATACAATTACAATCCAAAATATTTTGATTTAACTTCTGTAATTTCATCTAACAGAAACAGGAGATACTCTTTTGATTTAACAGGTAATTTTGTTAAACATGATCAACCTGGTCGCAAAAGCTACACCATTAGTTTAGGTCAAGAATATCGATTCAGTGATAAGTTTTTTGTACGCTATGGAGTAAGAGGAATCAAAGATAGAAACGACATTGGTTTAGTAGATTACAACAATAACAACATCATCTATGCTAGAAGAGATATTAACACATTGGAACATCAAATAACAAGCAAATACTCCATTAATAATGTCATGAATTTTAATTTAAAAGTCAGATATTATTGGGCCAATGCAATTAATAACAAATTTCTAACTTTAAGAGAAGACGGTTATTTTGATGACAACACAACTTATAATTTAAACAAAAATATAAATCAAAATATCTGGAATTTTGATTTATCATATACTTGGTGGTTCGCTCCCGGAAGTTTAGTTTCTGTGTTATATAGAAATAATGCTAGTTTAGCAGAAAGAAATTTTAACACCAACTTTAGTAACAATTTGAAAAATGTTTTGTCTAATAACCCAAACAATACTATTTCAATCAGTTTTAGATATTATATTGATTACAATCAGGCTAAAAATATTTTTTAAGTAATTTTATCTCAATTGTTTTCTATATATCTAAGACAAAATTAAAAAAACTAAATGTCTTTTAATTTTAAAGCTTTTTTTGTTCTACTTTTTTCTGTTTCAATCTACAGTCAAGAAATCACTATTTCAAAAAAAATACTGGATGCTAAATTTGCTTCAGAAACTATAACTATTGATGGAGAATTAAATGAATCTATCTGGGAAACAGCTCAAGTTGCAAAAGATTTTACTTCTTTTGAACCCAAAAACGGAACACCAATTCCAGAAGAATTAAGATCCGAAATCAAAGTAGCTTATGATAACGATGCTGTTTATATTGGAGCTATCCTTTATGACAATGAACCTTCAAAAATTTTAAAAGAAATTACAGAAAGAGACAACTTTGGAACAAGCGATTTGTTTGGTGTTTTTATAAATGGTTACAATGATGGTCAACAAGATTTTATGTTTTATGTAACAGCTGCAAATGGTCAAGCTGATTGTAACTTTACTTCCCAAGATGGTGAAGATTACTCTTGGAATGCTATTTGGAATAGTAAAGTCAAAATTACCGATTATGGTTGGGTTGTAGAAATGAAAATTCCTTATGCTGCTTTGAGATTTCCAAGTACAGACATTCAAACATGGGGAATTAATTTTTTTAGAGAAGTACGAAGGAACAGACAAAAATATACTTGGAACTACATCGACAATAAAATTGGTGCTTTTTCGCAACAAGCTGGAATTTTAACTGGTATTAAAAAAATAACACCTCCTACTCGATTGTTTTTAATTCCATATGCATCTTCCTATTTAAATTCAAATAAAGAAGAAACTACTTTTACTCAAAAAGGAGGTTTAGATATTAAATATGGAATAAATGATGCGTTTACGTTAGATGCAATTTTGGTTCCTGATTTTGGACAAACAAAATTTGACAATGTGGTTTTAAACCTTGGTCCTTTTGAACAACAATTTAATGAAAACAGACCTTTTTTCACAGAAGGAACAGATTTATTCAATAAGGGAAATTTATTGTATTCTCGTAGAATTGGAGCTGGTCCAGAGTTTTATCCTAACTTGGCAGACAATGAAATAATAGATAAATTTCCTAGTACTGTTAATTTACTAAATGCCATAAAAATATCTGGGAGAAATAATGAAGGTCTTGGAATTGGTTTTTTAAATGCAATTACCAAAAAAACAACAGTGAATATTAGAAATACTGATGATGGAACTTCGCGTGAAGCAGTTGTATCTCCATTGACAAATTATAATGTTACTGTTTTTGACCAACGTTTTAATCAAAATTCTTCTGTTACTTTTATTAACACAAATGTTACTAGAGATGGAAGTTTTAGAGATGCAAATGTTTCAGGGTTGCTTTTTGATTTGAACACCAAAGCGAATACTTATAATTTATCAGGGAAAATTACTGCAAGTAGTGTATACGATATCGAAAATAAAAGCGGAATTAACTCATCCATTTATTTAGCAGAAACTTCAGGAAAAATCAGATATAGTTTAGGAGCTGATTATGTTTCAAAAGATTTTGATAATAATGATTTAGGTATTAATTTTTTAACCAATTATTATGACATTTTTTCAAGTGCAAGTTATCGTATTTTAAATCCAACAAAATATTTTAACACCTTTAGAGTAAACTTGAATAGTTATATGGAGTTCAACAACACTTCAAATTACATTCAAGATAATAATTTCAATATTAATATCAATTCAAACACAAAAAAGAATCATTATTTTGGATTAGGTTTTAATGCAAGACCTTTTGAAAGTTATGATTACTATGAAGCACGTATAAATGATCGCTATTTAATATTACCTGAATACTACGGAAGTTGGTTTAGCGTTTCAACAAACTACAACTATAAATTTGCCTTGGATGTCAACATTGATTACACAAAATTAAATGAACCAGGTAGAGAAGACTATAGTTTATTTGTTAGTCCAAGATACCGATTTAGTGACAAACTTTCGTTAATCTATTCAATCAGTCCTAACATCCAAAAAAATAATATTGGTTGGGTTGATTATTTATCATCTTCAGACGAAATTATAATGGCACGAAGAGATAGAAACACTATTAACAACACATTAACCGGTAAATATTCTATTAGTAGTCAAATGAATTTTAGCCTGTCTGTTCGTCATTATTTATCTTATGCTGAGAACAATAAATTCTTCACTTTACAAGAAAATGGTAGGTTGCTAGAAAATTTAGCTTACAATGCTAATAAAAATTCCAATTTTAATACTTGGAACTTAGATTTATCTTATTCTTGGTGGTTTGCTCCAGGAAGTCAAGCAACTGTTCTTTATCGCAATAATGCTTCTGATTTTAACAGAGTAATTAATAAAAGTTATGGTAGTAATCTAAATAATGTATTTGCGGATAATTTAAATCACACTTTTTCTGTTAGTATTCGTTATTTTATTGACTACAATCAAGCTAAAAATTGGTTGTAATTTAATACCTTTGGATTTGTTAATTGAAAAACAAATCCAATGCACAAGAAAGTAATCTTAATGATTTTAGATGGTTGGGGAAAATCTCCTGACCCAAAAGTTTCTGCAATTGATAATGCAAATACACCTTTTATAGATAGTTTATATACCAAATATCCAAATGCACTTTTAAGAACTGATGGTCTAAATGTTGGCTTACCAGAAGGTCAAATGGGAAATTCTGAAGTAGGACACATGAATCTTGGAGCTGGACGAATTGTATATCAAGATTTAGCTAAAATAAATTTGGCTGTAGCTAATAAAACCATGAATCAAGAAAAACCGTTGATGGATGCTTTTGATTATGCTAAGAAAAACAATAAGACTGTTCATTTTTTAGGTTTAGTTTCTGATGGTGGAGTTCATAGTCACACTTCTCATTTGAGAGGTTTAATTGACGTTGCACAAGCTGAAGGTGTTAAAAACATGTTTGTTCATGCTTTTACTGATGGACGTGATGTTGATCCAAAATCTGGAGCTAATTATATTTTAGACTTAGAAAACTACTTACAAAACACCAACGCAAAATTAGCCTCAGTCATTGGTCGTTATTATGCAATGGACCGAGATAAACGTTGGGAAAGAGTTAAGTTAGCATACGATTTAGTAGTAAATGGAATAGGAACAAAAACAACAAATCCAGTAAAAAATATTCATGAAAGTTATGCCAATGATGTAACCGATGAATTCATCAAACCATTAGTTGTTACTGATGAAAATCAAAATCCATTATCAACAATTAAAGACGATGATGTTGTTATTTTCTTTAATTTCAGAACAGACAGAGGTAGAGAATTAACCGAAACCTTATCACAAACGGATTTTCATGAACAAAACATGCATAAGTTGAATTTGTATTATGTGACTATGACCAATTATGACGACACGTATTCAAATGTTCACGTAATTTATGACAAAGACAATATTACCGAAACACTTGGAGAGGTTTTAGAAAAAGCAAACAAAAAACAAATTCGAATTGCTGAAACAGAAAAATACCCACACGTTACTTTCTTCTTTTCTGGTGGTCGTGAAGAGCCTTTTATTGGTGAAAGCAGAATTTTAAAAAACTCACCAAAAGTAGCTACTTACGATTTACAACCTGAAATGAGTGCTTTTGAATTAAAAGATGCTTTAATTCCAGAACTTCAAAAAGGAGAAGTAGATTTTGTGTGTTTAAATTTTGCCAATGGAGACATGGTTGGTCACACTGGAGTAATGGAAGCAGCCATAAAAGCATGTGAAGCCGTTGATATTTGTGTCAAAGAAGTTGTTGAAACAGCTTTAGAAAACCATTATACAACTATTATAATCGCAGATCACGGAAATTGTGAAACTATGATTAATCCTGATGGAAGTCCAAATACAGCTCATACTACTAATCCAGTACCAATAATTTTAGTAGATAAAGAATTAAAAAATATTAATAATGGTGTTTTGGGAGATTTAGCTCCAACTATTTTAGAATTAATGGGTGTTCAAAAACCTGAAGCCATGACATGTAAATCTTTATTATAATGAAAAAAATATTATTAATATTACTACCTTTTATGTTTTTAAATTGTAGTCCAACAGGAAAAATAATTACTTCAAACAACGAAAAAATTATGATAGGAAAAGCCTCAAAATCTGATTTAGAAAAAGCTCCTTTTGACTCTTGGTTTATTTCGGGTTTTAATGAGTATCAACCTAATCAAGAAATTACAAATCAATTAAAAGATAAGGTAACTAATATTACCGTAACCATTTTCATGGGAACTTGGTGCGAAGACAGCCATAATCAAGTGCCTGATTTTTATAAAGTATTACAAGAATGCCAATTTAAAGATAGAGGAATTACTTTAATAGCTATGGATAAGAACAAAACAACACCTTCAAATTTAGAAGCTGGATTAAATGTTACAAATGTTCCTACATTCATTTTTTATGAAAAAGGAGTTGAGATTAATCGAATTGTAGAATCTCCTATAATTAGTTTAGAACAAGACATGTTAGACATTCTTTCTGGCAAAGATTACAAACCTAACTATTCAAATTAACAACCATATAAAACAAAAACTTCCCGATTTACTTCGGGATTTTTTTTGAACAAATCTTAATCAAAAGTTAAACTGTTACAAATTGATAGTAATACTATTATATTTGCAAAGTAAAACTTATGATTATGCAAAACTTATTTACAAGTTTCAAAATAACAATCAATGACAAATTGTATGTCAAAGACCCTGAAACTTCAGAATTAGGCAAAAAAATTATTCAAAACAGTATCATTTTAATTGATGAAATTGGATTTGAATCTTTCACTTTTAAAAAATTAGGAGTAAAAATTCAGTCTAATGAAAGTTCGATTTACAGGTATTTTACAAATAAACATAAATTATTAGTTTATTTATCTTCTTGGTATTGGTCATGGATAGAATACAATTTAGTTTTTGAAACAAATAACATTTCAAATCCTGTTGAGAAATTAGTCAAAGGAATAAAAATTGTTACTCAAAAAATTGAAGACGATCAAAAAACTCCACATATTGATGAATCAATTTTAAATAGAATTATTATTTCAGAGTTTACTAAAACGCTTTTAACAAAAGAAGTGGATGAAGAAAACAAAGAAGGCTTTTTCTCAGTTTACAAAAGGGTAATTTGTAGAATTATAGAAATGATTGAAGAAGCAAATCCTAATTATCCTTATGCAAAAAGTTTAGCTTCTTCAATTGTAGAAGGAACTTTACATCAAAATTATTTGAAAGATCATTTTAAAAACATCACTAATTTATCTGACGATAATTCCATTACCGAATTCTATTTAGACATCATAAAAAAAGTACTATAAATGAAACCCATTGAAAGATTTAAAAACTTAATAAAAGCTGACAAAAGAGATATCTATCAGCTATTTATATACTCAATTATTGGTGGATTAATAAGTTTATCCATTCCTTTAGGAATACAAGCAATTATTAATTTTATCCAAGCTGGCAAAATAAGCACTTCTTGGATTGTATTAGTAATAATAGTTGTTACTGGTGTAGCTTTTGTTGGAATATTAAAAATAATGCAGTTTAGAATTACAGAAAATCTTCAACAAAAAATATTTGTGCGTTCCTCTTTTGAATTTGCTTATCGTTTTCCAAAAATAAAATTTGAGCAACTATATAATTTTTCACCACCAGAATTAGCAAACCGTTTTTTTGATACATTAACTGTTCAAAAAGGATTTTCTAAATTAATTTTAGAGGTTTCAACAGCTGCTTTACAAATTGTATTTGGTATTTTATTACTGTCTTTATACCATTCTTTTTTTATCTTTTTTGGAATTATTTTATTAATACTACTTTATTTGATATTTAAAATAAATTTCGATTCAGGTTTAAAAACGAGTTTAAAAGAATCAAAATACAAGTACAAAGTTGCTCACTGGTTGCAAGAAATTGCTAGAAATAATTTGAGTTTTAAGAATGATAAATTATTTAATTTCTCTCTAAACAAAAATGATTATTTAGTAAATGAATATCTTCAATATAGAGAAAGCCATTTTAAAGTATTAAGAAGACAATTTATACAGTTAACAGGTTTTAAAGTGTTAATTTCTGCAGGATTACTAATCATTGGAGGAATGCTGGTTTTAGGTCAGCAAATGAATATAGGTCAATTTGTTGCTGCTGAAATTGTTATTATCACAATCATCGCTGCTGTTGAAAAACTTTTCTATGGATTAGAACTTTTTTATGATGTTATTACATCTTTAGAAAAACTAGGTACTGTTGTTGATTTAGATTTAGAAAAAGAAAAAACAATTACTAATTACTCATTGGAAAATGAAGAAATCAACTTAACTACTGAGCAATTAACTTTTCAATTTCCTGATGCAGATTTACCAGTGATTAAAGATGTAAATTTATCCATCAATTCAGGTGATAGAATCTTAATACAAGGTGAAAATGGTTCTGGAAAAACAACTTTAATTAGGTTATTATCTAGATTAATCGAACCTTCAGCAGGTACAATTTTCATTAACAACACCAATTATAAGAAATTTTCATTTGAAGAATACCGATCTAAAATAGGTGTTATTACATTAAGCGATTCCACATTTGAAGGCACAATCTATGAAAACATAACATGTAGTTGCCCAACTGTTTCAATGACTGATGTAAATGAAGTTTTAGAAAAATTAGAACTAACCACATTGATAAAATCATTACCATTAGGTTTAGAAACTCCTTTACTTTCTGAAGGCAAGCAAGTCAACTCTTCTGCTGTTCAAAAAATATTGTTAGCAAGAGTTCTTATTACTAAACCTAAGATTTTATTTTTAGAAGAACCCGTTGACAAACTTGACAAATATACAGCTGGAAGAGTTATTGATATGCTAACAGACAAATCAAATCCATGGACATTAGTTGTAGTTTCAAAAAGCAAATATTGGAAAGAAAAATGCAACCAAATTATAACATTAGAAAAAGGTCAAATAAAATCCATTAAATAATTTATTATGTTAAATATTACGAAGAACAGAATAGACCAATGGGTTGAAATAAAAAAATATAAGTCAACCAAAGTACTTGAAGACAACAAAGGATATTTAATGATCAAAAGAACCCTTTGGGCTTGTGTTATTTGTTTAGTTATTTTTCTTTTTCTTCCTTGGACACAAAATGTATCAGGAACAGGAAAAGTAACAACCTTAAAACCCAATCAAAGACCGCAAACTATTCATACAAGCATAGCAGGTAGAATTGAAAAATGGTATGTTAATGAAGGGGATTTTGTAAAAAAAGGGGATACAATTTTATTTATTTCTGAAATTAAAGAAGGGTATTTAGATCCAAATTTAGTTGAAAACACAGGAAATCAAGTTATAGCAAAAGAAGGTGCTGCAAATTCATATGCTTCAAAAGTAAAAGCACTTGAAAGTCAAATTGGAGCTATTAGCAATGAAAGAGCTTTAAAATACAAACAAGCTCAAAACAAATTAAAACAAGCTCATTTAAAAGTGCAAAGTGACAGTATTGATTTAGAAGCTGTAAAAACCCAATTGACAATTGCCAAAACTCAATTCAATCGTGCTGTTAATCTAAATAAAGAAGGTTTAAAACCTCTAACAGATGTTGAAGAAAAGCGTGTTAAACTTCAAGATACAGAAGCAAAAATTATTACTCAAGAAAACAAGTATATAGCTTCTCAAAACGAAGTTCTTAATGCTAGAATGGAATTAAATAGAATTTTAGCTGAATATTCTGAAAAAACAGCTAAAGCTCAAAGTGATAAGCAAACCGCTTTAAGTTCGCAATTTGATACCGAAGCACAAGTTAACAAGCTAAAAAATCAATACACAAACTACCAAATTAGAAATGGAATGTATTACATTTTAGCACCACAAAACGGATACATCAATAGAGCTTTGCAATCTGGTTTAGGAGAAACTCTTAAAGAAGGAACTCCAATTGTAAGTATCATGCCTTCTAATTTTGATATTGCTGTAGAAACATATATTTCACCAGTTGATTTTCCATTGATAAACAAAGGAGAAAAAGTTAGAGTTTGGTTTGATGGTTGGCCTTCAATTGTTTTTAGTGGTTGGCCAGGAGCTTCCTATGGAACTTTTGGAGGTGTAATTGTTGCTAAAGAGAATTTTATCAGCGAAAATGGAAAATATAGAGTACTTATTGCTCCAGATAATACTGAAAAAGAATGGCCAAAAAAACTTAGCATTGGAGCAGGAACTCAAACTATTGCATTGTTAGATACTGTTCCTATTTGGTTTGAAATTTGGAGAACATTAAATGGTTTTCCTCCTAATTATTATACTACAGAAAAATCAGATACTGAAAAAAAATAAAAATGAAGAAAAATATTATTTTCCTTTTCTTGTTCTTCTGTTCAATTATTATAGCTCAAGAAAAGAACTTAAAAGAGTTTACATATAATGAATACTTAGGATATGTAAAAAAATTTCATCCTTTGGTTAAGCAAGCTAATTTAAAATTGAATGAAGCTCAAGCTTTACTAATGCAAGCTCGAGGTGCTTTTGATCCAAAATTAGAAGCTGAATACAATGAAAAACAATTTGCTGACAAGAATTATTATTCTATTTTTAATGGAAGTTTCAAAATCCCAACATGGTATGGAATTGAAATAAAAGCTGCTTTTGATAACAACGAAGGAATCTACATCAATCCACAGAACACTTTACCAAATGCTGGATTAACTTCTTTGGGAATTACTGTTCCTATTGGACAAGGTTTATTCATTAATCAACGAATGGCTGATATTAGAAATGCTAAATTACAACAACAACTTAGTGAATTTGAAAGAAACTTAGAAGCTGTTGAAATATTGCACCAAGCATCTGTTGCTTATTTCGAATGGAAAAAAAATTTTAGTGAAGTTGTTCTTTATGAAGATTATCTAGAAAATGCTAAAAAAAGATATAATGGAGTTTTAAAACTCATTGAACAAGGAGATAAACCCGCAATTGATAGTACCGAATCAGGAATCACTATAAAATCAAGAAGGTTAAATTTAGAGAATGCAAAATTGAAACTTCAAAAATCCAGATTAGAATTATCCAATTATTTGTGGCTAGAAAACAATATTCCTGTTGAATTAGATGAAAATCTTTTTCCAGAAGAAAATTTGTCTCAGACCATTAAAAACACTTTGGAATTAAATAATTTAATGGATTTTGATATCAACAATCATCCTAAAATTAATGCATTAAACACAAAAGTTGACATGTTAAAGATTGAACAAGGTCTTAGTGCTAATATGTTGCTACCAAAAATAGATTTGAGTTACAATTATATTTCCGAACCAAGTACTTTTGATGATTATCGTTTTGAAGATTATAAAGTTGGAGTGAATTTTTCCTTTCCTATTTTTTTGAGAAAAGAAAGAGCCAAACTAAAATTATCTAAACTAAAAGTTCAGGATACCGAATTTTCGCTTGCATCCGAAAGAGTAAGTTTAAAAAATAAAATTGAGTCTCAACAAGTCGAAATTGCTTCTTTAGAAAAACAAATTACTATAAATGAAGAATTAGTTGAGAGTTATAATGTAATGCTTTCTGGAGAAGAACGCTTATTTACATTGGGAGAAAGTTCAATTTTTCTAATCAATTCTAGAGAGAACAGTTTGGTTAGTTCTAAAATTAATGTGCTAAAATTAGAAAATGAATTTTATAATTCAATAATTGGTTTATACAAAACAATAGCTAACCCTAATTTATAAAGCAAAAAAAATCCCGAAATACATCGGGATTTTTTTTTGTTTTTAAAAGAAATATTAAAAACGACCTCCACCTCTGTTGTTGTCTCTGTCGTTATAACCACCTCTTCCACCACCGTTTCCACCGCGGTTATTGTTAAAGCTTCTTCTTTCTCCTTCTGGTTTTGGCTCAGATTTATTAACTACAATAGTTCTTCCATCAATTGAACCTCCATTTAACTCATCAATAGCTTTTTGAGCCTCTTCATCACTTGGCATCTCTACGAAACCAAATCCTTTACTTCTACCTGTGAATTTATCAGAAATGATTTTTACTGAATCAACAGTACCATACTCTTCAAAATAACCTCTTAAATCTGCTTCCTCAATACTGAATGGAAGACTTCCTACGAAAATGTTCATCTAAAATTTTTTTTATTGAGCCAAAGGTAATCTTTTAAACAATACAAAAACTTTTTATTTCGTTTATTTTCAAATATTTACAGAAACATAAACTTAAAATCATCTCAACAAATTGAATTACATACAAGTTAGCATTTCAAAATATTCTTTTTCAATTCGCTCTTGATGGCTAGGATGTGCTATTTGAACTAACTCTTTAATTCTTTGTTTTAATGTTTTACCATACAAATCGGCAATACCATTTTCGGTAATAATATATTGCACATGAGAACGAGTAGTAACCACACCTGCTCCTTGTTTTAGAAACGGAACAATTCTACTTTCACCATTTTTTGTAATTGAAGGTAAAGCAATGATAGCCTTTCCACCTTCACTCAAAGAAGCACCACGAATAAAATCCATTTGACCACCCACACCTGAATACATTCTACTACCTATTGAATCGGCACAAACTTGTCCAGTTAAATCAACTTCAATAGCAGAATTAATAGCAACCATTTTAGGATTTTTTCTAATTTTAGCTGTGTCGTTTACAAAAGAGGATTCTTTCATTTCTAAAAAAGGATTATCATTCACAAAATCATATAATCTTTTGGAACCCATTAAAAATGTCGCTAAAGCTCTTCCTCTTAAAGTGCCTTTATAATTGCAATTGATAACATCTTTCTCAATTAAATCAATAACTCCATCAGAAAACATTTCGGTGTGTAATCCTAAATCTTTATGATTAATCAATTTACTCAAAGCAGCATTTGGAATGGAACCAATTCCCATTTGAAGCGTACTTCTATCCTCAATTAATGAAGCAATATAAGAACCAATTTTTTCTTCTTCTGGTGAGAAAGGCACAACATCATGACTATAAATAGGCACGTTAACATCAACCAAGTAATCAATCTCAGATTCGTGCAAAATTCCATCTCCAAAAGTTCTTGGCATTTGGGGATTAACTTGTGCAATAACAATTTTTGCGTTTTCGATGGCTGCTATTGTAGCTTCAACAGAGACCCCTAACGAACAATACCCATGACTATCTGGAGGAGACACATGAATGAAAGCTACATCTAAAGGCAAAACATTTTTTCTAAATAATCGAGGCAATTCACTAAGAAAAACAGGAGTATATGAACCATTTCCTGCTTTTAATGTGTGACGAACATTGGCACCTAGGAAAAATGAATTGACATGAAAACTATCCACCAATTCTGGATTGGCATAACGAGCTTCTCCTTCAATATGTAAGTGACAAATTTCAACATTTCTTAATTCTGATGCTCTTTCTGTTAATGCATTTGCTAAAATAGTTGGTGCAGCTGCTGCAGCTTGTAAATACACCCTATCTCCTGATTTAACAACTTGTACAGCTTCTGCTGCGGAAACATATTTACTCATACCTATGAATTTTTATGCAAAGTTAAAATTGAAAATTTACTTAAAACATGATTTATCTCATCTTTCAAAGTACAAAATTAGAAGTGCAAAGTATGAAGTGAGAAAATCATAATTACTAAGAAATTGAACTTGATTTTGAAATTGTTATTCTTATTGTATAAAAATTGTACTTTTGCTGTTCAGAAAATTTGGATATGATTATTATTAAAACCCTAGAAGAAATTGAATTGATGCGTGAAAGTGCATTAATCGTTTCGAAAACTCTTGGTATGATTGCTAAAGAAATTAAACCAGGTGTTACGACTTTATATTTGGATAAGTTAGCCGAAGAATTCATTCGTGATCATGGAGCTGAACCTGCTTTTTTAGGCATGTATGGTTTTCCAAATTCTTTATGTATGAGTCCAAACACACAAGTGGTTCATGGTATTCCAAATGATATTCCATTAGTTGATGGTGATATTATCTCAGTTGATTGTGGTGCTTTGAAAAATGGTTTTTATGGTGATCATGCTTATACTTTTGAAGTTGGGGAAGTAGAAGAAGCTACTAAGAAACTTTTAAAAGTTACTAAAGAATCTTTGTATGAAGGAATTAGAGCCACAAAAGTAGGTAATCGTGTGGAAGATATAGGAAATGCTATTCAAACTTACTGCGAAGCTCATGGATATGGTGTTGTTCGTGAATTATGTGGACATGGAATTGGAAGAAAAATGCACGAAGACCCTGAAGTAGCTAATTACGGAAAACGTGGTCGTGGGAAGAAATTACTTGATGGAATGGTAGTTGCGATTGAGCCTATGATAAATCTAGGAACTAAAAACATCAAACAACACAAAGATGGTTGGACGATTACAACGGCTGACAACAAACCAAGTGCTCATTTTGAACATGATGTTGCGATAGTTGATGGAAAACCAGAATTGCTTTCCACTTTTGCTTATATTTATGAAGCTTTAGGAATTGTAAGTAATGAAGAAGACGGATTACGTCAAAAAGCACTAGTGTTATAAATTTATGATTTGCAAGTCTTGTACATTCGAAATCAATGAAAACAACAAATATTGCTCCAATTGCGGTTCAAAAATTGTTCATGATAGACTTTCTTTGAAAGGAACTTGGGAAGAATTTGTTGGTCCGTTTTTTAGTTGGGACAATAATTTTTGGAGAACATTTTTAGGGTTATTTACCAATCCTAAAGATGTATTAGAAGCTTATATCAGTGGTGCAAGAAAAAAATATTTTCAACCTTTTTCTTATATAATTCTATTTGCTACTATAGCTGTATTTTTTTATAAATTTTTTCCAATGGATAGTCTAAATGATTATTCTGAAGGTTTCAATAAGGGTTTTAAAACAAGTAACTCATCAGTTGAAGTGCCAAAATTTGACATGAAAGAATACATGAACTCTTTCATGAACTATTATAACTTCATTGTTTTAATGCTTTTACCTATTTATGCCCTTACTAGTTATATTATTTATAGAAAAAGAGGACATAATTTTTTCGAACACTTAGTTTTCAATAGCTATATACAAACTAATCTTGGTTTTGTTACTTTGATTTTGCAATTGCTTTTAGTAAACATCATCGGAATATCATTTATGTCTTATTCTGTTCTTTTTATGTCAATTATGGTTATTTTTACTATATATGTATTTAAAAAACTTTACAGTCAAAATTTAAAACAAAGCATTTTTTCTGCCATAAAATATCTCTTATTATTCTTACTTTTATATATGGGAGTAATTGTTATTTTTTCAATAATTTTCGGAATAATAATGTTACTTTCTATGCTATTATGAAAAAATTATTTAAACTAATCCTCAACACAATTCCAAGACCTATATTAATTCGATTGAGTTATGTGGCTCGACCTGTTTTAGCTTTACTACTTAAAGGAACTAAATTTACTGATCCAATAGATGGAAAAAGCTTTAAAATGTTTTTACCTTATGGTTATGGAACGCAAAGAAATAATGTTTTATCACCAAGTACACTTTCGTTAGAGAGGCACCGTTTGTTGTGGTTATATCTGCAAAATGAAACTAATTTTTTCACTTCTGAAAGTAAACTAAAGGTTTTGCATTTTGCTCCTGAACAAGCGTTTTACAAACGATTTAGAAATCAAAAAAACTTAGATTATACTACAACTGATTTATTTTCACCTTTAGCTGATGTAAAAGCAGATATTTGCAATTTACCTTTTGAAGACAGCCAATATGATATTATTTTATGCAACCATGTTTTGGAACACATTCCTGATGACACTAAAGCTATGCAAGAATTATATCGTGTTTTAAAACCAGGTGGAATGGGCATATTTCAAATTCCTCAAGATTTATTTCGTGAAGTCACTTTTTCTGATGATTCTATTACTGATGAAAAAGAGCGTGCTAAAATATTTGGACAATATGATCATGTAAGAGTATATGGACGAGATTATTTTGACAAATTAAGAAGCATTGGCTTCAAAGTTATTGAAGAAGATTATACGTCTAAAATCAGCCCTGAATTAGTCGAAAAATATTGTTTAGCAAAAGGAGAAATTATTCCGGTTTGTTACAAGTAATTTATTGAATTAAATCTTTGAAATTACCTGTTTTAAACTGTTGCACTTTATTATTTTCATCTCTATAAATTAAGAGCACGAATAAATCAGGATGGTTATTCGCAAATTCAATTCCGTTTTTAATATCCATAACCATAAAAGCTGTAGCATATCCATCAGCCATTATACAAGTTGGAGCTAAAACAGTTGCACTTAAAACATTTCCTTTTTGAGGTTTACCAATTTTTGGGTTTATGGTGTGTACGAATTTTTCTCCTGTAATTGAATCCGTTACTATTTTTCTATAATTTCCTGAAGTTGCCATTCCTAGATTTTCTACTTTAATTTTTGCAATTAAAGTGCGTTCTTCAGGTTTTTGAAGTGGATCATCAATTCCGATTATCCAATTTTTATCATCGATAGTATTTTTTCCAAAGCCTATTAATTCTCCACCAATTTCAACAATACCATTTTCAATTCCTTTTGACTTCATGAAATCTACCACAACATCTACTGAATATCCTTGAGCAATGGCATTGAAATCGAAATAAGTTTCTTTGTGAACTTTGGAAATAGTTATGTTTGCATTCAATTTGACTTTATCAAAACCTACAAAATTTAATAAACTATCAATTTGTTTTTGATTTAATACTACTCTTTCATGTTTTGGACCAAAACCATAAGCATTTACTAAAACACCTATTGTTGGATCAAAAAGGCCATTTGTTTCCTTAAAAATTTGGTTAGAAGCTTTGAAAGTTTCCTCAAAAAAATCATCAACTACAATAGTTGAATCTCCAGCATTGATTTTTGAAATTTTAGAATCTTCACGATAAGTAGACAAAGACATGTCAAAAGCGAGTAATAAAGAATCAATTTGTCTTTTAGAAACTATTTCTTCATTTGCAATATATTTAATACTATAAGTGCTCCCTTGTGCTTCTCCTTGAATAATTTGAAATCCTTCCTCTTTTTGGCAAGAAATAAACATTAAAGCTAAACCTAAAAAACTAAATAATTTCTTTATATCCATTATAATTGATGATGTAATCTGATGATGTATAAACTGGTTTTTCAAAGTCTTCTGCATTGGCTATTCCAACTCCTGCAAATAGAACTTTGGCATTTTTTTTCCTAGCATGATTGAGAAATGTTTCTAAAAAAAGTACATTTGGCTCATCAGGGTTTATGGGATAAGGAACAGCTTGAACCATTACAAAATGTAAGGTATTTTGAGTATCCACACAAACAAACTGAGGATGTTTCTTAAGCTGACTATTGATAGCTATGAATTCAAAACCTTTTTTCTCAAGGTCTTTTCCCACATGATTCATAGCAATTTGATGCAATTCTTGTTCTGAAAGTTCTTCCATAAAGCAAAGATACTAAAATAGAAAATGAAAAATTTAGAACATTAAATAAAATAAAAAACCGACTCATTTCTGAATCGGTTATGTGTATTTAGATTATCCTCCAAAGTCATCAAATCTAATATTTTCTGGATCTAAACCAAAGTCTTCACCCATTTTTTGAACAGCGTTGTTCATCATTGGTGGTCCACAGAAATACAATTCAATATCTTCTGGTTCTTCATGTTTAGATAAATAATTATCAATTACAACATTATGAATGAATCCTACAAATCCATCTCCTTCTGCATTGATATCTTCTTTAATTTTCCAGTTATCTTCTGGTTGTGGTTCAGAAAGTGCTAAATAGAATTTAAAGTTAGGGAAATCTTTCTCTAATGCTCTAAAATGCTCTGTATAGAACAACTCTCTTTTTGAACGTCCACCATACCAATAAGTTACTTTTCTTCCTGTTTTGATAGTACGGAAAAGGTGATATAAGTGAGAACGCATTGGAGCCATACCAGCACCACCACCAACATATAACATTTCTGCTTCAGACTCATTGATGAAGAATTCTCCATAAGGTCCTGAAACTACAACTGGATCTCCAGCTTTTCTTGAGAAAATATAAGATGATGCAATTCCTGGATTTACTTTTGCCCAACCGTTAATGTTTCTATCCCATGGTGGAGTAGCAACACGAACGTTTAACATAATTTTTCTTCCTTCAGCAGGGTAAGAAGCCATTGAATAAGCTCTTTCAACTAAAGAATCATTTTTCATTACTAATGGCCATAAATTAAATTTATCCCATTCAGCTTTGAATTTTTCTGGTTCACCTGGATGTTCTTCTGGGTGAGCCGTAATATCTATATCAGCATATTTGATTTCACATTCTGGGATTTCAATTTGGATATAACCACCAGCTTCATAATGCATATCTTCTGGCAATTCAACGATGAATTCTTTAATAAAAGAGGCTACGTTATAGTTTGAATATACTTTAGCTTCGAATTTTTTAATTCCAAATACTTCTTCTGGAACTTCGATAACCATATCATTTTTAACTTTAACTTGACAACCCAATCTCCATCCTTCTGCTAACTCTCTTCTTGAGAAATGAGGTGTTTCAGTTGGTAATGCTTCTCCACCACCTTCTTTAACGATACATTTACACTGAACACATGTTCCACCACCACCACAAGCAGATGGTAAGAAAATTTTTGAATTACCTAAAGTAGATAATAATGTGTTTCCTGAATTTACTTCAATTTCACTTTCTCCATTAATCTTAATTGATACTGGACCAGATGAAACTAATTTAGATTTTGCAAACAAAATTACTCCCACTAAAACCAATAACAATACTAAAAATGCTATTACTGTCGTACTGATTAAACCACCAGTTGTTACTTCTAGAACTATCATACTTTTTATTGAGCTATTTTAGTTAATGAATCAGTTACTATTTCTAAAGCTGTTGAATCTTTTACAGTTTCTTCCACTTCCATTATAACTTCAGTTGAATCAACATTCTCTACAACCTCTTTCTTTGCAGGTTCATCACCACCAGTTAACATACCTCCAAAAGACATGAAACCAATTGCCATTAATCCTGTTAATATAAATGTCATTCCTAAACCTCTAAAGGCATCAGGCACATTTGAATATCTAATTTTTTCTCTAATTGCACCAATAGCAACAATTGCTAAGAACCATCCAATTCCAGAACCCACACCATAAACAGTTGCTTCCGTTAAATTATTAAATTCTTTTTGTTGCATAAATAATGAACCTCCTAAAATAGCACAGTTTACAGCGATAAGAGGTAAAAATATACCTAATGAGGTATACAAAGCTGGAGCAAATTTTTCAACAATCATTTCTACTAATTGTACCATTGTAGCAATGGTTGCAATAAATAAAATAAAAGTTAAGAAACTTAAATCATAATCAGCATATTCTTCTCCTAACCAAACTAAAGCACCTGGTCTAAGGATATATTGATCTAATAAGTAGTTTAATGGTACTGTAACAAACATTACGAAAATTACTGCTGCACCAAGTCCAACTGCCGTTGAAACTTTTTTAGAAACTGCTAAGTACGAACACATTCCAAGGAATGTTGCGAATACCATATTATCAATAAAAATTGACTTTAAAAATAATTGTAATAATTCCATTTCTTAGTTTGTTTCTATTAGACTTTTATTTCTTGAACGTTGAAAGCCAATAATTAACCCTAAAGTAATTAAGGCCATTGGAGCCAACAACATAAATCCGTTATTTTCGTAACCTGTAGCATAAAGACCTGTTTTTTCAACAGCATCTCCAAGTATTGGGAAACCAAATAATTTTCCTGAACCTAGTAATTCTCTAAAGAAACCTACTATTAAAAGAATTAAAGCATATCCAGATGCATTACCAACACCATCTAAAAACGATTTCCAAGGACCATTTCCTAGAGCAAAAGCTTCAAAACGTCCCATAATAATACAGTTTGTAATAATCAATCCAACGAATACTGATAATTTCTTCGCTAAATCTGGAACATAGGCTTTTAGTGTTAAGTCAACAATAATTACTAAAGCCGCAACTACAACAAGTTGTGCAATAATACGAATTGCTGAAGGAATAATATTTCTCATTAAAGAGATAACAACATTACCAGCTCCTAATACGAATATTACAGAAAGTCCCATAATCAAAGAAGCTTTTAATTCAGCTGTAATTGCTAATGCAGAACAAATTCCTAATACCTGAACTGTAACTGGGTTACTATCTGTTAAAGGATCTTTTAATAGAGCCATGTTTTTCTTTGAAAACAATGGTTCGCTTTGTGTTTTATTTTCTGCCATTTTTATTTTTTTAATGTTGAAAAATAAGGTAAATAGGAACGGATTCCAGAGTTAATCATAGCACCTACTCCATTACCTGTAATTGTTGCACCTGATATTGCATCCACTTGATTGTCTGTTTTATCAGTATTGTTTGGATCACCGTTTGATTTAGAAATCTCAATACCTTTAAAATCTCCAGCACTGTTATAAAGGCTTTCTCCTTTAAAATCATCTGTAAAGAATTTTTCAGTAATATTAGCTCCTAAACCTGGTGTTTCACCTTTATGATCAAAATAAACACCATTAACAGTTTTTAAATCTTCATTTAAGGCAATATAACCCCAAATTGCATCCCATAAACCATTACCTCTTACTGGTAAAATGTATATTTTCTTTCCGTCTTTTTCAGCAATAAATAACGGTAATTTTTGAACTTTACCATTTTTTGCGTTATCTAATTCTTTTTTAACATCTATTAAATAAGCTTTATCATCATCTGAAACTTTTTCAGCTTCTATAACTTTTTGCTCTTTAATATATTGGTTAAACATTTCAGTTGCATTTGATCTAGTTGCTTCAACACCGATAGCATTTAAAATATCTATTTGTGCTTTTACTTGATCATTTTTAACTCTATCTGCTTTTGTGAAATTAGCGAAGAAAGCTAATAAAGCTCCTACTACTATTACCATCACAATTGAAAAAATAATAGTATATCCGTTTGAATCTGTACGTTTTGACATAATTATGCAGTTTTAACTTTTAAACGTTTCATTCTTCTCTTTATGTTTGCCTGAACTACATAATGGTCAATTGTTGGTGCAAAAACATTCATTAATAGAATTGCCATCATTACACCTTCTGGATATGCTGGATTGAAAACACGTATTAATATACTAAAGAATCCAATAAAGAAACCATAAATAATTTTTCCTGTAGCGGTTTGAGATGCTGATACTGGATCAGTTGCCATAAAGACAATACCAAAAGCAATACCACCAACTAATAAATGTTGCCAGAATGGGAAGTTCATTAAACTATAAAACTTGCTTCCTTCTACTATTACACCTGAATCAACTAGACCATTAAATATAAGTCCCATTACAATTGCTCCTACTACTGAAGAAATCATGATTCTTGCACTTCCAATCCCAGTAAAAATTAAGAAAGCTGCTCCTAATAATATCATTAATGTAGAAGTTTCACCAACAGAACCTGGAATAAATCCAAAGAACATATCTTGAGCTGAATGTAATAAAGGTTTATTTGCAGCAAGTGTTCCTAAAATAGTTTCACCAGAAATTGCATCAGTACCAGCAGCATTCATCATACCTTCTTTTGCTCCATGAACCCAAACTTTATCTCCAGACATCCAAGCTGCCCAGTTAAAGAATAAGAAAGCACGAATTGTTAAAGCTGGATTCAACACGTTCATTCCTGTTCCACCAAATAATTCTTTCCCAATCACAACTCCAAAGACAACAGCTACTGCTAACATCCAAAGAGGCAAATCAATTGGCATAATTAAAGGAACAAGCATTCCTGTTACTAAGTATCCTTCTTCAACTTCATGTTTTTTAACTGTAGCGAAAATAAACTCAACTCCTAAACCTACTCCATAAGAAACAATAAGCATTGGAAGGATCTTTGAAGCTCCAACCAATAAATTATCTAAGTTCCAAAAGTTTGTAGATAAAAAAGCCATTCCGTCTTGAGGAAAACCGTTTATCTGACCATAATACTGATAACCAGCATTGAACATACCAAAAATCAATGCAGGAATCAATGACATGATTACTGTGTTCATTACACGTTTTAAATCAGCAGCATCTCTTACATGTGCTCCTGAATGTGTAGTAATATTTGGTAAATATAGAAAAGTATGCAAAGCGTTGAACGTTTGTTCCATCTTTGTACCCTTGTACTTTTCTTTTAAATTATGTAAATTTTGTTTTAATCCCATTTTCTTTTTTCTTTATTTTGAAATTAACCCACTTCTTTAATCATCAAATCTAAACCAGCACGGATAATTTTTTGATGATCTTGTTTAGAAACGTCAACATATTCTGTTAAAGCAAAATCTTCTGGAGCTACTTCATAGATTCCTAAAGCCTCCATTTGATCAATGTCTTTCACTAAAATAGATTTTAATAATTCCATAGGATAAATATCTAAAGGAAATACTTTTTCATATTTACCTGTTAAAACAAATCCTCTATGTTCTCCGTTTGTATTTGTATTTAAATCGTATTTTTTATTTGGAGTTAAGAATGAAAACATTCCTGCTCTATAAATACTAAACTTATTAGGTCTTGGTAAATTCCAACCAAAGAAATCATAATCATCACCTTCTGGAATTACAGTAACTTGATTGTGATAATAACCTAAACCATTTTCTTTAGATTTTTTATCACCTGTTAATACGTTTCCACTGATGATTCTATAATTTCCTTCTTTCAAATTAGAAGCAACAACGTCAGCCATTTGAGCACCAGCAATCACATTTACGTAAGAAGGCTTATCAAAACCTGTTCCTGTTAAAGCAACTGTTCTTTGAAGATTTATTTTTCCTGTTAAGAATAATTCACCAATAATAGCAACATCTTCCATTTGAACAGTCCAAACTTTTTCACCTTTATTAATAGGATCAATTTTGGCTATTTGAGTTGAAACTAATCCAATAGGATGAACTCCTTCTCCTTTATGAAGAACAATAGCATCAGTTTCTGGCATAAAAGTAGCATTTGATCTAGTTGTTACATGAACTTTACCAGAAGTCAATTTAGCTAAAGCTTCAAAACCAGCTTTTAAAAACTCTTTTTTACCTTCTAAAGTGAAATTCAAATCTGAAGCCAATGGAGCAGAATTAATTCCAGAAACAAAAATTGCTTTTGGTGAATCAGCAGAATTAGCAATCACATCATAAGGACGTTGATTGATAAATGGCCAACAACCTGAAGCTAACAAATGTTCTTTTACTTCTTGAGACGATAAATCTTTTGGATTTTTTTTGCTATGCTCTACGTGTACATCTTGAGAATCAGCAGCAATAAGAATTTGTAAAATAACTCTTTTATCACCGCGAATAATCTCTTGGATTGTTCCACTAACTGGAGAAACAAATTTTACTGACTCATCATTTTTAGAGTAGAAAATCACTTCACCTGCTTTAACTTTTGCTCCTTCTTTAACCACCATTTTTGGAGTCATTCCGTGAAAATCAGAAGGGCTAATAGCATAGACTTTCGAGCGGGAAACAACAGAAAGATTTTTTTCTGCTTCACCCTTCAATTTAAGGTCTAAACCTTTTTTAATTCGAATGTCTTTTGACATGTTTATTGAAGATATGGTTAGTACTATTTTATAAAACGTGCAAATTTAATCATTTACCAATGTGCTTACCAAATATTTAACCATGTGATTTTGCTATTTAAAATAATTCTAAATAATTGTTTTTTAGGTTTCAAGCATAATTATTGTAAAGTTATTTTTAGATTTACTAAATTTACACTCTACTATACATGATTTTATGACAAAATTATACGCTTTTATACTTACTATTGTTGGCTTTGCTAACATTTTTGGACAATCAACAATTGAACAAGAAATCAATCCTCCATACAATATAAAGACAGTTTCTTTTCATCAAAGAGACTCAGTTGCTATTCCTTTTTTTAGATTAGGTGATGGTTTTGAACTTCAGTTTGATGATCTTTTTGGCAATGAAGCTGATTATTATTATACCATTACTCAGTATACTTACGATTGGAAACCAACAGGTTTAGCAAAAGTTGAATACTTACAAGGAATGGACAATCAAAGAATAATAACTTACGAAAATTCATTCAACACATTACAATTATATTCTCATTATGTTCAGAAATTTCCAAATCGTTTTAATCAAATAACAAAAAGCGGAAATTATATCATCAAAGTTTTTAATGACGAACGCGAAATTGTTTTTTCAAGAAAATTTATCATTTATGAAGATATTGTTAATGTTCCAGCTGTTGTAAGAAAATCTAGAAACATAGAAACAATTCAAGAAAAACAGAATTTAGATTTCACTATTAATTTAGGTGAAACTACTTATCAAAACCCAAAACAAAATGTAAAAGTTAGTATTTTTCAAAATGCTCGTTTTGACACTGCAAAACATAATATTGCTCCGCAATACACCATTGGTAACGAATTGGTCTACAGATACAATGATGAAACCCAGTTTTGGGCAGGCAATGAATTTTGGAATTTTGAGAATAGCACAATTAGAGCTACAAGTAACACTGTTTTAAAATACACTGCTGGTGATATCTACAACACCCATTTATATGTAAATCACGAAAGAAAAAATAAAATTTACACCTTTTTTCCAGATATCAATGGAAGATTTTTAGTCTATAATAGAGGAGCCGAAAATTCAGCAATTCAAGCTGACTATACTTGGGTTTATTTTACTTTAGATGCAGCTACAACTTTTACAAACAACAATATTTATGTTGGTGGAATGTTTAATAATTATGCCAAAACCGATGAATACAAAATGGAATACAACAAAGAAAGTGGTTTTTATGAAAAAGCCATTTTAATGAAACAAGGTTTTGTTAATTTTGAATATACTTTAACTGACAAAAAAGGAAATGTTGATAGCAAAAACGCTATTGACGGAAACTTTTTTCAGACAGAAAACACATATAACATTATAGTTTATTACAGAGGGAATAACGATAGATATGACCGAGTAATTGGTTACGGAACAACATCTTCTAAAATCATAAAAAATTAATGTCCAAAAGAAAATCTAGACAATTTAGAGGAACGAGGTGTTTAAACTGCGAAACTGCATTAGACATTAGCGAAAAATATTGTCATCAATGTGGGCAACTTAATTCAACCAAAAAACTAACTATTGCCGATTTTTTTGAAGAATTTCTTTCTAATTTCTATGCTTATGATTCGCGTTTAAGAAATTCAGTTGTCTCAATTTTCACAAAACCTGGAGTTTTGGCAAGAGAATTCAATGAAGGAAAACGTCAAAAATACGCAAATCCTTTTCGTTTGTTTTTGAGTGTTTCAATAGTTCTTTTTATAACTTTTAATCTAACAGAAGGTGATGGTAGTACAAACCAAGAAGAACAAACAAACATAACAATTAACGAAGAACTAGAAAATGAAAAAAAACAGGATAGTATTATAAGTTCACTGCCCGAAAGCGAAATTAAAAGCAAACTTACAGACAATATTAAAAAAAATAAAGTCGAGTACAGCAGAGATTCTATTTACACTAAAGAATTTATAGAAAAAAACATCTCATCTGGTACAAAACCACTTGTTTATATCGCTTTATCATTTAAAAATTTCCACAAAAAACATCCTCAAAAAACCGAAATAGAAGCTCTCAAAGAATTAGGCTTTGAAACTAACTTTTTTTACAAAACACTCTACAACAAATCAAAATTTTTTAAAACCAATGACATTGAAAGAGAAGTTTTTGATTTCTTTTATGAAAAACTCCCTTTTTTTATTTTTCTATCATTACCTATTTTAACCATAATCTTTTGGTTAGTTTTCTATTCTAAAAAAATAAATTATACAGAACATCTCGTCTTCGCTTACACCTATTTTACTTTTATGTTTATTTGTATGATTTTGTTTAATTTGCTAGATTTTATAAATCAAGAATTATCAAACATTGTTTCAGGTTTTAGTTTCTTAATTTTATTTCCAATCTATTTATACAAATCTTTAAGAAATTTTTACCAACAAGGTCGTTGGAAAACCATTTTAAAATTCGTAATTTTGAATCCATTATTCGGATTATTTTTATTTATTTCTGCAATAATAATGATGTTTATAGGAATTATTTTATTCTAAAAAATGGTAACTCAAATAACAAGAGGTATTAAAATTTCTGTTTTGACTAGTTTTGAAGGCACTTACTTCAAGAACTACAAGATTCATTTTGCCTTTACGTATCAGATTACTATTGAGAATCAAAGCAAAGATTCTGTTCAATTAAATTCACGTCATTGGGAAATTTACGACTCTTTAAATTCCAAAGAAATTGTGGATGGTGAAGGTGTTGTTGGCAAAAAACCTGTTTTAAAACCTGGTGAATCTCACGTTTATTCTTCAGGATGCTTATTAGCTTCTCCAATTGGAGCTATGAAAGGACATTTTAACATGATCAACTTTACCTCAACCAAGAGTTTCAAAGTTGAAATTCCGACTTTCAAATTAAGTGCAACTTTTGCTTTAAATTAATTTGTATCTTTTCTAACATACTTTTTGGAAAATCATTTGTATTTTTGCATTCAATTAAATTTTCTACAAAAAAAGTAGCCAAATTTCATAAAAGTTTAATAATCTAATAATTCACATTATGCCAAAAGGATTCTTTCATGTCCCAAAAGCGGTTAACGAACCCGTAAAATCTTACGCTCCAAATTCTCCAGAAAAAGCAGCCGTTTTAGCAGCTTATAAGAAAATGTGGAATGAAACTATAGACGTTCCTATGTATATTGGTTCTGAAGAAGTGCGAACTAACAATACAAAAACAATGTCAGCTCCTCACGATCACCAACACATCGTAGGAAAATATCATTTAGCTGAAAAATCTCATGTTGACAATGCCATTGCTGCTGCTTTAGAAGCTAGAAAAGAATGGTCACAAATGCCTTGGGAACACAGAGCATCCATCTTTTTAAAAGCTGCCGAATTAATTGCTGGTCCATATAGAGCTAGAATTAATGCTGCAACCATGATTGCACAATCCAAAAATATTTTTCAAGCAGAAATAGATGCTTCTTGTGAGTTGATTGACTTTTTACGTTACAATGTAGAATTCATGACTCAAATTTATAATGACCAACCAACTTCAAATTCTGATGTTTGGAATAAAGTTGAATATCGTCCATTAGAAGGATTTATTTATGCAATTACTCCTTTTAACTTTACAGCAATTGCTGCTAATTTACCAGCAAGTGCTGCTTTAATGGGAAATACAGTGGTTTGGAAACCAAGTGATAGTCAAGTTTTTTCTGCAAAAATCATTATTGATGTTTTCAAAGAAGCTGGTGTTCCTGATGGAGTTATCAACGTAGTATTTGGTGATCCTGTAATGATTTCTGATACTATTTTTGATCATCCTGATTTTGCTGGTGTTCATTATACAGGTTCGACTTATGTTTTTAAAGAAATTTTCAAAAAAATTGGAAACAACATTCATACTTACAAAACATACCCAAGAATTGTTGGTGAAACAGGTGGAAAAGATTTCATCGTAGCTCATCCATCAGCAAATGTAAAACAAGTAGTTACAGGAATTGTTCGTGGTGCTTTTGAATTTCAAGGACAAAAATGTAGTGCAGCTTCTAGAGCTTACATTCCACAAAGTATGTGGTCAGCTGTTAAAGAGCAATTGGTTACTGACGTAAAATCTATGAAAATGGGTTCTCCAGAAGATTTTTCAAATTTCATCACAGCAGTAATTCATGAAGGTTCTTTTGACAAATTAGCTAGTTACATTGATCAAGCGAAAAAAGATAGTGATGCTGAAATTTTAGTAGGTGGAAATTACGATAAATCGAAAGGATATTTTATTGAACCAACGGTTATCGTGACTACAAATCCAAAATACACTACAATGGAAACAGAACTTTTTGGACCTGTAATTACGGTTTATGTATATGAAGATGCAAAATGGGTAGAGACTTTAAAATTAGTTGATGAAACTTCAGAATATGCTTTAACTGGAGCTATTTTTAGTCAAGATAGATATGCAATTGTTGAAGCAACAAAAGCATTACAAAATGCAGCTGGAAACTTCTATATCAACGACAAACCAACAGGAGCAGTTGTAGGAATGCAACCATTTGGAGGAGCGAGAGCTTCAGGAACAAATGACAAAGCTGGTTCTATGCAAAATTTATTGCGTTGGGTTTCTCCAAGAACAATCAAAGAAACTTTCGTTACACCAGAAGATTATAGATATCCGTTTTTAGGAGAATAATTTTGAGGTACGAGGTTTGAAGTATAAAATACGTAATAAAAAAGGGTTGAGAATGTTTTTCTTAACCCTTTTTTTATATTTAACTTGACTATTTTGTACTTCAAACTTCGTATTTCGTACTTTCTAAGCTTTAAACTTCAAAGGCAAATGCACTACTTTTTTAGTTTCAAAAAAATCTTCCTTAAAATACTCGGATAAATTGTATTCTGTTGCTTTTGGAAAATCTTTTAATTCTTCGGTTAAATCACCACCTTTTAAATATAAAATTCCGTTTTTAAGTTCGTGTTTATTTTGTTTTTTAATTTTATCTTTAATCCAACTCACAAAATCTGGCATATTGGTTACGGCTCTACTTACTATAAAGTCAAAATCTCCTTTAACGTTTTCAGCACGCATTTGTTCGGCTTTGACATTTTTTAAATCTAAAGCGTTTGCCAATTCATTAACAACTCTAATCTTTTTGGCAATCACATCAATCAAATAAAAACGCGTTTCTGGAAACAAAATTGCTAATGGAATTCCAGGAAAACCTCCACCAGTTCCAACATCTAAAATATAAGTTCCTTTTTCAAAAGGTTGCACTTTTGCAATTCCAAGAGAATGTAAAACGTGTCTTGTATATAATTCATCAATATCTTTTCTAGAAATGACATTTATTTTCGAATTCCAATCTTCATATAAAGCTTGTAATTTTTCAAACTGTTCAATTTGTATTGGAGTTAAATTGGGAAATTGTCTTAAAATTTCTTCCATAAAGTTAATTTTTTACAAAAATAGTGTTTTTAACCAATAAAAAATGACTAATATCATATTTGAAAAAATTATAATATTTATCTTTGACGCTTAATTATATTATTATGAATTCAAATTCACCTACATTTTCAAATAATGATTCTATGAAATTCTTTCGAACTCTAAATAAGAGAGTTAACGAATATTTCAAAGAAAATAAAATACAAAAAACAGGAAACTGGAAGTTACATTTAAAAACTGTAATTATGTTTGCTATTTTTTTGACACCTTATTTTTTCCTATTAGCAATGGACATGCCTTTTTGGACTTATTTACTTCTTAATGTTGTAATAGGAATAGGAATGGCTGGTGTTGGAATGAACGTAATGCACGACGGAAATCACGGTTCATATTCTTCTAAAAGCTGGTTAAACAAAATTATGGGTGGAAGCATCTATATTTTAGCTGGAAATGTGTACAACTGGCAAGTGCAACATAATGTTTTACATCACACTTACACCAACATTCACGGTCATGATGAAGACTTAGATGCAGGAAGAGTAATGCGTTTTACCAAACAAGCCGATTGGAAATACTTTCATAAATTCCAACATATTTATTCTGTATTTTTATATGGATTATTAACATTCAATTGGGCAATCACTACAGATTTTCTTCAAATGAAACGTTATTTAAAAAGAAAATTATCGTATGGAGAATGGAAAAAACCTTCTGTAAGATGGACAACTTTAGTGATTACAAAAGTAATTTATTTCTCAATTTGGTTAGTGATTCCTATGGTTATTGGAATTACTTGGTGGAAAGTTTTATTAGGCTTTGTAGTAATGCATTATACTGCTGGAGTTATCTTAAGTGTTGTTTTCCAATTAGCACATATTGTAGAAGATACTGTTACTCCTTCTCCTAGTGAAGATATGTCAATGGAAAACACTTGGGCCATTCACCAATTATTTACAACAGCCAATTTTGCACCTAAAAACTGGTTAGTAAATTATTACACAGGTGGATTAAATCACCAAATTGAACACCACATTTTCCCAAATATCAGTCATATTCATTATGATAAAATAGCTAAAATTGTAAAAGAAACAGCTCAAGAATTTGAGTTACCTTATTACGAATTCAGAACTTTTAGAAGTGCTTTATATTCGCATTTTAAGCACTTAAAAGAACTTGGACAGAAACCACAATTAGTATAAAATTAAGACGCGATTAACTTCGCGTCTCTTTATTTAATCTCATTTATCTCTACAATGAATCATTTATTATCAGACAGAATTAACCAATTATCAACTTCTCAAACTTTAGCTATGGCAGCTTTAGCAAGAGAATTAAAATCTCAAGGAAAAGACATTATCAGTTTAAGTTTAGGTGAACCTGATTTCAATACACCTGATTTTATCAAAGAAGCTGCAAAAAAAGCTATTGATGAAAATTATTCAACTTATTCTCCAGTTGATGGTTACGCAGATTTAAAAGAAGCTATCTGTAGAAAATTCAAAAGAGATAATGACTTAGATTACAAACCTGCAAATGTTGTTGTATCAACTGGTGCAAAACAATCATTATACAATATTGCTCAATGTATGATTAATGATGGTGACGAAGTAATTTTACCAGCACCTTATTGGGTTTCTTATTTCGAAATTGTAAAAATGGCTGGAGGAATTCCTGTAGAAGTGCCAACAACAATTGAAAGTGATTTTAAAATCACACCTGAACAATTAGAAAAAGCAATTACTCCAAAAACAAAAATGGTTTGGTATAGTTGTCCATGTAACCCAAGTGGTTCTGTTTACAACCGTGAAGAATTAACTGCTTTAGCAAAAGTATTAGAAAAATATCCAAATATATTTGTAGTTTCTGATGAAATCTATGAACACATCAACTTTTCAGGAACATTTTGTAGTATAGCATCCATTCCAGGCATGTTTGAAAGAACCATTACAGTTAATGGTGTTGCCAAAGCATTTGCCATGACTGGCTGGAGAATTGGATATATAGGAGCACCAGAATTTATTGCAAAAGCTTGTACAAAAATGCAAGGCCAAGTGACTTCTGGAGCTAATTCAATTGCACAAAGAGCTACCATTGCAGCTGTTGATGCTGATCCAAAAGTATTAAACGAAATGGTTGCCGCTTTCAAAAGCAGAAGAGATTTAGTGGTTGGATTAATTCAAGAAATTCCAGGGTTAAAAATCAATTCACCTGAAGGAGCTTTTTATGTTTTCCCAGATGTATCTGAATATTTTGGAAAAACATTAAAAGGAACTGAAATTAAAGATGCTAACGATTTTGCTATGTATTTACTTTCTGAAGCAAACGTTGCAACAGTTACAGGTGAAGCTTTTGGGAACCCAAACTGCATCCGTTTTTCTTATGCTACAAGCGAGGAACAACTAACAGAAGCATTACGAAGAATTAAAAAAGCATTAGCATAAACATATTTGCCTCAAGGAAACTTGGGGCTTTTTATTACAACAAAAATGAATAATAAAATACTACTATTAGGTTCAGGTGAACTAGGAAAAGAATTCGTCATTGCTGCACAACGAATTGGTCAAACAGTTATTGCAGTTGATAGTTATAAAAACGCACCAGCAATGCAAGTAGCTCATGGCTTTGAAGTTATAAACATGTTAGATGGAGATACATTAGACAAAATTGTAGCGAAACACCAACCTGATTTTATTGTTCCAGAAATTGAAGCTATTCGTACAGAACGTTTTTATGAGTATGAAAAACAAGGAATTACTGTTGTTCCTTCTGCCAAAGCAGCAAATTTCACCATGAATCGAAAAGCTATTCGTGATTTAGCGGCTAAAGATTTAGGTTTAAGAACAGCAAATTATAGATATGCAACAACTGCTGAAGAATTACAAAAAGCGGTTCAAGAAGTTGGAATGCCTTGTGTTGTAAAACCATTAATGAGTTCTTCTGGAAAAGGACAATCTACCATTAAAACCAATGAAGATATCGCAAAAGCATGGAATTATGCTGTGGAAGGTTCTCGTGGTGATGTTGTGGAAGTAATTGTTGAAGCTTTTGTGAATTTTCATTCAGAAATTACTTTATTAACCGTAACTCAGAACAACAATCCTACTCTATTTTGTGCTCCAATTGGTCACAGACAAGAACGTGGTGATTATCAAGAAAGTTGGCAACCTGCAAGAGTTTCAAATAAGGATTTAGAAGAAGCTCAAGATATGGCAAAAAAAGTAACGGAAGCCTTAGGTGGTGCTGGCCTTTTTGGTGTTGAATTTTTCTTGACTGATGAAGGTGTTTATTTTTCTGAATTATCTCCTAGACCTCATGATACTGGAATGGTAACTTTAGCAAATACACAAAACTTCAATGAGTTTGAATTACATCTTCGTGCTATTTTAAGCTTACCAATTTTCGAAATTACATTAGAAAAGAATGGCTCAAGTGCTGTAATTTTAGCTTCAGAAAATTCAAATAACCCAACATTTACTGGTGTTGAAAATGTAGCTAATTTACCAAAAACTGATTTTAGATTATTTGGAAAACCAACTTCTAGACCTTACAGAAGAATGGGAGTTGTTTTATCTTATGATTCTCTAGAAACTCCAATCGAAGAAATTGTGGAAAGAGCAAAATCAACGGCTTCTTTAATAAAAGTTAATGCATAAATGGCTTTAATAATTCAAAATATAGAAAAAATTCTTTCTCTTACTGATGAAGAGAAAGAATTAATTCTGTCTAAAATTGAATTAAAAAAATACAAAGCAAAAACTGTAATACTGCATGCTGGAGAAATTTGTAAACATTCTTATTTTGTAAAATCTGGTATTTTAAGAAGTTTTAATATTAATGACAATATAGTTGAACATGTTCTCCAATTTGCTTGTGAAGACTGGTGGATTGGAGACATGTATAGCTTAATTTCTCAAAAACCAGGTAATTTATTCATAGAAGTGAATGAAGATGCAGAAGTTGCTTTACTTTCCAAAGAAAATCAAGAAGAATTATACCATCAGATTCCAAAATTAGAACGTTTTTTTAGAATTTTAACCGAAAACTCATTAGTAGCTCATCAAGAACGATTAATGGATAATTTGAGTTTATCTGCTGAAGAACGTTTTGAAAAATTTTGTTCCAAATACCCAACTTTAATTCAAAAAGTACCTCAAAAACAAATCGCTTCTTATATTGGTGTTACACCTGAATTTTTTAGTAAGATGAAAGCTAAGATGTTAAAAAAATAAAACTGCTCGAAATACAATTCAAGCAGTTTTATTTAAATGGATACTTTTATTATTTTTTTATAATCTTTCTTATTTCAGTTCCAAATTCACTTTCAACATGTAACAAGTAAGTTCCTATACTTAATTGGCTTAAAGAAATTTCTCCTTTCTGCACATTAAAATCTTGATTTAAAACAATTTGTCCAAGCATATTGAATAATTTTATGTTTGAAACTGGAATTTCAGATTCAATATACAATTTTTCTGATGTTGGATTGGGAAAAACTGATAATTCATTTTTATTAAACTCTTCAACTTTCAAAGCATCATCCGCTTTAAAATTTACTGACACAAAATTTCCTTGTTTAGTTGTAGAGGTTGGTGTGTAACCACTTTCCCAACAAGCACTATATAAAGAAGCATAACCTGGAGAAGAAGTCCCTGCAGCATCTACACTTCTTGAAGTTCCTGACGAACCATCATGCCTAATTTCTACTAATAAATTTCCACCAGCATAAAACCATGGTGTAGTGAAAACAATATCATAACTAAAATTATTAGGATTTGACCCAATAGTTAGTGCACCAGCTGGAACTGTTAAACTACCAGATCTTACTAGTGTTTGAGTGCCCACAACATTTTGAGCAAAAGTAAAACTTCGATCAGCTGGATTTACAGAACCACTTAAATAGATATCATAATTGTTATAAGTTGTATTAGAAGCTGGCCAATCAGTAGTTATTGTTCCTGAATTTCTAAAGGATATAGAAACTAAATGCTTTCCTGTCAAACTTGTTAGTTCACTTGCAGCAATTAAAATCTGATATGTTCGTGGAGAATTTGCAAATGGTCCCGTAAAACTAGAACCTGCACTTGTGTTTGCGTAAGCATTTGGCACAACCTGTTCAAATATTGTAAAAGGTGAAATTCCATTATTTTGCTGAGCAATTAAAGAAGAATTGGAAAAAATAATTCCAATTACTAATAACCATAATTTATTAGTCACTGTAAAATCTACAGTTTCAAACCAATTATTAATTTTCGAAACAGCAATTTTTTCATTCTCATTAAGTAATTTTGTTTTCATATATTTAATTTTAAGTTATTGATTTATAGATAAGTAAATATAACATTTATTTTAATAAAAAATTATATAAATATTTATTAATCTAGATTAAGTGTCTTTGGTTGTTGTCGATTGTAAATTTGTATTATAAAATTACTAAATTTATAACATTATGAAAAATACAGTTTTACACAAAGCAAATACAAGAGGAAATGCCAATCATGGTTGGTTGAATGCTTTTCACAGTTTCAGTTTTGGAAGCTGGTATAATCCAGAAAGAGTACAATTTGGAACATTAAGAGTTTTAAACGATGATACAATTGCTGCAGGAATGGGTTTTGGAACACATCCTCATGACAATATGGAAATCATTACAATTCCATTAGAAGGTGATTTGGCTCATAAAGACAGTATGGGAAATGCAGCTACGATTAAAACAGGTGATGTGCAAGTAATGAGTGCTGGAACTGGAATTCAACACAGTGAATTCAATCCAAATCCAGATTTACAAACAAAATTATTCCAAATTTGGTTATTTCCTAAAACTAGAAATGTAACACCTAGATATCAACAAATTACTTTAGATAAATCGTTACAAAAAAATGATTTTGCGCAAATTTTATCTCCAAATGAAGATGATGAAGGTGTTTGGATTCATCAAGATGCTTGGTTTTATTTAAGTGATTTTGATGCCGATTTTTCTAAAAAACTTTCCCTTAAAAAAGAAGGAAACGGATTTTATATCATGAACATTGAAGGAGAAATAGAAGTAAATGGTGAAAAATTAGAAAAAAGAGATGCAATCGGAATTTGGGAAACAACTGAACTAGAAATAAAAGCAAACACAGCTTCAAAATTTTTAGTAATGGAAATCCCAATGGAGCACTAATTAACCAAAACCTTTTCTTAATTTATGAATTAGGAAAAGGTTTCCCTAATTTTATACTATGAAACAAGAAGTAAAGATAGAAGTAAATAATAAAAATGGTTTTTTCTACATTGAAATAGATGGTAAAATTGTCGCTAAAATGACTTTCGTTTTCGCAGGAACTGATAAAATTATCGTTGATCACACTGAAGTGAATGATGCATTTGAAGGAAAAGGCTTTGGCAAAATGATGGTTGAGAAAGCCGTTGAATTTGCTAGAGAAAAAGAAATTAAGATTATTCCTCTTTGTCCTTTTACAAAAAGCGTAATTGATAAAACACCTGAATTTCAAGATATTTTATAATGGAAACTACACTTTTAGAAAATGACATTATTGGACAAATTGGTATTCAAAAATATCATTGTACCATTACTTGGAGAAATGGTAATTTGATAATGGACGAACCTGAAAGTATTGGTGGTAGAGATTTAGGACCAGATCCTCACTCTACTCTTTTGGCTTCTTTGGCTGGTTGTACTTTATCAACTTTACGTATGTACATCGACAGAAAAGGTTGGGATATTCCAGAAATAAATATTTCACTAAATTTATCTCAAAAAACGGATACAGAAATAATAACAACAATTACTCGAAGTATCAGTTTCCCAAAAACCATTGAAGGTAATATAAAAAACAGGTTGTTAATTATTGCTGAAAAATGTCCTGTTTCTAAAATATTAAAAAATCAAATAATAATTAATACAACTATATAATTATGGATCCAAAAGACATCACTAAAGAATACACAAATGGTGAAGTAACCATTGTTTGGCAATCAGGAAAATGCATTCATTCAGGAAATTGTGTTAGAAATAATCCTGATGTTTTTAAACCTAAAGAAAAACCATGGATTACTCCAGAGAATTCTACCACAGAAAAAATAATTTCAACTATTGAAAAATGTCCTTCAGGAGCATTAACTTATTATAAAAACAAATAAATGGATAAAAAAATTATTGCTTTTGGTGCTTCATCTAGTAAAAATTCAATCAACAAAAAACTAGCAACTTATACAGCAAATTTATTTGAAAATGCTAAAGTTGAAATTTTAGATTTGAATGATTATGAAATGTCTGTTTTTTCAGTAGATAAAGAAGCAAATGGTTTTCCCAAAGAAGCTCAAGCTTTTTTAGATAAAATAGCAGAAGCAGATTTATTAGTTGTTTCTATGGCAGAACATAACGGCAATTATACAGCTGCTTTTAAAAACATATTAGATTGGACTTCAAGAATAAACGGGAAAGTTTTTCAAGGAAAGAGAATGCTTTTGATGGCAACTTCTCCTGGTGCTCGTGGTGGAAAATCGGTTTTAGACATATCAAAAGATAGATTCCCAAGACATGATGCTAACTTAGTCGGAACTTTTTCTCTTCCTAGTTTTTATGAAAATTTTGATAATGCAAACGGAATTATCAATGTAGATCTGAAAAATGAGTTATTAGAAATCGTCAAAGAAATAGATTTATAATTTCTTAATCTAGGTTAAGTGATAAGCTAAACAACTGGTTGTAAATTTGTAATGTAATTATAAATTAATTAAAAAACATATACTATGGCAACTACAAAATGGGCAATTGACCCTACACATTCAGAAATTGGTTTTAAAGTAAAACACATGATGTTCACAAATGTTTCAGGTAAATTTGACAAATACGATGGAACTGTTGAAACAGAAGAAAACGATTTTACAACAGCTAAAATTTCTTTTGAAGCTGATATAAATTCAATTGATACAAGAAATACAGACAGAGACAATCACTTAAAAAGTGGTGATTTTTTTGATGCTGAAAACCATCCAAAATTAACTTTTGAAGGAAAATCATTTAATAAAATAAATGAAAATCAATATGAATTAATTGGTGATTTAGCTATGAAAGGAAATTCAAAAGAAGTAAAACTTCCTGTAGAATTTAGTGGTTTGATGCAAGATCCTTGGGGAAATACCAAAGTAGGAATGAATATCGAAAGCAAAATCAACCGTAAAGATTGGGGTTTAAACTGGAATTCAGCTTTAGAAACTGGTGGTGTTTTAGTAGGTGAAGATGTAAAACTTGTTATTGATTTACAATTAGTTAAAGCATAATCTTAACATTCAAAAATATACAACCTTACACATTTTAGGATTTGTAAGGTTTTTTTATGTCGAAAAAGTTTAATTTTGCATAGGTTTTGATTTCAACTTTTAAACTCATAACCTTTTAAACTTTTAAATTCAAAATATGAAAGCATACGTATTTCCAGGTCAAGGAGCTCAATTCACAGGAATGGGTAAAGACTTATATGAAAATTCGGCATTAGCCAAAGAACTATTTGAAAAAGCCAATGAAATTTTAGGATTCAGAATCACAGACATTATGTTTGAAGGAACTGCTGAAGAACTAAAAGAAACTAAAGTAACCCAGCCAGCGGTTTTTTTACATTCAGTAATTTTAGCAAAAACATTAGGAATAGATTTTAAACCTGAAATGGTTGCTGGTCACTCATTAGGAGAGTTTTCTGCTTTAGTTGCTAACGGTGCACTATCTTTTGAAGATGGGTTAAAATTAGTTTCACAAAGAGCCTTAGCTATGCAAAAAGCCTGTGAAATTAAACCTTCTACAATGGCAGCAGTTTTAAATTTAGACGATAAAATTGTAGAAGACATTTGCGCTTCTATTGATGGAATCGTTGTAGCAGCTAATTATAATTGCCCAGGTCAATTGGTAATTTCTGGAGAATATAAAGCTGTTGAAGAAGCTTGTGAAAAAATGAAAGAAGCTGGAGCCAAACGTGCTTTAATTTTACCAGTTGGCGGTGCATTTCATTCTCCAATGATGGAACCAGCGAGAGAAGAGTTGGCTGCAGCTATTGAAGCCACTACTTTCTCTACTCCTATTTGTCCAGTGTATCAAAACGTTACTGCAAATGCTGTTTCAGATGCCGAAGAGATTAAGAAAAACTTAATCATTCAATTGACTGCACCTGTAAAATGGACACAATCGGTTAATCAAATGATTGCTGATGGAGCAAAAAGTTTTACAGAAGTTGGTCCAGGAAAAGTATTGGTTGGATTAGTGAATAAAATTAACCGTGATGTAGAAACTCATTCTGCATAAATTAAAAAAACTTCAAAACTCCGATTAAAACATCGGAGTTTTTTTTTGGCTATCTTTGTAAAAAAGAAGGCTCTATTTATGAATTTAGATTTACGAACTGTAAATGTCACAAGATATATAACTCCATTACGAGAAGGTGGTTCTTTACCAGCCTTAGCGGAAGCAGATGATGATTTTAAATACGTTTTGAAATTTAGAGGAGCTGGTCATGGAGTAAAAGCACTAATCGCAGAGTTTTTAGGTGGACAAATTGCAAAATACCTTGAATTACCAGTTCCTGAGTTAGTTTTCGCTAATTTGGATGAAGCCTTTGGAAGAACAGAAGCCGATGAAGAGATTCAGGATTTATTGAAGTTTAGTCAAGGTTTAAATTTGGGCTTACACTTTTTATCTGGAGCTTTAACTTATGATGCTGCTGCCAATGATTGTGATGCTTTGTTGGCTTCAAAAATAGTTTGGTTAGATGCTTTTATCACTAATGTTGACCGAACTTTCAAAAACACCAATTTATTGATTTGGAAAAAAGAACTTTGGCTAATAGACCATGGTGCATCTTTTTATTTTCATCATTCTTGGACGAATTGGGAAGCAACTGCAAAAACACCATTTGCATTAATTAAAGATCATGTTTTATTGCCAAAAGCAAGTAAATTAGTTGAAGCTCATCAAGAATTTACTTCCAAATTAAATGATATCATTCTGAAAGAAATAGTCAATCAAATTCCGGAAGATTGGTTAATTTGGGAAGAACAGAACATTTCTCCTTCAGAAATTAAGGAAGTGTACTTTCAATTTCTTTCAATCAGATTACAAAACGCTGAATTATTTTTAAAACAAGCTCAAGATGCACGATAAACACTTATATGAATATGCTGTAATTCGTGTCGTACCGAAAGTAGAACGCGAAGAATTTATCAATGTTGGTTTGATGCTTTACTCAAAGCGTCAAAAATATTTGCGAATTAAATACCATATTCCCTCTAAAAAAATAAAAGCTTTTTGCTCAGAATTTGATTTGGATTTGCTTAAAATTAATCTTGATGCTTTAGTAAATATTTGCGAAGGAAAAAAAGAAGGTGGACCCATTGCTCAATTTGAAAAAGATGAACGCTTTAGATGGATTAGTGCCATAAAAAGCTCAAGCATTCAAACTTCAAGACCACATTCTGGTTTTAGTAATGATTTAGATGCAACCTTTGAAAAATTATACAGCGAATTAGTAGAATAAAAACATGTACAAAAAATTAGAACAGTTACTTGGAGAACAAAAAAATGTAAAAGTCATTGATGCATCAATTGATTATACAGATTATGTTGCTTTAGATTTATCAGCAAATCATACTGATGAATTAGGTTTAGATTTAACTAACGTAACTGTTTTTGAAGAATTCATTGAAAATCACTTATCAAATAACAAGGCAAAAGTAGCTTTTGGAGGTTATTTAGAAAAACGAAATTTATACAGAAGAAGTACAGTTTTCAAAAATGAAATTACTGATGAACGCAACATTCATATTGGTTTGGATTTATGGATAAAAGCTGGAACAACAGTTTTGGCAGCATTAGACGGAAAAATTCACAGTTTTCAGAATAATACTGCTTTTGGTGATTATGGACCAACGATAATTTTAGAACATTCAATTGACAAAATTACTTTTTATACTTTATATGGTCATTTAGATTTAAACAGTTTAGTTGGTAAAGAAGTCGGACAAATTGTAAAAAAAGGAGAAGTCATTGCAAAACTTGGAGCTCCACCAATTAACGGAGATTATGCTCCTCATTTACATTTTCAAATTATAAAAAATTTAGAAAATAAAACAGGTGATTATCCGGGAGTTTGTAGTCAAAGAGAAATTGAGTTTTATTCAACAAATTGTCCAGATCCTAATTTACTTTTAAACATTAAATAGTTTTTTATATATTTGAGTATAAAAAATTATTAATTCAAATTATTTTATTTATGAAAAAAGCAATTTTGACATTAGCATTTGTATCAACACTAGCATTTGTATCTTGTAAAGAAACTACACAAGACAAAGTAGAAGATGCAACAGAAGCAGTTGGAAACGACATTGAAACAGCTGCAGAAAATACAGTTGACGCTATAGATTCTACAGCAACTGAAGTTGGAAACGACATTGAAGCTGGTGTAGAAAAAATGGATGATAAAATGGACTAAGTTACGAAGTAACATTTCCAATTTTTAAAAAAACAAAACCCAAATGGATTTCATTTGGGTTTTTTATTGTTTTTAACCTCTAATTTTCTGCTCCCATTTCCAAGCACTGGCTAGAGCTTCTTCAAGAGAAAACTGTGCTTTCCATCCTAAAACATTGTTTGCTTTATCTGTATTAGCATAAGCTTCAGTGATATCACCTTCTCTTCTACCTACTATTTGGTAATTTAATTTTTGATTCGAAACTTTTTCAAAAGCATTAATTACTTCTAAAACTGAACTTCCTGTTCCTGTACCTAAATTAAACGTTTCTACTTTTTCTAAATTTTTATTGTCCAATAAACGTTTCAAAGCCACAACATGTGCTTTTGCTAAATCCACAACATGAATATAATCACGAACAGCTGTTCCATCAGAAGTTGGATAATCATCTCCAAAAACCGATAATTTTTCACGTAATCCTATTGCTGTTTGTGTGATAAATGGCACTAAATTTTGTGGAACACCAAGTGGCAATTCACCAATTTCAGCAGATGAATGAGCTCCAATTGGATTAAAATAACGCAACAAAATTGAATTTAAGTTGGTCACTTTTGCAGTGTCTGTAATTATTTCTTCACCAATTTGTTTTGTATTTCCATAAGGAGACATAGCTGATTGAACGGGTGCATTTTCGGTAATTGGCATTTTTTCGGCTTGACCATAAACCGTGCATGAAGAACTAAAAATAAAATTTGCTTTATTTAATTTTGTCAATTCTTGCAAAACGTACACCAAAGCATTAATGTTGTTTTCATAATACAACAATGGATTTTCAACACTTTCACCAACTGCTTTTGAAGCTGCAAAGTGAATAACTCCAACTACATCATTGTGCTTTTTAAAAAAATCTTGAACTGCTAATTTTTCTCGCAAATCTAACTTTTCAAAAATGGGTTTTTTACCAGTAATATTGAAAATTCCCTCTAAAACACTTTCTGAAGAATTCGATAAATTATCGATGGCTACAACTTCAAAACCTTCATTTTGTAATTCAACTACGGTATGAGATCCAATAAAACCTAATCCTCCTGTTACTACTATTTTCATTTTTAATGTTTGTTGTTTATGGTTTGTTGTTTATAGTTAAAAACAAAAATCATAAACTATTATTTATTAAACGTATTCTAAAACAGAATCTGTGATAAATTTAATTTGTTCGTCATCTAGTTCAGTATGCATTGGTAAAGCTATAACTTCTTTACATAATTGATTGGTTACTGGAAAATCTTCTTCTTTGTAACGTGAGTCTGCATATGCTTTTTGACTATGCAATGGAATTGGATAATAAATCGCACATGGAATTTCTTTACTTTGTAAATGTGCTAATAAACCATCTCGTTTTCCATTTTTGATTCGGATAACATATTGATGAAACACATGGCAATCACAAGTTTCGCAGATAGTTGGAGCCCAAATGTTTGGATTAACACTCAATGCAGCTGAATATTTTCTGGCAGCATCTTGACGAGCTTTATTGTAAATATCTAAATGTGGTAATTTTGCTTTCAAAACTCCAGCTTGCATACTATCTAAACGCGAATTTACACCAACCACATCATGATGATATCTTTCATACATTCCATGATTTACGATTCCTCTTAATGTATGCGCTAATTTATCATCATTTGTAAAAATCGCACCACCATCACCGTAACATCCTAAGTTTTTTGAGGGAAAGAATGAAGTTGCACCTACATGACCAATCGTTCCAACTTTAGTTTTTGAACCATCTTTTGAAGTGTAATCAGCACCAATTGCTTGAGCATTGTCTTCAATTACATATAAATTATGTTCGTTTGCAATTTCCATAATGGCATCCATATTGGCTGCACGTCCAAATAAATGAACCGGAACAATGGCTTTTGTTTTTGGTGTTATAGCTTTTTTAATTGCTTCAAGAGATATGTTCATATTATTCATATCTACATCTACTAAAACTGGTGTAAGTTGTAACAATGCAATCACTTCAACTGTGGCGGCAAAAGTAAAATCAGCTGTGATAACTTCATCACCTGGTTTTAAATCCAATCCCATCATGGCTATTTGCAAAGCGTCTGTTCCATTAGCACAAGGAATTACATGTTTAACTCCTAAATATTTTTCTAAATCAGCTTGAAATTGGTGAACCAAAGGTCCATTTATGTATGTATTTGTATCTAAAACTTCCTGAATTGAAGCGTTAACTTCATCTTTTATTTTTTCGTATTGACTTTTAAGGTCAACCATTTGTAGTTTTCTCATTGGAAATAAAATTAAGTGATACAAAAGTAAGAAATTCTGCCTTACAATTTAAAGTATCACAAAAGAAACGTATTTTTAGCCCATCAAAAAAGATAGAATGTATTTTATTTATAATTTCATTACGTTTTTAGCATCGCAAGTAGTTAAAATTTTAGCCCTTTTTAGTCCAAAAATGAAGTTATTTGTTGATGGAAGAAAAACAGTTTTTTCTACATTGCAAAGTAAAATTAATGCTAATGATAAAACCATTTGGTTTCATGCTGCTTCTTTAGGTGAATATGAACAAGGCTTACCTGTGATTGAAAAAATTAAAGAAAAATTTCCTTTTCATAAAATCGTTGTTACTTTCTTTTCTCCTTCTGGTTATGAAGTTCGAAAAAACAATACAGTTGCAGATGTAACCGTTTATTTGCCTTTGGACACAAAATCAAATACCAAACAATTTTTAGATTTAGTGCATCCAGAACTGGTGCTTTTTATCAAATATGAATATTGGCCTAATTATTTGAAAGAATTAAAGAAACGTAACATCAAAACCTATTTAATTTCTGGAATTTTACGAGAAAATCAAGCGTTTTTTAAATGGTATGGTGGTTTTTATAGAAATGCTTTAAAAACATTTGACTACTTTTTTGTTCAAAATGAAAATTCTAAAAAGTTATTACAAAGCATTGGATTCAATAATGTAAAAATTTCTGGAGACACAAGATTTGACCGAGTGGTTTCTATTTTAGAAAGAGATAATTCATTAGATTTTATTGAAGAATTTAAGGATAATAAAACAACAATCGTCATTGGAAGTTCTTGGCCAAAGGATGAAGAATTATTAGTTAAATACATTAATAATTCTTCTGAAAACGTAAAATTCATTATAGCACCTCACAATATCAAACAAGAGCAAATTCTAGAATTAAAAAATTCAATCAAGAAAAAAACAATTTTGTTTTCTGAAAAAGATGAGATGCTGAAACGAGTTCAGCATGACAAGTTAGCTGATTTCAATGTTTTCATAATCGACACTATCGGAATTTTAACTAAAATCTATTCTTACGCTGATATTGCTTATGTTGGTGGTGGCTTTGGCAATCCTGGTATTCATAATATTTTAGAACCAGCAACTTTTGGAATTCCAATGGTGATTGGTCCAAATTATTCTCATTTTGCTGAAGCCACTGCTTTGGTTAATATGGATGGATGTATTTCTATTCAAAATCAAATTCAATTAGACGAAACTTTCAATTTGTTACTTCAAAATGAAGATGAAAGATTCGAAAAAGGTCATATTTGTAGCACTTTTGTTCAAATGAATAAGGGAGCAACTTCAATAATAATGAATCACATTCTTAATGAAACATTAAATTAATTTCAAAAAAAATCAAAAATCGTAACTTGCAAAACTTATCAAAACAAAACTTATGAAACATATTAAATTACTACTATTACTTTTCGTTATTTCAACACAAGCCCAACAAGGTGGAATGTGGGTTCCTTCTCTATTGAACGGAATGAATGAAAGTGAGATGAAATCGCTTGGCATGAAAATTTCAGCCAAAGACATTTATGATGCCAACAATTCTAGTTTGAAAGATGCTGTTCCTCATTTTAATGGTGGATGTACTTCTGAAGTTATTTCTCCACAAGGACTAATTTTAACCAATCACCATTGTGGTTATGGAGCGATTCAAAATCACTCAACTGTGGAACACGATTATCTTCAAGATGGTTTTTGGGCCTATAAAATGGAAGACGAATTACCTAATAAAGGTATGGTTGTAACATTTGTAGTTCGCATTGAAGATGTAACATCTAAAATCATGGAAGGTGTTGATGCTTTAAATGACGAAGCGCAAAAACAAAAGAAAATTCAAGAAAATATTCAACTTTATAGCGAAAAATTACCAAAAGAATCTTGGCAAGAAAATAAAATCAGAACATTTTTTGACGGAAATCAGTATCTATTATTTGTAACAGAGACTTATAAAGATGTTCGTTTAGTTGGTGCTCCACCAAGTTCAATTGGTAAATTTGGTTCAGATACTGATAACTGGGTTTGGCCAAGACATACAGGAGATTTTTCATTATTCAGAATTTATGCTGATAAAAACAATCGTCCGGCAGAATATTCTAAAGACAATGTACCATACAAACCAAAACACTTCTTACCTATTTCAACGAAAGGAATCAAAGAAAATGATTTCACAATGGTTATGGGTTATCCTGGAAGAACACAAGAATATTTACCTTCATTTGCAGTAGAACAAATAGTAAATGATTTAAATCCAGCAAAAATTGAAATTAGAGATGCTGCTCTGAAAGTGCAAGATGGTTTTATGCGAAAAGATCAAGCCATTAAAATTCAATATGCTTCCAAATATGCAAGTGTTGCTAATTATTGGAAAAAATGGATTGGTGAAAGTAAAGGTTTAAAAAAATCAAATGCAGTAGCTATCAAACAAAAATTTGAAGCTGATTTTATGAAAAGAGTTGCAAAAGCAGGAAAACAAGCAGAATATGGAAATTTACTTTCAGAGTTTGAAAAAAATTATGCTGCAATTAAAGATTATGCTGTTGCAAGAGATTATTTTAGTGAAGTTGTTTTAAGAAATACAGAATTATTGAGTTTTGGATTTAAATTGTATCAGTTAGAACAAGTTTATAACTCAAAAGGAGAGCAATCATTTAATGATAGAAAAAACAACTTAATTGCAAGTTTTGAAGATTCTTATAAAGATTTTAATGCACAAGTAGATGAAAAAGTTTTTGAACAATTAATTCAATTATATGCAACAAAATCTCCTAAGCAGTTTTTACCAAGTTCATTAGAAAACATCAATGCTAGTTCATTAGCTAAAGAAATTTATTCAACTTCAAGCTTAACAAGTTATGCAAAATTACAAGAGTTATTAAGTGGTGATGCAAAATCTGTAATTGAAAAAATGAATAACGACAAAGGATTTCAATTGGTAAAATCATTAGCTGATGCTTATTTTGAAAAAATTGCACCAACATATAATGAACTTGATTTAAAAAATTCGGCTTTGCAAAGAACTTACATGAAAGCAATTGTAGAATTGTTTCCTAACGATAGAATTTTCCCTGATGCAAACAGTACTCTTCGTGTTACATATGGACAAGTAAAAGGTTACGCTCCACAAGATGCCGTTTATTATGAGCCTGTGACTTATTTAGAAGGTGTAATGGAAAAATATGTTCCTAATGATTATGAATTTGATGTACCTCAAAAGTTAATTGACTTATACAACAAAAAAGATTATGGTACTTATGCCCAAAATGGAAAGTTACCAGTTTGTTTTATTGCTACTAATCACACTACAGGAGGAAACTCTGGAAGTCCTGCAATTGATGCAAAAGGAAACCTTATTGGGTTAAACTTTGACCGTGTTTGGGAAGGAACAATGAGTGACATATATTATAGTCCTGATATCTGTAGAAATATTATGGTTGATATTAGATATGTATTATTTATTATTGACAAATATGCTGGAGCCAAAAACATCATTAACGAATTAACTATCAGGAAATAATAAATTTTATTGAAATTTATTTTGGCATGGAAATTGTAAATAAACCATGCGGAATTCAAGGGTAAAAATATTTTGAAAAAAAAATGAAAAAATATTTTGTCATGTCAAAAATTTTATATCTTTGCTCCGAATTAATAATTAACCTTTTATAATAAAAAAGATGAAAAAAGTTGTATTAAGCTTAGCATTAGTTGCTATGATGTTCGTATCTTGTAAAGAAACTGAAGCTAACACTGAAGAAGCTACTACTGACGCAGTAGAAGCTGTTGAAGCTACTGCTGAAGAGGCTGTTGAAACTGTTGAAGTTGCTGCTGACTCTGCTACTGCTGCTGTTGAAGCTGCTGGAACTGAAGCTGCTGCTAAAGTTGAAGAAGCTGCTAAATAATTAGCGCTAAAGCAAAAAAAATAAAGCTCCACAATGTGGGGCTTTTTTTTATATTTATCTTTTTTAAGAAAGACTATACTTACAAATAAAAAAGACTAATCTTTAAAAACATCTAATTCTACAGAGAAATCTAAAATTTCAGATAAATTTCCATATTTAATAATTTCATTAATACTTTTTTGCATCATTAATTGTGTAGAAAATTTTCGGCTTATGGCAATTTCTTTTTCTTGCAACACAATTTTAAAATAAAATTTCCCTTTTGTAGATTTAAATTGCATAAAAAAACAATCTTCTAGTTTTGTCTTTAAATTTTCAATCTCATTTTCACATTCAAATCGTAGTTCAAAATCTTTACTTATAAAAATAGGTTTTCCTTTTCTTGATACAAATTCATATTTGTACATATCACTTATTCTCTTTGTAATGACGAATGTTCCCATAGTTGTTTTTAGAAATGAAATAGCAATCTACAATTTTTAAAACAAGAAAAATAAAGATTTTAAAAAAATAATGAAGAGGTTATAAACAAAAAAAGCTCCAAACATTAGTTTGAAGCTTTTAGTACTCGAGGCGGGACTTGAACCCGCACGGGCATTACTACCCACTGGATTTTAAGTCCAGCGTGTCTACCAATTCCACCACTCAAGCATTTGGTTTAATAAAAAACCATTGGTATATTATTGAGCGAAAAACGGGGTTCGAACCCGCGACCTCGACCTTGGCAAGGTCGCGCTCTACCAGCTGAGCTATTTTCGCGTTTATGATAAACTCAAAAAAGACTAGATTAAGTAGAACAGAATCACACTCTAAATGAGCCTATTTTCACTTTATATTTTCAAGAACTTGCTATACTACTTCCGTATTGCGAGTGCAAATATAGAACATATTTTTATTCTCACAAGCACTTTTGACAAAAAAAACAAAACTTTTTCATAACCTTTTGATAACTAAATAATTATTTTCAGATTACTTTTTAACTAACATTCTCTTTATTTCATTCAACTTCATTAAAGCTTCCATAGGAGTTAGTGTGTTGATATCTAAATTAACAATTTCTTCTTTAATTTCTTCTAAAAGTGGGTCATCTAAATTGAAAAAACTCAATTGTAACTCATCATTTGCAGCCTTAATGTCCATTAATTCATTAGAAGAATGTTTTTTCTCTAATTGTTTTAATAACTTTTGAGCCTTCTGAATTACTATTTGAGGCATTCCTGCCATTTTTGCTACGTGAATACCAAAACTATGAGCACTTCCCCCTTTTACTAATTTACGAATAAATAATACGGTATCTTTTAATTCTTTTACTGAAACATTAAAGTTTTGAATTCTATCAAATGTAACTTCCATTTCATTTAATTCATGATAATGAGTTGCAAATAAAGTTTTAGGTTTATTGGGATGTTCATGTAAATATTCAGCAATAGCCCAAGCAATCGAAATTCCGTCATAAGTTGATGTTCCTCTACCAATTTCATCTAACAAAATCAAACTTCTTTCTGAAAGGTTATTCAAAATAGAAGCTGTTTCATTCATTTCTACCATAAAAGTAGATTCTCCCATGGAAATATTATCGCTTGCTCCTACTCTAGTGAAAATTTTATCTACAATTCCCATTCTAACAGCTTCAGCCGGAACAAAACTTCCCATTTGAGCCAAGAGTACAATCAAAGCTGTTTGACGCAAAATAGCAGATTTACCAGACATATTTGGACCAGTAATCATAATGATTTGTTGGCTTTCATTATCTAAAAAGACATTGTTTGAAATATAAGGCACACTAACAGGCAATTGTCTTTCAATTACAGGATGACGACCTTCAGTAATTTCCAAATCAAAACTTTCATCAATTTGAGGTTGTACAAATTTTTGATCAATAGCTATTTGAGTAAACGAATTCAAACAATCCAATTGAGCCACCAAATTAGCATTCAACTGAACTGGTTTTATGTAAGTTGCCATCCATTGAATTAATTGCTCAAATAATTGATTTTCTAAAACCTGAATTTTTTCTTCAGCTCCTAAAATTTTAGCTTCATATTCTTTTAATTCTTCAGTAATATAGCGTTCTGCACTTACCAAAGTTTGCTTTCTAATCCAATCTCCAGGTACTTTATCTTTGTGTGTATTTCTGACTTCAATATAATATCCAAAAACATTATTGAAAGAAACTTTTAGCGAAGTAATTCCGGTTTTTTCACTTTCACGAAGTTCTAAATCTTCTAAAAAACCTTTTCCTTTGGAAGAAATAGCTCTTAATTCATCTAATTCTTCATTTACTCCTGAAGCAATTGCATTTCCTTTATTGATAGCTACAGGTGCTTCTTGATTTAAAGTAGTTTTTATTTTTTCTCGAAGTAATTCGCAAGCATGCAAACTATCTCCAATAACTTTTAGGGATTCATTTTTAGAAGAAAGGGCTAATTCTTTTATCGGAATTATAGCATCTAAAGAATCTTTCAAATAGATAACTTCTCTAGGTGAAATTTTTCCAGTAGCCACTTTAGAAATTAATCGTTCTAAATCAGAAATTTGCTTAATTTGGTTTTGAATCTTTTGTAAAACTTCTTGATTGTCTTTCAAATAAGCAACAACTTCGTGACGGCTTTTAATCTTAACAGCATCTTTTAAAGGTAAAGCCAACCAACGTTTCAGCAAACGCGAACCCATTGGTGACAACGTTTTGTCAATCACATCTAAAAGTGTAACTGCATTTTGATTCGTAGAATGATACAATTCTAGATTTCTAATTGTAAATCTATCCATCCAAACGTAAGCATCTTCCGCAATTCTTTGAATAGAAGTTATATGTTGGATTTTATTATGTTGGGTTTCTGATAAATAATATAAAATTGCTCCAGAAGAAATAATTCCTTCATGCAATTCTTCAATTCCAAAACCTTTTAGTGAATTGGTTTGAAAATGATTCGTTAAGCTTTCAAATGCATAATCTTGTTTAAAAATCCAATCTTCCAAAAAGAAAGTGTGATAATCTTCTCCAAAAACTTCTTTAAACTTTAATTTGAATTGCTTCGGGATTAATACTTCACTAGGTTGAAAATTTTGCAATAATTTATCAATGTATTCTTCATTTCCTTGAGCGGTTAAAAATTCACCAGTAGAAACATCCAAAAACGAAATACCAATTGAAATTTTTCCAAAATGTAAAGCAGCTAAAAAGTTGTTTGATTTTGATTGCAAAACCTCATCATTCATTGAAACTCCTGGTGTGATTAATTCGGTCACACCGCGTTTAACGATTGTTTTAGTCATTTTTGGATCTTCTAATTGGTCGCAAATTGCAACACGAAGTCCAGCTTTAACTAATTTTGGTAAATAGGTATTTATGGAATGATGTGGGAAACCAGCTAAAGCCGTTTCGGTTTCAGAACCAGCTCCACGTTTAGTTAAAGTAATTCCTAAAATTCCTGCAGCACGAATAGCATCTTCTCCAAAAGTTTCGTAAAAATCTCCAACTCTAAACAACAAACAAGCATCAGGATATTTTGCTTTTATTCCGTTGTATTGCTTCATTAAAGGAGTTTCTTTAACTTCTTTTGGTTTAGATTCTTTTGCTGATTTCTTAGCCACAATAATATTTTTTAGGTAATGCTTGCGAAGTTACAAAAATCAATGACAATTTCAATTTCAATAGCAAAATACAATTTTATAAACTTTGAAACTTGGAACCAATAAAATATCTTTGTCAAATGAAAAAATTAGCCAACGAAGCATTAAATAGAATCAGCAAAGAAGAATTCAAAGATGCTGAAAAAACTCCAATCATTATTATTTTAGATGACATTCGAAGTTTACACAATATTGGTTCTGTTTTTAGAACTTCTGATGCTTTTTTAATTGAAAAAATATATTTGTGTGGCATAACTGCTGTTCCTCCAAACAAAGAAATTCACAAAACAGCTTTAGGTGCAACTGAAACAGTGAGTTGGGAATATGCAAAAGATGTTTTAGAAGTTATTGAAAAACTGAAAGCTGAAAATGTTGCCATTTATTCAATTGAACAAGTTGAAAATTCGATTATGTTGAATGATTTTCAACCTGAAAATGATAAAAAATATGCTTTAATTTTTGGAAATGAAGTTAAAGGTGTTCAACAAGAAGCTATCAATTTAAGTGATGGTGTAATTGAAATCCCGCAACTAGGAAGCAAACATTCTTTAAATATCTCTGTAAGTGCTGGAATTGTTATTTGGGATTTGTTTCAAAAACTAAACTAATGAAAATAGGACCTTTATCAATAACTATTTTACTTGTTTCTTTTGCGGTTATGTTGGTAACGACTTTAGATTGGATTGACAATAATCCTTTAAGCGATTATAAACTTCTTGCTGCTTTACAATTTATGCTTATTGGGAGAATTATTCTAAAAAATAAAAGAAAAAAAGACTAAACTAAATTACTTTAGCATTTATCTCATTCAACAAATAGACGTAATCATTCTGGTTTTTTATAAAATCTAAATCTGAAATATCAATTACTAAAACATTCAAATCGGTTTGGGTTTTGATATAATCTAAATAGCCTCGATTTATTTTTTCTAAATATTCTGCTGGAATTTCCTGTTCGTAACTTCTTCCCCTTTTTTTAATGTTTTTTAAAAGTCGTTCAGTATTTTGATACAAATACACATATAAATCAGGTTTTGGCATTTCTTTTCGAATGATATCAAACATGGTTTTATACAAACGAAATTCATCTTCATGCAACGTTACTTTTGCAAAAATCAACGATTTAAAAATATGATAATCTGCTACTATAAAATCTTTAAACAAATCAAATTGTGCTAAATCATCTGTTAATTGCTGATATCTATCGGCTAAAAAAGACATTTCTAACGGAAAAGCATATCGATTTTGATCTTTATAGAATTTAGGCAAAAACGGATTATCGGCAAATCGTTCTAAAACTAATTTTGCATTACAATCTTCTGCAATTTTTGTAGCTAAAGTAGTTTTTCCGGCACCAATATTTCCTTCAATTGCAATGTAATTGAAATCTTGTAACTTTAATTTTTCGATTGGGGATGTTAATTTCTCAACAACTTTACAATCACTTTCATCTTCACAGATTTGCAATAATTCTGAAACTGATTTTTTTAATATAGGATGTATCCAATCCAAATTCAAATCATTCATTGGCAACAAAACAAACTTTCTATCTTGCATTTGTTTGTGAGGAATTTCCAAATTTTCAGATTCAAGAATATCTTCATTATAAGAAATAATATCTATATCAATAGTTCTAGCTTGATATCCTTTTTCATTGGAACGAGTTCTACCTAATTGTTTTTCTAATTTTAAAACCTGCGAAAGAATTTTTTGCGCTGATTTTGACGTATGAATTACAATAGCACAATTATAAAAAGGATCACTTTCAAAACCCCAAGCTGGAGTTTCATAAATCTTTGAAACCTTAACAACCGTTGCAATTTCATTATGAATCGTGGCAATACATAATTCAATAGCTTCTAACCTATTGCCAATATTACTTCCTAATGATAAAATTATTTGATTTTGTGATTTCATACAATGGCAAAATAACAAACAATTTTCGGCTTATCTCAGAAGAAATTAATTTTTTTTAAAAGCTGTAACATTATTACCAAAAACCATACTTATAAGCACATTAAATACATAATTAAAAATGAGATTCTTAAGTAACGTTTTATCAACTATAGTCGGAATATTTTTATTCTGTTTTATATTTTTCTTTTTCATCCTGATTATTGGAGCTTTGGCTGGAAGTGGTGATGGAAAACCTAAATTAAAGAAAAACTCAGTTATCGAGTTAGATTTATCTGAAATCAGTTTGGATTACAATGGAAAATTTGAACCAAGTCCTTTTGAGGCTTTATTGGATCAAAAAAGTAAAGCAAGTGTTAGTGAAGTTATTGATGCCATTGAAGCTGCTAAGAAAGATAAAGACATTGAAGGAATTTCAATTTTAAAAAACGAATCATCTTTAGGATTAGCTCAATCAAAAGCCATTAGAAACAAACTTGAAGAATTTAAAAAATCAGGAAAATTCATTTATGCCTATTCTGATGTTTTAAGCCAAAAAGATTACTACATGAATTCTGTCGCTGACCAAATTTATTTAAATCCTGTAGGAGAATTAGATTTTAAAGGTTTGTCTTCAGAAGTACTTTACTTGAAAGATTTACAAGAAAAATCAGGTGTAAAATTTGAAGTTATTCGTCATGGAAAATACAAAAGTGCAGTAGAACCTTTCTTAGCTCAAGAAATGAGTCCAGAAAATAGAGAACAAATGACCGTTTTATTACAGTCAATTTGGGAAACCATAGTTACAGATATTGCTACAAGTAGAAAAATTGATGTATCTACTTTAAACAACATTGCAGATAATTTGGGAGCAAGAACTCCTCAAATGGCTTTAGCTGCCAAAATGATTGACAAAATTGGTTATGAAGATGAGTATCACGATTTGATTCGTAAAAAATTAAAAGTGAAAGACGATGAAGAATACAATACAATTTCTATTTCTGATTATGCAGATTTAGCTGATTCACCTTCCACTAATTTTACAGCTGATAATACAATTGCTGTTATATATGCACAAGGAGAAATTCAAGGTGGTGAGGGAAGCGTAAATGTAATTGGAGAAGGTTCTATAAATCGTTCTTTGAAAGAGGCTCGTGAAGACGATGACGTAAAAGCTATTGTACTTAGAGTAGATAGTCCAGGTGGAAGTGCTTTAACCTCTGAATTAATTTGGAGAGAAATTGAATTGACTAAAAAAGTTAAACCAGTAGTTGTATCAATGGGTAATTTAGCTGCTTCAGGTGGTTATTATATTTCTTGTAATTCTGATTATATTTTTGCAGAACCAAGTACAATTACAGGTTCAATTGGTGTTTTTGGAATGCTACCAAATATGACTGAATTGAGTAAAAATATTGGAATAAATGCTGAACAAGTTAAAACGCATAAAAATGCAAGTGGTTATAGTGTTTTTGAACCTTTAGATGAAGAATATAAAGCTGTTGTTTTAGAAAGCATTGAAGATGTGTATGGCACTTTCTTAAAAAGAGTAGCTGATGGCAGAAAAATGACAACTGAACAAGTAGATGCAATTGCACAAGGAAGAATTTGGACTGGAACTGATGCCATAAAAAATGGTTTAGTAGATAAAATTGGAGGTTTAAATGATGCTATTAAATATGCTGTAACTTTAGCAAAAGTAAAAGATTTTAGAACTGAAAATTACCCAGAATATGAAACTAATTTTGAAGATTTATTAGCTGGAATGACAGGAATTTCAATTTTTAAAACTAAAGAAGATTTATTAAAAGAACAATTAGGAACTGAGGGTTATTTACTTTTAGAAAAAATCAAAAGAGCTCAAAACATCAAAGGTGTTCAAGCCATGATGCCTTTTGAATTAGATATTAAATAGTCTTTATACAATTATTTACAGCTTAAAAGAACCACTAACAAAAAATTAGTGGTTTTTTTATTCTTTTTATTTTGTTTAACTATATTTGCCTTAAATTAAACAAAATGAATATTAAAGACAAACTACTGGCTCAAAAAATCTACTTCATCCTTGGAGGAATTTTTATTGCTTCACTTGTTGTTTCAAATTTAATATTTCAAAAGTTTTTTTATTGGTATCCTTTTGGAGAATTCACATTTTTTGGAGCTAAATTTTTTGAAATTTCCGTAGGAATTATTCCTTATCCTATAACTTTTTTAGTCACTGATATTATTTCAGAAATTTATGGAAAGAAAAAAGCAAATCAAGTTGTGACTACAGGTATTTTTGCTTCTGTTTTTTCTCTTTTAATAATCTTCATTGCCAATGAAGTTCCAGCAATAGAGAGTTCTCCCGTGAATAATGAGTTATTTACAAAAGTTTTTGGACAAACGGCTTTGGCTGTTTTAGCTTCAATGACTGCTTATCTTTTTGCACAATATGTAGATATTCAAGTCTATCATTTTTGGAAAAAACTGACTAAAGGAAAAATGCTTTGGTTGCGAAATAATTTTTCTACTATTACCTCTCAAGCAATAGATACTTTTTCTGTATTATTTCTTCTTTGTTCATTCAAAATATTACCATGGGAAATTTTTGGAAAACTATTTATTAGTGGTTTTGCTTTCAAAATTTTAATTGCACTACTCGACACTCCTTTGATGTATTTAGCTGTTTATTTTTTTAGAAAAAAATTTAAGTTAAATCTAAACGAAGAACTTAATATCGATTAGTTTAAATTCTATAAAAATTTATTAAAATCTTAATACTTTCTTTTTCAATTTGGTATTACATTTGTTTATTAGAAAAGTCTAAATAATGTTCGCTTAAATAAATTGTTATGCTAAAGAAAATTTTAAAAATCACTGGAATAACTTTGTTAGTACTAATCATTGGATTAGTGGCTGCTCCTTTTATTTTCAAAGATAAAATCAAGGAAATGATTGCAAAAACACTGAATGAAAGTGTAGATGCAAAAGTTGCTTTTGAAGATGTAGATTTAAGTTTATTAAAAAGTTTTCCTTTAGCTAATGTTACAATTGACAAGTTGAGTATTATAAACAAAGCTCCTTTTGAAGGTGATACATTGTTTTATAGTGGTGAAACAAATTTAAAAATGAGCATTAAAGAACTTTTTAAAGATGCAACTGAAACTATAAATTTAGAAAGTATCTCTTCACAAAACGGAATAGTAAATATCATTTTCAATAAAGATGGTTTAGGAAATTACGATATTGCTTTAAAAGATGATAAACCAGAAAGTGAAAGCGACAGCAAACCATTTGCATTAAATATTCAGGATTATAAAATTGAAAATCTACGTCTCTCTTATATTGACGAGGCTTCTGACATGAAGATGCTTTTAGACAGTATCAATCACTCAGGAACTGGAAATTTTGCCGCACAAAAATTAGATTTAGACACAGAAACTACAGCTAAACTTTCCTTTGAAATGGAAAAAAATAAGCTGATGAATAATGTTGGAATTACATTAGATGCAGTTTTAGGAATTGATTTAGACAAAATGAAATTTGAATTTAAAGACAATAGAGCCTTAATCAATCAATTGCCTTTAGAATTTAGTGGTTCTTTACAAATGGTTGAAGCTGGTCAAGATTATGATTTGAAGTTTAAAACACCAACTTCTTCGTTCAAAAACTTTTTAGGTTTGGTTCCAAAAGCTTATTCTGGTGATTTAGACAAAGTGCAAACTTCGGGTGATTTTAAAGTTAACGGAGTTGTAAAAGGAAGTTTAACCGAAACTACAATTCCAAAATTCAATATAGAAATAGCTTCTAACAATGCGATGTTTAAATATCCTGACTTGCCGAAAGCAGTTAAGAACATTGTTATTGACACCCATATTGTAAATGAAACGGGTTTAATGAATGATACTTACGTGAATTTAGATAAATTATCATTTGCTATTGATCAAGATGTGTTTAATGTAAAAGCAAATATCAAAAATTTCGATAATGCTTTAGTTGATGCTCAATTAAATGGAACAATCAATTTAGCTAATGTAACAAAAGCTTATCCAGTTCAATTAGACATGCCTTTATCTGGAATTTTAAAAGCTGATGTTGCTACTAAATTTGATATGAAATCGGTTGAAACTTCACAATATCAAAATATTCAAAGTTCAGGTAATATGTCAATTACTGGTTTCAATTATGATGGTCCAGAATTAGCAAAACCTATCAAAATTAATAAAGCAGCAATTGTTTTCAACACTAGTAAAATTCAATTAAACGAACTTGATGCTAAAACAGGTGGATCTGATTTAAAAGTAACTGGTGCTTTAGATAATTTCTACGGATTTATGTTTAAAAACCAAGTATTAAAAGGAAATTTCAACATGAATTCTAATAACCTATTGGTTTCAGATTTTATGGAACCAAGTACAACAACTACCACAGAAGGTAAAAAAGCTACAGAGCCAGTAAAAATTCCTTCTTTCTTAGATTGCACAATTTCGGCAAAAGCCAACAATGTGGTTTACGATAATCTAATTTTAAAAAATGTTTCTGGAAATCTTGTTGTCAGAGATCAAGCTATTGCTTTAAATAATTTAAAAATGGGAATTTTTGGAGGAAACATTGGCTTGACAGGAAATGTTTCAACTAAAGGAAATGTACCTACATTTAAAATGGATTTAGGATTAAATCAAGTTGGTATCTCAGAAGCTTTTACACAACTAGACATGCTGAAATCTATTGCACCAATTGCTGGTGTTATAAATGGAAAATTAAATTCAACTATAAATGTATCAGGAAAGTTAACAAACGATATGACACCTGATTTAAAAACACTTTCAGGTGATTTAGTGGGGCAACTTTTATCAACTACTATAAATGAGAAGAATTCAAAATTACTTTCTACATTGTCGTCTAATTTGAATTTTATTAATTTAGACAAACTGAATTTAAACGATTTAAAAGCAGCTTTAACTTTTAGTGATGGAAAAGTAAATTTAAAACCTCTAGATTTAAAATACCAAGATATTAAAGTAACTCTTGGAGGAACACATGGTTTTGACCAAACTATGAACTATGACATAAAATTTGATGTTCCCACAAAATACTTAGGAACAGAAATAAATAATTTGATTGCTAAATTAGCTCCAGCTGATGCTAAAAAAGTAGAGAGTATTCCGATTAATGCAGCAATGACAGGAAGTTTTGGAGCTCCAAAATTAACAACTGATTTAAAAATGGCAACTACTAATTTAATAACACAATTATTAAAACAGCAAAAAGACAAACTGATTGGACAAGGTTTAAGTCAATTAGGAAATGTTGCAGGATTACCAACAAAAACAGATTCTACAGGAACTTCAACACCTAAGACAAAAGAAGAAGTTAAGGAAGAAGTGAAAGAGGTTGTAAAAGACAAAGTAAAAGATGGTTTAAACAATTTGTTTAACAAAAAGAAAAAAGACGAGTAAAATTAAGTACGAAGTTTGAAATACGAAACACAAAGAATAACCCTTTTCATTGATTTGAAAAGGGTTTGTTTTTATAAACTAATTCTCACCACATAACCTTCATTACTTCTCACATTAAAAACTGTTCCATCTTCAAATAAGAGATATTGTCCTTTAATTCCAGATACTTTACCTGAAAATGAAGGTGTTTTGTCTAAATTAATACTGCTTATTTTTTTTGGATAGTGCAAAACTGGATAATGTAAATCTAAAACTTGTTGGTCCACTGCAAAATAAGGTTTTACTTCTTCTGGCAACCATTCAAATGTGTTTTGTCTTTCCACTAATAAATCCACAGGTAACACTTCATTTTTTAGCATTTTTTGCCAAGCTGTTTTATCTGCAAAATGATTTTTAAGAGCCACTTCTGTAATTCCTGCTAAATATCTATTTGGAACCTCAACAATCGGCACAGCTTGAACAGCACCTTGATCAATCCATCTAGTTGGAACTTGTGTTTTTCTAGTTACACCTACTTTCACTTCACTCGATAAAGCTAAATACACAACATGAGGTTGCAATTGCACCTTTTTTTCATAAACTAAATCTCTATCTTCAATATCTAAATGAGCCGTGCTCAATTCAGGTTTCATAATCCAATCACCAACAGCAGCACTACTCATAAAACAATCATAACAAAATCCCTGACGAAAAATTTTCTTTTGCTTTCCACAATTTAAACATTGATAGCCTTGAAAAACTATTTCGGTTTCTTTTCCAATTAACTGATTTACATTTAAAAAGCTATTTTCAAAAACCAAATAATATTGAATTGGGTTTCCTATTTCGGTTTGCATTTTAGTCAAAACACCTTCGTATGTCATTCTTGTAAAGATTTTGGTTTAAAGTTTTATATTCAACAAAATTTGTTATTTTTGGTAAAGTTATAATTCGTAATTCGTAATTCATAATTCACAGTTTAAAAAAATGGCTTTTCCAATAATAAACTCTATAGCTTCTTTCTTATTGAAAAAACGAATTCATCAAATGGAATTGTTTTTAAAATATCCACATGAAGTACAAGAAGAATTATTATTCAACCTATTAAAACAAGCAGAAAATACTTTTTTAGGAAAACAATATGAATTCAGTTCCATAACCAATTACAAAACATTTTCTGAAAGAATTCCGGTTTCAACTTATGAAGAATTAGAACCGCTTATTGAAAGAACTCGAAAAGGAGAACAAAATATTTTTTGGAACACACCTATAAAATGGTTTGCAAAATCAAGTGGTACAACAAATGCAAAAAGCAAATTTATTCCAGTAAGTGCTGAAGCTTTAGAAAATTGTCATTATAAAGCTAGTAAAGATTTATTAGCTTTGTATCTAAATAACAATGAAGAATCTCAATTATTTGTGGGGAAAAGTCTTCGTTTAGGAGGAAGTAAACAGTTATATGAAGACAACAATACATTTTTTGGTGATTTATCAGCTATTTTGATTGACAATATGCCTATTTGGGCAGAATTTAGTTCAACACCAAGCAGTAGTATTTCATTAATGGGTGATTGGGAAAGCAAAATGCCTGCAATTATTAATGAAACAATCAATGAAAATGTAACTAGTTTAGCTGGTGTTCCAAGTTGGATGATGGTTCTTTTAAACAAAACATTAGAGCAAACAGGTAAAGAAAACATGCTGGATATTTGGCCAAATGCTGAAGTTTATTTTCATGGTGGTGTAAATTTTGATCCTTATAGAGAACAATATAAAAAGCTCTTTCCAAAAGATAATTTTCAATACTACGAAATTTATAATGCATCAGAAGGTTTTTTTGCTTTGCAAGATTTAAATAATTCTAATGATTTGCTTTTAATGTTAGATTATGGCATTTTTTATGAGTTTATTCCAATGGATACTTTTGGGCAACCTACTCAAAAAATAATTCGTTTAAATGAAGTTGAAATTAATAAAAATTATGCAGTTGTAATTACTACAAATTCTGGTTTATGGAGATATATGATTGGAGATACCATTCGTTTTACTAATTTAAATCCATACAGAATTCGAGTTACTGGAAGAACAAAACATCATTTGAATGTGTTTGGAGAAGAATTGATGGTAGAAAATACTGAAATGGCTCTAACTGCAACTTGCAAAGAATTAAATTGTGAAATCATCGATTATACTGTTGCTCCAATTTTCATGGAAGGAAAGAACAAAGGTGCTCATGAATGGATGATTGAATTTAAATCTTTACCAGAATGCATTACTACTTTTAGTGAACTTTTAGATAAAAATCTTCAAAACCTTAATTCTGACTACGAAGCAAAACGCTACAATAACATGACCTTAAATCCGTTAGTATTAAATGTAGCTCGACCAAAATTATTCTATGATTGGCTAAAAGAGAATGATAAATTAGGTGGTCAGCATAAAATTCCACGACTTTCTAACGATAGAAATTATATGGAACAATTATTGCGAATGCAAATGGTGAATGCTTAAAAATTGAATTATGAAAAAAATTATTGCTTTATTTTTACTTACTCTTTTTTTAATTTCTTGCTCGAGTACACCAAGATATGGTTGTAATTCTAGAAGATGTGATGTGAGTCAACCTCAACAATAAAAAATAAAATTTTGTAACAATTTTGATTTAGGTGAGTCTTATCAGTAATCATCAATCAAATCAAAATCTAATGAAATTATTTAAAAAAGCAGTAATTCAACATTTTACTGTAGTTGTCTTATTTTTTATTTGCAATTTAAGTTTTGCACAAGAAGCAATTAAAACAATAAAAGTTAAATCTTTTAATGAAAAAGTCGACTGTTCAATCGACAATATTGATCGTTTTTATACTTTAGAGCGAAAAGTCAACAACGAAGTCTTGTATAATAAATACTTCAACGCAACTGGTTGCGAATTTACTATTACAGAAAATTTAGCTGCTGGAAATTACACCTTAACCATTTTTACTTACGAATATAATCAAGAAGTTATTTCTTTTGAAATCACTGAAACAAACAATTCTATAAATTTAGAAGATGTTCTTTTAACTGAAAAAATGACAAATCTAAAAGAAGTTGTTCTTACAGATAGAAAAAAATACATCAAAGTTGAATCAGATAAAACTACTATAAATGTCAAAGACAATCCATTGGTTAGTTCAGGAACTGCTTTGGATGCTATTAAAAAAATGCCTGGAGTTGTTGCTTCTCCAACTGGAGGATTTACCTTAAACGGAAAACCTATTGTTGTTTATATTGACGATGCTCCAAACTCTTTGAGTGGAAATGATTTGAAAAATTATCTTTCTTCACTTCCTGCTAAAGCTATTGAAAACATTGAATTAATTTACAACCCTGGTGCTTCATTTGATGCCAATGCAAGTGGTTCGGTAATTAATTTAGTAACAAGTTCTGTTCGATTAAAAGGAATTAATGCTAATTTCAATATCAACTATAATTTTAATAAATACCAAAAACCAAGTCCTCAAATCTTATTAAACGGAAAAGAGAAAAACTTGAGTTGGCAAACCATGATTGGTTACAATTATATTGAAAGCGAACAAAAATCAGAAAACGGACAAACATTTACATCGTTTAATCCTGATGAAACTATTCAACAAGAAAGGTTGACTGTTTCTACAAATCGTAATTTTTATTCAAGAATTGGAACTAATTATAAATTATCAAAAAAATCAAATTTATTATTAAATTACAACGCTACTTTAAGCAATAACAGAAATGAATTTGATGCACAGACTTTCGGTTCAAGTATTCCAGATTATTATAATGAGGGAATTTCTAAAAACAAAACCAACAATCATGAAGTTAGTCTGCAATACAAAACTAAACTTGATACCTTAGGAAGAAAGTTAGATATTATTGGATTTTCTAATTTCTTTTCTAACAACCCAAACTCATTTTCAACAGCTAAAGAAAACAATACAAACAGTACATTCATCACCAAAAACAATTTTGATTTACTAAATTATTATTTGAAATATGATTTTACCATTCCGTTTCAAAAATATGATTTCTCATTAACAACTGGTGGAAAATTCAATCATTTGGACGTGAACAATATTGGAAATTATAATTTAAACAATCCAATTACAAGCATTATTGATTTTGATTACGAAGAATCTAATTTGGCTTTTTATGCTGAAGCAAGAAAAAAAATCAAAAAATTCAATTTCACTTTAGGACTACGTTTAGAAGATTTTAATGTGAATAGAACAGGAATTGTTGACAATACAGCTACAAAAATAGAGTTTTCAAACACCAATTTATTTCCAAATGCAAGTGTTTTATATCAACTTTCTGACGAAGTAAATATAAGTTCATCTTACTCTAGAAAAATCAGACAACCTAATTATAATACTTTAGATCCAAATGGAAGCAACTTTGATCAATACAATAGTTCTGGTGGAAATTTACTTTTGAATCCTGTGTTTTTTGATAATTATGATTTTAAAATAACAGCTTTAGATTATATACAAGTTGGAACCAATTATAGCGTTGCCAAAGATCAAAATTTCTTTGTTTTTAGTGCTGAACCAAATGAATTAGTAAGTTCTAGTGCTTTTAGACAATTTGATAGAGTGAAAACTTTTAGTGCATTTGCTAATTTTCCAATTCCATTAGATTATTTCTTTAAAGGAAAAGATGTTTTCATGGAACGTTTGAATAATGTTGACCGAATGAATTACATTTATTTAAGTGTAAATTATATCAAAACAACTATTGACGGTTATGAATTTCCATTCAAACAAAAACCCATTTGGAATTATGCTGCTGAAGCTCAAATTTTATTGCCTTGGGACATTAGAAACAGCATGACTTATTATATTCTTCCTCCAGGAAACTGGGAAATTTATGATGTAACAAAACCTATCCAACAATTTGACATCTCTTTTCAAAAAGAATTTTTAAATAAAAATCTTAAAATAGGACTTCATGCAATGGATTTATTTAACCAAAATAGCATAACAGCTCAAATTGCAACTCCAAACTTAAACACTAACTTCTATGAAAAGAATGATAGTAGAGTATTTAGAATTTCATTGAGTTATAATTTTGGAAACCTCAAATTAGAGAAAGAAAACACAACGATTGAAACTGAAAAAGTAAAAAGTGGTGGTGGATTTGTAAAATAAAAATTAAAAAAAATCCCGATTTAAAATTAAATCGGGATTTTTTATTTTATGAAACAGCTTTGAGTCGTTGCAATAAATTTTTATTTAAACTCTGTTCTGCATATTCTTTAGTTACCATTAACGTTTTTTCTTCCGAACCAGGTAAATCAAACATCGCATCTGTTAAAATAGCTTCACAAAGTGAACGCAAACCTCTTGCTCCTAATTTGTATTCTAATGCTTTTGAAACAATAAATTCTAACGCTCCTTCTTCGATTTCTAATTCCACTTCGTCCATTTCAAACAACTTTTTGTATTGTTTTACTAAAGCGTTTTTTGGTTCAGTCAAAATACTTCTTAACGTATCAGCATCTAATGGATCCATGTGTGTAAGAACAGGTAATCTTCCAATTATTTCAGGAATTAGACCAAAGTCTTTTACATCTTTTGGAATAATATATTGTAATAAATTGTCCTTATCAATTTGGTCTGTATTAATAGAAGAACTATATCCAACAGCTTGACGATTTAGACGTTTTGAAATTACACGTTCAATTCCGTCAAAAGCACCACCAGCTATAAATAAGATATTTTGTGTATTAACCTCAACAAATTTTTGGTCTGGATGTTTTCTTCCTCCTTTTGGTGGTACATTTACAACCGTTCCTTCTAATAACTTCAACAAAGCTTGTTGCACACCTTCTCCAGAAACATCTCTAGTTATTGATGGATTATCACTCTTACGGGCAATTTTATCAATTTCATCAATAAAAACGATTCCTCTTTCGGCTTTCTCCACATCGTAATCAGCTGCTTGAAGCAAACGAGTCAAAATACTTTCAACATCTTCACCTACATAACCAGCTTCTGTTAAAACGGTTGCATCAACAATTGCTAAAGGAACATTCAACATTCTGGCAATAGTCTTTGCTACTAATGTTTTTCCTGTTCCTGTTTGTCCGACCATTAAGATGTTACTTTTTTCAATTTCAACATCATCATCGGTTTGTTTTTGCATTAATCTTTTGTAGTGATTATATACAGCAACACTCATCACTCTTTTTGTTTGATCTTGTCCAATAACATAATCATCCAAAAAAGTTTTGATTTCTTTTGGTTTCAGTAAATTTAAATCTGCTAACAGTTCCGATTGACCTGTTTGCTTGATTTCTTCAATTACAATTCCGTGAGCTTGTTCAATACATCTATCACAAATATGTGCATCTATACCAGCAATTAATAAATTAGTTTCTGGCTTTTTTCTTCCACAGAATGAACATTCTAGTACTTCTTTTGGCATTTTTTTTTATTATGAGTTATTGGTTATGATTATGGACAAATCTGTTACCCATTACCAATTACCTATAACCAGTTTTATTTTCTTTCTAACACTTCATCAATCATACCATATTCTTTCGCTTCAGCAGCAATCATCCAGTAGTCTCTTTCTGAATCTTTATATACTTTATCAAAATCTTGTTTTGAATGTTTAGCAATAATTTGATATAATTCGTCTTTCAATTTCAACATTTCACGTAAGTTGATTTCCATATCAGAAGCAACTCCTTGAGCACCACCACTTGGTTGGTGAATCATAACACGTGAATGAGGTAATGCACTTCTTTTTCCATCAGCTCCAGCACATAATAAAACAGCTCCCATTGAAGCAGCCATTCCTGTGCAAATAGTAGCTACATCAGGTTTAATGAATTGCATAGTATCATAAATTCCTAATCCAGCATAAACACTTCCACCAGGAGAATTGATATAAATTTGAATATCTTTAGAAGCATCTGTACTTTCTAAAAACAACAATTGTGCTTGAACAATATTTGCAATTTGGTCATCAACACCTGTTCCTAAAAAGATAATTCTATCCATCATTAAACGCGAAAAAACGTCTAATTGCGAAACATTTAATTGACGTTCTTCCATAATGTATGGAGTCATTCCTGTTGGTGTAACTTGTTTTACAATTTTATCATAATACAAATTATTTATGCCTTGGTGCTTGGTCGCAAATTTTCTAAATTCTTTTCCGTAGTTCATATTATTTTTGAATAATTAAATTATTGTTATACAAATTCTGAGTTTCAATCAGAATAAAAAAACGCCAAACCCAAAAGTTTGACGTTCAAAGATAATTATTTTTTATGAGAAATTATTCTCCATACATTTCTTTAATAAAGTCTTGGTAAGAAACTTCTTTTGTTTTTGCAGGAACTTTCTCTTTGTATAGATTAATCATTTTTTCGCTCATGATTTGCTCAGACAAACGTTTAATCTCATCTTGGTTAGATAAAACTCGTGCCACAATTCCATCAACTTCTTCATCCGTTGGATTTACTTGACCAAATTGAGCCATTTGTTTTTTGATTAAATCAGAAGTAAATGCTTTTAATTCTTCAAAAGTTGTTTGAAGGTTATTTTCAACAATTACTTTTCCTTCAATCAATTGGTAACGTAAACCTTTTTCTGATTTTTCATATTCTTCTTCTGCTTGTTCAGCCGTTAAAGGATTTTCACCTGCATTTTGAATCCATTTTTTAAGAAATTCTGCTGGTAAATCAAATTTTGTGTTTTCAATTAAAGATTCAGTAACATCGTTTAAGAATTTTTGATCTGCTTGTTGAGCAAATTGACCTTCAGCATCTTCTTTGATTTTTGCTTTTAATTCTTCAACCGATTTTACATTTCCTTCACCAAATAATTTATCAAATAATTCTTGGTTTAATTCTGCCAATTCTGTTGCGTTGATTTCCTCAATAGTAAAGTTTACATCAACATCTAAACCATGAACATCATCATGAGAAACTTTTAAATAATCCATTAATTTATGGTCATCATCAAAAAGTCCTTTTGTATTTAAAACAACAACATCACCTACTTTTTTTCCTATGAATTCTTTGGCTGTTTTTTTGTCTTTAAAAATATCTAGTGAAAGAGTTGTTCTATTTTCAATTCCTTTTTCTTCGTTTGAGAAAGTTCCTGAAACATCAAATCCTTCTTCTACTTTATCTTGAGGGATTAATTTTCCGTATTGTTTTTGAATACGTTCAATTTGCTCATTCAACATAGTTTCGTCAGCAACAATTACAAAACGAGTAACTTTTGTTTTAGCTGTTAAGTCTACATTAAATTCTGGTGCTAATCCTAATTCGAATTCAAAAGTATAATCTTCTTTGTCCCAATTGAAATCTTCAGTTACTTTTGGAAGTGGATTTCCTAAAATATCTAATTTCTCTTGAACTAGGTAATCGTTTAAAGATTTTTGCAATAACTTATTTACTTCGTCTAATAAAACGGCTTTACCATATTGTTTTTGGATAACGCTCATTGGCACAGCACCTTTTCTAAATCCTGGAATGTTTGCGTTTTTTCTATAATCTGCTAAAATTTTAGCCACATTAGCTGAATAATCTTCTTTAGCAACTGCTACAGTAACTATTGCATTTAATGCATCAACGTTTTCTCTTGTAATGTTCATTTTGTCTTTTTTTCCTATTGAAAATTGGGTTGCAAAATTATAAAAATTTCACAACCCAAACAAGTTTTTAATTAATTGAAATTCAATTGTATAAAATTTTAGCTTTTCTCTACGAAAATATTATTCAGAATTGACTGACCTATTGACAAAAGCAAGCTAAACAATAAAGCATACCAAAACCCTGAAACGGCAAAACCATCAATCATTTTATCGCAAATCATTATTATAACTGCATTAATTACTAATAGAAAAAGGCCTAGTGTAACAATAGTAACTGGAATAGTTAACAAAACTAATATTGGTTTTAAAAACGTATTCAATAGAGCTAAAACTATTGCTACAATTAATGCTGTTGAAAAACTTGCCACAGCTATTCCTGGTAAAAAATGAGCTAAAACAAAAACTACAATTGTAGAAATTAGAAGTTTGATAAGTAAATTCATTATTTAAATTTTATTTTAAAGATAAAAAAAAGACACCAAAAATGATGTCTTCTTTTAATAATTTTATATTTAAATTAATTTGTAGCCACAATATTAATTCCAGGGAAATATGATGGATTTAAAAATGGCATATTAGATTTATAATGAGAATTAATTACTTTTATAATTTCATTAGCAATAACTGCATAACCTCTAGCATTTGGATGAACACCATCTAATGAGAATAAAACTTTATTTTCAGTTGCTGCACCACTAAAATAATTTGCAGTATAAATAGAACCATCTACTGAACGTAAACCACCTACTAAGTTATTTAATATTAAATTCATGTCTGCAACAGCTAAATCTTTTGAAGATGCAATAGATTTGATTGCTGCATTATAAGCATTAGTTGCATTTGCAATTGCAGTTTGTTCTGAAGGAATTAATAAATGTTGATCTTGTAATGGGTAAGTAATACCATATTTATCTAAAGGTGCTGGTATTCCTGCAGGAGCAGTACCAATAACACCACTTGTAGTTAGTAACACTAAGTCATCAGCTGTCGCTTGACGTGCTTGTCCAAAAATACTACCATAGAAAGCAGCAGTTTGTGCTCCTAATGAAGGAGTAAATGCCAATGTCAATTGAGCTGATAAATCTGTTAAAGTTTCGTCTTTAATTAATAAAGGATTACCACCTGTTGTGCTTAACAAATTAATCCTTGAACCTGCTCCAAAAACAGTTAAGGCTTGTTTCAATGGACCATATAATTGTGCATTCAATGCATTTATTGTTGCTTCTCCTGTTGGAACACTTCCAGCTCCTAAAGTTGAAGCAGTTAAAGGATTATAAGGTACTGTAGTAAAGAAAGGAATTGATGTTACACTTGGAATTGTAGCTACAACTCCTTTTGCTCCATTAGCTGTTAATTGATCAACAATAGTTGAATATACACCAGCAAATAATGCAGGGTCTGTAATATCATTTGAACCATATTGAGTTGCATCTGGATTACCTGTTCTATCAACTCCTATTCCACCAGTAGTTGCATAAGACAGTACATCATTTGCACCAATCCAGTTTGTAAAGAATGTTGGGTTTTTTGAAACTGCATCTCCTAAAACAGTTGAAGTGTTAGAGGTTGCATGTCTAACATAATAAGGATTTGCTAGTCCTAAAGCGACACCAGCTGGATTACCATATCCAGGAGCTAATAAATGAAATGATTTTGCACCAGGTACACCCATATTGTTATAAGCAGTCGCTTGAGGAGTTAATGTAATTGTTGATGTTCCTGCTAATGATTGAGGAGCTCCAACTGAAGCATTAATAACTAATCTTGTATTAAAGCCAGGTAAACCAGAGATACCACCTAAATTATTAACATCTTCATCATAAGATGGTTGAGTAAAAGTTCCTCCACCAACTGTTGCAAATTGTTGAGCTAATAAATTTGGAAAAGAATTTGCTTGACTTCCTCTTGAAACTGTACCGTCCATATAGCCAGCCGTCAGTGAGTTTCCAACAGCAACATAAGTTGAGAAATCAGCTTCACCAGCAGTATAATTTGCGTTTACTTCATTTTCAAATTCTGGTTCACAAGAAACTAATCCAGCAACCAAAATAGATAAGTATATAAATTTATTTTTCATTTTTAATAGAATTTTTAATTAAAAGCTGTAAGTTATTCCTACACCTGGAGAGAAAACTGATGATTTATATGTTCCTCCAAAATCTGGGTTTGGAGTTCCTGATACTGGATCTGTTGAATAATTGTATGAGTTATCAATTTCATCAAAATGTAAATATAATAACGAAACATCAATTCCAAATTTTGGATTTACTTGATAAGTTAAACCTCCTGTATAACCCATTGAATCATTTCTTGGTGTTTCTGGAGCAAAATAGCCGTCTTGAACAGGGCTTTCATCAAAGTACCAACCAGCTCTAAAAGTAAACTTATCATTAGCTACATATTGAGTACCTATTCTATAAGTACTTGAATTTTTGTAGTTTCTTGGGTTTAAAGATTCTGTACCGTTAGCAAACTTAACATCTAATGCTTGATAAGCACTCCACATTACATAATTGTAATCAAAAGCAACCATCCACTTATCTGTAACTTGATAAGATAAACCAGTTGTAACTTCAGCAGGTAAAGGTAAATCTGCATCAAAAGTTGTATTTGGTATTTGGTTAAAATCTGGTAAATCAGCATAAGTTGCATCACCATCTCTAGCTTCCATTATTATTTCAGAACGGTAGTTGAAACCTAATCTTAACTTATCACTTGGATTAAACATAAAACCAACATTATATCCCCAAGCAGAAATTCCTGTTGCATCTAATGTAACATCAGAACCACTTCCATTTGCTGATAACAAAGGATTGATTGATAAATTTCTATTAAAATTTACAGAACCTGTTGCATAAATTGGTCCACCACCAAAACTGAATTCATCACCAATTCTTATAGAAACTGTTGGTTGAACAAAAATGGCTTTTAAATCAATATTATTGACCAAATGTGCTCCTTGCCAATCTTGATCCCATTCTACCGCGCTTCCATAAGGAGAATAGACTGCTAGACCAGCTGTTAACCAATCTGTCACTTTATAAGTTGCATAAACATTAAATGGTGTTCCTACATTGTCCGAGGAAGCTTTCCAATTATATTCAGAATTTTGAAATCTTGTTTTTGAAAACAAAGCACTTCCACCTACCGATAAATTAAACTTATCTTTTAAATAAGCCATACCTGCAGGATTAAAAAAGGCTGTTTCAGCACTATTAACTACAGCAACACCTGTGTGTCCCATAGCCAACTGTTTTTGACCTTGAATACTAACTCTATATCCTCCTGCGAAAACAGTAGAGCTTGCCAAAGCAAAAATTGTTAAAGAAAGTAATTTTCTCATAATAAAAGTTAATGTGTTAGTTTTTTTTTGAATTTGTTAAAAGCAATACTTCAAAATTACTACAAATTATGAATTTTACAATTTTTTTAACAAAAAAATTATGCATGCATAGTAAATTAACTTTTTCTATTTAATAAAATCCATTGTTTTATTAAAAAATTCTGAGGGATTTTCAGCATGTAACCAGTGTCCTGCGCTCGAAACAGTCTCAATTTCTGCATTTGGAAAATGGTTATGTATGGTTTCAAAATCTGATTCTAACACATAATCAGATTTTGCACCTTTTAAAAAGAGTGTTGGTTTTTCAAATTTATTTGATTCAGGTAAAGCTTTACCTATTTCTTCAATTTTTTCATTAAAAACAGCTAAATTAAAACGAAATGCTAGTTGTTCTTTATCTTTCCAATACAAGCTTTTTAGTAAAAATTGTCTTGTTCCAAAATCTGAAATATATTTAGAAACTGTTTCCTCAACTTCACTTCTACTTGGCTTTTTAGAAAAATCAACTGCATTTAAACCAGCTAAAATTGGTTGATGATGTTGAGGATAAAACTTTGGACCGATATCTGCAATAATTAGTTTTTCTACTAATTCTGGTTGTAAAGTTGCTAAAAGCATAGCTGTTTTTCCACCCATTGAATGACCTAAAAGAATAATGTTTTCTAAATTATGATAATCGCAATATACTTTTACATCATTAGCCATATCTTCATAACTAAAATCATCAGAGTGGAAACTTTTTCCGTGATTTCTCATGTCCAACATATGAACTTGAAAACTTTCTTCAGCAAATTGAGAACCTAAAGTTTTCCAATTATCAGACATACCTAAAAAACCATGGAGAATTACAAATGGTTTTCCAGCACCTTCTATTCTTGAATGTAATATCATTTTAATTTATTTAAATACATGTTCACCACATTGTCAAAACCTAAATACAAAGATTCAGCAACTAAAGCATGACCAATTGAAACCTCCAATAAATCTGGAATATTTTGTTTAAAAAATTGAATGTTATCCAAACTTAAATCGTGACCAGCATTTATTCCTAGTCCTAACTCATTAGCTTTTAAAGCTGATTCTACGTAAGCATCAATTCCTTTTTTGTTTCCTAAACCATATTGATGTGCAAATTCTTCCGTATATAATTCAATTCTATCTGCTCCAGTGTCTTTTGCTCCTTCAATCATTTGAAGGACTGGATCTACAAAAATTGAAGTTCGAATATTATTATTTCTAAATTCTTGAATTACTTCTTTTAGAAAATCTTTATTCTTAATCGTATCCCAACCAGCATTTGAAGTTAATGCATCATCAGCATCTGGAACTAAAGTAACTTGAGTAGGTTTTATTTCCAAAACCATATCCATAAATTTCTTAACTGGATTTCCTTCAATATTATATTCAGTATATACAACATCTTTTAAATCATAAGCATCTTGATACTTAATATGTCTTTCATCTGGTCTTGGATGAATAGTGATTCCTTGTGCTCCAAATTGTTGCAAATCTTTAGCTACTTGAAGTACATTTGGCACATTTCCACCACGAGAATTTCTTAAAGTTGCAATTTTATTAATATTTACTGATAACTTTGTCATAACTTTGTTTTTTAACTTTACAAAAATACAAAGTCTAATAAGTTTAGGATTGTATTTTTTTGATTATTTTGCAAAAGAAATAAACCATATGCACAATTTAATAGATTATATAAATTTCGATATTAAACCTTTAAAAACAACTCAAACAATTGCAGATGCACAAGACTTGTTTTTAGAAATTCCTTATTCACACTTTCCTGTAAGCGAGAATAACATCTATATTGGTTGCATTAAAAGTGAAGATGCATCTTTAATCAATGAAAACAGTTTGATTAACGAAAATAAATTTAATTTCGAACGCTTTTTTGTAAGAGACACTATGATTTGGCTAGATGTTTTGGAAGAATTTGGCAAAAACGATTGCAACATCATGCCTGTTTTGAATGAAAAAAACATCTATTTAGGTTATTATGAATTAGAAGATGTAGTAAAGTTTTTTCAAGAAAGTCCATTTATAAAAGAAGAAGGAGGAATTATTGTGGTTCAAAAACCAAAAGCTGATTATTCTATTAGTCAAATTAGTCAAATTGTGGAAGGAAATGGAGGTAAACTTTTAGGATTGTTTATTTCTAATATTAGCGAACAATTAGTTGAAATCACCTTGAAAATTTCTCAAAGCTATATGAATGAAATTCTGCAAGGTTTTAGAAGATATGATTATGTAATTATTTCAGAACATCAAGAAGATTCTTATTTAGAAAACCTGAAAGAACGCTCTGATTATTTAGACAAATACCTTAACATCTAGTAATGAAGATAGCTATTTTTGGACAATATTATCAAAACAATACTATTGAAATCATTAGTAAAGTTATTCACGTACTTGAAGAAAAGGGTGCAGAAATTTTCTTTATTGAAAATTTTTGGAGTGTCTTAAAAGAAAACCACACATTCAGCAAAGATTTTAAATCATTTAAAGATCATACTGATTTAAATAATGATTTTGATTTTTTAATCAGCGTAGGTGGCGATGGAACAATATTGAGAGCCGCAACTTTAGTAAGAGACAAAAATATTCCAATAGTTGGTGTAAATGCTGGAAGATTAGGTTTTTTAGCAACCGTTCAAGAAGAAAATATTGAAACTTTTTTACCAAAATTATTTTCTAATGATTTTAAAATTTCAAAAAGAACGCTACTTAGTCTAAAATGTTCTCCTTCAAACAAAGATTTAGAAGACATTAACTTTGCACTAAATGAAATAACTGTTTCAAGAAAAGATACTACTTCAATGATTACTATTGAAACTTATCTTGATAATGAATATTTGAATTCGTATTGGGCAGATGGTTTAATTATTGCAACACCAACTGGTTCAACAGGATATTCATTAAGTTGTGGTGGACCGGTTTTAATGCCTGAAAATTCTAGTTTAGTTATCACACCAATTGCTCCTCATAATTTAACAGCAAGACCATTAGTTATTCCAGACAACATTGAAATTAAATTAACTATTTCTGGAAGAGAAGATCAATTTTTAGTTTCATTAGATTCGAGAATTACTACTGTAACAAAAGAAACATCTTTAACTATTAAAAAAGCTCCTTTTGAGATTAATATGGTTGAGTTTTTTGAAGAAGGGTTTTTAAAAACCATCCGAAAAAAATTACTTTGGGGAGAAGATAAAAGAAATTAAAAACTCTTTTACACCTAATTATATTACTTTTCATTTTTTTACGTTAGTAATATTGATTAAAAAAATGCTTCTTTATGAAGTTAAAACATCAATATTGTTATATTTGCAATCTGAAAAAAATGAAAAGACTAGTTTTATACATATTTTTTATAGCATTTTTTAATTCTTCCAAAGCACAAATACACGAAGTTGGTGTGTTTCTTGGAGGAACAAATTATGTTGGAGACATTGGAAAAACAAACTATATAAATCCTAATGAATTGGGAATTGGGTTCATCTATAAATGGAATAAAAGTGAAAGACATTCCTACAGATTTACCTACATGCAAGGAAATATTAAGGGTAATGATTTAGATTCCAAAGTGCCAAGTAGACATTTAAGAGGATATAGTTTTACAAACACTATTAAAGAAGTTTCAGCTGGTTTAGAATTTAATTTTTTTCCATTTGATTTGCATCAATTTGACATGCAATATACTCCTTATGTATTTACAGGTGTAAACTATTTTTGGCATAATGATTTTGAAAGCGATGATATAAATGCAGGAAAAGGTTTTGACAAAGGAAGATCTTTTTCAATTCCAATGGTTTTAGGTTTTAAAGCAAGAATTGCGCATTCTTTTATTTTAGGAATTGAAGCTGGAGCACGATACACTTTATCTGACAATTTAGATGGAAGTAATTCTCCTAATGATAATTATGAAAGCATTCGTTTTGGAAACACCAATAGTAATGATTGGTATATGTTTACTGGTATGACATTAACCTACACGTTTGGAGAAAATCCATGCTTTTGCCCTCAAGGAAAAAAATGAATTATTTAGAACAAATAGACGACAAAAAGCTTCCCAACCATTTAGCAATTATAATGGATGGAAATGGTCGTTGGGCTAAACAAAAAGGTTTATTAAGAGCTTTTGGTCATGAAAATGGAACAAAGTCTGTAAAAGTAACTGTTGAAACTTGTGCAAAATTAGGCATAGAAAATCTAACATTATATGCTTTTTCAACAGAAAATTGGAATAGACCAAAATTAGAAGTAGACACCTTAATGAAATTATTGATTTCTTCGCTAAAAAAAGAAGAAGAAACTTTAATGAAGAATAATATACGATTAAATGCAATTGGAAATTTAACAACCTTACCCAAGAATGTTTACAAAGAATTGCATGAAGTAATAGACAAAACAAAAAACAACACAAGAATGACGTTGACTTTAGCATTAAGCTATGGCTCACGTGAAGAAATCATTCAAGTTGTTAAAAATATTAGCAATAAAGTTAAAAATAATATAATTTCTGAATCAGCTATTGACGAATCAATTATTAATCAGCATCTTTACACGCATAATTTACCAGATGTAGATTTAGTAATCAGAACTAGTGGCGAACACAGGATAAGTAATTTTTTATTATGGCAAATAGCCTATGCAGAATTTTACTTTACCGATGTATTATGGCCTGATTTTACAGAAAACAATTTGTATGAAGCAATTATTAGTTACCAAAAAAGAGAACGTAGATTTGGAAAAACAAGTGAACAATTATAAAAGAAATTCTCTTTTAAACAACAATATCAAGTTTAGCGCGATATTATTTTTATTTTTAGGCCTTTTCAAAATTTCTGCTCAAGAAACTAATTTTGAAAATGGTAAATCATACATTTTAGCTGATGTTGAAGTCACTGGAAAAGTGAATTATAATCCTCAAACCATAATTACTTTTGCCGGATTAGAAAAAGGGCAAAACATTATTGTTCCTGGTGAAGAAATTAGTGGTGCCATAAAAAAATTATGGAAACTTGGCTATTTTAATGATATTAATGTTTACGTTAATAAAATACAAAATGACAGCATTTATTTAGAACTTAATATCAATGAATTACCTAAACTTGCTGATGTAAAAATCACTGGAGTAAAAAAAGGTAAAATCGAAGAATTAATCAAAGACAATGATCTTAAAAAAGGTAAAATTGTTAATGAAAATTTAATTACTACAACAAAAAATTACATCCAAAACAAATATAAAAAAAACGGGTTTTACAATACTAAAGTTGTAATAAATACTTTTCCTGATTCTACAGAAACAAATGTGGATATGCTTGTAAAAATTGACAAAGGTGACAAAGTAAAAATCAAAAAAATAAGATTTGAAGGTAATGAGCAATTTTCGGATAAAAAATTAAGAAAAGCATTCAAAAATACCAAACAACAAAATCCAATCCGAATCTTTAAAGCGTCTAAATTCATAAAAGACAAATATGAAGAAGACTTAACAAATGTTATAAGTAAATACAAAGAAAAAGGATTTAGAGATGCTAGAATTATAAATGACACTGTTGTTTATAACAAAGAAAAAAACAAAATTTTCATTGATGTAAAACTAGAAGAAGGAAGAAAATATTATTTTGGAGACATTCGTTTCTTAGGAAATACTGTATACACAGAAGATTATTTAAGAAGAATTCTAGGTGTTAAAAAAGGGGATGTTTACAATGGTGTTTTACTACAAAAAAGAATAGCTGATACATCTAGCCCTGATGCTGAAGATATTACAAATTTATACCAAAATAACGGTTATTTATTTTCTAATATCAATACAGTTGAAGTTAAAACTGAAAATGATACAATTGATTTTGAAATTAGAATTAGTGAAGGTCCATTAGCATATTTTAATAAGATAACTGTTGCTGGAAATGAAAAAACAAATGATCATGTAATTTACAGAGAGCTCTTAACTAAACCAGGAAAAAAATACAGTAAAGAAGCTTTAATTAGAACAATTAGAGAGCTAGGTCAACTTGGATTCTTTGACCCTGAGGCTATTGATCCTAAATTTAAAAATGTTGATGCTGCTGCAGGAACTGTTGATATTGAATATAATGTTGTAGAAAAAGGAGCCAGTCAAATCCAATTACAAGGTGGATATGGAGGTGGTGGTTTCATTGGTACTTTGGGACTATCTTTTAATAACTTCTCTATAAGAAATATTTTTAATAAAGATGCCTATAAACCTTTACCAATGGGAGATGGGCAAAAAATGTCACTTAATCTTCAGGCTAGTTCATATTTCAGAACTTATAGCTTGAGTTTTCAAGAACCATGGTATGGTGGTAAAAAGCCTGTTAGTTTTTCAACATCATTATCCCAAAGTAAACAATTCTTATATAATTATTCGACAAGAGATGTAGACAAGTCTCAAAGTTTTACAATCACATCACTCTCTGTAGGAATCGCAAGAAGACTTACTGTTCCTGATGATTATTTTACTCTTTCTCAAGCAGTTTCTTTTCAATATTACAAACTTAATAATTACAATTCAGGTTTATTTACTTTTGGAAATGGTGCCTCTAGAAACTTAGCATATACTGTTGGACTATCAAGAAATAGTAAAGGTCTTAATCCTATCTACCCTACTTACGGTTCAGAGTTTAGCGTTTCTGCAAAATTTACTCCTCCATACTCGCTTTTTAATGGTGTAGATTATGCAACCTTGGGAGACCTTGAAGAAAACAAATATAAATATGAAGGTACTGGTTATATCTATACAGATGATAATGGTACAGAAGTATTAGTTAATAATGGAGATTATTTAACAGAACTCCCTTCAACTTCAAACCCAACACCATCTAAAGCTTATACATATGAAGACGCTGCAGCAGATCCTTCAAAAGTGGACCAAATAAAATATAAATGGCTTGAATATTACAAAGTTAAATTTAAAGCCGATTGGTATACAAAAATTTATGACAAATTAGTTCTTCGTTCTTTAGGTGAATTTGGATTTATGGGAGCTTATAACCAAGATAGAGGTTTAGTTCCTTTTGAAAGGTTTTACTTAGGTGGTGATGGTCTTGCTAACTATTCTTTAGATGGAAGAGAAACAATCCAATTACGTGGATATCCAAATAATTCATTATCTTCGAATGATGGAGGTACTATTTATAACAAATTTTCGTTAGAATTAAGATATCCTATTACTCTAAAATCTAGTGCATCTATTTATGCATTATCATTCTTAGAAGCTGGTGCAGCATTTAATGATTTTAAATCATACAATCCATTCAGCGTTCAACGTTCAGCCGGATTTGGTTTAAGAGTATTCATGCCAGCATTTGGATTATTAGGTATTGATTTTGCTCATGGATTTGATGCAATTCCTGGTCAAACACAAAAAAGCGGATGGCAAACACACTTTATTATAGGTCAACAATTCTAATTTTTGGCCCAAATAAACTAAAATAATATTAAGTATGAAAAAAACAGTTTTATTATTTTTATTTTTAAGTACAACAATTGCCTTTTCTCAATCAAGAGGAATAAGAATTGGTTTTATTGATATGGAATACATTTTAGAGAAAGTTCCTAATTATGCAGAAGCAAAAAATCAATTAGAAATTAAAGCTCAAAAATGGAAACAGGAAATTGAAGCTAAAAAAAATGAAATCAACAAATTAAAAGAAGATTTAAAAATTGAAAGACCTCTATTAACCAAAGAATTAATTGAAGAGAGGGAAGAAGAAATAAATTATCTTGAAACGGAACTATTAGATTATCAACAAAATAGATTTGGGCCTAAAGGTGATTTGATTGTGCAAAAATCTGTCTTAGTAAAACCAATTCAAGATCAGGTATTTACTATTGTACAAGATATTGCAGAACAAAAAAAATATGATTTTATTTTTGATAAATCTTCAGATATGACAATGCTTTTTGCAGCACAACGATATGATATTAGTGACCAAGTTGTTAGACAATTAGTTAGAGCTGAGAAAAGAGAACAATTGACATCTAAACAATTAAAAGAACAAGAATCAAGGGACGCTCTTGAAGATATGCAAGACGAAAACCCAGAAATGGCTGAACGTCAAAAAATATTAGATGAGAAAAAAGCAGCTAGAGAAAAATTAATTGAGGAAAGAAAAGCAGCTTATGAAGCAAGAAAAAAAGAAGCTGCAGATAAAAGGCAAAAGTTAATTGATGAAAGAGAAGCTAAAAAAAATGGCACACTAATTGAAGACGATAAAAAGTCTACAACTGATGACAAAATGACTTCAACGGAAGAAAACAAAAAAAATACTTCTGATGAAACTTTAACACCAGCTGAAATAAGAGCAAAAGCTTTAGAAGAACGAAATAAAAAAATAGAAGAACGTAAAAAAGCTGCAGAAGATAGAAGACAACAGATTTTAGACGAAAGAGAAGCAGCAAAAAAGAAAAAAGAAGACGAAAATAAAACCGAAGAATAAGAATTAATTAAAATTAAACACAAAAATGAAACAATTAAAAACAATTTTTATCGCAGTAGCATTTTTAATGAGTGCTCAATTTGTAACTGCACAAACAAAGGTAGCACATATTGATGTAAGCGAACTAATGACAAACATGCCTGCAATGAAGACTGCTCAAACTCAACTTGAGAAAATTCAAAAATCTTACGATAGTGAATATAACACTATGGTTCAAGAGTATCAAACTAAGATGAAAAAATATCAAGGTGATGCTGAAGCTGGTACTGTAACTGATGCTGTTAATGAAACAAGAGCTAAAGAAATGCAAGATATGGGAACTCGTATTCAACAATACAGAGAAACTGCTACAAAAGAGTTACAACAAAAAGAATTAGACTTGGTTAAACCTATCATGGAAAAAGCACAACAAGCTATTCAAAAAGTGGCTCGTGCAAAAGGATACGAATATGTATTAGATGCTTCTAACGGAAGTGGTGTTCTAATGGCAGATGGTCCAAACTTATTAGCTGATGTTAAAAAAGAACTAGGTTTCTAAAAAATCTTACTTAAAATTTAAAAACTGCATATATTAAAACATATGCAGTTTTTTTTTATTTTTGAGTTATGAAAAAAAATAATCCCATTGGACTTTTCGATTCTGGTATTGGTGGAACATCTATTTGGAAAGAAATAAACAAATTACTTCCATTAGAGAATACAATTTACTTAGCAGATAGTAAAAATGCCCCTTATGGATTAAAAAGCAAAGAAGAAATTATTGCTTTAAGCATAAAAAACACAGAATACTTATTAAACAAAAATTGTAAAATTATTGTTGTGGCTTGCAATACTGCTACTACAAATGCAATCAAAGAATTAAGAGCATCTTATGATGTTCCTTTTATAGGAATTGAACCAGCAATTAAACCCGCTGCAAATAATTCACAGACTCATACAATTGGAATTTTGGCCACAAAAGGAACCCTTAACAGTGAATTATTCCATAAAACTTCAGCATCATTCGGAAATATTAAAATAATTGAGCAAATAGGTCATGGATTGGTTCAATTAATTGAAAATGGTGACATCAACACACCAGAAATGTTTGATTTACTTAAAAGTTATTTAAATCCAATGATTGAAAAAAATATTGACTATTTAGTTTTAGGCTGCAGTCATTATCCTTATTTAATTCCTCAAATAAAAAAAATTATTCCTTCAAAAATTAAGATAATTGACTCAGGTGAAGCAGTAGCCAAACAAACAAAAAAAATATTAGCAGAAAATAATCTTCTAAACTCTTTTAATGATAATGTTGAACATTTTTTTCAAACCAATTCAGATCCAAAAGTATTAAAATCTATATTAGACAATCAAGACAATGTTATTCAAGAAGATTTTTAATTTATTCTTCGTCTTTAAACCAACCTGAATACATCACATAATTATTTGAAATACGCTCTATTTCTCCTGCAAAGTCACTTTGGTTAATATCTTTTACTTTTTTGGCAGGAACACCAGCATAAATACATCCTGACTCCACAATTGTGTTCTGTGTAACAACTGCACCAGCCGCAATAATTGAATTACTCTCAACTACACAATTATCCATTACTATAGAACCCATTCCAATCAATACATTATCCTTTATTGTACAACCATGAACTATTGCATTATGTCCTATTGAAACATTATTCCCAATAATTGTTGGATGTTTTTGGTAAGTACAATGAACTATTGCACCATCTTGAATGTTTACTTTATTTCCAATTGAAATGAAATTAACATCACCTCTAACGACAGCATTAAACCAAATACTGCAATTTTTACCAATAGTTACTTCACCAACAATTGTAGCATTCTCTGCTATATAACAATCAGATGGGATATTTGGTTTTTTTCCCTTTATTGTTTTTATTATCATAACAAAAAAAATCCCGCTTATAAAAAACGGGATTATAATTAAATATTTAATAATTAATTAACTGCAGGACAGTTACAATCAAATCTAGTGTTTTTACAGAATAAATCTAAACCAAGAGTAATTTGGTGAAATCCTCCTTTATCAAATTTAACATCTCCAGTTAAATGTGAGTAAGTATAAGCAAACATAAATTTTTTGTAATTTATTCCTAAAATAGGTGTTATATATTGTAATTTTTGTTCCCCAATACTAGCTCCATCTACATAACTTGCTCCATCAAAACTTCTTCTGTAAGATAATCCTCCCCATACTCTACCAAAATCCAAATTTTTATAAAGTTTAAGATTTAAATCAATCGTTTTTTCTTTAGTTTGATCCACATATTGAAACATTGTAGAAGGTTCTAATAATAAGCCATTATCACCTACATTAAATACATATCCAACACTCCAAAGATATTTTCTTAAATTATCAGTTTCAATATCTGTATACAACTCTCTTTTACTAGCTATAACATTTTTAACTGTAAAATGTGTATAAAAGTCTAAATAAAAATAAGAAGCCCCTAAATCAACATTAAAATAAGAATCTTTTTGAACAATTCCACCATTTACAATTGGATCATATGAAGGGTTAGAAAGATAGAATGAAGTCTCATCTAAATTACTTTGAGTTAAACCAGCGTTCATACCAAATGATAATTGATTTAAGTCTAATGTACTTCTTGAAAATCTTAAATGATGAGCATATGAAAGTTTTGCTCCTGTTTGTGTGTGGTAACCATTTCTATCGTTATAAACAATTGCTCCTATTCCTGAACGTTCTCCTACTGAAGTGTTAAAACTTAAAGTTTGAAGCGCAGGTGCTTCATCTTGACCAAACCATTGTTGTCGTGCTGTTAATCTAATTTTTGCACAATCTGCTGCACCAGCCATTGATGGGTGCAACAAATAATAATTATCAGACAGATAATCTGAATAAACTGCGATTCCTTCTTGTGAGAATGAGAACTGTGTAATAAACACTAATAATAATAAGTATCCTCTTTTAAAATTCATAATGTATTATCTTTTTAATGAAAAGTGAGCTTTAAATTGTTTAGGTACTATTGTACCATCTGGTTTAATTTCATAATAATCTACTGTGAACCAATAGTCCGTTGCT
>NZ_JBHSGW010000002.1:315394-438005 GCF_042652765.1 Flavobacterium ponti
AGCTGATGCATTTGTAATGTTTGTTGCTGTTAGAGCAGTTGGTGGTAAACATGAAGGTGCAGGAATCACATTTATTGTAAAATCTACAACAAAACCATAAGTTCCACTATAACAAGGATCTTCATTTCCTAATGGCATAAAGTCAGCAGTTACAATTCTCATTCTATGATTTCCTAATGGAGCTGTTAAAGGCATAACAAATGAAGCGTTAAATACATTAGGGCTTGTAGATGATGAAACTCCATTGAAAAGTAACTCACTAGCATCTAAAATAAAATCATCATTTAAATCCACATAAATATAAGTATCATAATCATATGTAAGAGTATTAAAAGAAATTTGAACATTATTAGAAATTCCTTGACTCATATCGTTAATAGCTACACTTTGATCAGAATAAAATGGTGCTGTCGTAACAGATATAGGGTAATTTGTTGAACCTAACTGAACATTAGTTATTCCAGATCCATCTACACTTGTTGGTAAAGAAGGACAATAACATCCTGTAGCAGCTGTAGTGAAGCTTTGCTCAGCACATCCTGTAGCAGAACCATTAGCATTATAAGGAACAACTGTCCAATAATACATAGCATTAATATCTCCAGTAAAAGTGTAAGAACTTGATGTAAGATTGACATTATCTGCAATATCATTACCACCTGAAGTTGTTCCTACTGTAATATAATAACCTGTTGCAATAGGATCAGCGTCCCAACTTAAAGTATTTGGAAAGTTTCCACATGAAGCATTTGGAGTACTCACAGGATTAGTTACGCAACTAGGAGGTGATAACGGAGTCTCTATTACATAGAAATCATCTACTCCTAAATCATTATAAAAGTAATCTGCAGTTGTTCCAGCTGGATTAGCTATAGCATAAATTCTAAATTTAGTAGTTGTTGGAACTGTAGAAGGCACAGTAGCTTCTACTTTAACCCAACCAGTAAAATTACCTGTTTCTGTTGCAATGTTTAACCATGCAGCACCATCCCAAACATCCAAAGCAATTGTATGGTTAATAGTATTATTTGTATTGTTTGATGCAAACCAAAAACCTGCTAAAGGAGTAGTTAACGCACTCATATCAACAAGCGGAGAAACCATTTCGTTTGCAGTTATATTAGATGATGCATCAATCCATAAATAATTAGAAGTTCCCGTTGTATGATCTCCAATATTGGGTAAATATGTATGACCTGTATTTGTTACATCATTCGTTAAAGTCCAATAATCAGGTCCAACTTGTGTATCCCAACATGTTGGTAAATCTCTATAAGGTGAAACTAATGGTAATGAATCAAAATTCTCTGTATAAGGAGCAGTATAAGAAACACAAGCTGTTGTAAAAGTAAAAGGTCCAACCCAAATACTAGTTCCATTTGTTGTTCCACAATCTGCTTGTACATAATAATCATAAGTTGTTTGAGGAGCTAATCCTGACAAAGTATATGGATTTGTAACACCTGAAACAACTATTCCACCAGTTCCCTGAGTAAATCCTGCAGGTCCATATTCTATATTATATAAAGTAGCAGAACCTAATTCTGTCCAACTTAAATCAGCAGAAGTTGCAATAATATTTGTAGCTGTCAAATAAAGTGGTTCTGGACAAGCTGGTATTGCTTCCCAAATTACATCATCAAAATAAGCTGTAGTTGTAGAACCAGGATAACCAGGATTTTTAATTACTAGATTTTTAATTCCTGCTGGAATTCCTGTAGGTGCAATAATAAATTCTTGTGTAGATGCTACGTTCGTCGATGGTAAATTAATTTCTTGTAATTGTACAAATGTTGTTACATCAGACAAGTCTGTCAGATAACCAATTTCAACAACCCTACCAGCTAATGTTGCAAAACTTTTAAATTTTAATCTATGTGTATTTGCTTGTAAATTTGAAACTGAAGGTAAAATAGCATATGCTTCAGTAGGTGTAGTACCACTTGCGAACATATAAAGTCTATTTGATGGAGACATTGGAGAAGTAGATCCTGTGGTTACATAAGTACTTCCTGTACCAGCTCTACTCCAACAAACAGGCATTGGACTTGTTGAACCTGTAGCAGAAGCATCAAAGTTTTGTACAAAGTCAGTAACATCATTGCAGACTGTATCAAAACTTCCAGCTGCAGACCAAATAGAAAATTCAGAAGTACAATTCGATCTTACCCAGAAGTAATAAGTTGTACCAGCTGTTAGCCCTGTTAAGTTTGCTGTTGTTGTTGTTGATGTTCCACTAGGTGTTGTAGTTCCATCTGGTGCAGTATTTGTAGTTGAATAATAATATTCGTAACCACCTGAAGGACTTGTTAAAACTGTCCAAGAAATATCTGCAGAATTTAAGGTTAAATTACTAGCGCTTAAACTAGAAGGTATTGGACAACTTGGCAAAAACTGAACAGAAGTATTGTGACAATTAGCTGTTCCTGCACAAGTAGAGTCATCAGAAAGGTGTATTCTTACTGAAGTAACAGTTACATTTGTTATAGTTTGAGGAGAAAAACCATGTTGAATCACATTATTTGAAGCATCTGTTAATGTTACATAAATATGATTTCCTGCGAAATATGTACTTCCTACTTGAGCAGAAAACATATAATCTTCTCCAACAATTAACCCATTAACTGTTGAGTATTCAGCAGTACTGTAAGCACAAGTTGTAATACCTTGCTGTGTTCCAGAATTGTTTGAGGTTACTGTACCGAAAGCATCTGGTCTAATACATTGAGCATTAATTGTTAATAATGAAGTTGAAAAATATCCTAAGAGGATAAGTAAAAACTTCAAATTTTTGATCGTAATTTTTTTCATAAAATTTGGCTATTAAAGTTAATATGTGTGAATAGTGAGCGACAATTTAACATTTTTTTTTTAAATACATAACTTTTAAACAAAAAAAAGAGAAAACAAAAAAAAAACTGCTCCTAAAAGAAGCAGTTTATTTATTTAAAATACTAACTAAAGAAAGTTATTTTTTAATAACTTTTATAGTTTTTATAATGTCACCCATAGAGATATTAACAATATAGGCTCCAGCAGATAAGTTTGACATATCAATTTGTGTTGAAGAATTTCCAACAATTTTAGATATTACTTCTTGACCTAATAAATTAATTACTTTAACAGAAGAAATTTCTGTTGAGTAAGATAAATTTAAAACATCATTAACTGGATTTGGATAAGCTACAAAACTGTTGCTGTCAAATTCTTGAGAAGATAAAGTATTATCAACAGTTATTGTATAATCTTCAACTTCACCTCTACCTGAACCAAAAGAACAAGCATCATCATCTCCTGGATTAGAATCATTCCAATCTATCATAACTCTCATTCTATAATTTCCTGCAGGTGTAGCTGCTGGTACAGTAATAGTTCCTGTAAAAGGTCCGTTACCATAACTAGTTGTAGAATATAACATATCTGATGGATCAAAGCTATAATCATTATCCCAATCAACCCAGACAGCACAACCTACTGTTCCACCTACAATACTAACACTAAAATCAAAACTTTGAGTTGAACCTAAAGTTGTACTTAAAGTAGTGAAATCTCCATAGTTATCTGTAGATAATCCAGAACTACTATTTGTAATATTTGTTGATGCCGAAGTTGTAGAAAAATCATCAATATAACTAGCAGTACTTGTTCCTGAAGGGAAGCAATAACAACTTGTTACAAAAGTTACAAAACTTTGCTCAACACATCCAGTTGCAGAACCTAAAGCATTATATGGTGTAATTGTGTAATAATAAGTAGTATTAAATGATCCACTAAATGAATATGACACAGCACTTCCTATATCAACATTATCCAATACATCATTACCTCCAGCAGTAGTTCCAATCGTAATATAATAACCGTCTGATAATGGTGTTGCGTCCCAAGTTATTAATGTAGGCTCATTTCCACAAGCAGTATCTGGAGTTGCCACAATATTAGTTGCACATGATGGTGCAGCAGTTGGAGTCTCTTCTACAAAGAAGTCATCAACACCTAAATCATTAAAATAATAATCTGAACTTGTTCCATTTGGATTAGCAATTGCATATATTCTAAACTTAGTTGTAGTTGGAACTGTTGAAGGAACAACTGCTACAACTTTTACCCAACCTGTAAAGTTTCCTGTTCCTGTTGCAATATTTAACCATGCAGAACCATCCCAAACATCCAATGCAATAGTATGATTAATTGTATTATCTACGTTATTAGATGCAAACCAAAAACCTGCAGATGGATTAGTTAAAGTACTCATATCAATTAAAGGTGAAACCATTTCATTTGCTGTAATATCAGTTGACGAATCAATCCACATATAATTTGAAGTACCAGTTGTATGATCTCCGATGTTTGGCAAATATGTATGACCTGTATTTGTTACATCATTTGTAACATCCCAATAATCAGGACCTATTTGAGTTTCCCAACAATTTGGTAAATCCGTGTAAGGAGATGTCAAAGGCAAACCATCAAAATTTTCGATGTAAGGAGCAGTAAATGCTGTACAAGCTGTAGTAAATGTAAAAGGACCTATCCAAATACTTGATCCAGAAGTACCTCCACAATCAGCTTGAACATAATAATCATAACTAGTTGAAGGTGTTAAACCTGTTAAAGAATATGGATTAGTATTTACTCCAGAAACCAAAGTTCCACCAGTACCTTGTGTATACCCAACTGGACCATACTCTACATTCCACAATGTTGCAGAACCCATTTCAGTCCAACTTAATTCAGCAGATGTAGATAAAACGTTTGTTGCTGAAAGAAATGTTGGTCCAGGACAAGCAGGAATAGCTTCCCAAATTACATCATCAACATAAGCAATTGTAGTTCCTGAAGGATGTCCAGGATTTTTTATAGCTAAATGTTTTACTCCTGCAGGTAATATTCCTGGAACAATTATAAATTCTAGAGTGGTTGCAAGTGTTGTCCCTGGAATATTTACTTCTTGAATTTGTATAAAACTATTTATATCTGAAGGGTCGGTCATATATCCAACTGATAAGAACCTATCAGTTCCAGATGAAGAATAAGCTTTAAATTTTAATCTATGCGTATTTGCTTGTAAATTAGAAACTGGAGGTAAAACTGCACAAGTTTCTGTTGGTGTTGCTCCATTAGCAGTCATATATAACCTATTAGATGGTGACATTGGTGCATTAGCACCTGTTGTAATATACGAATTACCTGTTCCTATATTTACTTCTCCCCAACAATCAGGAAGTGGATTTGCAGTTCCTGTTGCATAACCCTCAAAGTCTTCTGTAAACTCTGTTACTTCATCACATTGTGTTTTGAAAAGAAAAGGACCTGACCAAGAACTGTTTTCTGGACCTGTACAAATTCCTCTTACATAAAATTCATATTCAGTATTAGATGTTAAACCTGATAAAATATGAGGATTTGTAGTGATACCGTTTACCATTGTTCCTGATCCTAATGCAAAACCACTTAAGCCATATTCAATATCCCACATAGTTTCAGGCCCACCATTTGTCCAACCTAATGTTGCTCCATTATTTGTAATAGCAGACGCTGTTAAATCTGAAGGTTCTACACATGAAGAATTTACTTCCCATTTAACATCATCAATATAAGCCGTTGTAGTAGCACCAGCAACTAAATTAAATACTAATTGATTAACACCTACTGGAATATTCATAGGAACTACAGTAAACTCTTGAGTTGATGACAAAGCAGTGCTAGGTAGTTGAAACGGTTCTATTTCTACATAAGTTGTTTCATCTCCAGGTGTAGTAAAATAACCAACACTTAATACTTTGTTTGCTGAGGTACAATAAGTTTTAAATCTCAATCTATGTGTATTTGCTTGTAAATTAGAAACTGGTGGCATCACTGCAAAAGCAGTTGTTGTTGTAGAAATATTCATATACAACCTATTTGCAGGAGACATAGGTGCATTTGATCCTGTATTTACATAAACATTATTTGATGTCCCAACCTTACTCCAACAAATAGGTAAGTTACCAGAACCAGTTGGTGTAGTGTCAAAGTTTTCTACAAAATTATCAACTTCTACACATTCAGTAATAAAAGCAAATGGTCCAGTCCATGTACTTACTCCGTTTGTTGCACCACAATCTGACTGAACATAATACTCATATGCAGTAGCTGGCATTAATGAAGTTAAAGTGTAAGGATTTGAAGTTACACCAGTAACTATAGTTGAACCAGTTCCTTGTGTAAAACCTTGTAGACCATATTCAATATTCCAAGTTGTTGCACTACCATTTTCTGTCCACCCTAAAACAGCTTCTGTAGCTGTTACATTTGAAACAGTTTGATTATTAGGCAATGGACAAGGAGGAGTTTCAATTACAAAGAAATCATCAACACCTAAATCATTGTAAAAATAATCTGAAGTAGTTCCAGATGGATTTGCAATAGCATGTATTCTAAATTTTGTTATTGTAGGAACTGTAGAAGGTACTGCTCCTGCCACTTGAACCCATGTAGGAAAGTTGCTTGACTGTGTTACAATATTTAACCATGAAGTTCCATCCCAAACGTCTAAAGCAATTGAATGAAGAATTGAATTATCTGTATTTTGTGATAAATACCAAAATCCAACATAAGGTGCTGTTAAATTACTCAAATCAATCAATGGAGAAACCATTTCATTGGCTGTTATATCTGAAGACGAATCAATCCACATATAATTTGAAGATCCAGTTGTATGATCACCTACATCTGGTGAATAAGTATTGCCCGCATTTAAAATGTCATTTGTAACATCCCAATAATCTGGACCTGTTTGGGGTTCCCAACAATTTGGTAAATCTGTATATGGGGTAACTAATGCAAGGCCGTCAAAATTTTCATTAAAAGGTGCTAAGTAAGGAACACATGTAGTAGTGTAAATTAGTGGCCCAACCCAAATACTTTTATCTGAAGCTCCACAATTACCTCTTACCCAAAAATAATAAGTAGTTGCAGAAGTTAATGATGATAAAGATAAGGTTGTAACTCCATTTGCAGTAGTTCCAGTAGGTGTTTCAGTTGGTGATGGTGGTGTTGCTGAAGTTGTATTATAATATTCATAACCATTTTGAGGTTGAATAGCATTTTCAACCCAAGAAAAGTCAGCTGTAGTTGACCCTACATTAGTATTAACTAAACTATTTGGAGCATTACAAGAAACTACAAAATCAAAACCAATTAAAGGTCGTCTGTAATTAGATGAACCAAGTGTTGCACTAAATGTTCCTGAAGTATTATTTGAATATTTACCTGTATCATTATTTGAAGTAGTTATACAGGGAGCTTGATATTCATATGCCCAACCTATACTTGAAGAAGCAGTAGTATTAATATATTCTGTAAAAACAGCTAAATTTTGCGTCCCAGAATATACAAAATTTGTAGACATTGGAAAGTTTTTCCATCCATCATTTGAACCAACAGATGCGGAAGGATCTGAATCATAGACTAAAGTAGCAGTTGTAATTTCTGTTGCCCAGTCTAAAGCTCCAGAACCAAAATCTGAAACAGAAACTTCTTTCATGTAAACTTTAAAATTAGGAGTTCCTGACATAGTTCCTGTGGCCGACAATCTCTTATAATAAAGTGTATTTAATGTTTGTCCTGCTATCCCTGTTAGCTGCGAAGAAGGATATAAAGCAGCTGACCTGTTATTAGCTCCAGCAGTTGCTATACTGTACATTGGTCCGTATGTACTTGAACTAACTGTGGCTAAACATTCATCAATTGTGAATAATTGGGCGTTCACCTGAGTGAACGCAAATAAGGCAAAGAGCCAAATGGTAATTTTTTTCATTTTTTTGTGTTTGTTAGTGTTTGTTAATAAATTCTTAATAATATGCCAATTTAATAAATTTTGAGGTAAAAAACAAAAAAAAACCGCTCAAAAGCGGTTTTTCACATAATAATTTAAAAAAGTTATAAAATTTATTTTTTACTTATTTTTATTGATTTAACAATGTTATCAATCATAACATTTACAATATAAGTTCCTGCAGACAAATCACTCATGTCAATTTGCACAGAATTATTAAATACTTTTTTAGAAATTAATTCTTGTCCTAATAAATTAATCACTTTAACAGAAGTTATTTCTGATGAATATGATAAATTTAATACTTCATTCACAGGGTTTGGATAAGCTATAAAGTTTTTAATATCAAAACTATCATTTGCTAACAATGGAGTAAAAGTATATGGTCCAGACCATAAACTAACATCTGATCCACAACTAGACTGTACATAATAATCGTAAGTGGAAGCTGAATTTAATGATGACAATGTATATGGATTTGTAGTAACATTTGAAACTAATGTCCCACCTGTACCTTGAGTAAATCCTACAGGTCCATATTCAATATTCCATGTAGTTGCAGAACCATTTTCTGTCCAACCTAAATCAGCAGAATTTGCGGTAATATTAGTAGCTGTTAATGCTGTAGGTTGAGGGCATACATTTATAGCCTCCCATATAACATCATCAATATAGAGAGAAGTCGTACCAGCTGAAGTTCCTATATTTCTAAAACATAAATTTTTAACACCTGCTGGTAATGCTCCTGGAACTATTGTGAATTCTAGCGAAGTTGCTACTCCAGTTCCTGGTAATGAAACTTCCTGAATTTGCACAAATGAAGTAAGATCTAATGAATTTGTCAAATATCCTACTTCTACTGTTTTATTTAATGTTGAAGCATGTGATTTAAACCTTAATCTGTGTGTATTGGCTTGTAAATTTGAAACTGATGGCATCACTGCAATTGATACAGTTGGTGTTGTTCCATTAGCACTCATATATAATCTATTTGCTGGTGACATAGGAGAGTTTGCCCCAGTAGTTATATAAGTAAATCCATTACCTAACTTAGACCAACAATTTGGCAATGGGTTAGTTGACCCTGTTGAATAACCCTCAAAATTTTCAGAAAACTCTGTTACATCATCACATTCTGTTTGAAATGCAGAAGGACCAGTCCAAGGACTAAACTCTGCAGCTCCACAAACAGATCTTATATAAAACTCATAATTTGTACCTGAAGTTAAACTGTTTAATGTAAATGGATTTGTTGCAACTGAAATAATTGTTCCTGTTCCCGGAGTAAATCCTGTTACTCCATATTCTATTTCCCATTGTGTTGCTGTACCTGATTCTACCCATTCAATTGTTGCTGTATTATTTGTTATAGAATTTACTGCTATTGAATTAATATCAGGATTAACACATGAAGGAATAGCTTCCCAAATAACATCATCAATATAAAGAGTAGTTGTACCAGCTGAAGTTCCTATATTTCTAAAACATAAATTTTTAACACCCGCTGGTAATGCTCCTGGAACAATTGTAAACTCTTGTGAAGTGGTCACTGCTGTTCCTGGTAATGAAACTTCCTGAATTTGCACAAATGAAGTAAGATCTAATGAATTTGTCAAATATCCTACTTCTACTGTTTTATTTAATGTTGAAGCATGAGATCTAAACCTTAATCTGTGTGTATTGGCTTGTAAATTTGAAACTGATGGCATCACTGCAATTGATACAGTTGGTGTTGTTCCACTAGCACTCATGTATAATCTATTTGCTGGTGACATTGGAGAGTTTGCTCCAGTTGTTAAATAAGTAAGACCATTACCCAATTTAGACCAACAATCTGGCAGTGGATTTGCTGTTCCAGTTGCATAAGTGTCAAAGTTTTCAGAAAACTCAGTTACATCATCACATTGTGTTAGAAATGCAGAAGGACCAGTCCAAGGACTAAACTCTGCAGCTCCACAAACAGATCTTATATAAAATTCATAATTTGTACCTTGTGTTAAACTATTCAATGTAAATGGATTTGTTGCAACTGAAATGATTGTTCCTGTTCCTGGAGTAAATCCAGTTACACCATATTCTATTTCCCATTGTGTAGCTGTACCTGATTCTACCCATTGAATTGTTGCTGTATTATTTGTTACAGAATTTACTGCTATTGAATTAATATCAGGATTAACACATGAAGGAATAGCTTCCCAAATAACATCATCAATATAAGCAACTGTAGTTCCTGAAGGATGACCTGCGTTTTTAAATGCTAAATATTTAACACCTGCTGGCAAAGATCCTGGAACAATTGTAAACTCTTGAGTTAATGCTAAAGTAGTTCCTGGTAAATTCACTTCTTGTATTTGAATAAAACTATTTGTGTCAGAGGGATCAGTTAAATATCCTACTGCTATAAATCTATCAGTTCCTGATGATGAATAAGCTTTAAATCTTAATCTATGTGTGTTGGCTTGTAAATTTGAAACAGATGGTAAAATTGCACACGTTTCTGTTGGTGTTGTTCCACTTGCAGTCATATACAATCTATTTGCTGGAGACATTGGTGCATTTGCTCCTGTTGTAATATATGAATTACCCGTTCCAATGTTTAATTCTCCCCAACAGTCTGGTAAAAGACTTGTTGTCCCTGTTGGATAGCCCTCAAAAGTTTCAGTAAACTCTGTAGCATCATCACATTGAGTTGTAAAAGAAAATGGTCCTACCCATGCACTTACAACTGAACCTGTACAAACTGCTCTTACATAATAATCATAAGTTGTACTACTTGTTAAACTTCCAAGAACATAAGGGTTAGACGTTATTGATGAAACTAAAACTCCACTTCCTAAAGAGAAACCTATAGGACCATATTCTATATCCCATTGAGTTTCTAAACCTCCTAAAGTCCAACCTAAAGTTGCACTATTATTAGTCAAAGCTGAAGCGGTTAATGCAGAAGGCTCCGTACAAGATGAATTTACTTCCCATTTTACGTCATCAATATAAACTGTTGCAGCTACTCCCTGCTCTAAACCAAATACTAATTGACTTACTCCAACTGGAATATTAGTAGGTATCACCGTATATTCTTGTGTTGAAGAAACTGTTGTTCCTGGCATTTGAAAAGATTGAATTGAAATAAAACTGCTCTCGTCTCCAGGAGTTGACAAATATCCTACATTAATATATTTATCTGGAGTTGTACAATATGCTTTAAATTTCAATCTATGTGAATTAGCTTGTAAATTTGAAACTGGAGGCATTACAGCAAAAGCAGTATTAGTTGCATTTATTGTCATGTAAAGTTTATTAGCAGGAGACATAGGTGCAACCGAACCTGTAGTATTGTAAACAGTTGTAGTAGTTCCTAGTTTACTCCAGCAATCAGGTAAATTACCACTACCGGTTGGAGTAGTATCAAAATTTTCAACAAATTCAGTAACTTCGGCACATTTTGTTTTAAATGTAAATGGACCTGTCCATATACTTGATTCAGATGAACTACATACTGCTCGTACATAAAAATCATAATCTGTATTAGACAATAAACTATTTACTGTGAATGGATTTGTATTTGCAGAAATCAACGTACCACTTCCTTGAACAAAACCACTTAAACCATACTCTATTTCCCAAGCAGTTTCTGTTCCATTATTAGTCCATCCTAAAAGAGCACTTGTACTCATTAAATCATTAGCAGTTAATAAATTTGGCTCAGGACAAGAAGGTATTGCTTCCCAAATAACATCATCGATGTATAGTGTTGTTGTTAATCCCTCAACTAAATTAAAAACTAACTGACTTATACCTGTTGGAACTCCTGTTGGTAAATAAGTGAATTCTTCTGTTTCTGCAACTGTGGTTCCAGGAATTTGAAATTGATTTAATAACACAAAAGATGTAGGATCATTTTGAATAGCAAAATACCCCAAACGTAATTCTTTACCAGTTGTAGTTGCATAAGACTTAAATTTTAACCTATGTGTATTAGCTTGTAAGTTTGAAACAGGAGGCATCATTGCAAATGCTGTTGTTGTTGTACTAATATTCATGTACAATCTATTAGTAGGTGACATAGGTGCTGTAGAACCAGTATTTGTATAAACATTATTAGAAGTTCCAAATTTATTCCAACATACAGCTAAATTCCCTGAACCTGTAGCTGATGTTTCAAAGTCTTCAGTAAACTCTGCAACTTCAACACATAATGTAGTAAAACTAATTGGCCCTGACCAAACACTTTTATCAGATGTTCCACAATTACCTCTAACCCACACGTAGTATACTGTAGCTGTAGATAACGTAGAAAGTGATACTGATGCAACCCCAGTTGCTGTTGATCCACTTGGTGTTTGTGATGGTGTTGGTGTTGTACTTGATGTTGAATAATAATATTCATAACCGTTTTGAGGTTGAGTAGCATTTTCTGTCCAAGTAATATCAGCAGAAGATGTTGTAATGTTAGAAGACATTAATGCGCTTGGAGCATTACAAGTCACAGCAAAATCAAAACCAATTAATGGTCTTCTATAATTGCTTGTTGTTAAAGAACTAGCTAAAGTTCCTGTAGTATTATTATTGTATTTTGAAGTATTACTATTTCCTGTATCTATACATGGAGATAAAGACTCATATTTCCATGAAATAGATGCACTAGCTGTAGAATTATAATACTCTGTAAAAACTGCTAAATTTTGTGTTCCAGAATAAACAAAATTAGTTGAAAATGGAAACAATTTCCAACCTGCATTATTACCTACAATTGTTGCAGGATTAGAATCATACACAAGTGTTGCTCCAGTTATCTCTGTAGACCAATCTATAGCTCCACTTCCCCAATCCGTTGCTGACACCTCTTTTAAATAAATTTTAAAATTTGGAGTTCCAGCCATTGTTCCAGAAGCAGTAAATCTTTCAAAATACATAGCATTCAAATTTTGACCTATTATGGTTGTCAAATCTGCTGCTGGATAAATTGCTGCAAATCTACTGTTTGCATTAGCAGTAGTAGTACTATACATTGGACCATAAAGGTTACTTCCTCCATTATAACAGGAGTTTATTGTCCATAATTGTGCATGCATTTGACTAAAAGCAAACAATGCAAAAATCCATAAGATAATTTTTTTCATAACTTAGATAATATTTTATTTTGCACAAAATAAGTTGTTTTATAACAAATCTAAGTTAATGAAGGGTTAATGACAATTAACAAAAATATATCCTTTTAGTTCAATCATATCAATAAACACAGTATTTAATGGTGTTTTGGAAATTTATATAAAAATAACCATCTAAAACTACTTTAACATAATCACAAAATACTTTAAAAAAGTTATAAAAAAAGCTCGTAAGGATATCTACGAGCTTTTTTTCAGAAATTTCTAAGATCTTTTTTAAATACTTGGAACTTGTACCATTTCATTAGCATCAGCTAAATAATCAACTCCATCAAATCCAAAACCAAATAGATTTAAGAAGTCTTGTTTGTAGCCTGCTAAGTCACCTATTTCAGATAAGTTTTCTGTTGTGGCTTTTTCCCAAAGAACTGCAATTTTATCTTGAATATCATCACGCATTTCCCAATCGTCAATTCGTATTCTTCCATTTTCATCTAAAGGGATATCTTTTCCAGTGAAAACTCTATCAGCATACAAACGTTGAATTTGTTCAATACAACCTTCATGAATCCCTTCTTCTTTCATTAATTTGTATAATAAAGAAATGTATAAAGGAATTACTGGAATAGCCGAACTTGCTTGTGTAACTAATGCTTTATTAACAGAAACATACGCTTTTCCATTAATGTCTTTTAAAGTATCAGTTATTTCAAAAGCCGTTGCTTCTAAATGATCTTTTGCACGACCAATTGTTCCTTTTCTATAAACTGGTTCAGTCAATGATGGACCTATGTAAGAATAAGCAATTGTTGTTGCTCCATCTGCTAATAAATTTTCGCTTTTTAAAGCTTCCATCCACATTGCCCAATCTTCTCCACCCATTACGGTTACTGTATTATCAATATCTTCTTGATTAGCTGGTTCAATTGAAACATTGGTTACATTTCCAGTATGAAAATCAACTGTTTTGTTTGTAAAAGTTTGTCCAATTGGCTTTAAAGTAGAGCGGTGTAAAACTCCAGTTTTTGGATGTAATCTTACTGGTGAAGCTAAACTATAAATGACTAAATCAACTTGACCTAAATCAGCTTTAATCATATCTAAAGTTTGTCTTTTTACTTCATCAGAAAAGGCATCACCGTTGATACTTTTTGCATATAAACCAGCTTTAGTTGCTTCTTGTTCAAAAGCAGCTGAATTATACCAACCTGGAGAAGCTGTTTTTCCTTCTTGAGGTGGTTTTTCAAAGAAAACTCCGATAGTTGCAGCATCTGAACCAAAAGCACTTGCAATTCTAGAAGCTAATCCAAAACCTGTTGAAGCTCCAATTACCAATACTTTTTTTGCTCCATCAATTTTTCCTTTTGATTTTACATATTCAATTTGATTTTTTACATTTTGTTCACAGCCTTTTGGATGTGCTGTTAAACAAATGAATCCTCTCATTCTTGGTTCTATTACCATCTTGTATGTTTTATTTATTAGTTTGTTTGTTGTAAAGTTTAATTAGTTTAGACAAATATAACTTGAATATTTTAATTCAACAATGCTTTTGCATGAATGATGGCTGATTCAGAGATATTTTTACCCGAAAGCATTTCAGCAATCTCCACTACTCTTTCTTGTTCTGTAAGTAGTTTTATTTCTGAAATTGTATCATTGTTTTGTGTGATTTTGAACACCTTATAATGTTGGTTTCCTTTTGAAGCAATTTGAGGTAGATGTGTTATTGCAAATACTTGCATTTTGTCACTCATTTTCTTCATTATTTCTGCCATTTTTAGAGCAATTTCACCAGAAACTCCAGTGTCAATTTCATCAAAAATTATAGTTGGTAATTTTGAATAATCGGTTAAAACAGCTTTGATTGACAACATTATTCTCGACATTTCTCCACCAGAAGCTACTTTTTTTATTGGCTCTAATTTTGACCCTTTATTGGCTGAAAACAGTAGGTTTATTTGGTCTTTTCCAAATTTATTATAGATTTCTGTTGGTGTAATTTCAAACTCAAATTGTGCATCAGGCATTCCTAATTGTGTAATAATTTCAGTAATTTGAACAATAAATATCTTAGCTGCTTTTTGTCTAGCTTCAGTAATTATTAAAGCCTGTTTATCCAAAATTTCTTTTGAAGATAAAATTTGATTTTCTAACCTTTTAATTAAAGAATCAATATCATCAAATTTAACGACTTTTTGCTCTAAATTTTCTTGAATTTGAAGCAATTCTTCTATCGAACTTACTTGATGTTTTTTCTGTAAATCATAAATAACTTGCAGTTTACTATTTACCAATTCAGTTCTGCTTGGATCATCAATTAACTTTTCTGCCAACGATTCGTTTTCTGCAATAATATCTTCAATTTCTATTAAAGAAACCGTAATTCTCTCGTTTAATTCATTAAACTCTGGAGAAATGGAAGCAATCTTTTGTAAACTTGATTTTACTTCTTTTAAATTAGCTAAAAGTCCGATTTCTTCTTGGTTTGAAATAGCAATAACTTTGCTGATATTTTCTTTTAAAAACTCAACATTATTTAGCTTTTCAGATTCTGTTTCAAGTTCTTCTTGTTCCCCAACTTTTAATTTTGCTTTTTCTAATTCTTCATACAAAAACAAATTGTATTCTTGCTCTTTTCCTAAAGTTTCTTTTTCGGAAACAATTTTCTTTAATTCAGATTGAAAAGCTTTATAATTCTTTAATTCAGATTGAAATTTTTGAATAGTAGATTCATTGTTTGCTACTTTATCTAATAAGTCAATTTGATATTCTTCATTAATAATATTTCTGGTTTGAAATTGCGAATGAATATCAATCAAATAATTTCCTAACTCTTGTAATTCTTGCAAATTAACTGGGCTATCATTTACAAAAGCTCTAGATTTTCCTGAAGGTAAAATTTCTCTTCTGATTATAGTGTTATCGTCATAATCTAAATCTAACGATTCAAAAAGTTGCTTTAGATTGTAATTTGCAATAGCAAAATGAGCTTCAATAATACATTTTTGCTCTTTATCTTTCAATGTAGATAAATCTGCTCTATTTCCTAATACTAATCCTAAAGCACCTAAAAGAATAGATTTTCCAGCACCAGTTTCACCTGTGATAATAGAGAAATTTGTAGAGAAATTAATCTCTAGTGATTCTATAAGTGCGTAGTTTTTAATGTATAATGATTGAAGCATGTAGTTTATAAATAAGCTTCAAATTTAAGCAAAAAGATAAGACTTAAAAACGCTTATCTAATTTTATTCCATTTACTTGAATTAAGTGGTGAAATTTTGTTTAGTATTTCTAATAATTCATTATTTGGCATACTTGGACCTCCTGAAAATATACTTACAATTTCATCGGATTTGGCATCAAAAAAAGTTCTTGTTAATAAAGCATTTGGCCTAACTTTATTAATTTGAGAAATGGTTTTAATTGCTTCAAATACATTTAGTTTGGCTGTTTTTTGGTCATCAGCCATTAAATCTAACCCTTTTAAATGATATTCGTAAAGTGATTTTCTGTAAGGAGAATAAGTATTAGACAATATATCTGAAATAATATAGTATCTGTTGTTGTATTTTGCGTCAGTTTGGCTCCAACCACCATAACCACTAGATTGTGCTAAGTTCATAATGTTTGAAGCTATTTCAAGCTGTTTTGTGCCACCCATTTCTTCAAATGAATCTTTGTCTAACCCGATAACAATATTTGCATAATAAGCTAAAATTGAAATCAAGTTAGAAGTATAACTATTTGGGTCATAAATAAAATTCTCATATTCAATATACCTAAAGTTTACATCATTGTCATTGAAGTTAACCATTGGTGAAGTGTAACTAGAATTATAAATTGGACGAGAAGATTGAAGTTGTAGTGTTGCTCCAAAATTATTAGAATCAAATGAAGATATATTTAAAAAAAATGAACATTCAATTTTTTCATTTTGTTCATAAACTTGACTTGTAAATTTTGTATTATTTAAAAACTCTGTCATTTGAGTTTGAAGTGTTTTAAATATTTGTGTATTAACATTCGTTACTCTATCGTAATTGATGGTTACGGTTGCTTTTAATTCTTGAGCATTACCAATACTTATTACTACTAAAAAGGCAACTAGGAATGTTAATTTCTTCATTTTATATATTTATTTTTGAAAATGCTTTACTACCTTTTCAATGATATCTTTAGCTACATCTTCTTTTGATTTTAAAGATGCTGGTTCAATTGAAAAATTTTTATCGATAAAAGTAACTTTATTAGTTGGTTTTCCAAAACCAGCTCCTTCATCATTTAACGAATTTAGAACAATCAAATCTAAGTTTTTTTTCTGAATTTTCAACTTTGCATTTTCAATTTCGTTTTCAGTTTCTAAAGCAAAACCTATTAAAAATTGATTTGTTTTTATTTCACCTAAAGAAGCTAAAACATCTTTTGTCTTCTCTAACTCTATAGTTAACGTAGAATCGTTCTTTTTTATTTTTTGAGTAGCTACATTTTTTGGACGATAATCCGCAACAGCAGCAGCAGCAATAGCTACATCAACAGTTGAAAAATTTTGCTGACAAGCTTCATACATCTCTTGAGCAGAAGTTATTTTTACCAATTCTACCAAATGATGATTCATTTTTTGATTAGAAGGTCCAGAAACTAGAATTACTTTTGCTCCTAATTGTGCAGCTTCATAAGCAATATCATATCCCATTTTACCTGTAGAATGATTTCCAATGAAACGAACAGGATCAATAGCTTCGTAAGTTGGACCAGCTGTAATCAGAATTTTTTTCCCTTTTAAAGGTAATTTACTTTCTATATCTTTTTCTAAAAATGAAATGATATTTTCAGGTTCTGCCATTCGTCCTTCTCCAGACAAACCACTAGCTAATTCTCCACTTTCAGCAGGAATTATAGTGTTGTTAAAACTAGCTAATTTTTCAAAACTTGCTAATGTAGAAGGATGTTTGTACATATCTAAATCCATTGCTGGAGCAAAATAAACGGGACATTTTGCTGATAGATATGTTGCTAATAATAAATTATCACATGTTCCATTTGCCATTTTTGATAAAGTATTAGCAGTAGCTGGTGCAATAATCATATAATCTGCCCAAAGACCTAAATCAACATGGTTGTTCCACATTGCATTTTCATCTTCTTCATTATAAAAGCTAGAGTAAACTGGATTTTTGGATAAAGTAGATAATGTTAAAGGAGTAACAAAATCTTTAGAAGCAGGTGTCATTACAACTTGTACTTGAGCACCTGCTTTTATAAGAAGTCTAACTAAAAACGTTGTTTTATAGGCAGCAATTCCACCAGAAACTCCTAGTAAGATTTTTTTACCGCTTAAAACAGACATATTTTTATTGATTTTTTGAATCTCTGTAATAGATTTTATTTTCTAACCATTCTTGAACGGCTAAAGCATGTGCTTTTGGTAATTTTTCGTAAAATTTAGAAACTTCAATTTGTTCTTTGTTTTCGAAGATTTCTTCTAAACTGTCATTGTAAGTTGCAAATTCTTCTAACTTTTCAATTAACTCCTTTTTAATATCAGCATTGATTTGATTAGCTCTTTTTGAGATAATTGTAATTGCTTCGTACACATTTCCTGTTGGAGCTTCAATTTCACTTTTGTTATAAGTGATAGTGTTTATTGGAGCAGTTGTTTTCTTTAAATCCATCTTAATTATTTGAATATTGCGTTAATTCTCTTTCAATTTCTGCTAATTGCTTATCAGCAGTTTCTTTATATTTGGTATCTGTTTTAAACTTGATTAACGTTTCGTATGCCATTTTAGCATTGTTTAAACGTTCTTCTTTCTTTGATTCTACACTGTTTAGTGCATATTGATACAAAGTGTCAAATTTATAATACAAAGCATCTTCTTTATATTTTGTACCTGGATAATCAGCTAAAAAATTATCTAAAACTTTTATTGGAGCCACAAAATCTCTATAGTATTCAGCAATAGTATTGTATTGCTTCGCATTTTCAAAAGCTTTTTTCTCTAGTTTATCTGTTAGTTCCTTAACCAAAACATTTGCCATTGGTAAATAATCTGATTGAGGATATGTATCAATAAAACTTTGTAATTTTTCTAGTGCTTTGTATGTATCAGATTGATCAAGACTATATCTTGGAGACATGGTGTAAAAACATTTAGCTCCTAAGAATGTCGCTTCTTCTCTTTTTTCACTTTTTGGATAATTTGAAGCAAAACTTTCAAAAGCATAACCTGCTAAATAATATTGTTGAGTTTCATAATATGATTTTGAAAGAATGTAGAAAATCTTTTCAGCACTAGGTTTTCCTCTAAGTGCTGGACTTGCTTGCTCTAACAAACCAATCGTTTTTTTATACTTTCCTTTTTCATAATAATCCACTGCTAATTTAGTCTTAACAGCTAAATCATCTGATTTTAAAGCCTTTTGATATTCACTACATGAGCCAAAAGCTAATGCGATAAGTATTATGTAAATTATTTTATTCATCAATGTTTTTTTAACTTATTAAGTTCTAAATTGATAGACCATAAAAAGCAGTCGGCAAATTTAGGGAATATTTATGGAGTATAAAAATCTTTTTTAGCTTATGTTTTTTGTGAAATCATCTAACCTTTTGGCTAAATTTTCATCAACATTTACTAAGGGTAATCTAACTGTGTTTTCTGACAAACCTCTCGATTTGAAGACTTCCTTAATTCCAGCTGGATTCCCTTGCTCAAAAATCATATCAATTGAATCGGCTAATTTGTAATGCAACTCATAAGCTTCATTTACTTTTCTTTGCAATCCTAAGCGAACCATTTCTGAAAATTCTTTTGGAAAACCTTCACCAATTACTGAAATGACTCCTGCTCCACCAGCTAAAACCATTGGTAAAGTTATCATGTCATCTCCAGAAATCACTAAGAAATCTTTTGGAGCGTGTTGAATTAATTTCATAGCCTGAACAATATCACCAGCTGCTTCTTTGATAGCAATTACATTTTTAAAATCTTTTGCTAGTCTAACAACTGTTGCTGGTAACATATTACTTGCTGTTCTTCCTGGAACATTATAAAGAATTATAGGAAGTGGTGAAGCCTCAGCAATTTTTTTGAAATGCTGGTAAATTCCTTCTTGAGTAGGTTTATTATAATATGGTGAAACTGATAAAATTGCAGAAAACCCTGTAAAATCTCTAGTTTGAAGCTCGTCAACAACATCCATTGTATTATTTCCACCAACTCCTAAAACCAAAGGTAATCTTCCTGCATTTGCCGTTTTAATCGTCTCAATAACTACTTCTTTTTCTTCTTTAGTCAAAGTTGCTGATTCTGCAGTTGTTCCTAAAACAACCAAATATTCAACACCACCTTCAATTGTGAAGTTTACAATTCGCTTTAAAGCTTCAGTATCCACTGAAAAATCTTTTTTGAATGGTGTGACTAATGCAACACCGGTTCCTACAAACATTTGCATATTAAACTTTTTTTAAAATTCTTAAATAATCAAACAAAACTTGGGTAAAATCAACATATTTTTCTACAAAAGTATTTACAAAAAAATGATTTAAATCTTTGTTTACTGAAGCAAAACCCACTTTAAATTTTGCTTTTGATTGTGCTGTTATCAATTCTAAGTTAGCATTACTTTCATCATAAAAATTGATTAACAAATCAAATGGAAAATTCACAAAATTCTCAATTTCTCCTTTTGAATAATTTCCAGAAAAACCAATATCTTTTTTTGTAAAATAGGGATATTCTATACTTTCTTTCTTATTAACTTTCTTTCTAAAAATCAATAAATTAACTTTAAATTGACCATTTGAATGTTTTTTAAATTCATTAATCAATTTATCTTTATCAGAAAAGTGAATTCCGTCAATAAGGACACCAATAGTTTTTATGGGTTCGCTGTTAACTGCTGATAAACCTTTAGCCAATGATTTCTTAATGTGCTTTTTTACCAGAAAATCTTTAATAGTTCTATAAAACATAGTATTTTTACCAAATACAAAATTAAATTATTCATCTTATATTATGATGGTAAAAGTAAAAAAGATAAACGCATTTTCGTGCTATTTTGTTATATTATTAACATTTATCGGTTTAGTCTCCTGTAAATCAAAAAGCTACTCTAATTACGAAGTCAAAGGCTCTCGAATAAATGTGAATGAAAATTATAATTCTGACAGTTCTATAGAGCAATTTGTGGCTCCTTATAGAGCTTATATTAATAAAGATTTAGATAGCGTTTTAGCTTATTGTCCTGAAACTTTAGATAAAAGTAAAGGAAAGTGGGAAACGAATATTGGCTTATTTATGGCAAACGTTACTTATGCTTTAGCCAATCCAATTTTTGAAAAAAGAGAACATAAATCCATTGATGTTTGTCTTTTAAATCATGGTGGAATTCGTTCTATAATTCCGAAAGGAAATGTAACTTCTAGAACAGCTTATAATGTTATGCCTTTTGAAAATAGCGTTATTGTAATTGGTTTATCTGGTTTAAAAATAAGAGAATTAGCTAGTTATGTTATTTCTGAAAAAAAGCCACATCCTTTACATGGTTTAAAAATATATGTAAATAATAAACTTGAAATCACTAAGCTTGAAATCAATAACAATCCTATTGATGATACTAAAATTTATTATGTTGCGACATCTGATTATTTAGCTAATGGTGGTGACAATATGAGTTTTTTTAAGGAAAGTCAGGAAAAATATGATTTAGATTATAAGTTGAGAAATTTACTAATTGATTATTTCAAAAAAGTTGACACAATTGAGTTGTTTTCTGAAAAAATTGTAATTGAAGAATAAGATGAAAAGAAGAGATTTTATAAAAAACACAGCTGCAACTTCAAGTTTATTGACTTTTGGAGGGTTGTCTCTAACTAGCTTTGATGCTGTAGAAAAAATAAAAAAACTGACTATTCTTCACACAAATGACACACATAGTCACATTGATCCATTTCCTGCAGATGACCCTAAAAATCCTAACCAAGCTGGTGCTGCAAGAAGAGCTTCAATTATTGAAAAAATCAGAGCTGAAGAAGAAAATGTATTGTTATTAGATGCTGGTGATATTTTTCAAGGAACACCTTATTTTAACTATTATGGTGGTGAACTGGAATTTAAAATAATGTCCATGATGCAATATGACTTGGCTACTTTAGGAAATCATGATTTTGATAATGGAATTGATGGTTTTTATGCACAATTACCTCATGCAAAATTTGACTTTGTTTCAGCTAATTATGATTTCAAAAACACAATTTTAGATGGTATAGTTAAACCTTATAAAATCTTTAAAAAAGCGGGTTTAAAAATTGGAGTTTTTGGTTTAGGTGTCGAATTAGAAGGTTTGGTTGACAAAAAACTTTATAAAGAAACGGTTTATAACAATCCTATTGATATAACAAAAGATGTTGTACGTCAATTAAAAGAAATTGAAAAATGTGATTTAATTATTTGTCTTTCTCATCTTGGATTTAAATATACTAATGAGCCTGAAAAAATTTGCGATGTTCTTTTAGCACAAAAAACCAAAGACATTGATTTGATAATTGGTGGTCACACACACACTTTTTTAGACAAACCAGTTGTTGAAAAAAACACAGAAGGAAAAGAAGTTTTAATTAATCAAGTGGGATGTTATGGTATTAATCTTGGTCGTTTAGATTTCTATTTCTCAGATGATAAAAAATACATCAATCAATCTAAAAACATTGTTATTTAATTTCAAATATTTTATTTCTATTTAATTCAAATTTTAAAAGAAAATAATAAACTGCTAATTGTGGAATTAAAAATAAGTATTTAAAAATATCTATGTTATTATAAATTATAGTAATTAAATAAAACACATCGCTAATAATGAAGCAAGCCACTGCAATTTGCAAACTTGTGTTACTAATATTAGGTTTAAGTATGTATTTGATTGTTATAAGAATACTCATTACAAACATGAAAAGAGCATAAATTAAAATAGCAAAATAGTTATTGAGCTGTTGGTCTAATAAAATTTCATTAACAACATAAAGCACATAAGAATAAAAGCTAAAAACAATAACAAAAGATAAATAGAAAATAAAGTCTAGATCTTTGAGTTTTTTGAAATCCAAATTCTTAAAAATGAATACAGTTAAAATAAAATAAGCAATTGAATTGAGATAAATGCAGAATAAATTATTAAGATCAAATTTTACTATTAAATGATAAATATCTGTTGAATAGAGAGTTATTATCAGAAAAATGAAATACCATTTATAATCAAGTTTTGCGATTCTTAAATAAATAAACAGTATTAATGGAGCTGTTAAAACATTTGAAAGAATATGTAAAAATTCCAATCCAAAAAGCAAAGAAATAAACTCCATTGCTATCAGACTGAAATACAAATTCAAAAGTCTTGTGTTATCCATTTATTAATTGGTTAAAATCAACTTCCGTAATAATTGGAATTTTTAATTGATTGGCTTTTTCTAATTTTGATGGTCCCATATTGTCTCCAGCAATCACGTAATCCGTTTTTGAAGATATAGAACTTCCCACTTTTCCACCATTATTTTCAATGGCTTTTTTCAAATCATCTCTTGAGTAAATTTCAAAAACTCCAGAAACGACGAATATTTTACCTTTTAGCTTATCTGAAACAGTTGTGTCATTTGAAGCATTTATTTCTAATTGCACTCCATACTGCTTCAATCTTTCAATAATAGTGATATTTTCTTGGTTATCAAAGAATTGAACAACACTTTGTGCAATTTTTTCTCCAATTTCATCTACTAAAACTAATTCCAAAATATTTGCATTAGCAAGAGCATCAATATTTTTGTAATGTTTGGCCAACTTTTTAGCCACTGTTTCTCCTACATATCGAATTCCTAAAGCATACAAAACTCGTTCAAAAGGCACATTTTTAGAATCTTCAACTCCTTTTACCAAGTTTTCAGCTGATTTTTCAGCCATTCGCTCTAACGGAATGATTTGTTCTTTTTGCAATTCATATAAATCAGCATAATTTGAAACCAAACCTGCATTGAATAACAAAGCAACTGTTTCTCCACCAAGACCTTCAATATCCATAGCTTTTCGCGAAATGAAATGCTGAATTCTACCTATTATTTGTGGTGGACAACCATAAAAATTTGGACAATAATGATTGGCTTCACCTTCAATTCTGACCAATTCTGTGTTACATTCTGGACAATTAGTTATGTATTTTGTAGGTTCTGCGTTTGGATTTCTTGCAGCTAAATCAACCGCTATAATTTTTGGAATAATTTCACCTCCTTTTTCTACAAAAACAGTATCTCCAATTCTAATGTCTAACTTTTCTATTTGGTCTGCATTGTGCAAAGAAGCTCTTTTTACAATGGTTCCTGCCAACTGAACAGGTTCTAAATTGGCAACTGGTGTAATTGCTCCTGTTCGACCAACTTGGTAAGATATAGAATTTAAAACTGTACTAACTTGCTCTGATTTGAATTTATAAGCCATTGCCCAGCGAGGAGATTTTGCTGTGTAGCCTAATTCTTCTTGGTATTGAATTAAGTTTACTTTAACCACTACTCCATCTGTTTCATAAGGCAATTCATGACGATGCACATCCCAATAATCTATAAATTGAAAAACTTCATCCAAATTTTTAGCTAGTTTGGATTGATTTGGTACTTTAAAACCCCAATCTCTTGCTTTTTGTAGAGCTTCATTTTGTGTAGTTAAATCTAAATTATTACCTACAATAGAATATAATAAACAATCTAAAGGTCTTTTAGCAACCTCAGCACTATTCTGTAATTTTAAACTTCCAGAAGCTGTGTTTCTTGGGTTTGAATAAGGAGTTTCACCAATTTCAATTAAATCTTGATTCATTTTTTCAAATCCAGCAAATGGTAAAATAATTTCACCACGAATATCAAATTTATCCGGAAAATCTCCTTTTAATTTTATGGGAACAGCTTTTATGGTTTTTACATTGTTGGTCACATCATCTCCTTGAAAACCATCTCCACGAGTTACAGCTCTTTTAAGCAAACCATTTTCATAAGTGATGCTAATTGATGCTCCATCATATTTTAATTCACAAGTGTATTCTATAGCAACTTCACCGACTATTTTTTTACAACGAGTTTCCCAATCTAGTAAATCTTCTTTTGAATAGGAATTATCTAACGAATACATTCTATTTTCGTGCGGAACCGTTTCAAAATTTTTGGTTATAGCTCCACCAACTCTGACTGTTGGAGAGTTTTCATCAAAAAATTCAGGATGTTTGTTTTCTAAATCTTGAAGTTCTTTAAGTTTTATATCAAATTCATAGTCAGAAATCATTGGATTATCTAACACATAATAATTGAAGTTATGCTGATTTAATTCGGCACGAAGCTTTGTAATAGTTTCTAAAACGTTCATAAAACTAATTATTGATAAGATGTTCTAATTTTGAAAACAATTCACCTTTGCTAATGATTCCTCCTTCTTTAATGATTTTAAAAAGAGCTTGATTTCTGTCTTGTGAAATATCTTTCTTTCCTTTTTGAATTTCTACATCATCAGAAAACATATTTTCGCTCAACCAATTAATTCCGTCTTTGGTCAGAAAGTCAACTCTTCTATTCGTTGTTTTGATTACAAAAGAAAATACAATAGTACCAACACATTTGAACAAAAAGATATAATTAGTAGAAAAATGATCAATAAAATTGACGTTTGTTAAGGCTCTTTCCCAAATTAAATCTGAAAAAACATCCACTTCTTGCAAAGCCACTTGAGGTTTATTTTCTTTGATTTCGTCCCATTCTTTTTTATCAATAGATTGGGTTGCCAAAAAATTAATAAACTCAGGATGTAATTCTTCTAATTGTTCTTTTGTAAGTCTTGCGTATTTCATTAAATCGTGTAAATGTTGGGTAAAGATAAAAAAAAAGCCTTCTGAATTAGAAGGCTTTTACTAGATATTTATAAAAAAATCTTATTTTTCAATTACAATAAATTCTGATCTTCTGTTTTTAAAATGTTCTTCTTCAGAACATTTGACACCGTTTGAACATTTATTAATTAATCGACTTTCACCATAACCTATTGCACTTTGAATGCGTAATGGGTCAATTCCTTTAGAAATAATATAAGCTTGTGTTGATTTTGCTCTATTATCAGACAAAGTCATATTGTAAGCATCATTACCTCTTGAATCTGTATGAGATTCTATTTTGATTTTCACATTTGGGAATTTTTCCATTACAAAAACTACTTTATCTAACTCAATAGCTGCTTGAGGAGTAATATCATATTTATCATAGTTAAAGAAAATAGGATTAATATCAATTTGTTCTTGTCCGTTTTTCTTAACTACTAAATCTTCATATTTTCCTATTTCAAAATCAATGTCTTTGATTTCGTCACCATCAACTTTTAAAGTTGTAACCTCTTTTTCGTCTTTACTGTAGTTTTCTTTTGAAGCCACAATTTTCATTTTTTTATCACAAGGCAATTCAATAATATATTTTCCTTCAGCATTTGTATTTGTAGTTGAGAATAAATCATCAAAACTATCATAAACACTTATGGTTACTCCAGAAAGATTATTTTTAGACTTTTTATCCGTAACTTTTCCTGAAACCATTTGATTACACTCAGGTTCTGCTTTAGTGAAATAGTAAATATCATCGTCTCCTTTACCCATTGCTCTGTTAGAAGAAAAATAACCATTACTTGTATTAGGGTCAAAGATATAAGCAAAATCATCTTTGTTGCTGTTAATTGGTTGACCTAAATTTTGAGGTGTAGTAAAATCCATATTATCTAAAAAGGTACTTTGGTAAACATCTAAATCTCCCCAACCATAATGACCATCAGAAGAAAAATATAAAATTCCATCTCTAAAATAAGGAAACAATTCGTTTCCAATAGTGTTGATTTTTGGTCCTAAATTTTGAGGAGAACTCATTGTTCCATCTTCTGCAATTTTTACTACATATAAATCCGTTTCTCCATAACCACCTGGCATATCTGAAGCAAAAAATAACCATCTGCCTGTTTCACTTAGAGAAGGGTGACCTACAGAATAATCTTTACTATTAAAGAAAACTCCTTCTGAATTAGTTAATTGTCCATCTACGATTTCTCCTTTAATAATCTGAAAATTATTAGTTCTACTATCATCTAAAGTCAATTTATTCTTTTTGACAATGTTTGTTGTGTAATAAACTGTTTTTAAATCTGGAGTAAAAGTAGCAGTTGCTTCATGGTATTTTGTCATTACATCTTTGAGAAAAAGAACTGGTTCATATATATCTCCATTATTCATATTTCTATCACCAACATACAAGTTAAGAAAAGGTTGATTGTTCCAAGCATAAAGATTAGTTGTCAATTTAGCTGCATCTCTACTTGAAGTAAAAACTATTTTATCACCATAAAAAGTGGTTCCAAAATCTGAATTTTCAGTATTAACATCTAAGTTTTTGATTGTGTAAAGAGGCTTAGTTTTAGAAAGACTGTCGTTATAGTTTTTTTGCCACATATATCTTTCAATCTCTTTTTTATCACCTTTGTTCTTAAGATATTGCTTAATTAACTCATCCGCTTTTTCATAATCCATTACTCCTTTTAAAGCCTGAATATATCTCAAGAAATAATCATCACTCATGCCGTCACCTTGAATGTCATATAATTTTTGGTACCATTTTAAAGCATTTCTATTATCACTAATATTGTAATAAGAATTTCCTGCTCTTTTAAGTGTTTCTACAGAAGGTTTTTTTTCTTCTTCTAGATATTCATCATATGCTTTTGCAGCATCTACAAATGCTAATTCTTTATAGAGTTTATCAGCATTCTTTAATTTTAGTTTTGATTGCGAAAAAACCGCAGAAAAACAAAATAATAAACTAAGTATATATATTTTTTTCATGTCGTAATTTTTTAGTAGAATCTAGGAGATTTAATTTGGCTTGATTTTTTTTGAAGTTGAAAGCGAAGGATAATTTCATGTGTACCATCATTATATTTGTTAAGGTCTGTTACTGTATAATCGTAAGCATATCCTATATAAAGACTATTTGTGATTTGAAATCCTGCCAAAGCACTCGCTGAATCATCAAACTGATAAGATGCTCCTAGAGTTAGTTTTTCTTGAATCAAAAAGTTAAGAGATAAATTATAGTATAATGGTGCTCCACTAACTAATTTTCCTAAAAATGCTGGTTTAAACTTTAATCCATCTGATATATCAAATACATATCCAGTAATTAAGTAATAATGTAATCTGTCAATTTCTATTGACTCTTGAACATCATCATAATAATTACCTTTTACGAAATTAGGAACAGAAACTCCTGCATACCATTTTTTAGCATAATAATATACTCCTGCACCAACCGATGGTTTAATTTCATTTGATATATTTGAATTTAATAATACATCATTATTATCATTAAACCTTCCTTTAGTCCAATCTACATCAAGTTTTCTTATACCTGCTTTTACACCAAAGGCTAATCGCTTTTCATTAGAAAATTTAAGAGTATATGAAAAGTTTCCGTCAATATTTGCCTCGCTAGAAGGACCTAATTTGTCATTTACTACACTCAATCCTAATCCTACTTTTTCATTAGCTAAAGGTGAGTGAATCGTTAATGTTTGTGTAGATGGAGCACCATCAATACCTACCCATTGAGAACGATGAAGTAAAGTAGCTTCTAATGTTCCTGCTGAACCTGTATAACCAGGATTTACCGTCATTGTATTATACATATATTGTGTATATTCTGGGTTCTGCTGAGCGTTCATTTTTGTTGTAGCAAATATGCTCACGGTTAAAAAACAAACTATTTTTATATTTAGTTTCATACTTATAAATTTTAGAGTAATTGTTAATTTTTAAATAAATCTATCTAACTATAGATAACCATCCATTTTTCTTAATGTCTTTTTCTCCAACATCAAGAATGTAATAATAGGTTCCCATAGGTAATTTATCTCCTTTATTTATAGTACCTGAAACATTTGCAGTTCCATCCCAATCATTTAAATATCTATTTCTAGAATAAACTAAAACACCATATCTATTAAATACTTCCAATTTATTATTTGGATAGTTTTCTATACAATCAATAATAAAGAAGTCGTTAGAACCATCACTATTAGGACTAAATTCATTATAAACTATTAAACATTGTGGAAAAACAGTAACCTGAGCATTATTGTTTCCTGGGTCTTCATCTGTTGGATTTGAAGATTCAATTATTACAACATTTGTATAATCTCCTGTTGGTAAAACCGTAGCAGTTACATCTAAAGTTACACTTTGATTTGCATTCAATACTGGTATTTCCCAACTTCCATTTAAATCATTATAAGTTCCTGTTGATGTTACTGCATTTACAAAACTGAATCCTGATGGTAAAATCTCTGAAACAACTACATCTGCTATTTGACTTGAACCAACGTTGTTTACTGTAATCGTAAAGACTACATTATCATCAATTAAAGGATTTGGATTATCGACTGTTTTTGTAATTGTTAAATCTGAACAAACAGAAACATTTAAGTCAAAAGTTGTTGAGCTAGTCAATGCACAACTGTTATCAAATGTAACCATTACTGAAGAAGCTCCAATTGTATTCCATGATACAGTCACAAAATCATCAGATGGTTGTCCTCCTGAAACTACTACTCCATTTGAAATTACCCAAATATAATTTGACATTCCAGAGTTTGCAGTATAAGTTACAACATCTGAAATACAAGCTTGTTGAGATCCTCCTGTAATAACAGCAACTTCTCCATTAGTAATTGAAACTGTAACTTCTAAACGAGTTTCACTTTCACATCCAGAACCATCTATAATTGAACCATAATAGATTGTTCCATCAGTTAAAATTTCTGTTGAAGCCAAAGCTATTCCTCCTGTTGGAGTTAAGTACCAACTTACATTTGATTCATTTACTTGAAGGTCTGCAACAATAGCATTTAAACCTTGACAAAATTCTTGTGTTGTTGAATTTGTTGTTGGTGTTGCTCCACTACTTAATGAAATTGAGACTTCAAGTCTTATTCCACTTTCACATCCAGAAGTATCAATCATCGAACCGTAATAAATTGTTGCATCCATTAATGCATCTGTTGATGCTAAAGCGGTACCTCCTGTTGGAGTTAAATACCAAGTCACATTAGATTCATTAACTTGAATATCTGCTACAGTTGGATTTGTAAATAAACAAAATGCTTGAGTAGCTGAATTTGTTGTTGGAGTTGTACCATTACTTAATATAACTGTAACTTCTAATCGAACGTAACTTTCACATCCTGAAGCGTCAACCAATGAACCATAATAAATAGTTCCATCAATTAATGCATCTGTTGAAGCTAAAGCAGTTCCACCTGTTGAAGTTAGATACCAACTTACATTAGGTTCATTAACTTGAATATCTCCTACTGTTGGTGAAGTACTTAAACAAAATGTTTGTGTAACTGAATTTGTTGTTGGTGTTGTACCTCCGTTTACAGAAACTGTTACTTCTAATCTTACCGAACTTTCACATCCAGAAGCATCAACCATTGAACCATAATAAATAGTATTGTCAATTAGTGCATCTGTTGAAGCTAAAGCAGTTCCTCCTGTTGGAGCTGTGTACCAACTTACGTTTGATTCATTTACTTGAATATCTGCTACCGTTGGGTTTTCAGTTAAACAAAATGTTTGTGTTGATGAATTTGTTGTTGGAGTTGTTCCATTACTTATTGTAACTGCTACTTCTAATCGAACTGAACTTTCACATCCAGAAGCATCAATCATTGAACCGTAATAGATTGCTCCATCAATTAAAGCCTCTGTTGAAGCTAAAGCTGTTCCTCCTGTTGGAGTTGTATACCAACTTACATTTGTTTCGTTTACTTGAATATCTCCGACTGTTGGATTTGAAGTCAAACAAAATGTTTGTGTTGATGAATTTGTTGTTGGTGTAGTACCGCTACTAATTGTTACTGTAATTTCTAACCTTGTTGTACTTTCACATCCAGAAACATCTGTAATTGAACCATAATAAATAGTTCCATTAATTAATGCATCAGTTGAAGCCAATGCAGTTCCTCCTGTTGGAGTTGTATACCAACTTACATTAGATTCATTTACTTGAATATCTCCAACGGTTGGGTTTGCTGTTAAACAAAAAGTTTGAGTAGCTGAATTTGTTGTTGGTGTTGTACCTGTTCCAACTGTAATTACGACTGGCTTGAAATTACCTGATTCATTAATACAAGTTTCATCTGAAATTAAACCTACATAGTAAGTATATGGACTATTTGCTAAAGTTAAACCAGTAACAGTTAAAACACCATTTACATCAATTGCAAATGTAACTCCACCTACTGTACTTCCATCAACAATTGGCAGAGAAGTATCATTTGTAAAATACCATGAAAATTGTGGATTTTGAAGTGTAGTTGTTGGTGCAATAACTGCATTATCTAAATTACAAATTAAAACATCATTTGCTGTAATATCTGAAGGTTGTGAAAAAGGTAATATCGTAAAAGTAACTTCCGTTCTATCTCCTTCTAAAGTTTGACAATACTCATCTGAACCAACTCCTACATAATAAGTATATGTTCCAGGTGCAAGATTGTTAAGAACTAAAGATGATTGGTTTTGGTTTGCAATAAGTTGTTGAGAAGTACCATCAAAACTATACCAATAAAAAATAGGATTAGTTATTGTTGTACTAGAATTCAATTGTGCATTCAAAGTAACCATACCTGTTGTTGAACATAATTCTGTTTCTGATGAACCGTTAATATCTACTTGAACAATTGCATTTTGAGGTGCATTATCAATAATTACCGTAACTTTTCCTCTATCAAAAGTTTCACATCCATATCGAACTGGTTGAATATAATAGTCATAAGTTCCACTTACTAAATCTGAAGGAACTGTAAAAGTTGTACCTGTTGAAACAACATTTCCTCCAACTTCTGCATCATACCAAATAAAAGTCACACAACTTTGAGGAGTTACCTCTAATTGTAAAATATCTCCAGCACATGCTTGAATTGTGTTTGTTGCATCAGCACCAACAACATTTGTGTTATATATTCTGTTTACATCATGAACTCTTAGTTCATCTAAAACACCTGCAACCCCACCAAATCTAATTTTAATTCTATCAAAATGCATTGTTTGAGGAGCAATAGTAACTAGTGCTTCAGCTCCACCGCTTAATAATTCCAAACTTAACAAAGTAGAATTATTATCTAAAACTGAACCTACTGGTGTTTCTCCTATATACATTTGTAATGTAAAGCCTGTAAGTAAATTTAAACTTAAAAGAGTACTCGGTTTTGATAGTAATATTTGAACTGATTCATTCTCTAAAGTTGGTGTGTTGAATGAAACCGTTAAATCAGCTGCAGCCAAAACTCCAACTCCACTAAACATAGTTGCGTAGGTTGTTAAACTATTGTCAACAGCATTATAAGGATTATCAACACCAACAGTTGTTGTTAAGGCTCCAACTCCTAAATCTACAACACCACTAAATACATCTTCTACATCTCCTAAAGCACAATCAATTTGTGTTACAGGAACATGATAATATGCTTCATATACTTTAAGGTTTTGAGCAACACTAACTAAAGAATTGACAATAATTCTCACTCCATCATAATCTTTTGGACCTGTATTATCAGTTGGTGTAAAAGTAAACTCAAAAGAATTTTCTCCTGCTAATAAATTTAATAGTGAGCTTGAAACTATTTGAGGTGAACCTATATCTATTGGTACTCCTGAAGAATTCTTTTTAGTTCCTACAATAGAATATCCTCCCAAAAGAACTACAGCACTATTACCAGAACCTAATTTCACTGTTACTGGAGTACCTGCTTGAATCACATTATCCCATTCTAAAATTTGCCAAGTAGTACCTATTCCTAAAAGACCAATTCCTGTTGTAATAGTTGAAAATGTTTGAGGATTTTGATCAAATGCATTAGCTGTATTTGAAACTGAACCTGTTAAAATAGAGCCCCAACTTTGTGAATCAGCATAAACTCTTTCATCCAATCCTGGACATGGAGAATTATCTAAAACAGTAACAGCAATTGTACCTGATATAGAACAAGAAGTATTATTTGCAATAATCGTATACGTATAAACACCTGCAGTTGTAAAAGGACCTACAACATTTGATGCTAAAAGCATTCCATTTGAGTCATAATATGTTAATGTCCCATCTGAAGTTGCATCTAATGTAACTGTATCTCCAATATTTGCTATAATATTATCATTTGGAATTACTAATGTTGGCTCTGCATTTACGGTAACATTTACTTGCTGTGCTAAAGAAACACAAGTTCCAAGTAAACTAATAGCTTGAACTGAATAAACTCCACTTGTTACAATATTAGTAGCAACATCTAAAGTAATAACATTATTTAGTGCATCAAAAAAAGTATATTGAGTGTCTCCTGATAAATCTAAGTTTAAAATCGCATCAAGTAAATTTACACTTCCACAACCTTCTATGGATGAAGCAAGATTTAAGGTTAATCCAGTAGAATAATTAACAACAACTTCTTTTAATGTATTCACCTCATTTTCACATCCATTTATTGATAGTGAAACATAATAAGTATATGGAGAATTAACAGCAGTTAAACCTGTTATACTCAATTGACCAGTAGCGTTATTTAAAACATAGGTAACTCCTACATCACCAGAATAACCTGTTGTAACTTCTTGTGTTTTTAATTGATCTTTATAATATTTAAATGTTGCTCCTCCAATTGTTGTAGAAGGTGTAAGTACTATTGAACCATTACAAGCATCTAATGGTGAGCCTATTGAAATATCTGCTGCCGTTGGTATATCAACTACTTCAACATCAATCTTCACTCTTATTGATTCATCAGGACAGTTTAAATCAACAGCTGCAACATAAAAAGATGTATTTTGTGTTAATACATTTGTTACAAATGGATCTCCGGAGTTCGTAGTGGCTAAAACAGTTCCTCCTGTAGGCTGTGAATACCAATTAATAGTTGTACCTGCTATAGTTTCTGCAATCAATGTTGCTGTTGAACCTGAACAAACTGTAGGGTTTAATGTAAATGCATCAGTGATAACTGGTGGTGGTGTAACTCTTTTTATATCATATAAATCTACACTTTGAGTAAGTTGAACATTTAAAAGAGAATTATACCTAACAACAATTCTATTTACTGCTCCATTTGGAGCGAAAGGAATTGTTGCAATTTGATTTCCTTGCAACAAGGTCAACAACTCTAGATTTAAAAGTGAATTCAAATTAGTTGTTTGAACTAAATTTGAATTATTGTATCCTAAAAATTGAATATTATTTGCGACTCCAACAGCTAATAAAGAAGGATCAACTTTTAATCTAATTAGAAATTGATCTGTTGGATCAGATAAACCATCAAAGTAAACAGTTTGATTTATTGAAGCAGCAACACCTAAAATACCTAAACTTAATTTTGAGAAACTATTTGGATCTGAATCTATTACATGATTTGGATTAATAACTCCTGCTCCACCAACATCTAATAAGTCAAAACTTATTCCTGATCCATTGAAAGAAGTATAAGAAGCAGATCCACAATTATCTTGAGTTTGAATGTAGAAAGCACCATAAACACCTAAATGTTTTGTATTATTTAATCCTAATAGTGAACCAACCCTGTTCTGAATCCTGATTCTGTTGTAAGGTTGTGTTGGTGTTATTGCGACAAAATACTCATTTTGAGAATTAATAACAATTCTCAAATTACTTGTCGCAAAATCATTAGCTATTTGGCTATTTCCTTCAAGAACAACAGTACTACCATTTTTAGCTTGCAAGGTAAATTCTTGATTACCTATCAAAACTGTACCTAAGACATCTGAGAGTAAACCTCCTAAACTTCCTCCAAGTAAAGCAGGAAGTAAATTGTCGTCAGTATCGATTTTAACATACGAAGTCGTATTAGCTGGTAAAATCGTTGGAAATTCTAATTCTAAAAAACCAGAATAAGCTCCAACACCAAGTAATACTCCAGTACTAGCTCTAATTTCAGCCTTAGTCGCTAAATTACCATCAATTGCATTTGATGAAAAATCAACTTCATTTGAACTTGAAATAACAGAAGCATTTACTGGGATTGACTGTGCAAAAATACTTTGATTTGCAAAGAGCGTAAAGGCAAAAAACAAAAAAGCAATAAATTTTGCACGCTTTGGGGTAATAGTAAATCTCATAAATTTATATTTAAATTAATAATCAATTGTACTAATGCGAATAATCGCAATTAGTGTTTTGTAAGGTTTTAGTTATTGTTTTTTGTTTTTGTTTTTTGTTTTTTATTTTTTGCTAATCCGCTTTTTGTCTGTTTTTTGTGCTTTTTGTCTTTTTTAGTTAAATTTTATGATATGTTTCACACTACATATTCAATATTTAGTTTAACTTTACATTATCTGAGTATTAATTAGACAGGTTCTCAGAGACACATAAATTATTGTAAGGCTAATTTTCATTAAAATAGGCTACCTAAAATTTTAACAATTAATTTTATATTGTTATTATTTTTTTTGATATGCTTTAACCTTTTAAGGATAAAGCATATATAGTTATTGAATTTATCCAAACAGTTTTTTATTATTTTATATTAGTAAAACTACAACACATTTTGCGAATATGCAAGAAAATAATTCTCAAAACGCGAATTTAATTTTAAATAGATTAAAGAAAACGCTGAAAATAGCTACAGATATTGAGCTATCTAAAATTTTAAATGTTAAACCAAATACTATTTCTTCTTGGAAAAAAAGGAATACAGTAGATTACAACACAATAATTTCAATTTGTGAATTGTATGAAATTGATTTAAATTCCATTTTTTTTAATCAAAAACCAAAAAACACAGTAGATTATTTGTTTTCTAAAACACCATTGGTATCAAGTGAGCTTCAATTCCAATATTGTATAGACAAAGAAAGTCTAATTGAAATCTTGCCAGTTTATCATTTTCCATTTATTAAAAGTGATAACACTATTCTTTTTCAAGTATCTAGCAATAATATGCATCCTTTAATTAAATCAAATTCTTTTGTAGTTTGTGAATCTATAAAAATTGATGAAATTAAAAATAATTCTCTTGTAGCTATAACAAGTAAAACAAAAGGCTTTTTTATAAACCGAATTTTATTGAATAAAATAAATAATGATGTATTGATTTTAAATAATGAAAATTCTTTTTTTAGTAATATTGAGATAAAAAAAGCTGAAATTAATGAGGTTTGGATAATTAAAGGAGTATTATCATATGACTTATGCTCTGAAGTAAATTCTAAGCAAACGGAACAAAACAACAAAACTCTACTTCAATAAAAATAAAAAATCGGAATAGATTTAATTCTATTCCGATTTATCTGTTTTTGAAGTAATAATTAGTTAACCTATTTTAAGGTAACCAATCTATTCTAAAAAATTAAGCTTTCTCAGCAATAATTTCATATGGTAATTCTACCACTACATTTCTGTGTAATCTAACGCTTGCATTATATTTTCCTATACGTTTAACAATTCCACTTGTAATGAATTTTTTATCAATTGAATGACCGTTTGAAGCTAATGCTTCTGAAATGTTAGCATTTGTGATAGATCCAAATAATTTTTCACCACCTGCTTTTGCAGAAATCTTAATTTCAAGAGCGTTTAATGCTTCAGCAATTTTATTTGCATCATCCACTAATTTTTGCTCTTTGTGTGCTTTTTGTTTTAAATTTTCAGCTAAAACTTTTTTAGCAGATGGAGTTGCTAAAACTGCAAATCCTTGAGGTATTAAATAATTACGACCATAACCGTTTTTAACCGTTACTACATCATCTTTAAATCCTAAATTTTGAACGTCTTGTTTTAAAATAAGTTCCATGTTGTTGTCCTTTATTAGTAGAAGTTAGCTCCGAAAAATCGGAGCAACAACTATATTTTTAAATATTATTTTAATAAATCTGCTACATATGGCATAATTGCAATATGTCTTGCTCTTTTAACTGCAACAGAAACTTTTCTTTGGTATTTTAATGAAGTACCTGTTAATCTACGAGGTAAAATTTTACCTTGCTCGTTAACAAATTTCAATAAGAAATCTGCATCTTTATAATCGATATATTTGATTCCAGATTTTTTGAAACGACAATATTTCTTTTGCTTGTTTGTATCTATATTTAAAGGAGTAAGATATCTAATATCTCCCTCTTTTTTACCTTTTGCTGATTGCTCTAAAGATGCCATAATTAGTTTGATTTAGCTTTTAATTTTTCTCTTCTTCTTTCTGCCCAAGATACTGCATGTTTGTCTAATGATACAGTTAAAAAACGCATAACTCTCTCGTCACGTTTAAATTCTGTTTCATAAGCAGCAATAATATCTGCATTAGCTTCAAATTGAAATAAGTGATAAAAACCACTTTTTTTGTGTTGGATTTCGTAAGCTAATTTTTTTAAGCCCCAGTCTTCTTTGGCTACCATCTTTGACCCTTTAGAAGTAAGAAAATCTTCAAACTTACTAACTGTTTCCTTTATCTGTTGTTCAGATAAAACGGGATTCAAGATGAAAACAGTTTCATAATGATTCATACTATAAAATTTAATTTGTTATAAATTGGGTGCAAAAGTAAGTCTTTTATGCTTAACTAACAAGCATTCCGTAAAAAAATATCTCTTTTGAAATAAAACCCTATTTTTTTAGATAAACTTGTTTATTCTAATGATTAGCAATATATTTACAACATAATAACACATGAATTTGATAGATGAAATTAAATTGTATTGTTGTAGACGATAGTGCCTTGCAGCGTATAACTGTGACTAAACTAATTAATGAGAATCAGTTGTTACATCTTGTCGGTGAGTTTTCTAATGCAACAGATGCCAAAAACTGTATTTCAACAAAAAATATTGATTTAGTTTTTTTAGACATTGAAATGCCTGTAATTAATGGTTTTGACTTTTTAGATGGTCTTAAAGTTAAACCTCAAATTATTTTTATTACTGTAAAAACAGAATATGCTTTAAAAGCGTTTGACTATAACGCTACTGATTATCTTCACAAACCTCTTACTAAAGAACGTTTTAATCTTGCTGTTACAAAAGCATATAACTTATTTAATCTGAAGAAAGAGACTAATGATGATGATGATGAATTTATATTCATTAAAAGCAATTTGAAAAAATTAAAAATATATACTTCAAAAATAAGATGGATTGAAGCTTTTGGTGATTATGTAAAAGTAATTACGGAAGACGATAATCATTTGGTCCTATCTACAATGAAGGCTTTTGAAAAAGATTTGCCTGGTGACAAATTTATTAGAGTACACAAATCTTATATAATTAATGTAAATAAAGTTGAGACATTCAATAGCAAATTTGCTGAAATTGACACTTTTAAAATACCTTTAAGTAGAAATAAAAAAGATGACTTGATGGAAGCTCTTAAAAAATCTTCTTAATAATTATCCACATTTATAGTGACTTTTATGGCTCTATAAAACGCAACCGCTTCAAAACTATTCATTATTTTATGGATAGTTTTTTTGGTTATAGATAAATTCTTCTCTTTCGGAATTTTAATTAATATGGTTCTGATATATTCATTTCTAATGCGACTTATAGCTGGTTCTTCTGGTCCAAGAATTGGCATTGGTAAACTTTGTGATAAAACGTTATATAACCACATAGAACCTTCTTTTAATTTATCGTAATCTCTGTGTTTTAAAGTCAACTTAATTAATTTATAGAAAGGTGGATATTTGAAATTTTGTCGTTCGTAAATTTGTTCTTTAAACATGGATGCATAATCATTACTCAAAACTTGTTGAATAGTATTGTGAAACACATTATAAGTCTGTATCATAACCAAACCTTTCTTTTCTGAACGACCAGACCTTCCTGCTACTTGTGTCATCATTTGAAAAGCTCTTTCGTAAGCTCTAAAATCAGGTTGATTTAATAAATTGTCTGCATTTAAAATTCCGACTAAAGTTACATTGTCAAAATGTAATCCTTTGGCTAACATTTGTGTTCCTACAAGAATGTCTACTTCCCTATTTTTGAATGAATCGATGATTTTTTCGTATCCAAATTTCCCTCTTGTGGTATCTTGGTCCATTCTTCCAATATTTTTATCAGGAAAAATAGTTTTTAATTCTAATTCTATTTGTTCGGTTCCAAAACCTTTTGTCGTAAGCTCAACCGATTGACAAGCGTGACAATGGGTTGGATTTGCAATGGAATAACCACAATAATGACAACGCAATTGATTTTTGTGTTTGTAATAGGTCAGACTCACATCGCAACTTGGACAATTAGGCACGTGACCACAAGTAATACATTCCACATAAGGTGAAAATCCTCTTCTATTTTGAAATAAAATGACTTGTTCTCCCAATTCTAATGCTGTTGAAATTCCTTCTATCAATTCATCCGAAAAATGACCGTTCATTCTTTTTCTGAAATACTTATCTTTTAAATCGATGAGTTTTATTTCAGGTAAAACTACGTTTCCAAAGCGTTCTGTTAATTCGACTAAATTGTATTTTTTAGTTTTTACGTTATAATAGGTTTCTAAGCTTGGTGTTGCACTTCCTAATAAAATTTTGGCTTGATGCTGTTTAGCTAAAACGACTGCACAATCACGAGCATGATATCTTGGAGCTGGAGCTTCTTGTTTGTAGGTTTGTTCGTGTTCTTCATCAACCACAATTAAACCTAAATTTGAAAAAGGTAAAAACAAAGCACTTCGAACACCAATTACGACTTTAGCTTTCTCTGAATTTTCTAAAACTTGATTCCAAACCTCAATTCGTTCGTTGTTTGAATATTTGGAATGAAAAACTGCAACTTGATTCCCAAAATAAGCAACTAACCGTTGTACTAATTGAGTTGTTAATGCAATTTCTGGTAATAAAAACAAAACTTGTTTGTCTTTTTTAACTTGTTCTTCTATAAGTTTGATGTAAATTTCTGTTTTTCCGGAAGCTGTTACACCATGTAATAATGTAATATCATTCTCAATAAAACTTTCTTCTATTTGGTCAAAAGCTTTTTGTTGGGGTTCACTTAGCGTGAAATGACTGTCATCTTCTTTTTCAAAAACAACTCTGTCTTGATTGATGAAATATTCTACAAAAACTTCCTTATCAATTAATGATTTTATAGTTGCTGAAGTACTTCCTGAAAATTCAACTAATTGTTTAACCGAAATAGGTTTCTTTTCTTTGACTTGTAACTGAAAAAAAGACAAAACCAGTTCGCGTTGTTTTTTGGCTCTTGATAAATTTTCTAGTAATAAAGATAAATTATTTTGGTTACTAAATTCATCATGTAGTTTTACATAGCGAACTTGTTTGGGTTTATATTGTTCCGAAATCTCTTCTTGTAATTGCAAAGCTCCTTTTTCGAGTAATTTATTTAGAACAGGAAAAATAGTTTTCTTGCCTAAAATCTTCACTACATCATTTACTGTAATGGATGATTGTAACTTTAAAGCTTCAAAAATCAAATATTCATCGTCTTTTAATTCATTCTCATCAATTTCAACATCTTTTTTAGAACTAATTATGGTTTCACTTTCCAACATGTATCCAGAAGGCAAAGCACTTTTAAAAACTTCTCCTAAAGAACACATATAATAATTCGCAATCCAATTCCAATGTGCCAATTGAATTTCATTTACAATGGGTTTTTCGTCAATTATTTGATGAATTTCTTTGGCTGTGTATAATTGAGGTGGATTATTGTGTTTTCCTATAACTAAAGAAGTATATACTTTACTTTTTCCAAAAGGAACTGCTACTCGCATTCCAATGGAAACATAATAAAATTCGGCTTCAGAAACCTGATAAGTAAAGGTTTTATTTACGGCTAAGGGTAAAACGACTTCAATAAAAAACTGCATAAAGCAAAGATAGTTTGAAAAAAGAGAATAGAAAATAGGAACAAAAGAAAAGACTAAATTATTCTTAAAAAAAAAACACCTCCAAATTGGAAGTGCTTTTATTTATTTAAATGTTGAAGAATTATTTTCCTAACATACCGTCTTTTAAATCGTCATCAGCTGGTTTTTTTCCTAACCAAATTCCGAATAAGGCTTTTTTGAAATCATGTCCTTCAATAGAACCTTTTTTAGCTCCGTTTTTATAAACAATAGTTTCATTGCCATCATACATAATAATAAATGAATCTCCTTTGTTTATTTTTTCTTTGAAGAATCCTTTGAATTTATCAATTTTTGTTTTTAAAGGTGCTGTATTTTTGTTTGTAGCATTTTCAAAACCTTCATTCACAGCACTAATCATTTTGTCAGAAGTAATCATTCCTGAAACAATGTTTAATTTAATAGCTGCAGCATCTTTACTATCAATAATGTCCTGAGCATTTGTAGATTTTTTGGTTACATATAATGATCCTACATATAAATCAATCCACATTTTTTCTCTTAAACCTGCTCCATTTAGAGTTAAATCCTTTCCTTCTAAAGAAAGTTTATCATCAACTTTTACTCCTGATACTGTTTTTTGAGCATTCATAGCAAATGTTGTAAATGCTACTAAAAATAACGCTATAATCTTTGATTTCATAATAATTGTTTTTAATTTTTGTTAAATATATAAATTTTTTCTTTTCAATTTATTGATAGCTGCATTTAATTCGAATCCTAATAAAAGAACCATGCAATTTATCCATATATAAAACATTAATACAAGAAGTGTACCAATTGAACCATAAAGTTCATTATAACGAGCAAATTTTTCTACATAAATTCCAAAAACATAAGAAGAAATTATAATTAAAATTGTGGTAAAAATAGCTCCAGTACTAATAAACCTAATTTTGGCTGTTTCTTTTGTTCCATATTTATATAAAATTGAAGTTGTAATTAAAATCATCAAAATCACAAAAGCATATCTTCCCCATTCTATCAATGAAATATCATCAGAAAAGAAGCCTTGAATTTTTATTTTTTGGATAAAAACTTCAAAAACAATTATTGCTGCAACCGTAATTAATAATAAAAAAGATAGTATCAATGATAAGGCCAAAGAAATTAAATATTGCCTAAAATATCCACGCGTTAAAGTTATATGTTCACTCATTTCAAAGCCTCCTAAAATAGCGTTAACTCCATTTGTCATTAAGAAAATTGACAAAATAAAACCTGTTGACAATAAGCCTTGATAACTGTTGTTCAAGATATCTACGATAATTTTATTGATAGCTTCGAACGTATTAGGAGGAACATTTTGAGCAATAAAATTGATGAAATCCACCTGAAAATTTTTTATAGGAATATAAGGAATCAAATTCAGAATAAATAAGGCAAAAGGAAACAATGCCATGAAAAAACTAAATGCAATTGCACTAGCTCTATAGGAAAATGCTCCCTTAAAAATACCTAAAACATAAAGCTCCAAAACATCATAAAGTGACATTCCTTCAATTAGGGATTTGACCTTTATGTTTTTTGTAAAACGAGCTAATTGCCTAATTACAGGTATTTTTTCGAGCTTTTTTTCAATTAATTCTGACATTCTTGCTGAATTTATTACTAAATTATAAAGCCTTTAAACTCAAATCCATATTGTAAACCGAATGCGTTAAAGCTCCAGATGAAATGTAATCCACACCACACAAAGCGTAATTACGAATGGTTTTTTCATTGATGTTTCCTGAAGATTCTGTTAAACATTTATCTCCAATAAATTCAACTGCTTTTCTTGTAGTTTCAAAATCAAAGTTATCTAATAAAATGCGATAAACTCCACCAGCATTGACAATTTGTTCGACTTCATTCATATCTCTTGCTTCAACGATGATTTTTAACTCTTTGTTGTTATCTTTTAGATATTGTTTCGTTTTTTCAATAGCTTGCGGAATTCCACCAGCAAAATCAATGTGATTGTCTTTTAACATAATCATATCATACAAAGCAAAACGATGATTTTCTCCACCTCCAATTTTTACAGCCCATTTTTCAATAGCACGAATTCCAGGAGTTGTTTTTCTGGTGTCTAAAATTTTAGCTTTGGCATCTCCAATTAAATCAACGAACATTCTAGTTTTAGTGGCAATTGCACTCATTCTTTGCATAGAATTTAATACCAAACGTTCAGCTTTTAAAATCGATTGTGATCTACCAGAAACATGAAAAACTACATCTCCATATTTTACTTTTTCTCCATCTTGGATAAAGGTTTCCACTTCCATATCTGAATCTACGTAATTGAAAATCATTTTGGCAAATTCAACACCAGCAATTATTCCTTCATCTTTTACTAATAGTTTGGCTTTTCCTTGAGCCTCTTTTGGAATACATGCTAAAGAACTATGATCACCATCACCAACGTCTTCTCTAATGGCATTTGAAATTATTATATCTAATTCGGCTTTAAATTGAGTTTCTGAAATCATTCTTGTATTTTTAATAGTGCTAAAATAAGCAAAAGTTTGACTATTAAAATAAAAAACCATGCAAAAAGCATGGTCTTTATTCAATTTTTTATGTTGATTAAATTTAAGCTTTGATGGAACAACCAATAGCTTTTGTTGTTTTAACTTCTACTTCTTTTCCTTTTAAAAGTGAATTAACAGCATCTTCTACATATTTCACTTTTACTTCTTTTTCGTCTTCGTAATTATCATCAATTGATCCAATGTATTTTACAATATTTCCTTTAGCTGTTTTCTCTAAAATGTAAACATGAGGTGTTTTTGTAGCTCCATATTGAGGATATATTTTCTGACCTTCATCAAATAAATAAGGGAACGTAAATCCTTTTTCTCTAGCTCTAACAATCATTTTTTCAAAACTATCCTCTTTATTTTTTTCTGGATTATTTGGATTGATAGCAATCACTGGATAGCCTAATTTCTTATATTTTTTATCCAAAGCAACAATTCTATCTTCATAAGCTTTTGCATAAGGACAATGATTACAAGTAAAAATCACAATAAAACCTTTGGCATCTTTATAATCTTTTAAAGAAACCATTTTGTTATCGATGTTTTTCAAAGAAAAATCTGTGGCAATATCATCAATTTCATAACCTGAAACTGTATCTTTTGTGGTGAAAGCAAAAATAAATACACCAATTAATCCTAACAGAGCAATTCTAAATTTTTTCATTTTTTTAAATTTAATTTATAAACGTTTTAACTTCTTTTTCTAACTGTTCATATTCAAACGATTGTTCGTAAAACTTTCGTTTATTTTTATTAATAATCAATGTTGCTGGAATAGCACCAGACCAATCTTTATCTATCTTTTCAATCCAACTGTTTGCATCTGGGTCATTTAGCAAAACCACTTCAACATTCATTTTTTTCTTTTCTAAAAAAGGCATCAAACTTTTTTCTACAGATTTTGGAAAGTCTAAACTAACTAAAACTAGTTTAAAAGGTTTGTCTTTATACTTTTCATTTAACTTCAAAAAACTTGGTAATTCTTTCACACAAGGTGCACACCAAGTTGCCCAAAAATTGTACACATAAGTAGTATCACCTTCCACTTTCATGTAGGTTTCCAAACCTTCATAATCAAATGATTTTACTTCATAATTAGCACTTTTAATTATTTTCAAAGGTTCAGTTTCTTTATTTTCTTGAGCAACAGTTTTAAACCCAAAAATCATTAAAAACAGTAACAACTCAACTGAAAACGTAAACTTCATACTTAATTATTTATGCTCAAATTTAATCAAATCAATTCCTAAAATTTGCTATTTTAACATAACTTTATTGTTACTTCTTCTTTCTATTTTACTTATTTTTACCAAAAATATTAAAATGAGTGATTATAGTATTGGAGAAAAATTTGAAGGTAAAACTTTTGAAGAAACTGACATAAAATACAAAGAATTTGAAGATTGTCTATTTATCAATTGTGATTTTACAAGTTGTACATTTCAAAACGAAACCTTTGTAGATTGTACTTTTACGGAATGTAATTTCAAAAATACTAAAATCAATTATGTTTCACTTCGTGATGTATTATTCATAAAATGCAATTTCACCAGTGTCAATTTTGCCATGACTGACCAAGTTTTATATCATTTTAATTTTCAAGATTGTATTTTAGATTATGCTCAATTTTACAAATTGAAACTCAAAAAAATGCGTTTTGACAATTGTAGTATGGTTGCCGTAGATTTTATGGAAACCGATTTAACCGAAAGTGTTTTCAATAATTGTGATTTAAGAAGAGCTGTTTTCATCAATACAATTGCAAATAAAGCTGACTTTTATTCAAGTTACAACTATGCAATGGATCCTGAAATCAACAAACTTAAAAAAGCTCAATTTTCAACGGATGGTTTAAAAGGTCTGCTTGAAAAATATGATTTAATTATTAAAGATTAAATAAAATTTGTTTTTTACAATTTACTTTCTATATCTTTGTCAAACAATTAAAGAATAATGAACACATTTTTAAATAATACTTGGTGGTGGAATAACTTACGTCAATCTTCGTGAGCGATTCCTGCTATAGTATAAATTAAATTCAAATACATAGAAAAGGCTTGTCAATCACGACAAGCCTTTTTTTATTGCCTATTTTAAAATATAATTAATGAAAACCTATAAATTAAATACAACCTTCAAACAAATTTTAGCAGATACTATTACACCTGTTAGTATTTATTTGAAAATTCGTGATAAATTTCCGAATAGCATTTTACTTGAAAGCTCTGATTATCATGGCAATGACAATAGTTTCTCTTACATCTGTTTCAATCCAATTGCTTCTATCAAAGTAGAAAATCAAAAAATTGAAACTAATTTTCCTGATGGATTTTCTGAAATTATTCCAATTGATAATCATGTTAATGTTGCCAATGAAATCGAACAATTTTCTAAGCATTTCACCACAGATGAAAACCAATTTAAATTCATCACACAAGGACTATTTGGTTACATTGCTTATGATGCCATTCAACATTTTGAAAATATAAAAATTGCTCAAAAATCATCCGAAAATAAAATTCCTGAAATTTATTATGCTGTTTACCAAAATATTATTGCCATTAACCATTTTAAAAATGAAGCATATATTTTTTGTCATTCCTATGAAAATGAAAACAATATTGCTGAAATCCAACAATTGTTACAAGCAAAAAATTTTGCTTCTTTTAGCTTTGCAAAAAATGGTGAAGTTGTTTCAAACTTAACCGATTCTGAATTTAAAAATTATGTGGCTTTAGCCAAAAAACATTTCCAACGAGGAGATGTATTTCAATTAGTTTTATCTCGACGTTTTTCACAAAATTTTAAAGGTGATGAGTTTAATGTTTATCGTGCTTTAAGAAGTATAAATCCTTCTCCTTACCTATTCTATTTTGATTATGGAAATTTTAAAATATTTGGATCTTCACCAGAAGCTCAATTGGTTATAAAAGATAATCATGCTGAAATTCATCCCATTGCAGGAACTTTTAAACGTACAGGAAATGATGAAGATGATGCTCTTTTAGCCAAAAAATTAAACCAAGACAAAAAAGAAAACAGCGAACACGTTATGTTGGTCGATTTGGCTAGAAACGATTTGAGCAGAAGTTGTAACGAAGTGAAAGTGGAGAAATATAAAGAGGTTCAATTCTTTTCTCACGTAATTCATTTGGTTTCTAAAGTAACAGGAAAATTAAAACCTAACCATCCTTTTATAGAATTGGTTGCTAAAACCTTTCCCGCAGGAACTTTGGCTGGTGCTCCCAAATACAAAGCCATGGAATTAATTGAAGCTATTGAAAAAACAAACCGAAGTTTTTATGGTGGAGCCATTGGTTTTATGGATTTTCAAGGTAATTTTAATCACGCGATTATGATAAGAAGTTTTTTAAGTATAAATCATACCTTACACTTTCAAGCTGGAGCAGGAATTATAGCTGATTCATCAGAAGAAAAAGAAACACAAGAAGTGTACAACAAATTAGGAGCTTTGCAAAAAGCCTTAGATTTAGCTGAAACAATTTAACAAGTACAAGTACAAGTGCAAGTTCAATTACAAGAATCAAATTGAACTTGATTGTAAATTAGAAATTAAAAAATAACATAGTTGATATTGATTTTTGATATTGACATTGAACTTAAAAAATATGAAAATAGTAGTCATAGATAATTACGATAGTTTTACTTATAATTTAGTTCATTATTTAGAAGATTTGAATGCAGAAGTTACTGTTTTTCGTAACGATGAATTTGAATTAGAAGAACTAGAACAATTTGATAAAATTTTACTTTCTCCTGGACCAGGAATTCCGGATGAAGCTGGTTTATTGAAAGATGTGATAAAAAAATATGCGTCAACCAAAAGTATATTTGGAGTTTGTTTAGGTTTACAAGCTATTGGAGAAGTTTTTGGAGCCAAACTAACTAATCTTGAAAAAGTCTATCATGGTGTAGCAACCAAAGTGATGCAAACTGAAGACGATTTCATTTTTAATGATTTACCAAAAGAAACAGAAGTCGGAAGATACCATTCTTGGGTAGTTGCTAAAGAAAACCTTCCAAAAGATTTAATTGTAACTAGCCTTGATGAAAACGGACAAATTATGTCAATGAAACATGCAAAATATGATATTCGTGGTGTACAATATCATCCAGAAAGTGTTTTAACTCCTAATGGAAAGAAAATTCTAGAAAATTGGCTTAGCCATTAATTAACAACAACATACAAACTTATTTTACTATTTCATAGATACAAAATCATTGAAGTATGGCTCAACTTATATCCAATTTTAAAATTTAAAAGACATGAAAAATATATTAAATCGTTTAATCCAACATGAAGTTTTAAACAAAGAAGAAGCTAAAGATGTCTTGGTAAATATTTCTTCTGGAAACTATAATCCAAGTCAAATTGCAGCATTCATGACTGTTTACATGATGCGAAGTATCACCATTGAAGAATTATCAGGTTTCCGTGAGGCTTTATTGGAATTGTGCATTCCTGTAGATTTTTCTGCTTATAATACTATTGATTTGTGCGGAACAGGTGGTGATGGAAAAGATACCTTCAATATCTCAACTTTAGCTTCATTCATTGTTGCTGGAGCTGGAATAAAAGTGGCAAAACATGGTAATTACGGAGTTTCTTCTATTTCGGGTTCAAGTAATGTGATGGAAAAAATGGGTGTTAAATTCACAAATGATATTGATTTTTTAACCAAATCTATCGAGGAAACAAACATTACTATTCTTCATGCTCCTTTATTTCATCCAGCCATGAAAAATGTGGGTCCAATTCGAAAAGAATTAGCCGTAAAAACCTTTTTCAATATGTTAGGTCCAATGGTAAATCCGTCCTTTCCAAAGAATCAAATGGTTGGCGTTTTTAGTTTAGAATTGGCTCGAATGTATGCTTATTTGTACCAAAATACGACAACAAATTACTCAATTTTACATGGATTGAGTGGTTTTGACGAAGTTTCATTGACTGATGATGTAAAGATAATTTCAAATCATTCAGAGCAAATTTTAAAACCCATTGATTTTAATTTTCCAAGCATCAAATTAGAAAGTATTAAAGGTGGAACCACAATTGATGAAGCAGACAAAATTTTCTATAATGTAATTTCTGGGAAAGGTTCAGTTGAACAGAACAATGTGGTTTGTGCCAATGCTGCTGTTGCTATTCAAACTATTGAAAAATCAAATTATGAAGATGCTTTATCCAAAGCACAAGAGAGTTTGAAAACTGGTAAAGCATTTGAAAAACTAAATCATTTAATCAAAATAAGCAGCTAATCACTAATCACTCTTTACTAATTACTAATTACTAAAAAATGAATATCTTAGATAAAATCATAACAGACAAAAAACGAGAAGTTGCTTTAAAGAAAAGCATCATTCTTGTTTCGCAATTAGAAACTTCTGTTTTATTTAATTGCAGCACAAATTCTATGGCAAAATTGCTAAAAAACAGTTTGTCTGGAATTATTGCCGAACACAAACGTCGTTCACCTTCAAGATCTGTAATTAACAACAATCTTTCTGTTGAAGATGTTGTTTTAGGCTATCAAAATGCCGGTGCTTGTGGCATTTCAGTTTTAACAGATGGAAAATATTTTGGGGGAAGTTTAGACGATTTACTTTTAGCAAAAGCTACAGTTAATATTCCTTTATTACGAAAAGAATTTGTGATTGATGAATATCAAATACTAGAAGCGAAAGCTAATGGTGCTGACGTAATTCTATTAATAGCAGCTGTTTTAACGCGTGAAGAAATCAAAAAATTATCTGAATTCGCTCAAAGTTTAGCCTTAGAAGTTTTAGTAGAAGTACACAATTCAGAAGAGTTAGAAAAGTCAATTATGCCAAGTTTAGATATGATTGGCGTGAACAATAGAAACCTAAAAACATTTGAAGTGAGTTTGAATTATAGTAAAGAATTGGCAACTCAAATTCCAGATGATTTTGTGAAAGTTTCGGAAAGTGGTATTAGTTCTGTTGAAGCGGTTAAAGAATTACAACAATATGGTTACCAAGGTTTTTTAATGGGAGAACATTTTATGAAAACTGAAAATCCAGGAAAAGAAGCAAGAGAATTCATCCGAAAAGTATCTTCGAAATGAATAAGATAAAACTAAAAATATGTGGCATGAAATATTCTGATAACATTCAGGAGATTGCTGCATTAAAACCTGATTATTTGGGACTTATTTTTTGGGAAAAATCAAGTCGAAAGTTTGATTTAAAAGAACTTCCAAAATTAGATTCAAATATCAAAAAAGTAGGTGTTTTTGTAGATGCAAGTATAGAGGAAATTCAAAATAAAATCAAAACCTTTCAATTAGATTTGATTCAATTACACGGAAAAGAATCGGTTGATTATTGTGCCAATTTAAAGAATGAAAATGTCGAAATTATAAAAGCATTTTCAATAAATAATGATTTTGATTTCAGTCGATTAAAAACTTACGAAAATGTTGTGGATCACTTTCTTTTTGATACCAAAGGAAAATTACCTGGTGGAAACGGAACTACTTTTGATTGGCATGTTTTAGAAAATTACAACTTACAAAAACCATTCTTTTTAAGTGGAGGAATTGGTTTAACCGAAATAGACAAAATACAAGAATTCCTTGATTCTGATCTATCAAAGTACTGTTATGCGATTGATGTAAACAGTCGTTTTGAAACAGCACCAGGATTAAAAAATAAAAATGAATTAGAAAAGTTTAAAAAATTGTTAGATGAAAACAAATTATAACGTTGACGAAAACGGCTTTTACGGCAAATTTGGAGGTGCTTTCATTCCAGAAATGCTATATCCAAATGTTGAAGAACTAAAAGAAAATTATTTAAAAATAATGGCTGAACCTTCTTTTCAAGAAGAATTCAATGATTTATTAAAACAATATGTTGGAAGACCAACTCCGCTCTATTTTGCCCAACGTTTATCCGAAAAATACAATACAAAAATCTATCTAAAACGAGAAGATTTATGCCACACAGGAGCACATAAAGTAAACAATACTATTGGACAAATTTTAATGGCAAAACGATTAGGAAAAACCCGAATCATTGCTGAAACTGGTGCTGGACAACATGGTGTAGCTACTGCAACTGTTTGTGCTTTAATGGGTTTGGAATGCATCGTTTACATGGGTGAAGTAGATATCAAACGACAAGCACCAAATGTAGCTCGTATGAAAATGTTGGGTGCAACAGTCCGTCCAGCAACTTCTGGTTCAAAAACCTTGAAAGATGCTACTAATGAAGCGATTCGTGATTGGATTAACAATCCTGTGGACACGTTTTACATCATTGGTTCTGTCGTTGGACCTCATCCTTATCCAGATATGGTGGCAAAATTTCAAAGTGTGATTTCTAAGGAAATTAAAGTTCAATTGCAAGAACAAGAAGGTAGAGAAAATCCAGATTATGTAATTGCTTGTGTGGGTGGTGGAAGCAATGCTGCTGGAGCTTTTTACGAATTTTTAGAAGATGAATCGGTAAAATTAATTGCTGTGGAAGCTGCTGGTCATGGAGTGGATTCTGGTGAAAGTGCTGCAACATCTGTTTTAGGAAAAATCGGAATTATTCACGGAAGTAAAACCTTATTAATGCAAACAGAAGACGGACAAATAATCGAACCTTATTCTATTTCAGCGGGTTTAGACTATCCTGGTGTTGGACCATTACACGCACATTTACATGATTCCAAACGTGCTGAATTTATCGCTATTACAGACAAAGAAGCCATGCAATCAGGTTTAGAAATTTCAAAAATGGAAGGCATAATTCCTGCCATTGAAACAGCTCATGCTTTTTCAGTTTTGGATAAAAAACAATTTAAAGCAACAGATATTGTGGTAATCAATTTATCAGGAAGAGGTGATAAAGATTTGAATACGTATATTGAATATTTTAATTTGAGTGATTAGTGATTAGTGATTAGTGAAAAATAACTTAAATTTTAAAACAAAAAACAATGAACAGAATAAATAAAAAACTTCAAGAAGATAAAAAACTGCTTTCAATCTATTTTACAGCAGGTTATCCCAAAATAAACGATACAGTTTCCATAATTGAAGAATTAGAAAAAAATGGGGTTGATATGATTGAAATTGGATTGCCTTTTTCTGATCCTTTGGCTGATGGACCAACCATTCAGGAAAGTTCGACTATTGCTATTGAAAACGGAATGACGACTTCTCTTCTATTTGAACAATTGAAAGACATTCGCAAAACCGTTCAAATTCCTTTAATCATAATGGGTTATTTCAATCCGATGATGCAATTTGGAATAGAAAAATTTTGTCAAAAATGTGCTGAAGTTGGGGTTGATGGTTTGATAATTCCTGATTTACCTTTATACGTTTATGAAAATGAATACAAAGCAACTTTTGAAAAATATCATTTGAAAAACATATTTCTTATTACACCTCAAACGTCAAATGAACGAATTGCACAAATAGATGCTATTTCTGATAGTTTTATTTATATGGTTAGTTCAGCTGCTGTAACTGGAAGTCAATCTGGTTTTGGTGACGAACAGATGAATTATTTCAAACGAATTTCAGACTTAAACCTAAAAAATCCTCAAATTGTTGGTTTTGGAATCAAAGAACATGAGACTTTCACTCAAGCTACAAAACATCAAAAAGGAGCCATTATTGGAAGTGCTTTTATTAAATTTTTGAAAACAAATAAAACAAATAAAATCAATGATTTTATAAAAAAAATTAAAGGATAATTAAAAAGTTCATCAGTTATATATTAATTAATTATTTATTTTTTTTATTCTAAATATTCAATCCTTTTGGTATATTGAATTTAAAATCAGTAAATTTGATAAGCATTGAAAAAAGAAAAAAATAAATGAGTAAATCACACAAAAAATTAAACCAATTAGCTTCAACTGCTATTTGTGGTAATGACATTAGTTCTTCTGTATTATATGTTTCGGCTTTAGCCATTTCTTTTGCAGGACAATATGCTTGGATAACTTTATTAATTGTATCTTTTGTATTATTTCTTTTCCGAAAAATTTATGGTGAAGTGGTTGGAGCTCTTCCTTTAAATGGTGGTGCTTACAATGCTCTTTTGAACACAACAAGCAAAGGAACTGCTTCCTTAGCAGCTACTTTAACTTTATTGTCTTACATGGCAACAGCTGTGATTTCAGCCAATGAAGGAATTCACTATTTACATCATTTAATTCCAATGATGCCAATTATTCCTGTAACAATCGTTCTTTTGTCCATTTTTGCTTTACTAGCCATTATCGGAATAACCGAATCTGCAAAAGTTGCTATTGGAATTTTTATTTTTCATTTATCGTCTTTAGCTATTTTAAGTGGATCTATTATTTATTTCTTAATGCAAAACGGAATTACAACACTATTTGAAAACTGGCATTTCCCTATAACTGGTGGAAGTATTACTAATGCAATTTTTCTAGGATTTGCTGCTTCTATGTTGGGTGTTTCTGGTTTTGAAAGTTCAGCCAATTTTGTGGAAGAACAAGAAAAAGGAGTTTTTCCAAAAACATTACGAAACATGTGGTCAATAGTTAGTATAATAAATCCTCTGATGGCTATTTTTGCACTAGCTATTTTTGCGATTCCTTTGTTACAAAGTGATGCTTATCAAAATACTTTATTGATTCAAATGGGTGAATATGTTGGTGGAGACTGGCTCGCTTTTCTTATTGCAATTGATGCTTTTTTGGTGTTGAGTGGTGCAGTTTTAACAAGTTTTGTTGGTGTTACTGGTTTATTGGAACGAATGACTTTAGACCGAATTTTACCACCTTTTTTCTTGAAGAAAAACAAAAGAGGAAGTTCTTATAGAATTGTCATCATGTTTTTATTATTGTGTATTTCAGTGCTTTTGATAACAAATGGAAATGTAAAACTGTTAGCAGGAGTTTACACGATTTCGTTTTTATCCGTTATGGCACTTTTTGGCATAGGTAACATCCTTTTAAAAATTAAAAGAGATTCTTTACCAAGACCTGAAAAAGCAGGTTGGCTTTCAGTTATAATAGCTATTCTCGCTGTTTTAATTGCGCTTTGGGGAAACATTGTTATGCCTCCAAAAGAAGGTTTACCAAGTAATTTATTGGTCTTTTCTATTTATTTTATTCCAACAATATTATTTATTGCAGTTATGTTAAACCGAACTATTCTCTTGAAAGCTGTTTTAAAAATATTAGATGCTGTTTTTGATCCACTTAGAAAATTTTCTGTAGTTAGTGACCGAAAAATCAATCGTGTTTTACAAAAAATCAACCAACAAGAATTTGTGTTTTTCACCAAAGGAGATAACATTGCAACCCTAAACAAAGTAATGCTTTACATTGAAAGAAATGAGCATACTAAGAAAATAAAAATTGTTACCGTTTTAGAAAAAGGAAATCCTGGACCACCCAATTTGAAACAAGAAATTGACTTCTTAGATAGAGAATATCCAGCTATTGATATTGAATTAGTAATCTTGGAAGGAAAATTTACTCCAAAATTAATTCAAGAACTTTCTCAAAAATGGGAAATTCCAATTAACTTTATGTTTATTGGTTCTCCAACTGAAAAATTTCCTTATAAAATAGAAGAACTTGGTGGTGTGAGATTGATTATTTAATTTTTATGATAAAAACAAAATTTACAATCTTCTTTCTGGTTTTATTCTATTTAGGTTTTTCGCAGGATCAAGAAGCAACAATCTTTTTTAAAGATGGTGATTCCCTTCAAGGTTTTGCTATGATTAAAAATGAAAAAATAAAATTTAGACTTTCATTAGAAGATAAACCAGATACTTGGGACGAAGAAAGTGTTTCCAAAGTTGAGTTTTATGGTTTCAATATCATAAAAACGTATGTTTATATGAAACCTAACAAATATGAAAAAATGCGTCTGTTTGAACTTTTAGTTGATGGTGAAGTATCATTATATCTTGAAGGTTTCTCACATTTTGTTACTACTTCACCAAACAATCCTGGAAGTTCACAAATCGTAGATAAAATATACAACTATGTAAAACGTAAAACTGATGAATTCCCAACTTGCATTAATTGTTATCCTTTAGAAAGTTGGAAAAAGAAAACTTTAGTCTTTTTTAAAGATTGTCCTAATCTCATAAAAAAAATAAAAAATAATGAATTAAGAGAAATTCATTTAGTAGATATCGTCTATTTTTATAATGATTATTGTACCGATGAAGAAGAAATTTTAGAAGATTAAAATTGATTTTTGAACTTGATATTGTCATTGACTTTTCCCTTATCTTTGCCTTTCAATTTTGAACATGAGTCCTACCCTACTTTCATCACCTTTGCAAGGTTTTACCGATTTCCGATTTAGAAATGCATTTCACAAGTATTTTGGTGGTATTGATACTTTTTATGCTCCTTATATTCGTTTGGATGGAAAGTTGGTGATTAAAAATTCGTACCAACGCGATTTGCAATTGGAAAACAACAACACTTTAGAGTTGATTCCACAAGTGATGACCAATGATGCTGAAGAATTTTTGTTTGTGGTGAAATACATTCAAGAATTGGGTTACAATGAACTGAATTGGAATTTAGGTTGTCCATATCCTATGGTGACCAAAAAAGGAATGGGTTCTGGTTTAATTTGTGAACCTACAAAAATTGACCATATTTTAAATCGTGTACACAATGAAACGGATGTAATTGTTTCCATGAAAATGCGAATGGGTTACGAACATCCAGAAGAAATTTTAGATGTTTTTCCGATTTTGGACAACTATCCTTTGAAGAATATTGCTATTCATGCTCGAATTGGCAAGCAATTGTATAAAGGTGGTGTCAATTTAGAAGCTTTTCAACGTTGTACCGAAAACACCAAGCATAAATTATATTACAACGGTGATATTACTTCTGTAGCCAAGTACAAAGAAATGCAAGAACGTTTTCCTAGCATTGATCATTTTATGATTGGTCGTGGTTTAATTGCTGATCCTTTTTTACCAAGCATGATTAAAAGCAACACCACAGAATACCCAAAAGACAGATGGAAAATTTTCAACGAATTCCACGACACCATTTACCAAGAATACGATGCTGCTCTTTCTGGACCAACTCCTATAAAAATGAAAATGTTAGGTTTTTGGGAGTACTTTTCAACTTCGTTTTCCAACCCACAAAAGACGTTTAAAAAGATTAAAAAAGCCCAAAGCCCTAAAGCCTACCAAGAAGCTGTGAAAGAGATTTTTAATGGTGAGAAGTAGTTTGAAAATCTATTAAATTTTTATTAATATAACTATTGATACTATTAAAAAATAATTACCTAGTAAAAACCAAAGTATTTCCTTTACTCAAATTTGCATCAAAAGCGTAACCTTCATAATTGAACCCTTTTAAATCTTCAATGGTTTCTGCATTGTTGTCAATGATGTAACGAACCATTAAACCTCTTGCTTTTTTGGCAAAGAAACTAATCATTTTTAGTTTTCCGTCTTTGTAATCTTTGAATTCTGGAGTGATTACAGGGACTTTTAAGGTTTTGGTATCCACAGCACTAAAATATTCGTTACTCGCTAAATTCAGGAATAATTCATCTTTTTTTAGTTCGTCGTTTAAGGTTTTTGTGATTGTTTTTTTCCAAAATTCGTATAAGTTTTTTTTGGTCCCTATTTTTATCGAAGTTCCCATTTCCAAACGATAAGCTTGCATCAAATCCAAAGGTTTCAACAAACCATACAAACCTGAAAGAATTCGCAATTTATCTTGTAAATCATCCAATTTTTCTGTTGGAATTGTATAAGCATCCAATCCAGTATAAACATCACCATCAAAAGCAAAAATAGCTGGTCGAGCATTTTCTGGAGTAAAAGGAGTTTCCCAAACTTGGTTGCGTTCCCAATTTAAATCGGCCAACTTTTCAGAAATAGACATTAAATCCATTAACTGTTTTGGCTTCTTCTTTTTTAAGGTTTTTTGAATGGTATTGGCTTGTTTTAGAAACTGTGCTTCAGTATGCTTTTTAGTTGGCAATTCTCTTTCAAAATTTAATGACTTAGCTGGAGATATAACGATTTTCATAGATTTATTTTATTGAATTCAAATTTACAAATTCATTTCATAAAATCATATACGATAAAATGGATTGTTGCGATTTTGGTATAAGGGAAATTTATCGTTTTTGTACTATATTGTTACTCGAAGTTTTCTTCAACTATATTGAAAAAATATTATATTTGGATTAAAGTAAAATTGTAAATGGAAATAATTCTAGATAGTCAACTTGAATTCAGGCAAAGAAAAAATTTATTAATATTAAATATTTCCTTATTACTTATTTTTTTCGGATTTTTTAATCTTGAAATTAGTCCAATATTTATATTATTTCAATCAATATTTGGTTTTATTTTAATATTTTTATTTTCACTGTTGTTTTTAAGAAAAGGATTGTCTGTTAAAAATACTGATTTATTTTATTGCTATTTCTTATTTAAATTTAAAGTTTTTCAAAAGAAAATAAATTTAGAAAACTTGACTATTTTTTCAACTTTAAAATTTAATAAAAGTCCTAATTATGCATATTTCATTGGAATATACCCTATTCCTACAAGAAATATTGATCAATCAATGCGATACTCTTATAAGTCTTTTGAAATTAATTTATTAAATGAAAATCACACATACAAAAAGAAAATAATCGTATTACAAAGTGAAGAATTTAATGAATTAGCAATAAACTTTATTAAAGAAAATTTAAAGTTTAAATATGAAAAATATAGTCCAAACTTTAATTAATATGTAACAACTACTTTTCATACCTTTGCATTTTACAAAAACACCATGATTAACCCATCAGCAAACGGTTGGATAAATAAGTTTTTCTCAGAAAACAAATCGAATTATAACAATTATAATAACGATTTGCTGGCTTTTTATCATGATGTAAGAACTTCTGGTTTTATTTATGGTCACGTTATTAGAATTAATCTTATCAACCCAATAGATACAAAAGATCTATCAAGTGATGAGATTACGAAATTAGCCTTATTGAATTCGCTTTTTTCTATTTTTAAGATTATTACAAAGTCTGATGATGAAAAAGATTTTGTGGAAAAAGCGATTGATTTTTATACATTTCTCCACCAAAAAGGAAATTTGTTGTTTTTAAAATCCAAACCTAATTTGGAAGAATGTATCGCAACAAGAATTCAAACTAATGAGAATATTTTTGCTCGTAATTTTTCGCATATTATTACGAATGCTTTGTTGTTCATGGATATTTTAGCCTTCAAAAAGTATTTAGAGACTTTTGAAAATCCGGTTAATTATTTAAAAAAGGTTGAAGAAAGTACGATTGTTTTGGTTTCCAATGCTTTGTCTGTAAAGGAAAATCCATCGCAATATGACAATTTGTTGGTAAAGCTTTTTGAAAACTCATTACGTTATACCAAATTCTACAGAAAACAATTAGAAGTTACAGATTTTGAACAATTTGAAAAATATGATTCAATTTTAGAAAAGCTTTATTTATTAGATTTAGCTACAATGGCTATGTGGAGCGATGATGAATTGACAACCATTGAAAAGGATTATTTGCATACACTTTGTGCTGAATTGAAAATTTCAGAAAGTGAATATGTAATTAGTTTGCAAAATATCGATTCATACATTAAACAATATAGAAACGAAATTCCATATTTTAATTATTCGAATCCTGTTAAGCATTTTTACGAACAATCTAATAAAACAGTAACAAAACTAATTACTAGAAACGGAAAACGCTTAACCAAAGAAATTAGAGAAAGTAAGGAATTGGTTCGTCTTTTAGCCAAATCAACTACAACTGATTTAGACAAAGAAGAAAAAAAGAAAGTAAAAAAACAGTTGTTGGATATATGTAAATCTATACCTTCATTAACTATCTTTTTACTTCCTGGAGGAGGAATATTGTTACCTATTTTGATAAAATATATTCCACAATTATTACCTTCTGCTTTTAATGAGAATTTGGAAGAGTAGTTTTTGGGTTATGGGTTATGAAAAAAACAAATTCTTACCTATTAACTTTTACCAATAACCTTTTACCAAAAATTAAAACTTCAATTGATACACATCATCTAATTCTTCATCGGAACTAAAGTTTACACCTAAATCGGTTACATATCCAGAATTTAGACCATAAACCCAACCGTGAATACTCAACTCTTGACCATTTTTCCAGGCAGATTGAACGATTGATGTTTTGGCTAAGTCAAACACTTGTTCTTTCACATTTATCTCAACAAACTTATTAAAACGTTCGTTTTTATCAGAAATTGAATCTAATTCGTTTTGATGTAAACGATAAATATCTTTGATATGTCTTATCCAATTATCTATAATTCCAATTGAACTATTACCCATTGCAGCTTTAACACCACCACAACCATAATGTCCACAAACAATTACATGTTTAACTTTTAAAGCATTCACTGCATAGTCTAAAACACTTAACATATTCATATCAGAATGGATGACCATGTTTGCAATATTTCTGTGTACAAAGACTTCACCCGGTTCTGCTCCTATTATTTCATTAGCAGGAACACGACTATCAGAACATCCAATCCACAAAAGTGGTGGTTTTTGACCCTCTGCTAAATTGTTGAAATAATCTGGGTTAATTTGAAGTTTTTCTTCTACCCATTTTTTATTATTATCTAGTATTTTTTTATAGAACTCGCTCATATGTTGTGTAATTTCTAATCAAATATATAACAAAAAGGCAATATTAAACTAATGATTAATACTGCCTTTGCTATTTTAATTTTATTTTTAAGTTCAGATACGTTTTATTCAAAAAAAGTAACAGCTCCTGTATTGATATCATACATTGCTCCTACAATTTTAATTTCACCATTATTTTCCATTTCAGCTAAAATTGGACTTTCTGCATGAATTCTATCAATTGTTAATTGAACGTTTATTTTTGCAACTTCATCTACAAATTCACTATTTTTTGAATTTCTTTCTGAAGCATCTTTTGGTTCTTTTACTGCATTAACGGCTGGAGTAATTTTTTCAATTAATTTAGTCAAATTACCCATTTTTGCACCATCACAAGCTCCTTTAACGGCTCCACAAGCTGTGTGTCCTAAAACTACAATTAATTTTGTTCCTGCTAATTTACAAGCAAATTCCATACTTCCTAAAATGTCTTCGTTTACAAAGTTACCTGCTATTCTAACGCTAAAAATATCTCCTAAACCTTGATCAAAAACCAATTCTGCAGAAACTCTTGAATCAATACAACTCAATATTGTTGCAAATGGAAATTGTCCATCACTTGTATCATTTACTTGTTCTAATAGATTTCTATTGGCTTTTAAATTATTTTGAAATCTTTGGTTTCCTTCTTTTAAAAATTGTAATGACTTTTGTGGTGTCATTGTAGCTTGAGATTCTCTTGTATGTGCTTTCATCTAAAGTTTCTATTATTTTGTAAATTGTTCTTGTATCGGTCTTAATTGAAAAAATTCTATATAACTTGGAGGATTTTCTATTATACCTCTCTCTGAAATTAGTTTTATATTAATATTGCGTGCTTTAGCTTTATAAGCAAAATCATCTAAAATTTCTATAATATCATAATCCAAATATCTTGTTTTTCTAACATCTAATTCCAAATAAGTATCGTTTGGAATTCCTTCTAATTCTTTTAAAATAGCTCCTTTATTAAAAAATGTTACTTCTTCAGCTAACGTCATTTTTATCGTATTATTTCCATTGCTTATATCTTCTTTATTTAAGAAATGTGAATTTTGGTAACTTTTTATTAAAATGATAATTATACCAATCACTAAACCTAAAGCAATTCCTTTCAATAAATCTGTAAATATAATTCCTAAAACTGTAACTATGAAAGGTAAATATTGTTTCCAGCCTAATAAATACATTTTTTTGAACAAAGATGGTTTTGCTAACTTATATCCTACAACTAATAAAATAGCAGCTAAAACAGACAAAGGTATCATGTTTAATAAATTTGGAATAATAATTACCGAAATTAAAAGCAACAAACCATGAATAATTGCTGATAATTTTGTTTTTCCACCCGATTGAATGTTTGCTGAACTTCTAACAATTACTTGAGTGATTGGTAATCCACCTATCAAACCTGAAATTACGTTTCCTGTTCCTTGAGCAAATAACTCTCTATTAGTTGGTGTAACATTTTTATCTGGATCTAATTTATCAGTAGCTTCTACACATAAAAGCGTCTCCAAACTAGCGACTAAAGCAATTGTAAATGCAACAACCCAAACATCAAAATTTGTAATTGCTCCAAAATTTGGAAAACTAAATTGTCCAATAAAAGAATTAAAACTATCTGGAACTGGAACACTAACTAAATGTGATTTTGCGATTCCTAATGTTGTATCATCTTTTGTAATTTGATAAAAAATTATTCCAAAAACTACAGCAACCAATGGTCCTTGAATTATTGAAAATATTTTTCCTTTTTTTGATAACACTCTATCCCAAAGCAATAAAATTCCTAAACCAATTAGTCCCATTATAAAAGAACCAAGAATAATATTATCTGAGATATGTACAATAGCTGAGAACGTATTTTCTCCTGATTTTTCTATAAAACTATCAGCTCCTTCTGCTTCAGAATCATATCCAAAAAAGTGAGGAATTTGTTTTAGAATAATGATAATTCCAATACCAGTTAGCATTCCTTTTATTACTGATGAAGGAAAATAATATCCAATAATTCCAGCTTTTAGTATTCCAAAAACTATTTGAATTAATCCTCCTAATACTACAGCTAATAAAAAATTCTGGTAACCACCTAAACTACCAATTGCCGTTAATACAATTGCTGCTAAACCAGCTGCTGGACCACTGACACCTAATTTTGAGCCACTTAAACTTCCTACTACAACTCCTCCTACAATACCTGCAATTAAACCTGAAAATAATGGTGCACCACTAGCTAAAGCAATACCAAGACATAATGGCAATGCAACGAAAAACACGACTACACTTGCTGGTAAGTCATTTTTTAATGTTTTAAACATAAATGAGTTTTTGAATTAAATAAATTTTTAATTTCTTCAAGATGAAGCTTTTGAAAACTTATATTAATTCTGGAGGTTGAAGAAAAACATTAGGTTTCAAAGAGTTGACTTTTCTATCATTTAAAACAGAATATTTTACCTTTTGATTCCCTTCAAAATCAATTATAATAGGAATTGAATAAATCACAGGAATAGATTTAATTTCATTGAATGAAGAATGACTTTCTTCTTCGCTCATGTTGAAAAAGTAAGAAGTATCTACCGATTTGTCTATAGCAGACACAATTGTTGGTGTTGCTAAAAACAAAACAAAAATAAGTAATACTATTTGCGAAAACCATTTCATTTTACAAATATACTTTATTTCTTAAAGAAAAAAATCTCTTAGTTGCAAATAAAAAAAATAAATTTAGTTATAATTTAACACAACTCAATATAAATATAATTGATAGTTTTTATATTTTTATCGAAAATAACTATTCAATGACAATTACACAATTATATTATGTTTTAGCTGTTGCAGAACATAAAAATTTTACTCTTGCTGCCGAAAAATGTTTTGTAACTCAACCTACTTTGAGTATGCAAATTCAAAAATTAGAAGATGAATTAAAAATACAAATTTTTGATAGAACTAAAAAACCTATCCAATTGACCGAAATTGGAGAAAAAATAGTTAATCAAGCTAAAAATATCGTAAACGAAGCTGGGAGAATTACTGATATTGTTGAACAACAAAAAGGATATATTGGTGGAGAATTTAAAATTGGAATAATCCCTACAGTAATGCCTACACTTTTACCTATGTTTTTAGGTAATTTTATTAAAAAATATCCAAAAGTTAATCTGATTATTGAAGAACATACAACCGAAGAAATAATAAAAAGATTAAAAAATGGTCATTTGGATTGTGCCATTGCTGCAACTCCTTTAGAAGAAGAAAACTTAAAAGAAATTGTTTTATACTATGAGCCTTTTGTAGCCTACATACCTGAGGGAAATTCAAGCTCTGAAAAAACAGAAATTGAAATAAGTGATTTAGATATTGAGAATATACTTTTACTTCAAGATGGACATTGTTTTAGGGACGGAATTTTAAATTTATGCAAAAACAATAAGTACTTGAACGAAAATCATTTTCAAATTGAAAGTGGCAGTTTTGAAACGTTGATAAAATTAGCTGATGAAGGTTTAGGAACTACTTTATTACCTTATCTTCATACTTTAGATTTAAATGAAAAGAATAAAAGCAAATTAAAGCATTTTAAAAATCCAAAACCTGCTCGAGAAGTAAGTTTAATTTACCCAAAAAACGAGTTAAAAATACATATAATTGATGCTTTAAGAGCTGTTATTTCAGGAGTCGTTAGAGGTGCAATAGCCTTTAGCGATGTAGAAATCATCAGCCCAAAAAAGCAAGCATAAAAAAAGGTACGTGTAAAAACGTACCTTTTATATTTTTATTCTATCAGTATTAAACATTGTCTCAATTCAGGTTTTTCTATTGTGAACTGCATTACCCAATCTTTTAATTGTTCTATTTCATAAGGAAGAAGCACTTTCAAAGCCTTTTCAAATTCTTTATAAAATAGTATTGGGTCAAAACTTACTCGCTCTAAAATTGACTTCGTATACGTAAACATTCTTGTGGGCATGATACAAAAATTAAGCGTTATTATTTATATGGAACGTGCGGTAAATTTAATAAATAAACCATTACTATAACGTTTTCGTTTGTGAAATTATTGTTATAATTATCATAAATTTTTTAATTTGTTGTGTTTCAAATTGTTAAAAATATAAAGAATCAAAAATTACTTTATTATTCTTTAACAGCTCTTAGCATTTCCCTTTTTCCGGGTGCTCCAGGCAATTTTTCAACTTTAAAACCAGCTTCAATCATTGCCTTTTTAATAACTGTTCTACAAGCATAAGTAACCAAAATTCCCTTTGGCAGTAAGGCTTTGTACATGGTTTTAAAAATTGCATCAGACCACAATTCAGGTTGCACATCAAATCCGAAAGCATCAAAGTAAATAAGATTATATTTATCTAAATCACTAATAGCTTCAAACTTTTGTTGTCTTTTAGTTAAATTAAAGTTAGGTTCAATTGTATTCTCAACTTCCCAATTGCTTTGATGAAGTAAATCAAACACATTTTGTTGTTCGATAGCGTTCAATTCGGAAACGTAATTAAGGTTTGAAACAATATCTAATTCAACAGGATAAGCTTCTACTCCAACATAATTAATCTGTTGATTTGTTTTTTGAGCTTCTAAAAAAGTAATGAAAGCATTTAAACCTGTTCCAAAACCAATTTCTAAAATAGAAACGGACTTGTCATTTATTAATGAAAGTCCGTTTTTTATAAATACATGTTTTGCTTCTTGAATAGCTCCAAACCGAGAATGATAGGTTTCATTCATTTCTGGCAAAAAAATAGAAGATGAACCGTCTTTTGTAAGGATTATTTCTCTTTTCAATTTATTATTCTATGTATAATTTTTTAATTCTAGGAATTGGACCACTACATTTTTGTTGATGACAAGAAATGCAAGCATCTACTCCATCGTTAAAATGTTTTTTAGCATTTGTTGGATCATTGTAGATTAGCTCTTGTGCTTCAATAAATTTTTTAGCTTGTTCATCAAAAAACGCATCTTTGTCTTTTTCATCTGTCATAACTGACTCATGAATTTTTAGAAAATGCTGAGGAAATTTACCGATACTATCTCCATTTATTATTTTATCTTTAATGCGTTGATTGTCCACATACATTTGTTCCATAAGAGCTGCCATTTCTGACATTTCATACATTTCGAAGTTTTCTTCGTTATTTACTGCTTCTGATGATTTAGCTTCTTTGTCTTCATTTTTACATGAAATAAAACATACAACTAAAAAAAGATAAAATAAATTTTTCATTTTTGAATGAGTTAGAGCTAAAATTATTTTTTGATTAAAACACCATCAGCCATGAATAAATATTTTTTCTTTGGCTCAGTAATACTATCAATTGCTTCTTGAGATTTTCCAGCATCTTGTGCGTAATGTTTTAAATCAGCTACACTTTCTTCACTTACATATGCTTTTCCACTAACAACGACTTCTTTATTTTCAGCATTCATTGGTACAAAAAACTCATAATCTTTAAACTTTACAAAAGTTTCTTTGTCATCAGCTAAAGCTACATTCATCCAGCAACCTTTCTTTTGACATATATCTTTAATTGTAGAACTAAACTTCAAATTGACTGTATCTCCTTCTTTTAAGTCTCCAAATTTAGAAGTCATTTCTTCATAATTCAAAGCACCATCAGCACTAATTGAATCTCCAAACACACTATATTCAACTTGTGGTTCTACTACTGCTAATTCTGAATCTGATTCTTTTTTACAACTAACTAATAGTGATAAAATGGCTGATGCCAAAACTAATTTTTTCATCTTTATAATTTTAATTTATCACAAAAATAGAGACTTTTGTTTAAAAGACGAACTATTGTTAATAATATTATTTACATATTTTACAGAAATCTTAATAAAAACCCATTCTTATTTTTAAATTTGCAAAAATTGAAGTGAATTTCAATTTATAATAAAAACAATTAAAATGACATCAAATACCCTAAATGAGATTGAAATTATAAAATCATCAACTTCTAAAATTGATTCAGTTGATTTTCAAAATTTAACTTTTGGAAATGTATTTACCGATCATATGTTAGTTTGTGATTATAAAAATGGACAATGGGAAAAACCAGTAATTAAACCTTATGCACCTTTTTTGATGGAACCATCTGCAAAAGTTTTTCATTACGGACAGGCAATTTTTGAAGGAATGAAAGCCTACAAAGATAAAAATGATGATATTTGGTTGTTTAGACCAGACCAAAACTTTGAGCGTTTTAATAAAAGTGCCACAAGAATGGCAATGCCTGAAGTTCCTGAATTTGTGTTCATGGAAGGTTTAAAACAATTGATTAATTTAGAAAAAGACTGGGTACAAAAAGGACTTGGCAACTCATTATATTTAAGACCTTTTATGATTGCAACTGGTCCTGGTGTAATTGCTGCTCCATCACAACAATATAGATTTATGATTATTTTATCTCCAGCTAAATCGTATTATTCTGGTGAAGTTAAAGTAATTATTGCTGAACATTTTAGTAGAGCTGCAAATGGTGGAATTGGTGCTGCAAAAGCGGCTGGAAATTATTCAGCTCAATTTTATCCAACGAAATTAGCTAACGAAAAAGGATTCCAACAAATCATTTGGACAGATGATGCTACTCATACCAAATTAGAAGAAGCTGGAACTATGAATGTTTTCTTTAGAATTAACGATACCTTATATACAGCACCAACAAGTGAAAGAATTTTAGATGGTGTAACTCGTAAAAGCGTAATAGATATCGCAAAAAGAGACAATTTAAATATTGAGGTTCGTTCGGTTTTAGTTGATGAATTAGTTGAAGCTGCTAAAAATGGTTCACTGAAAGAAATTTTTGGAGCAGGAACGGCAGCAGTAATTAGTCCGATTTCAGGATTTTCATATAAAGAGGAATATTTTGAATTACCTAAATTAGAAAACTCATTTGCAATGCATATCAAACAAACACTTACTAATATTCAGAATAAACTTGCTGAAGATACTTTTGGATGGACAGTTAAGATATAGTTGACAGTGTTCAAGATTATAAAAAAGCGATTTTCAAATTGAAAATCGCTTTTTTATTTATTCTATTTTCTTAAAACTACTTTAAAATAGTTTCAAAATCTGGTTTAAAATAATTTGGTCCTTTCATCACTTTTCCATCTTCTCTGTAAATTGGTTTGCCATCATGATTTAGCTTACTCATGTTACTTCTCTGAATTTCTTCAAAAACTTCCTCAATTTTGTGTTGCAAACCATGTTCTAAAATAGTTCCACATAAAATATACAACATATCACCAAGAGCATCTGCTGTTTCGGTTAAATCATTATTTTGAACCGCTTCTAAGTATTCTTCATTTTCTTCTTTCATTAGGTTAAAACGCAATTCATTTTTGTTTTTTCCTAAATCAGCTTTCATTTCATTGGAAACTCCTAATCCAAAAGAGGTATGAAATTCAGCAACAGCTTCTAATTGTCTTTTCATCTGTAAAATATATTTGATTTTGTTACTGCAAATTATATTTTTTAGCGCTATAATAACTATTTTTGCATCAAAATTTATCAGTATGTTTTCAACAGGTCAAATCTATTTTGCTCTATTTTTTGTAATTGCTTTTGTAACCACAATGATATTTGTTTACAAAAAAGATTTAAATCTTCATAAATTACATTACAATGGCAGTAGTAAATGGGTTTTAGTAGGATTTTTATCTTTTGTGGCAATTTTATTTGTTTTAAAATATTATTTGAAAAATAATTAATATATTTGATAAATATTAATTAATACAGTTGCTTTTTAATGAAAATACTGAAGTATCTCTTTTTACTTCTTCTCCTTTGTGGAATTGCCGGTTTTGTGTTCATTGCAACACAACCAGGTGAATATTCCATCACAAAAAGCAAAGAAATTAATGTTTCAAAAGAAGTTGTTTTTGATTTTGTAAATGACTATCAAAATTGGCATTTGTGGAATGTTAATATTGATTCCATTTCTTCTAAAGAATTATTTTCAGAGGATTCAAAAACATACACCATTGCGAATGAAAATGAATCAATTATTTATCAAACTGTAGCACAATTTAAATCTGATTCTATTGTCCAAAAATTAACGCAAGATAATCTTACTCATAATTTAATTTGGAAATTTACTTCTTCTCAAAAAGGAACATTAGTTTCTTGTGAAATGAAAGGTACCATGACTTTAAAACAAAAAGTTCTTTCTGTTTTACAAGGTGGTGCTAAAAATTATCTTGGTGATGAACTAGAAAAAAACTTGACTAATATAGAAAATTACTTATCTAATCAACTAAACAATTACAATATAAAAATAAATGGTTTAGTAACTAAAGAAGGAACTCTTTTTATTAAACAAATTGATAGTAGTTCTATTAAGTCTTTTAATTCTATCGCTAGAAGCCGAATTCCTAATCTTATAGATTTTGCTAAAGAAAACGGCATAAATTATACTGAAAACCCTTTCGTTTTATTTGATTATTGGGATACTAAAAACAATAAGACAAAATTCTCAATTTGTTTACCAGTAAAAGAAGAAATCATTACTTCAGAAGGAAGTGACGTTCTTGGTGGAGAATTATTTGAGTTTAGAGCTGTTAAAGTAACACTTATTGGTGATTATTCTCACATAAGAAAAGCTTGGGATGAAGCTTACAAATACATCGAAAAAAACAAATTAACAGAAGATACTAACGGAAGTTATATTGAATCATATATTATCAATGCTTCAAAAGAAAGTCAACCTTCAAAATGGGTTACAGAAATTTACATTCCTGTTAAATCAGAAGTAATTCCAAAAAAGACACCTACTACAAATGTTAGTGTTGAGCCAATTATTGAAGAAAATCAACCGATAGAATAAAAAATCCGAAGTTAATAAAAGCTTCGGATTTTTTTTTTATTTCCCTAACAAATGTCTCACAACCGTTTCAGCAGCTTGTAATCCAAACTGAGCTGGCATCCAACTATTTGTTCCATAAAATGATTTTTTGAAGTTGCTTCCATCAGTCATTTTTATACTTGTTGTATCTGGTGCTTCAATAGAGAAAACGGCTTTTACACCTTTATTAATATTAGCATTTTTAAGTCTTTTTCTAACATTTTTTGCTAATGGACAAACTTTTGTTTTACTAATATCTTTAACCATTACTTTGCTCGAATCATATTTTCCACCTGCTCCTAAACAACTTACTACTTTTACTTTTTTGCGTTTTGCAGCAATAATTAAATTTAGTTTTGGAGTTATACTATCGATGCAATCTAAAACATAATCAAATTCTGGAGTAACAATTTCTAAAGCCCTTTCTGGTGAAAGAAACTCTTCTACTTTATTTAAATTTAATTCAGGATTTATATCTAATAATCGGCTTGCAACAATTTCTACTTTAGGTTTTCCAACTGTTGAATGCAAAGCAGGTAATTGTCGATTAATATTAGTAATATCAACTGTATCACCATCAACAATTGTCATTTTTCCAATTCCTGCTCTAACTAAAAATTCAGCCGCAAAACTTCCTACACCACCTAATCCTACAACTAATATGTTAGAGTTTTGTAATTTATTTATTCCTTCTTCTTTGAAAAGTAATTCTGCTCTTTCTTGCCACTTTGCCATTTTATTTATGTTGAGTTGTTTGACTGTTTATTTGTTTAATTGATTGAAAATTTGATTGAAGTTCGTTTTTATAATATCTTTCAAATCTTCCATTTTTATATTTTTAATAGTGGATGCTTTTTGATATACATCGATAATTGTTTCTTCTATTGTATCTGTTTCGAGAAATAATCTATCATTTGGAACGTAATTAAAAACTTCTGACAATTCTGGATTTCGCAATAAATATTTCCCAAATGACAAATAAAATCCATTATCTAAAAGTGATTTAGCTACTTGTTTATTTTTGGAGAAACCGTGGATTATCATTGGATTTTCAATATGCATTTCCTTTTTAATTGAAATTACTTCCTGAAAAGAAGCCACACAATGCAAAATTATTGGTTTTATAGTATTCTGAACTATTTCAATTTGACTTTGAAAAACTGCTGTTTGTTTTTGAAAAGGAATATCAATTCTTTTATCCAAACCACATTCACCAAGAGCTAAACATTCATTTAGTTGTAGCTTTTGTTCAATTGATTTTAAATCTAAAGACAATCTGTTATCATCAATATACCAAGGATGAATTCCAATAGAATAATTTGGAATACTTTCATCAAATTCCCATGGATATTGATTCACCACTTCTAAAATGGAATCATCATTTGAATAAGAATGTGTATGTAAATTAATAAAATCCATTAATCATGAAACTTTTTTACACCAGCTTTTATCTCTACTGCTAATTCATTTTCTAAAGGAACAATTGGACAAGAATATTCAGGATTATAGGCACAATAAGGATTGTAAGCTTTATTAAAATCAATAATTACCTCATCAGATTTCGGAATTCTCATATCTAAAAAACGTCCACCACCATAAGTTTCGTTTCCATTAGTTTCATCCAAAAAAGGCAAGAAAAGATAATCTTTAAAGCCTTTTCGTTTTGACAAATCAATGTTTTTATAAACCGTTAAAACTAAATCTTTTGAATCTATTGTAAAATGCAATTCACCATATTTTATATACTTTGGCTTTCTTGCTGTTGTAGTTGGCATATCAAAAGGTTTTTGTTTTTTTAGCTTCACAAATTTTGCCTTTACAATATATTTTTCATCAATTGGAAAAAAATCTAATCTTTCAAAATGCAATCTATCTTCATTTGTCAATGGACTATGCAACGAATCAGCAAAAGAAAGATTTAATTCTTCTTGATATTCTTGGCTAGTTTGTACTGTTTCTTCCTGTGCAAAAAGATTTATGGTACATATTAAAAACAAATAGATGACTTTCTTCATTTCAAATTTTTTACAAAAATATATATTTTAAATTACATTCATTTCTTTTAGGCTTTTGTATTTTTGTACTTTCAAAAGATATGATACAAAACGCTTTCTATAAATACATTGATAATTTTAGAGGATTTTCTAGAGAAATTTGGATACTTACATTGGTTACTTTCATCAATCGTGCTGGAACAATGGTGTTGCCTTTTTTATCATTATACTTAAAAGAAGATTTACATTTTTCTTTAAATCAAATAAGTTGGGTATTAGTGAGTTTTGGTATAGGGTCAATGGTTGGTTCTTGGCTTGGTGGAAAATTATCAGATAAAATTGGATTCTATAAAATAATGATTTTCAGTTTATTTACTAGTGGATTGATGTTTTTTGGATTACAATATATAACTAGCTATTATCAATTACTCTTCGCAATTTTCCTGATAATGACAATAGCTGACATGTTCAGACCAGCCATGTTTGTCTCACTAGGAGCTTATGCAAAACCGGAAAATCGAACACGAGCCTTAACTTTAGTCAGATTAGCTATTAATTTAGGATTTGCAGCAGGACCAGCTTTAGGAGGTTTAATAATTCTATATATTGGCTATCAAGGATTGTTTTGGGTAGATGGTGCAACCTGTATTTTAGCAATAGTTGTTTTTGCATCATTAGTTAAAGAAAAAGCTAAATCACCCTATCTTGATAAAGAACATCCTGGAGAAGTTTTAAGAGCATCCGTTTTTAGAGATCACATCTTTTGGATTTTCTTATGCATGTGCTTGATTACAGGAATTTTATTTTTTCAATTATTCACTACAATTCCTATCTATCACAAAGATCATTTTGGTTTAACCGAATTTCAAACTGGATTATTACTTACATTAAATGGTGTTTTAGTTTTCTTTCTAGAAATGCCAATTGTTAGTTATATTGAAAAACACAATCTAAACCGATTAAAAATTGTTGTTTATGGTTGTTTTGCAATGGCAATAAGTATGTTTCTTATGTTGTTTAATTATTGGTCAGGAATTTTAATTATTATGATGCTATTCATGACATTTGGAGAAATGTTTGCTTTTCCTTTTGCAAATTCATTTGCTATGAGTCGAGCACCAAAAGGTCATGAAGGACGTTATATGGCTATTTTCTCTATGAGTTTCAGTTTAGCTCATATTGTAAGTGCTAAAATTGGAATGAAATTAATAGATACTTCGGGTTATCAAACCAATTGGTTTTTTATGGGGAGTTTAGGTTTAATAGGTGTTTTATGTGGTTATTATGCTCTAAAACTCTTGAAAAAAGAGCAAAAAAATTTACTAAAACTTAAAAAATAGTTAAACAACTATAAAAATAGTTGCGTAACTAAAAAAATAGTTATACGTTTGTATAACAAATTTTTAGTCATGCAAAAACTCACCAACAAAGAAGAAGAAATAATGCACATTTTATGGAACCTTAAAAAAGCGTTCGTAAAAGATGTATTAGCCGAAATTGTAGAAGATAAACCGCATTACAATACTTTATCTACAATAATTAGAAATTTAGAAGAAAAAGGATATGTTTCCTACACTGCTTATGGAAACACTCATCAGTACTACCCTATTATTTCAAAAGAAGCTTATCGAAAAGAATTTATGAATACAGCTATTGAAAATTATTTCAATAATTCGTATAAAAATATGGTTTCCTTTTTTGCTGAAGAACAGAAAATTTCGGCAAAAGAACTTCGTGAAATTTTAGACATAATCGAAAAAAAATAAGCTTATGGAAGCATTATTTATCTACTTTTTAAAAGCAAATGGTTTACTTGTAACCTTCTTTTTAGCTTATTATTTTTTATTGCGAAAAGAAACATTTTTCAATAAAAACAGATGGTTTTTAATTTTTGGTTTATTGGCTTCTGTGCTTTTGCCATTAATCACTTTTACGAAAACGGTTTGGGTTGATCCTACACCAATTGTTTATGAAGCAGTTTCTAATGATTTTGTTCCTTATATAATAGAAAACAAAGCAATAGAAGAACCCGTTGACTGGAATTCAATTTTAATATATGTGTATTTTGGTATTTCAATTATTCTTGTTTTAAGATTCTTAATTGAAGTATTATCATTTTTTAGAATTGTAAGTTTTGGCAAAAGAACAAAAACCAAAGAAGCTATTCTAATTGATAATTCAGCTAATGAAAATCCGTTTTCATTTTTTAAGCATATTGTTTTTAATAGTCAAATGTTTTCAGAAGAAGAATTACAGCACATAATTATTCACGAAAACATTCACGTTAAAGAAAAACATTCTATTGATGTATTAATTTCAAAACTTTTTTGTGCTTTTTTTTGGATTAATCCAATTATGTGGTTGTATCAAAAAGAAATGCTTCAAAACCTTGAATATATTGCAGATGACAAAGCTTCAACAATAGCTCAGGACAAAATTAATTATCAGAAAACCTTATTAAAAGTAGTGACTAATCAACACCAACTTAGTATTACCAATCAATTTTATCAATCATTAATCAAAAAACGAATCGTTATGTTAAACACCAATCAATCCAACCAAAAAAAATCATGGAAGTATGCTTTAATTCTTCCTGTTTTAAGTGCTTTTATACTACTTTTTCAAGTGGAAACTGTGGCACAAGTTAAAGAGGAAAAAGTAGAAAAATCAACTGAAATTAAAGCAGATACTGTAGTATGGGTTAAAGATTTTAAAGACGAGTTTAATTCTAAAATGGATAATAATGCAGTATATACATCTGAAGTAGTTCAATTTATAATCAATAAAAACACAACTGATTCTGAAATTGAAAGAGAAACTAAAAAACTTAAAAAAGATTATAATATTCAATTAAGTATTACAAAAATTAAGAGAAATGAGAAAAATGAAATAATTGCACTAAATGCAAAATTTGAAGATGAAAATAAAACTAGTGGACATATTTCAATTAAAAGTGATGAACCCATTAAACCTATCCGTTTCTTTAAAGAATTAGGTGAAAATGGAAATATAGGTTTTGATAGAAATGACAAATCAACTTTTTTTGCCAATATGAATTCTCAAAATAAAAATTCGAAAGAAGTTCAAATAGAATGGAAAGATGCTAGTAATTTATCAAAAAATTCAAAATCAAATCGTTTATACATAATTAATGGTGAAGAAGTTGAAGAAAATGATATTCCTAGTGGAACAACATTAGAAATTGATGGAGCTATAATCGAATTAAGCAATGAAGATGGTATAAAAAAATACGGCCAAAAAGGAAAAAATGGAGTTCTAGTATTTGAAGGAAAATCCAATTTTAAAAATGATGATGAAACGGTTATTTACATTAATGACAAAAAGGTTTCTAAAAAAGAAATGAATAAATTAAACCCAAAAGAAATCGCTTCTGTGAATGTGAATAAGTCTGATTTAAAAAATCAAATTAGAATTTATACTAAAAATTCTAAAGGAATTGATGATGACACAAAAATTTATATTAATGGAAAAGAAGTTTCAAAAGATGAATTAGATGAATTGGACAAAAATGAAATTCAATCTATAAATGTGAATAAAACAAATAGAATCATCAAGATTGAAAAAAAGAGAATTGATGCTGAAATAGAAAAAGCAAAAGCCGAAATTGAAAAGGCTAAATTAGATATTGAAAAAACTAAACCAGAAATAGAAAGAGCAAAGATTGAAATTGAAAAAGCTAAGACTGAAATAAGAAATAGAAAAGCCATTTCAGGTGGAAATTGGAATGATGTTGAAAAAGAATTAGAAGAGATTTCTAAAAAAGAAATGGAATTAAAAGCTCAACGAAATTCGAAATTAAGTAAAGAACAGTTGGAAGCACGACGCAAAAAAAGAGAAGAGCTTAATGAACAACGAAGAAAATTAATCGACGAAAGGAAAAAAAAAATTGAAATAAGAAAAAAACAATTTGAAGAAAAAAGAAACGAATAATTATTTTTTATTTATAATATTTAAAACCACAAATCTCTTAACAGAAAGCTAAAGATTTGTGGTTTTTATTTTTCTATCTTTGTCAAAAAAAGAAATGTATAAATTATTAGCTAAATTAAATAAGCTTTTGTTACCAAGTTTTACCAAAAGAGGTTTAGACATTACCAAAGCTAAAAAATGGCAAAAAGCATTATTGGCTTATCGTTATTTTATAACTATGAAAAGCTTAAAATAAGATTTTCTGATTTTCGGACAATAGATTTTCAGAAAAATGAAATCTTTAAATCTAATAAGTCAAAGCAGCAAATACTTCATGCTCTGCAATCTGTTCTCTTCCATTTAGGAAAGTCAATTCCATTAAGAAATTACATTGTACAATATTTCCACCCAATTTTTCCACTAATTCGCAAACCGCTTTTGCAGTTCCACCAGTGGCTAAAACATCATCGTGAATTAAGATATTTTCTTCTTCTTTAATCGCATCAATGTGCATTTCTAAAATATCTGAACCATATTCCAATTCATAAGAAGCAGAAATAGTATCAAAAGGTAATTTTTTTGGTTTACGAACAGGTATAAATCCAACTCCTAATTTTTGGGCTAATAGCATTCCAAAAAAGAATCCTCTACTTTCAACTCCAACAACTTTATCAATCTTTTTTCCTTGTAAAGAACTGACTAACAAATCTAAACAAGCTTGAGTTGCTTCAGCATTTAATAATAATGGAGTAATGTCTTTAAAACCAATTCCAGGTTTTGGAAAATCTTGAATATCTCTAATGTAATTTTCGAAGTTCATTTCTTAATTATTTTTTTGAATTTGATTTGCAAGTTACACAATTATACTTATATTTGCACCCACAAAAAAGGCCTCGTGGCGCAACTGAATAGCGCATCTCATTACGGCTGAGAAGGTTACTGGTTTGAATCCAGTCGAGGTCACATTAACATCCCTTAACCCTTATTAATAAAGGTTTAAGGGATTTTTGTTTTAAATTTGTGCCTTTTTTGTGTCCCTATTTTATATCTTTACTAATGTATAATTTTTTTATTAAAAAAGCATGAAAGATATTGAAGATCTACACGAGTTAATAGATAATACTTATTCTATCTGTAAAAGTATCATTCAAAATGATTTTTCAGATAAAGAAAGAAAAGAGTTTTTAAATATTATGAAATATTTAAAAACTGATTTTAAGTCTTTCATAACCAATTCATTCATAGTATTTAATTTAGAGGAATTAAAATCGTTAAAATCTCCAAGTTTGTCATTTACTAATAAACATAGTGATGAATCAATAAGATACTTTGAAAAGTTTTATGGAAAAATAAAAGCAAAAAAATTAAAAGATGAAAACTTAGCAATTTTACTGCATAGAATGAGTCTAATTTATCAATCGATAATTAATAATGAATACATAAATCCAGAAACTTCAGAAGAAATTAAAGAAATTATATCTAAATTAGAAAATAGAACATTAGTACTTGGGCAAAGATATGGTATGGATAGAGATCTTAATTTAGATACAAACGTTCCTGCCAGAACCTTTAGATTAAAAGAAAAATATTATCTAAAAGCAACAATATTATTTGTCAAATTAAAAGCTCATAAATTTATTACTGACACAAGTAAAGAAAACTTTGAGATAGCTTTTTCAATTATCAAATATTCGAAAAACTTTGAAAAAATAAATTGGAACGGTTCAATTCTTGAGCTTAAATATTTTATTGAAACATTAAAAAACAACAAAATCATTGAAGTTGAAAATAATTACTTTAGCTTTATGACTGATTGTTTTATGATTAAAAAGAAGGAATTATTTTACAATCAGATAAAAGATTCTCGAAAATCTAGTAGTTCTAATAGAAACTTTCATTTAATTGACGAAATTACTAATTTAACATAAACTCCGAGTAAAAAATAAAAATTACTGAATTAATAATTCATAAACAATTACCTACCAGTTAATTACATAAAAATAAATTCTACACCACTCCCGTACCAATTTAAAAAAAAATAATTTCCCAATACATTTACAACAGATTATAAATAAATAAACTGTTATAATGAATTTATTAAAAATGGAAATTCAAAAACTACCTCCAAGATTTTTAACAAGATACGAAGCAGCTGCCTTTCTTACAATTTCAGTCAAGACAGTTGACAGGCTCATAAGAGACAATAGAATAAAAGCATTTAAACTTGGTAAAAGAGTATTGATACATTATGATTCATTAACTGAAGAAAACATCAATGCTGTTAGACCAAAATTTCAAAATTAATATTTCTTATTCAAAGCATATTAAAACACTTCAAAACCAATTAATATTTTTTAAAATGGATAAAAATATAGAAATCAGAAAATGTCTGTATTCTGGAGAAGAATTTCTTCCCAAAAGAAACAATCAAGTTTTTGCATCTAAGAACAATAGAATCAAGTATCATAATCGAATCAACAATAAACTAAGAAACGATTTAAAATCAACAAACAATCAATTGATTCTTAACTACAAAATATGTAAAGAGTTGATAGGATTCAATAAAACTAGATTGATTCACAAAGAATTTCTTAAAGGAAAAGGTTTTGATTTTAAATTTTTTACAAGCCTAGCGGATAATAGTAAAAAGACAGGATACACTTATTCAATATATGAATTTTCGATTGAAAAAATAGATGACATTAATTATTTAATATCTAAACAATGATAATAGACCCAGACATAATCAATATAAATATAATTCCTGAAAATAGATTAACATTGATTGAAATTGAAAATGTTTCAAAAATTAAAAATCAAAATAAATATTTGAAAATTTCATTGATTATAATTTCTATGACGGTGATTATAATATTATTTAAGAATTATGATGATAATAAAATTTCAATAATAAAATAAAAGTTATGGCAAAAGAAAATAAAGAATATAATTATGGATTTATTCCATTACAAAGAACAATTTTAGAATGGCAATGGTATCAAAATTCAAATGTTGCTAGATTATTTATTCACATCTTATTAAAATCAAATTTTAGATATGAACGAAATTAAAGAATTTATTACCCCTTATAAAAGCAATTATTATATGATACAGCATAAATAAATTCCCAAATAATAATCACAAAAAAATTAAAAAAATAGAACTACCATACCATCAAATTTAATTATGACACTATTCAAAGACAAAAAATTATCATCAATAATCCACTTAGAAAAAAATATTTCTTTATCTAATCAAAGAAAAATGTCCTTTTACAATTTTACCCTTTTCAAATTCAATTAAATACCAATAGTCAGTAGCAAGAACATCTTGTCCGTTATATTTTCCATCCCATCCCTTTATTTTTGGATTAAATTGATGTAGCAGTTTACCATATCTATCAAAAATATTTACTTTAGCTATCTCATTAGGGTTGTAATTTTTTATATTCCAAAAATCATTGTATCCATCTCCATTGGGTGTAAAAAACTTTGGAACACCCATTACATAAATAGTTTCGGTCTTTAAATCACAGCCTTTCAAATCTTTAATATACAAAATATAAGTTCCTACAGGAATATTACTAAATATGGAAGAATCTTGATAATGTAAACCATTCAGACTATAAACATAATCCCCTAAACCAGTTGCAAAAACTTGAATTGTATTATTCTCTGAAAAATCTGTAACTTCTATAACATCAATAACTGCTCTATTAGAAGCAGTAACTGTAATAGTTCTTGTTATTGTACAACCATTATTATTTGTTACATCTACAGTATAAATTCCAGCAGTATTGATTGTTAAGTTATAATTTGTTGCTCCACTAATTAAAGTGTCATTAAAATACCATTCATAAGTAAAGTTTGAACTCGTTGATGGATTTAATAAACCTGCATCAATGACTTTTGTAAATGTGGGGTCATCACTACAAACCAATTCCGTATCAGTTAAAGTAAGTATAGGAAGTTGATTTACTTTAAAAGGAATAGTTAGGGTTACTTTGCAGCTACTATTGATTGGATTAATAACCTCTACTAAGATGTTTTGGGTAGTTGTTGTAAACGGATTTGGTAATGGGCTTGGTAATGTATTTCCATTTTCATCAAAATAATTTACTAACATCCCTGTTTGAGTCCCTAGAATAGTGGATTGAAAAGTACTTGTGTCAAAAGCATACATTCCATTTTGCAATAAAGGGTCTATCTCATCATCACAAATAGTAGTCAAATTTGTCGGAATAGGAAAAGCTTCTGGTAAATCATCTACAATAAATTGAATGGTTGTATTGGAACTACAAGCTTGTGTTGTAATGTTTGTAACTGTTACGATAATAGTTTGGGAGCTGCTTACAAAAGGATTTGGCAAAGGACTAGATAAACTCATACCATTTGAATCTGTATAAGCAACACTAACATTAGTCAAACCATTCAAAAGCGTATTTTCTAACGAGGAAGTATCAAAACTATAAAACCCATCTTGGTCATCGTCACAATTAGTAATGATTTGTGGTTGTACAATTGGAAGTGGTTCCACAGTTAAAGTTATATGATGTCCTAGACCTAAACATTCATTATTCAATTGACTATCCACTCTAACATAAATATTTTGAGTATTTGGATAACCCACATTTGTATAGTTTGAAATATTTACAATAGCATTTACTTCTGCTAAAGCATCTGCAAGATTTTTATAATAGGAAATATTAAGCAATTGTCCTGTTGGATATAAAGCTTGAATTTCATTAGTAACACTGCTAAAATTAAAGGTTGATATTCCATCACTGTTTGATCCTGAAATCATAGTATCACATGAAATAAAAGTTCTTTGAAAACTTGCAGGAATTAATGTGGTTGAAACTATTAAGTTTAAAGGAACCACTCTAAAACAACCATTTGCATTTGTAACTCTTACATAAATTACATCATTACTAACTAATTGATTCGTATAAGTTGTAGTATTTGTAATAGCACTTACATTATTTTGAGCATCAATTGCAGACTCAAAATAGGAAAAACTTAACCCTGAAGTGGAAGCAACAAGTAGTTGATTTGCTTCAGTCAAGTTAAAAGCACTAAATCCATCATTATCATCATCACATTGTTTTAAAGAAACAGTTGGATTAACAATTGGTAAACTATAAACCTCAATGGCAAACGAAGTTGAAGCAAAACAGTTGATATTAGCTATTGTAGTTATTTTTACATAAATGGTTTCAACTGCATTTGTATTTACATAGTTTGTTGGTGTAGTAATCTGGTTTATAAAGCTACTATCTGTATAATAACTAACCGAAAATTCACTTAGAGATTGACCATTTAAAATAAACATTTCATTTTGAGTTAAATCAAAAACATTTTTCCCATCATTATCTGTACCAAAAGAAGTGTTATCACAAGCACGAATAGCCGGAATTGATGTTGGTGCAACGGCAGTTTTAAAAACCTGTATAGTAAAATTGGTTGTTATTTTACAATTAGTATTGGCTACATTACTTACTTCTGCAATAATAGTTTGTAAACCAAAAGCAGTAGCATTAGTATAACTTGTTGGATTTACAATTGATGTATTCGAAGCATAATCAGCTGCCGAAGCAAAATACTTAATTTGATATTGCGATGCAGATTGCCCATTTAAAATAACACTATTCTGTTGCGTTAAATCAAACGGTGCAAAACCATCATTATTGCTATCACAAATTTTCATGGCTACAGGTTGTGTGGCTGTGGGAATTTCAGAAATAATGATATCTCTAGTATTTGTTCCAACTCCTGATGGACTTGTAGCCGTAACAGAAACTGTATAAGTACCAGCAGCTGTATAACTATGCGTTGGGTTTAATTCATTTGAAGTAAACCCATCACCAAAGTCCCAAGAAATGCTTGTTACAGCAGAATTATTTAATTGAAAAGATGTGGCTTCTCCAACGCAAGCATTTTGGAGTTGTATAGCAGGTGCAAAGAAAAAAGATTGGTTAAAAGACGGAAGTCCTGATTTGGATATTTTACCTGCTAAATCAATTACATTATATTGAAAATTACAACCAACACCTATAATATTTGGATTATTAATTACTCCAATTTTTGTTAAATCAAATAATGCTACATAAATTTTATTATCAGGACCAAGTTGTAACGCTCCTGGTCTATTTTGAATAGTTCCAGAAAATAGAGTAATCTTTGAAGATCCTATATTAGGAGCTGTTAAATCAAATTGATATAATTTTCCACCAACTGATTGGGTAACATATAAGACTGACTCATCAGGTGAAAAAGCAACTCCATAAAGCTCACCAGGTTCAATTAACAACGTTTTAGAGTTTGATAAGACACCAGTATTGGTATTAAAGTCGAATAACTGTACAAAATCTGCTGTACTAGTAATAGCTAACTTACTTCCACTTGGAGATAGTCTTATGTGACCCGCTGCTTGAAATCCATTTCCTGAAATAGTAAAACCTATTGGAGTAATAACAGGTGAATTAGATAGACCTGCAGAAGTTAACAAATAGGTATTAAAATTGTTACTATTCCATCCATGGGTTACTATCCAAAAATCTATACCATTGGCGTGTTTTGTTATTCCAATATTTTCTATAGTAGGTGTATATATTAAAATGTTCTTATCGCTTGTGACGGCTCCATTTCCTGAATCAAGAGTCATGTCTACAATTGAATATCTAAACCCATTGGGATCATGTTCATTGTCAGTTGTAAAAATATAGTATAAGTTTGAAGAGCCAGGTTTGGGAACTATCGTTGCCGATTGAGTGCTTGAATAATTTCCTAATAAACCTGTTCCATTTACCATAACTTGGTGGTTCTTGTTATAAACTACAGATCCATCCGTATAAAATAATAATTGCCCTAAAGAATTGCTAATTGTAGCACAACCTTCTTCTGTAACAAGTTGCCCATCTGTTAAAGCAACAGGTGCTCCACTATTAAAATCTAAACCAGCATTTTCTCCAAAATACCAAATGTTGGCTTCTCCTTGAGCATAAGAAACCAACATTCCTAAAAATAAAAAAAATACACTAATTTTAGTTTTCATTAAATAATTTCAAAATTACTAATTTGGCCACTCCAATTGAATTTTAAATTCCAAATCCACTTCTGGATAAGAAAAAGTAATTTCACTTGGTTTAGTTACCATATAATTATTTAACCCTATAGTTCTATAACCAAAAGAATCTGTAATCAATGGCTGTGATGCAGGCAAATTATCTTGATCATCAAATCCTATTTGTAAAGTTTTGGTAGGGTCAAAATATAAATTTTCATTTGTTAAATCCCAAGTTAAATCTCCTTGATTCGTTTTTACAGTAGAAGAAAACCAATATTTATAGCTGTAACCCGTGCTAAAAGGATTATTTAAGGTGTTTTTTCTTAAACCAAAAACTACATCAGCTAAATGATTAGGATTTGTAGCGGGGAACTCAGGATCCCAAGAACCATTAACATTGGTAAAAGAGATAAGCTGCAAACCTGTTAGTTTAACGGCTTGATCACTTACAACATTTATTGTTACTGTCTTTACCTCACTACTAATATTTCCTTCTTTTGTTGCCTTAAAATAGATGGTTTTTGAACCTACAGTATCAAAATAAAAATTTATGGTTTTACTTGTTCCATAATTGGAATAGTACTCAAACTCTGTTGCAAAATTATCATATGAAAATATAATACCATTCATATCGGTTTCACTGGCAATAGTGATGTCGATTTGTTTATCTACAGGTATTGTAATAGCACTTGGAATTACTTCAATTGCAAAACTTTCTTTTTCTTGCGAGTTGTCTGGACTGCAAGATGCAATTAATATAAATAAAAATCCAATTTTCAATCTTAATGGTAAGGTTAATATCATATCACTGTTTTGATAAATCTAAATTAGTATCAATTCTTTTTTTAAACAACAAATTTTTAAATTGCTTATAATTTAGCTCTTTCGATAAAGTATCATCAATTTTACTATGAATATAATATTTTAAAATTTCTTTTGGTACATCTTTGGGATAATTTGAATTTGTTGTATCAACGCTAAAAACAATATATTTATCATTAAAATTGGCATCGACAACACCTTTATCAATTATAAATTCATTATTTCTAGCTATTCTATTAAATTTTCCACCTTCTATAGATAGAACATAATTATCAGTTAAATCCTTATCATAATCACTAAAATTACAATTCGAAAAGAAAATAATGATTAAAATTGTGAATGTTTTTTTCATGATTTATTTATTAAAAGTTTCCTGGATATCGATATATATACATTTCTTGATTTATTGACTTTGGCATTATTGTATTTACACCAAAAAAATAAATATCATAAGAAGTACCTTGCCCAGCAAATAGATGACCTAATGCAGTAAAAATATTTCTTGCTCCAAAAAATTCAGATAATTTTAAATCTTTTGAAAAATTCAAATCAAAATCATATACGTCTGGCTCTACTGAAACCTGATTATTACCTAAATATTTTACATAAAACCTACCGTAAACTCTTCCGTCAGTTGAGTGTAATAATGATTGAACAAGGTATTTTTTGTTTTTTATCATTTTACTTGTATCAATAAAATTTAAATCTAATTTTGAAGCATCAACTGTTAATGATTCGCCATTCCCTATTCTATACCATTGGTTTGCTTCTTGTAAACTAAGTTTACCATCACTAAGAATATTAAATTTTTTTATGTTAGTTTCATTTACACCATATGAAAACTTATTGTTTTTTTGAAAAGGAGTAGGTAAATTTCCTATGGTCGTATATTGAAACCCCTCATTTTGCCATCCACTACTCAACTGATGACCAGAAAAACTTGGAGTTGCATCTAAGTAAACAGGATCACTTTTACCACCACCACCAAAAATAGATTCTATATTCCTACTAATCCACCCTCCAATAGACTCTAAGTTTCTTCCTGCCCAGTTACCTGCACTTTTTAAACCATCACCCCATTTATTAAAGTTTAAATTTCTATTTGACCAGTCTTTAATTCCAAGATCATCCCAATTTAACGCTATTGATTGTAAGGCACTACCAAAAGTAGATTGTTGATATGATGTAAACTCGAAAGACTGTCCATTATTATTATTTGGGCAATCTGTACAACCGTTACCTTCTTCACCTGAGAAATCTACATATCGCAAAGGATTATTAAATACATATCCATAACGATTATAATTTTGGGTATTATAAGGATCTTGTACGTAATTATCTGGTTGTAAAAATCTATGAACAATAGGATCATATAATCTACCATTCATATGTATCAAACTAACTCCTTGTAAATGCTCATGTCCAGTATAACCTCTATCCAAAATAGTTAAACCATCTAAATCATTACCATCACCGTCTTGTACTTTTGTGATATTACCCCAAGCATCAAACAAACGTTTTTCAACAACATCTCCATCTTGGTTAGTAACCGCTACAATGCTACTTAAATAATCTCTATGCAAATATAGGTATTCTTTTGAATTTAAATCGTCTTTTAAAACAACAGGAGCACTATAAGCATCCCCTCCTATATATGTAATAAACTCAATCTCATCTGTTGTTGTGTTATATTTTATTTCAACACTTCCATCAGTAGAATAATATTTTCGAAGGGGTCTTTCAAATTTATTTTCTTCCAAACCTCCATAATACATTGTGGAACGGCTATTTGCTAAATTATAAGTAAAACTAAGCCTCTCATAATTTTCTTCAGTAATATCAACTGGCCCTTTAAACGCATTATAAGTAACATTTAAATCACTTCTTTGTAAGTAATAATCATTTGAGTTAGGTTTTAATTCTACAGATGAATTTTGAAAATGTTTTGGAATGTTAGTTCCAGCATTTACATTTGTATAGTTGTAAGTTCCAACAGTGTTTTCATCAATTCTTCCTAAATTATCATAACTTTGATAATCTGTTTTAACTTCTGAAACTTTTACATTGTCCAAAGTGAAAGAAATTGGTGATTGAAAATTAAAATCGTTTCCTGCAACAACTTTTAAATAAATTTCTGAATATTGGGAAACCGTGTGTTGAAACGAAAACCCTGGATTAATTCCATATTGAGTTTCTTGAGTTAGTCCAGTTAACGGATCTTTTTCAACTACAGAATATTTTACATAATTCCCAACATTTGATAAGTCTTTGGAAAATAATTCACCTGAAATTTCAATTACATCACCTATTATAGCATTTTCCTTAACTAATTTTTGTGTACCTTCAAAATTTAACGTAGTTGTAACGCTTAACCTTGAATAAAATTGATTTACAATGTTTGAAACTGTTACACCATTCGTTGTTGGTAAAAAATCATCTGTAGTATTAGTAAAAGTATAGGTGTTAAGTTCTATATACTTACTCCAACTTTCTAATCTATCTAAATTATCATAAGTAAAATCTTCACGATCACTAAATAGATTGTTTTTTCTGTAGTCCAAATTCCCACGTTGAGTAGTAAATGTCGTATTTAAAGTCATGACATTAGAGGTCCCATTTAAAACTTTATCATGTTTAAACTCTTTTGGAAACCCATATTGATCGTAAACATTATTAACATCTATGTTATTTCCATAATTACCTTTTGTCAATTGACCTCTTGCATTAACTTTTGTATTTTGCCATAAAAGTTGATTTGTCTCATTATCAAAAATTTGCCAATGGAAACCATTTTTGTATGTGTTTTTTATTGAATTTTCACTGGTTTGTCCAACTGCAGTGTTTTTTTTGTGTTCTAAAACAACTCTTCCAAATGAGTCATATTCAAAGGAATTTTCAAATGTAAATTCACCATCGATTCTATCTTCCTTACTATGGATTATTCTATTGTATTCATCACGTTCGTAATAATATTCAATATCATAGCCTTCGTCGACATCCCAAAAATCGATATAGTCAAGTAATTTATTTGTTGGATTGTAGTAGTAGTAGCTAATAGAATTACCTGTAGAACCATTAGATGTAGTTGTAGTCTTTGATTTTAATTTCCCTGAATCATACAAAGTATATGTATTCTCTCCATTGGGTGTCCTTTCATTAATTAACTCACCAAGTCCGTTGTATTCATAATCATAAACTCCTGCTGAAGGGTCAGATAATTGCGTTTTATTACCCCAGCCATCTTGCTGAATATTTATTTCAACACCATTGAAATTAGATTGTTTAAGGTTTCCATTAGCAAAATAATTATATAAAATTGTACCTCCATTATCTGTTTTAGATACAAGCTGTCCTAATGAATTTTTTACTGAAGTTATATTGTTGATATTATCTGAAACAATTGTTGTTAAACCAATATAATTAATATCAGTTGTTTTTCCAGTTTGCTCTATAACTTTAATCATTCTACCATATATATCGTAACTTGTAGAACTATATAAAGAGTTGGTAGTAGGAAAATATGACAAAGTAGGTTCGTATACTTTTTTAACTCGTCCGTAAATATCATATTCGTATGAAGTCCAACTTGTACTTGGAGTTGACCCACTATTATCATTTATGGTTTTAATTCCGTCTGCTAATTTTCTTCCTAAATCATCAATAAATGATACTGTAAATGAATCATCATCTCCTGAAACACTAGTCAGAAATCCTCCATGGTCCCCTTTTGCCATCCATGAATATCCAAAAGCTAAAGATTTGCCTAGATAATCTGTTTTTTTACTAATCACACCCCATTTATCATAAGTAAAAGTTGTAATTAAAGGAAAATTTTGATTAGATGGTAGTGTTTCAGTTAATAAAGAACCTGTACTTGAATCATAGGTGTAATTTGTTTCTAATAAATCTACGTCAATACTTTTTGTTAAAAATCTTCCATAATTTGGAGCTGACGGATCATATTCAAATTTCGTTATACGTGGTTGTAATCCAGGAGCATATTTGCGGCTTTGTATTACATTACCGAATGTATCATATTCCAAATCCTCAGTAATAAAATTTGTTAAATGCCCTTTTCTTTTTATTTGAGACACTAATTGATTAGGGTTATAGCTATAGTGTGTTTCACTGGTCATAATATCTGTATTGTTATCAACCACTGTTAAAATACTTTCAGGCCTTCCTGTGTAATAAGCCCCTCCACTTGTTTGGTTTAAGTAGGAATAAGTAATATTTTCTGTCAATTCTATAATATTACCATTCTTTATTTTTGTGGAAACTGTTAGAGGTTCATTGTAACTATCAAAAGTTGTTATAATTTCTTTGGATGTATTATCTAAACCATTTCTTATAACTTTAAAAGTGTTTTTAATTTTATAAACTTTATTGGCTAATAACTCATCAACATTTGTTAACGTGGTTTTTGAAATATAATTTGCTGGAATATAATTATAAAAATTACCAGTTATTAAACCAGCTACTGTATAAGCCTCGCTTAAAGCTCCTCTTTTTTGAGTATCATATTTAAAAACACTTGTTATCGGTGTAAAGTCATCGTTGTACCAATTAGTAGTAGACCTTCCTTTGAACCCCAGAAACCCTAAACCTTCTACATCTACTACAGCTCCGTAATACTTATAATCTTGCTTTTTATATTCGGTGTAACTAACTTTCTCTAATTTTGAAACTACTTGAAGGTTATTTGCAACTTGCAACTCAAATTTTGGATAAGTTTCTGATAAGATACTTGCTTTAAAATAAACTTCATCATTATCTTCAACTAATTGATTATAAGTAATCACATCTTTGACACCGTTTCCTAAAGTAATTGACTTTAATAAATGTTCTTTACTAAAATCTTTTTCTGCATTAAATCTTATAACCTTATTATTTGTTATAAAATTTATTTCACTTCTATAATTCTTTTTATTACTATTTAAGAATACAGGTAATGCATAGTCACCTATTCCAACCTGAAAATTAGTAGTTGAATATAAATCAGAAATAAAATTAGACCCATTATTTCTGAAAACTCTAACGGAAACATATCCTTGGTTATTTGGATAACAATGTTGATTTTTACCAAATAGTAAATCAGTTTTTCCATCTTTATTGATATCTGATGGGATTATATAAAAAACTGTTGGACAATCATCACCATAATTTGCATAAAAATACATATCTGTATAGCTTGATGTCTTTTCAGTAAAAGGATTTGAGTTATTTCCTGTTGAAGTAAAAGTAGCATATGAATTACTATTATAGCTAATTGGTGTAATAAAATCTGTTTTTCCATCACCATCGTAATCACCTAGAATTATAGGGTAATTTAATGTAATCTTACTATTTGTTGTTGTACCAGATAATACAAGTTGATTATTATCTCCCAATGTATATACTTTTGCCACTCCATTATCAATAACTAAAATATCTGTTTTCCCATCTCCATTAAAGTCATCAACATAAAATTTACTATTAGGAGTTGTAAATATGCTAAATCCTACATCAACAAAGTTGCTAGTAATTCTTCTATCTAAATTTAAATAATAGTAATGTCCTCCTGGATATGTATGAGTTGTAGTTTGACAGTTACTTGTTTGCGAATATGTGAATGCTTTTTCAATAATAATTATATCAGAAAGCCCGTCACCATTAAAATCACCATTCAAATATACTTTTGGAATATCACGATTTATTGTAACCCAAACAGGTTCTGATCCAGACCCAGGGTCAGGTGTCAAATTATTTGAAGTTATTTCCGATTTTTTTTCCAAGGTTGGTCCCCCACAAGGATATTGCCAATATCCAAATGAAAATTTTGGAAATTGGTAATTTCTTGTATATTCAAGGTTGATTGAGTTAGGAAGGCCTGTGGTTGAACTTATTGCACCTGCAGAATAATTTTGAAATGAAGTAGTATTGTTATTATTGTCATGTTTTATAACACACCAACCTTGTTTTTGCATTAAATTATTTGAAGAATTTAACCAAGAAGTAGTAAAAATATCTACAAAACTTCCAATGTTGTGCTGGTATCCTATATTTGTACTATTATTCAGCAACCCATTAAACAACCAATATTTATCTTTTGTATTTGTTGGGTATAATATTACATCCATATCACCATCTCCATCAAAATCCCCGGAGATAGTTTTTGCATTATTATAATTTACATCAGAAAGTGAAATGTTAATTGATTGACTATTAAAAGATAAATTTTCTGGTGTATCATCACCATAATTAAATACTGTCGGATTATAACTTTTTGAATTATCACCGGTTTTTTCAGTTATACTTATAAGTCTTTCATAACGAAGAGATGTTTGATTATATGCTAAATAATAATTTCTATAGGTTAAATTATTTCCCGTTACAGTAATATGATCTAATATTTGAGTAGTTAGAATATAATCATAGTCATAAGTGTGAAAAGAAGAACTCTCGGGTCTCTGTCTTGTTTTATATGAAAAACTAACTCTATTTGTAAAATTATTATTGTTTAACGGTCCATATTCAACTTTTGCTATTAATAATTTATTAAGCATTTGCCCTGCAGTATAGGAACCATATGAATACTTTATTCTAATTCCCTGTGGGTTTTCCCAGTAATCAATTCCCCATTCATATTTATTACGAGATAAATTCTGGGTATCACTATTTCCATATTGGGCAATAGCACCATCGGGATATTTAACTATAAAATAAGCTGGTCCATATTTAGCTCCTTCGGGGTGAACACCATATGAAGTAATTTTAATATTTGAAAAGCTTTCTGTTACATACTCAGTACCATCTGCCCCATAAGCCCCATTAAAACCTTCTTTCAGAACTAATCTTTGACCATCCAAAGCAAATCTGTCCGTATTATCATTATCAACAGCGTCAATAGTTCCATCATGAAACTTTGTCGCAGGTATTTTTGTAATCATTGATACACCTGAAATATCCCATCCATAACCAGCAACCCCATTGCCTTTTTGACTATTATAATTTAAAGAAATTTGAGGCACTATACCTTTAATACCTGGAGGTACATTAATTGGAATATTATAATTTGCACCGCCTGTCAAAGAAACAGATAAATTTCCTTCAGTTACTCCAACTTCATCTGAATTACCAGTAGGTGGGCTATATGAAGGAATCAAATTTTGATTTGAAACTTTATTTGTCAAATCAGAGTTATTTTGAAATTCAGTTCTTTTTATAGGAATGATATTATCAACCGTTTTATTAATATTTATTGTCTCTTGTGAAAATAAAAATAAGTTACAAAAAAGAATTAATGAAAGTATAATTTTTTTCATGATGCTATTTTTTAATTATTTTTATTGATTTTTGGCCACCATCTGTATAATTGAGTTGAAGAAAATATGTTCCTTTAGGAAATTCTTGAAAAGAAATTAATTCTGAGTCTTTTTCATTTAAATCTTTCAATGTTTTAATTAACTGCCCATTTAAAGAAAAAACTTCAATATTATTTACTAAATTATTATCTATTAATTCCCATTTTATATATAACTCATTTTCTACTGGGTTTGGATAATATGAAATAACATCTTTTACGAAAAATTTAAGTAGGTCACTTTCGCTAATTTCAGAAATATCTTTAACCTTTTCTGAGTTTTTTGACAAACAACTTGAACACCATGTTCTTACAATTTGATTTCCTGCTTCGTCGTATTCAAACCTGATTTTTTGAGCAAATAAATGATTTGCAAAAACAAATAAAAACAATAAAATAATGGTCTTTTTCATAATATGTAAAATTTAAGTCGGCAAAAGTAATACTATTAACAATCAATACCGTTACGGTTTTACCGTAAATTTTACCTTACAAACAATTATTATGAAAAAAAACGCTGTTAGTCTTATTTTTAAGTATTTTGTCTAAGAATTATTTTAAATTTAAAAACATTCTAAATAAGAGATAAGACTAAAATCATTTAAAAAACTCATATTTAGAAATCCTCTTGGCATTCTCAATCTTTTCAACTTTTACATAATTTAAAAAGACTCGTTCCGATTTATGTCCACTTATTGCCATAATATCTTGAACAGGAATTCCTGATTTATAAGCATTAGTACAAAAAGATCTTCTTGCTGTATGTGATGCAACTAATTTATATTTTGGTAATGTAAACTCTTTAAGCTTACCTCCCACTGTCTTGGTTAATGAATGATATTCTGTTATCTTAGCTCTTTTGCAAATTGATTTTATATGTTCATTTACTAATTGATTACTAATGTAATCTGGCAATTTACCATCTCTCTTTTCTAATATATTTGTTATGATTGAATTTAGCGGAATAACCACTGTATTTGAAGTTTTTGATTGTTTTAACTGAAAATACTTTAAACCATCTTCTTCAAAAATTACTTGAGAAGCTTTTTTTAATAATCCTAACATATCTGAAATTCTTAAACCAGTATAGCTACTAATTAAAAAAATGTCCCTTACTCCATCTAAAATTGAATCTTTCAACTCAAGTTCTTTGATTCTTTGCAATTCTTCAACAGTCAAATAAACATGATCAATTTCTTCAGTCATTTTCGCAAAATAACTCTTTTTAAATTCATTGTTTTTATGCATCCCTTAGTCGTAAGCAAATCCTAAAATCGTTTTTAACTTTTGTATAATTGTACCAACATAATTAGTAGAGTAATTTTTGCTGTAGAGATAAGCAATATAATCATTGTAAAATTCTCTATTACAATCATTAAAAGAAAAGTTCTTTAATTTTCTGTCGAAAATATATTCTTGTAATCTTGACAAACCTGTTTTGTACGTTTTTAAAGTAGCTGGAGAAAGACGCTTTTTTGTAAAAGGACTGTTATGAATTGAATAATACTCTAAAAACCATAGGTAATAGTTTATCAAGTTACTTTTAGTGCTTTCTTCCTTCTCTTTTATTTTATCCGCTAAACTAGATTTTCCAAACGCATTTAGCATAATTTTATTGACTATGTTTTCAGAAGTATTGTTTTTATCAATTGATTCCATTGATTTATTAAACTTAAAAAGTGCTTCTGATAATTTAGTATTAATTTGAGTCGCTCCAAATACTGAGGAAGGAATTTTTATTCGTTCTTTTTTATTATCCCATTCTTTCAAATTATATATTGAATATCCTGTTTAAGTTCTTAATCGAATGTTTCCTAATGAATTTCTAAATTCAAAATTAATAGAATAACTCTTTGTACTTTTTCGTAAATAAAATCTAATTTTCATTGTGCCTTTTTTAGTTAAAATCAACTTACTTAATATTAAAAAATCTGATATAACTGCACAAATTTTGTGACCGTTTTTGTGTCCGTTCTGTACCCTTCAGGTCCTTTTATGTCTATTACGACTAAAATGCAAGTTTTAATAAACTCTCGAAAACAGCGAGTTTATGTTAAAACACCTAAAAAAATGTATCAAAACATCCGCTCAGTCGAGGTCACATTAACATCCCTTAACCCTTATTAATAAAGGTTTAAGGGATTTTTTTTACTAAATTATTATTTTTTCAAATATTTAAAAAAAACAAAAAACTTAGCAACTAAAAAAAATGATTTTTGAAAAGTATTGTGCAATTCTAAAAAATATTTACATTTACCACACAAATTATTAAAATTAAATTTCAAAAATGAAAAAATTAAAAAAAACGTATTTTTTATTTATTGTGGCAATTTCATCACTATTAATAAACACTTCATGTAATTCTAATGACGATAACGACACAGTTCCATTAGCAGATACATTTTACATCAAATTTAAAGCTAATGATGTTCAACAAAATTTTACTGATTTAGCAATAATTAACTCTTTAAGTAAAGCTATCGTTGGAAATGATGAAAACCAAACAAAAACAGTTGTCATTACTGTACCTCTTAATGTAACAGCTGGTACTTATACAATTACTGACGAGCCTTCAAATGTAAATTCATATGGTATTTTATATAGTTCAGATAGTGAATCTATTTCTACAATTAATGCTACAGGAACATTAGTAATTACTGAAGTTAATGACAATAAAATTAAAGGAACATTTAATTTCACAGCTGAAAATGCAGAATCTGGACCATCAACCATTACAGTAGTTGAAGGAGAGTTCAATGTAGAGAATTAGTATAAATTAAATAATATATTACCTCAAGCCAATCTAGTAAGAGCATTTCTAGATTGGTTTTTTTTATTTATTTAAAAACATTTTGACAATAATCTTAAATTTTATATTTACATTTTTTGTTTATAGAAAATTTGTATAGTTAAACAGTTATATATCCTAAGAAATTCAAATTAGCACAAATTATTTTATTTGTTTACATTTGGTCGCAACTAACCAAACCAAATTAAATGAAAAATATCTCTATTACACAAATCAATGAAGTTCTTAAAGGAATAATTATTGGTGATTCCACTTTAAATATTACAGCTCCTGAACAAATTGAAGTTGCTAAAGAAAATGAAATCACTTTCATTGGAAACAAAAAATATGAAAAACTTTGGGAAACATCAAATGCTTCTGTTGCTGTAGTAAATGAAGATATTTCAATTGAACCTGGTGAAAATAAAGCGTTTATTAAAGTGAAAAATGCAGATTTAGCCATGTCTCAAGTTTTGGAACTCTTTGCTCCTGCTCCACCAATATTTCATCAAGATATTCATGCTACCGCTACAATCGACAGCTCAGCAAAAATAGGAAATGGAACAAAAATTGGTGCTAATTGCTATGTTGGACCAAATGTAACTATTGGAGAAAATGTTATTTTATATCCAAATGTTACTGTTTTAGATGAATGCACTGTTGGAAATAATACGAAAATTTGGTCAGGAACAGTTGTTAGAGAACGTTGTCATATTGGTAGTCATTGTATTTTACATCCAAATGCCACTATAGGAGCAGACGGATTTGGGTTTAGACCTTGCCCAGAAAGAGGTTTGGCTAAAATTCCTCAAATTGGGAATGTTATCATAGGAAATCATGTAGAAATTGGAGCAAATTCATGTGTTGATAGAGGTAAATTTAGTTCAACAGTAATTGGTGATGGTTGCAAAATTGATAATTTAGTTCAAATTGGACATAATTCTAAAATGGGTAAATTTTGTATTATGGCTGGAAATAGCGGATTAGCTGGTTCTGTAACTCTTGGAAATGGTGTAATCGTTGGAGGAAGTGCTTCTTTAAAAGATCATATTACAGTTGGTGATGGTGCAATTATTGGAGCTGGTTCTGGAGTAACTGCTGATGTTCCTGCTAAAGTAACCATGTTGGGTTATCCTGCAGTTGAAGCTCGAGTTGCTTTAAAACAATGGGCAATTTTAAAGAGAATGGCTACTTCGTAATAATTAACAATTAAAAATTCATAATTCATAATTCATAATTCATAATTCATAATTTATTTCATGTAATTACTTTCAATAACTTTTCGAATAGAAACAAATCCAATTTTATCCAATTGGATTTGTTCTTTTTTTACCCAAATCAATTCGTTTATTTCATCTTCAGCAGTAATCTTTATTTGATTTGAATTGATTTCAAATTCATAAAAAATATCCATAGTTCTATAAGGAACATTACGGTATAAATAATTATTTGGTGAAGTAGTAATGTATTTTAAATCTTTAGGTGATAAATCAATTCCCAATTCTTCATTTAATTCGCGACAAGCAGCTTCTTCTGCGTTTTCATTGGGATCAATAAATCCTCCTGGCAAATCCCATTTTCCTTTGTCTGGTTCAACGTTTCTCACAGTAAAGAGTATTTTGTCATCATGTTTAATAATTACGGCTACAGCTGCTGCAATGTTATGATACAACACAAAATCACAAGAATTACAATGAAACTTAAAATCATTTTCAAAAGAAAAATCTTCTGATTTACAATTTGGACAATAATTTATAAAAGATTTAGACATTTTTTGATTTTCAGATTATTCTTTTATAAACTTAGTATTCGAAACTCCAAAATTCGTATTGACTTTTACAAAATAATTTCCAGATTGTAAGTTTGAAACATCAACCGTTGAAATTGCATTTGGAACTGCTAAAACAATTTGTCCTAAAGTATTATAAATTTCAATGGAATTGATTGTCACATTACCTTTAGATTGAAAACTCAAAACATCTTTTACAGGGTTTGGATATAAAGTAAAATGTGTTCCAAAATCAAAATCGGTTACTTTTAATGCTGCAATTGTAGTTGTGAATGTATTTGTCGTAATTGGAAAATTATAATCAAAATAGATGTTGGCATCATTACTAAATGTATCTCCAACTACTAAATTAGATTTTGTTTTAATTTTAAATGCAACATAACCATCATTATTAGCATTATCAAAAGGTAAATTGATGCCTTCAAAGATAAACTCTACTTTATTTCCATTAATTCTTGTTACAAAATCGTGACTTGAATGCAAAGGAATTAAAGTATTCACATCAAATTTTGTTAAATCAATCATGTCTTTTACTACAATATTTTCTGCTGGATACGTTCCTGTGTTTTCAAAACGAATGACATAATGCACATATTGACCAATCATATCTGGACCAACCGTTGTACCTTCAACACAAGTTTTGTCATTTGGATCATAAGAACCAACAACTGTTTGATTTAGTGTAGAAGTATTGTCAAAAACAAATTCGTCCGTTGTTAAAGGAGTTATTGAAGATGAGTAATTTAAAAAATCACCAATATTTACAGCTGGAGTTTCTGTTGGGCTATTCACATTAAAAACAACATCAATAGTTCTTATTTCTAAAGGTAATAAATTAGTATAGTTCCAAGTTAAAGTTGTTGATTGTTGGTTGTTGGTTGTTGGATTTGCAGAAACTAAATACAAAACAGCATCATTAAAATCTAAAGTTACAGCTCCATTTTCAATTTGATTTCCTTTGTTTTTATAAATAATAGTATAATTAGCATCAAAACCTGGACGAGCTTGGTTCGTTGGAATAATTGTAACCTCAACATCATGATGAACTCCATTTGCGGTAACACAAAAATCTTGATTTAATGGACTTGTTTGCGTTGGAAAATTAGCTACAAAACTTGTTGGACTTATATTAAAATAAGTTGGATTTTCTATAACTGGTGTAATTGTGTGTGAACCTGCTTGAACTGGAATAGCATAATTACCAGATATGTCAGGAATAATGTTACCAATGTTTGTTCCATCAGTGATGGAAAAATTTAAGTATGGATAATTAATATCAGAAATATCACAACCGTTAGAATTATAATCATATTTTGTATTTCCATCTATTTCATAAAAAATTCCACCAGGAACAAATGTGCAATAGGTATTGACATGACAATTTATATAACCATATTGATTTATTTTTTGTTGAATTGCAAAAATCTCAAAATCGTCAGCACATATATATTTCAGATTATTATTCATACTAAATGAAAGTGTAATACCACCAACTGGACCATAAATAATATCAAAATAATAATCGTTTTTAAGAAATAAGCTATTTAAATTATTATTATCACAATATAGATTACTAACACGTGTATTATTTAAGTCTAAAATTGATATTTGATTATTACTGCAGCTTAATTGCCTCAATAGTGTATTTTGATTAAGGTCTAAACTCGATAATTGATTATTACTACAAGATAAATATTCTAAAAGTATATTTTGGTTAATATTTAAACTAGTTAGAAAATTATTACTACAGGATAAATTTTTTAATTCTACATTCTGCAATAAGTTAAGATTGGTTATTAAATTTTCATCACAAATTAAAGTTTTTAATACTGTGTTTTGATTTGAATTTAAATTAGTCAATTGATTATTATTAATATCAAGAGAACTTAAATTAGTATTAGCTGTCACATTTAAATTAGTCAATTGATTATTACTAACATTAAGATAGACTAAATTTGTATTAGCTGTTACATTTATATTTGTCAATTGATTATTACTAACATCAATATAATCTAAATTTGAATTAGCTGTTACATTTAGATTTGTAAGCATATTGTAGGCACAAGACAAAGATTTCAAATTAGTTAAAGCAGAAATATTTAAATTAATTAATTGATTTGCACCGCAATTCAAAAATTCCAAATTAGTTAGTCCTGAAAAGTTTAAAATAGGTACTTGGTTATTATAATAATTCAAATATTGCAAATTTGTTAAGAGAGAAGGATTAAAATTGGTTATTTGATTATTAGCACAGCTCAAATATTGTAAATTCAAAAACGCTTCGATACCAGCCATATTTGAAATTGAGGAATTATCTAATCTCAACCATTTAATAGCAAGAGCTTCGCTTACCTGAATCTCACCATCATTATTAATATCTATAGTATTATAATTTGATACATACCAATCTCCATTAATTGCATCATAAAGAGGCGTTTCGGAAGAAGCAAAATAATTACTAGGGCCTGCACTCAACAACTTCGCTTTAAAATTCGCATCAGGTATATTCACAATCTGTGCTTGTGTAGTAAAACTAAAAGCTAAAACTAATAAAAAGTATAATTTCTTCATATTAAATCTTTTATAAAAAGTAAATATAAACTATTTATTTAAAAAAATCTTCATTATTCATTCTGAAACATAAGTTATTTCTTATCGCTAAAAATCTTCAAAAAAATAGTAATTTAGCCAAATGATTAAAGTCGTACTTTTAGGTTCAGGAAATGTAGCTTCACATCTAATAAAAGCAATGGAAGCGAATGAGGCTATTGATTTAATTCAAGTTTATGCTCGTTCCAAAAAATCAATTGAAAACTTAATTGAATCCTCAAAAATTACAACTTCATTTGCTGATTTAAAAGAAGCTGATGTCTATGTAATTTCAGTTAGTGATAAAGCTATTGAAGAAGTTTCTAACCAAATTCCGTTTACTGATAAATTAGTGGTTCACACTTCTGGCACAATGGATTTTAGAGTAATGCATCCCAAAAACAAACGTGGTGTTTTTTATCCTTTACAAACGTTTTCAAAAAGTAAAGAAGTTGCTATGAAATCAGTTCCTTTTTGCTTAGAAACTGAAAAGGATGAAGATTTTGAATTAGTAGAAAATTTAGCTAAAAACTTATCGAATTCGGTTTATAAAATTAATGGTGAACAACGCAAAAGCTTGCATATTTCAGCTGTTTTTGTCTCTAATTTTGTGAATCATTTATACCAAATTGGGAATGCTCTTTGTGAGGAAAATAACGTTCCTTTTGCTATCTTGCAGCCTTTAATTGAAGAAACAGCTAACAAGATAAAAACGCTAAGTCCAACTGAAGCACAAACTGGTCCAGCCATTAGAAATGATGAGCCAACGATTCAAAAACATTTGGAAGCATTAGAAAATCCAACTTATAAAGAATTATACAGACAACTAACATTATCCATACAAAATGTCAAAAAGCTATAAAGAATTAATGAACGACATCACTACATTTATTTTAGATGTAGATGGTGTTTTAACCGATGGAACTATTCACGTTACACAAACCGGAGAAATGCTCCGTCACATGCACATTCGTGATGGTTATGCTATGAAAGCTGCTGTTGAAAATGGCTACACAGTTTGCATCATTTCTGGTGGAAGTAATGAAGGTGTTCGTGTTCGTTTACGCAATTTAGGAATTACTGATATTCATTTAGGTGTTCCAAATAAAGTAGAAACCTTCAACGAATTTATCGAATTATACAACATCAAACCCGAACAAGTTTTATACATGGGGGATGATATTCCAGATTTTCACGTGATGAAATTAGTGGGTTTACCAACATGCCCACAAAATGCTGTGCCAGAAATAAAAACCATCAGTAAATACATTTCACACATCAATGGTGGAAAAGGTTGCGTTAGAGATGTAATCGAACAAGTGATGAAAGTCCAAGGCAAATGGATGGAACATTTTGACGCGAAGTTTGATTGAGTTTTCTTAGTAAAAAGTGATAAGGGAATAGGTATAAGTTAAATATCTATTAATCCTAATTACTTTTCCCTAATCCCTTTTAACTATTCACTAATCCCTTTACAACAAAACATGAAATTTCTAAAACTTATACGATACCAAAACCTACTAATCATAGCTCTTGTACAAGCTGTTTTCCACTTTGGATTTTTAAAACAACAAGATGAATTAATTCTTGCTTTGAATGATGTTGAGTTTGTTTTATTGATTATTGCAACGGTTTGTATTGCTGCTGCTGGTTACATTATCAATAATATTGTTGATCAAGAAACAGATACCATTTCAAAACCTGAAAAAGTTATTGTTGGCAAACATATTTCAGAAAAAGCTGCTTACAATTATTACTTAGCTTTTAATATTGTTGGTGTTATTCTTGGCTTTTTTGTAGCTAATATTATTTTCAAGGAAAGTTTTGCGGCTATTTTTATTGTAGTTTCTTTTGTATTGTATTTGTATGCAACACAATTCAAACAAAGTTTATTAGCAGGAAATTTTTTAGTTTCATTTTTAGTTGCTTTTAGTATTATATTGGTTGGTGTTTTTGATTTATATCCTGTTATAACTCCAGATAATCGTCAATTTTTAAATGTCTTATTCCAAATCATACTAGATTATTCTCTTTTTGCTTTCTTATTAACATTTATCAGAGAAGTTGTAAAAGACATTGAAGATTATGAAGGAGATTTAAAAACAGGAATGAATACGTTGCCTATCGTAATTGGAAAAGAAAAAACTCAAAAAATTATTTTTGGACTTAGTTTTATTCCTTTGTTAGCACTACTCTATTATTTGAATGCTAATTTTACTAATTTAGAATATGTCATTTATTATACTTTAGGATTAGTCGTTGCACCAATGTTATATTTTATTGTAAAGCTTTGGCAAGCAAAAACGCAAAAAGACTTCAATCATTTAAGTACTGTTTTAAAATTCATTATGATTACCGGAATTTTATCTATTATTGTAATTACGTATAATTTAAATAATTTACCTAAACTTGGATAATTTTCTACCTAATAAAAAGATAATTTTAGCTTCTGGTTCTCCAAGAAGACAACAATATTGCAAAGAATTAGGCTTGGATTTTTCTATTCAATTAAAAGAAGTGGAAGAAATTTATCCAGAACATTTAAAACATCATCAAATTACTGATTTTTTAGCTGAATTGAAAGCCAATGCTTTTGAAAACGAATTAGCTGAAAATGAAATTTTAATTACAAGTGATACCATTGTTTGGCATGAAAACAAAGCTTTGGGTAAACCAAAAGATTATGAAGAAGCTTTTAAAATGATACAATCAATGTGTGGAAAAACACATGAAGTGATTACATCTGTTTGTCTTAAAACGAAATTAAAATCAGAAGTATTTCATAGTATTACTAAAGTTACTTTTGTAAATTTGAATAAAGAAGAAATTGATTATTACATTACCAATTACAAACCCTTTGACAAGGCTGGTGCTTATGGTATTCAAGAATGGATTGGTTTAGTTGGTATTTCAAAAATTGAAGGTTCGTATCCCAATGTTGTAGGATTGCCTGTCGATAAATTATATGAAAAATTGAAAGAGTATGCTTAATTTATTCCAAAACAAGTATTTACATGAAGAGATTTCAACTTTAATCGTTTTAATCGTTTATTCATTGCTTCGCTATTTTTTAGCTAAAGGAATTAGAAAATATGCCAAATCTAATCAGTCTTTAGAACATAGAACTAATTTAGTCATCAAGTATGTAAATATTCTTTTGGGTATATTAGCTTTTATTACAATAGCAGTAATTTGGGGTGTCAAAAAAGATCAATTATTTTTATTCACTTCTTCTTTTTTTACTGTAGTTGGTGTTGCAGCATTTGCACAATGGTCACTTTTAAGCAATATTACAGCTGGAATTATATTGTTTTTCTCCTTTCCTTTTAAAATTGGTGATCATATAAAAATTTTAGACAAAGACTTTCCCATTTCTGGAGAAATAATAGACATTAAAGCCTTTTATATTTTATTAAAAACTGATGGCAATGAAGTCATTACTTATCCAAATAACCTCTTAATGCAAAAAGGAATTTCTGTTTTAGATAATCACTCTGAGCACCAAGAATTCACTGATTAACTCTATTTTTTTTATGAATAATAAACTACTTCCTGAGTATACTATTGAATTTGAATATTCGATAGATGCCAAACCTTATTTCCATATGCTTTTTTCAAAAGCTATTTTAGATTTGAATTGGAGTATAGGTGAAATCAACATCAATAATATCAGAGCAACAACTACGATGAGTTTGTCTTCATGGAGTGAACAAATTGATATCAAACTGTTAGATAATAAAGCTGTCGTTTCAAGTAAATGCATTGGTAATCAAATATTAGATTGGGGAAAAAACAAACAAAACATTGAACTTTTACTCCAAAAGGTAGAATTTTTAAGAACAGAAATTAATGTAAATTCAGTTAACACAGAAAATTTCAATGATGATGTAGATGAAATACAAATTGAGAGAAATTTAAAAATAAACAGTCTAAAAAAAGAAAAAACTTTTAAAGATTTCTTTGCCATTTTTATTCCTACTAAAGATTATCTATTTACACCAATATTAATAATTGTAAATATTTTATTTTTTGTGATTATGGCATTTGATGGAACTAACATCATAGAACCTCAAGGTGAAAAATTAATTTTATGGGGTGCAAATGTTAGAGAACTTACTCTCAATGGAGAATGGTGGAGATTAATTTCATGTATGTTTATGCATATTGGAATCTTACATCTTTTAATGAATTTATATGCATTAATATTTATTGGAGTGTTATTAGAACCTCTCATTGGTAAAAATAGATTTATTGTTGCATATTTAACCACTGGCTTCATAGCAAGTACAGCAAGTTTATATTGGAATACTTTTGCAATAAGTGCAGGAGCATCTGGTGCTATTTTTGGTTTGTTTGGCGTTTTTTTGGCACTATTAACAACCACTCACATAGAAAAATCAGTTAAAAAACCAATGCTAATCTACATATCAATATATGTTGGAATAAATTTAATTAATGGTTTAAAAGATGGAATTGATGCTGCTGCTCACTTAGGTGGTTTAATCTCTGGGGTAATTATTGGATATGTATACTATTATGGTATGATAAATAAAGAAAATAGAGACTTAAACTATTGGATTTTAGGAATCGTTACTTTTCTCGGAGTTTCAACTTCTTTTTTAGTGATTGAATCTATTCCAAATCCTTTAAAATACTATCAGTTTGAAGAAGATGAGTCTATTAGTACTGATAATAGCACTGGATTAAAGTACTTTAAACTTTATGAAAGTAAAATGATAGATTTTGAAGCAAATGAAAGTATGGCAATGGATGTTTTTAATTACCATAGCAATGACAAAGAAGCATATCTATATCAACTTAAAGATAGAAGCTTATACTTTTGGAAAGAAAATTTAAATATAGTACGAGAAATTGAAAAATATAGCTTACCCAAAGAAATATTAGACAGAAATAATATGATTAAAAAATATGTCATTCTAAGGATTAAGCAAAATGATATGCTATATAACACACTTAATTTAGAAACTGACCGTTATCAAAAAGACTTAATTGAAATTGGACAAGAAATTGATAATATTATTTCTTTGTTACAACAATAAATTAATAGAATTTAAAAAGTAATCCATAAGAATCATAGAATACAAAAAATGAATAGTAAAAGAAATTTATTACTTTCTTTATCTGTGTTTTTTTATTGCATCTCGGTTTTTTCTCAAACTAATCCCAAAGAGAAAGATACTGTTAAGATGTATAAAACCATTGAAAACTATTCCAAAAAAAGAGGTTTTACAAAATTTTTACATAAACTCATTTTTGAGCCCACTAAAAAAGAAAACAAAAGCAATTCAACTGTAAAAAAACAAATTGAAAAAAATTATGCCAGTTATAACGGTAAAATTATAAGGAATATACAAATTGAAGTCTTAGATCCTTTTGGCTTTTCGGTGACAGACACAACTCGAAAACCAAGAAATTTTGTAGAACGAACAGGAAATAAATTTCATGACAAAACAAGTAATTGGACCATTAGAAACCTATTACTTATTAAAAAAAACAAACCGCTAGACACTCTTTTATTAAAAGACTCAAAACGTATCATAAGAAGTCAAAAATATGTTAGAAGAGTTGAAATTGATGCCAATTTAATTTCCAAAGATTCGGATTCAATTGATATACTTGTAAAAGTTTTAGATTCATGGAGTACTGTTCCTAATTTTTCAACTTCAACAAACAAATCAACTTTTGAACTAAATGAATATAATTTTTTAGGTTTTGGACATCAAATAAAAAACTCTTACCAAAGGAGTTTGACAAATAATGACAATGCTTATAGTGTTGATTATATTGTTCCCAATTTTAAAAATACTTACATCAGTACTCGGTTAAACTACGATATTGACTTAGATGGAAATTATGCCAAAAGTATTTCTGTAGAAAGACCTTTTATCTCTGCTTACATAAAATGGGCTGGAGGAATAAAAGTTGGACAACAATTTAGAAGCGAAACTCCAATTGATACTACTTTTGTTACCGAAAACCAAGACTTTAAATTTAATGACCAAGATTATTGGATTGGAAGATCATTTCAAGTATTTAGTGGAAGATCTGAAGAAGACAGAACAACTAACTTAATAACAGCAGCTCGTTTTTATAGAACAAATTACTTACAAAAAGCTTCTCCTTTATATGATACAGCTGATTTTTATTCGAATGAACAATTATATTTAGTCGGAATTGGAATTGCTTCAAGACAGTTTGAACAGAAAAAATACATCTTTAATTATGGAATTATAGAAGATGTACCAACTGGAATTGTTTATGGAATAACAGGTGGTTACCAACATAAAAATGATGATTACCGCTATTATTTTGCCGGACGATTTAGTTTGGGAAAATTTTATAATTGGGGTTATTTAAGCTCTAATGTTGAATATGGAACGTTCTATAAAAATTCATCCGAACAAACAGCACTTTCCTTAAAACTAATTTATTTTTCCAACTTAATAGAAGGGAAAAAATGGAAATTCAGGCAATTTGTAAAACCTGAATTAATTATTGGTACAAATAGAATCGACTCTAGATTTGATAGAGTTACACTTAATGATAATAATGGAATTAGAGGTTTTAGCAGTGATATTCTTTATGGAACAAAGAAATTGCTTGTAACTTTTCAAACACAAGGATATTCACCGTGGAGTTTATGGGGATTTCGTTTGAATCCTTTTTTGAGTTACACTTTTGGAATGCTTAGCGATGAGAACAATCACTTTACCAAAAGTAAAATGTACTCGCAATTTGGAGCTGGATTAATAATCAGCAACGATTATTTGGTTTTTGATAGTTTTCAAATTTCTTTTTCTTTCTTCCCAAGTATTCCTGGTGATGGAAATAATATCATCAAAACAAATTCTTTTAAAACAGACGATATCGGTTTCCAAAATTTTGATTTCTCTAAACCTAAAATTATTGAATACAAATAGTTGATGAAAATTATATAAGTATGTCTTAAAATTATGTAACAGGTTTTTTAGCGTTTTGATGAACTTTACAACATCAATAAAATGAAAAACTAAACTAACCTTTAATACATATATTTATGAAAACTATTATCAACAAAATGTCTTTTATGTCATTAGTAATGATTTTAACTATGACATTAATCCCAACACTAACATTTGCAAACGAAACAACTAAAGCAATAGGTCCAAAAACTGAAGTTCCTGCAAAAGTTCAAGTAATGCTTGATCGACTAGAGGAAATTAAAGAAATGGATAAATCTAATTTAACTAGAGCTGAAAAAAAAGAACTTAGAAAAGAAGTTAGATCTATTAAAAAAGAACTAAGAACAACTGGTAATGGAGTTTATTTATCTGTTGGTGCAATAATAATAATTATACTACTTTTAATTTTATTATTGTAATACCAAAAACTCAAAATGCAGAAAATAAACATTTTAGTTAAGCACATAATTAACTAACTAATCAAGAGCAAAAACCACAACGTTTTTGCTCTTAATTTTTTGTTAAAGAAAGTCCAAAATTTTAGAAAACTCATCACGACAAATTTTTAATTACTATTTTTGAAGCTATTGCCAATAAAAAAGTCAAAATGCATCATTCAAAAATTAAATTTGTCCTATTATTTTTATTTTCATTTATAGTTGTAAACGCTCAACAACCTAAAAAACCTTCTACTGGAGAAATTTATGAGCAAGTTAAAAAATTGAATTTTTTAGGTTCAGTTTTATATTTAGCTGCCCATCCAGATGATGAAAATACACGCTTGATTTCTTATTTTTCAAATCATTATCATGCACAAACAGCTTATTTATCATTAACTCGTGGTGATGGTGGACAAAATTTAATTGGTCCAGAATTAAGAGAACAATTAGGAGCAATTAGAACACAAGAACTATTAGCAGCAAGAAGAATTGATGGTGGACAACAATTTTTTACAAGAGCTAATGATTTTGGCTATTCAAAAGTGCCTTCAGAAACATTTACGATTTGGAACAAACAAGAAGTTTTAGATGATGTAATTCAAACTATTGAAACCTTTCAACCAGATATTATCATCAATCGTTTCGACCATCGTTCTCCTGGAACCACTCATGGACATCACACAGCAAGTGCCATGTTGAGTTTAGAAGCTTATGATTTAATTAAAAACAAACCCAAACGAGTTTTTTTTAATACTTCTTGGTGGTTTTATGGAAGTCAAGAAGCCTTTGATAAAGCAGATAAAAGTAATTTAGTAGCTATTAATGCCAATGTCTTCTTCCCTATTTTAGGAAAAAGTAATTTTGAAATTGCAGCTTTAAGTCGAAGTCAACACCGTTGTCAAGGATTTGGTTCTACAGGAACTCGTGGTGATGAAATGGAATATCTGGAACTTTTAAAAGGGAAAATGCCAACTTCAGAAAACATTTTTGAAGGAATAGATACTTCATGGACCAGACTAAAAGGTGGTGAAGCAATTGGTAAAATTTTAAACCCTATTGAGGAAAATTTCAATTTTAAAAATCCAGCAAAACACATTCCTCAATTAGTTGAAGCATACAAATTATTGCAAAAATTAGAAGATTCACATTGGAAAAAAATCAAATTAAAAGAACTTTCAAATCTAATTGAAGCTTGTTCTGGTTTATATTTAGAAGCCGTTAGTGCATCTGAAAAAGTGACGAAATCAGATACTTATTCATTAAACATTGAAGCCATTAACCGAAGCGATTCAAACATGATATTGAATTCCGTTACTTATGGTAACAAAGTAGCTTCTGAAAAAAATGTGGCTTTAAAAAACAATTCAAAAATAAATTTAAAGTTAGAAAACAATACAATCCCAGCTGATTTTGATTACTCTAATTTATTTTGGTTGAAAGAAACACCAACAGTTGGTATGTACAAAGTTTCTAACAAAGCTATTCGAATTTTACCAGAAGAAACTTTACAATTTCCAGTAATTTTTTCTGTAAATGTAGAAGGAACAACTATTGAATTCGTTAAAAATGTCGTTTACAAAAAAAATGATCCCGAATTTGGAGAAACTTATATTCCATTTACAGTTTTACCTGAAGTTACCACAAACATCATAAACAAGGTTTCAATCTTTAATGACAATCAACCTAAAGAAATTAAGGTTAAAATCATTTCACAAACTGAAAATATTAAAGGAACTTTAACTTTAAATGCAGCTAAAAATTGGAAAATAGAACCTAGCTCAATTGCATTTGAAATTCCTCAAAAAAATGATGAACGAACATTGACTTTTAAAGTTTCTCCACCAAAAGAAGAAAACACTACTACATTGGAAGCTGTTGTTACAATGAATGGAAAAAAATTCAATCAAGAACTTATTGAAATTAATTATCCACATATTCCAAAACAAACAATTTTACAACCTTCAATTTCCAAATTGGTTAAATTAGACATTCAAACTAAAGGAAAAAACATTGGTTATATCAAAGGTGCTGGTGATGAAGTGGGTTCGAATTTGGAAAATTTAGGATTTAAAGTTACGATGATAAACCCTTCAGAAATAATATTGGATAAACTTCAAAATTTTGATGCCATAATCGTTGGAATTCGTGCATTTAATGTAGTTGACGAACTAGCATTCAAAAATAAAATTCTGTTTGAATATGTAAAAAATGGTGGAAACTTAATCATTCAATACAACACAAACAGAGGTCTAGTAACAGAAGAAGTTGCACCATATAACTTAAAAATTTCAAGAGACAGAGTTACCAATGAAAATGCAAAAGTGACTTTTTTAGCACCAAATCATCCTGTTTTAAATACACCAAATAAAATTACAAGTAAAGATTTTGAAGGTTGGGTACAAGAACAAGGTTTATATTATCCAGACGAATTTGCTTCTGAATTCACTCCAATCTTACAAGCCAACGATGAAGGTGAAAATCCAACAAAAGGAGCTCTGTTAGTAGCAAAATATGGAAAAGGAAATTACATTTACACTGGTTTAAGTTTCTTTAGAGAATTACCAGAAGGTGTTAGTGGAGCTTATAGATTGTTGGCAAATATTATAGCTTTGGAAAAATAATATTTAATAAAAAATTAAAATAAATGGTATGGGAAAAATAAATACAGAATTTTCATTAGGCCTTTTTACTTGGCAAGCGATAATTATTGTTTCAGTTTTACTATGGATGTATTGTTTACTTGATATTTTAAAAAACAAGTTTGAACAAAATGACAAGCTAATTTGGATTCTATTAGTCATATTTTTACCAACTTTAGGATCAATTTTATATTTATCTATTGGGAGAAATAAAAAAATAAAAAACAATTAAAAGATTTCCGTTTTCACGGAAAACAAGATATGGAAAAAGAAAAAAACAAATGGAAAATGAGCTACAGTATTGTTTTGGTACTGAATGCTCTTTACATATTAGTGTTTTATTTATTAATGGAAATGTTCACTTAATATGGCAAATTTAGATTGGGTTGTTCTTTCGTTTACGCTACTTTTCATAGTAATTTATGGTGCTTACAAAACTAAAGGAAGTGCTAACGTAAAAGATTATATTTTAGGAAACAACGAAACTCCTTGGTTTACTGTTGGAATTTCAGTTATGGCTACTCAAGCCAGTGCTATTACGTTTCTTTCCACACCAGGTCAAGCTTATCATGATGGAATGGGTTTTGTGCAATTCTATTTTGGTTTACCATTGGCAATGGTTGTAATTGCTTATACTTTTATACCTATTTATCACAAGTTAAAAGTTTACACAGCTTATGAATATTTGGAACAACGATTTGATGTAAATACAAGAACTTTAGCTGCTATTTTATTCTTAATTCAAAGAGGTTTAGGAACTGGAATTACCATTTATGCTCCAGCAATTATTCTTTCTGCACTATTAGGTTGGAATTTATTTATACTAAATATTATAATCGGTATTTTAGTTATCGTTTACACCGTAACTGGTGGAACAAAAGCTGTAAATGTCACTCAAAAACAGCAAATGTTTGTCATTTTTAGTGGAATGGTTATTACGTTTATAATCATTTTAAACCAATTACCCGAACAATTGGATTTTTTCAATGTCTTAAAAATAGCTGGAGCAAACGGCAAAATGGATATTCTTGATTTCTCTTATAATCCTGAAACTCGATATACTTTTTGGAGCGGAATAACTGGTGGATTTTTCTTAATGCTTTCTTATTTTGGAACTGATCAATCTCAAGTTGGACGATACCTTTCTGGAAAATCTATTAAGGAAAGCCAAATGGGTTTAATCATGAATGGAATTTTAAAAGTTCCAATGCAATTTTTTATTCTTTTAACTGGAGTTTTGGTTTTTGTTTTCTACCAATTTAACAGTGCTCCTTTGCATTTTAATCCTACGAATGTTTCACATATTGAAAATTCAAAATACAAAGAAGATTATAAAGTACTTGAAGATAAATTAGCGGTTATCAATGAAGAGAAAAATGTTATCAATCATATTTATATTGAACAATTAAACTATGAATATGATAACAATGCCTTAAAAAAGAAAATGCAAACCTTAAACATTCAAGAAAAAGATTTACGTGAAAAAGCTAAAAATTTAATTGCCAAATCAGATTCCAAAGCAGAAACAAATGATAAAGATTATGTGTTTTTATATTTCATTCTTCATCATTTACCAAAAGGAATTTTAGGGTTACTTTTAGCGGTGATTTTTAGTGCAGCCATGTCTTCAAGTGCTTCTGGTTTAAACTCATTAGCAGCAACTTCAACCATTGATATTTATAAAAGAAATAAAGGAAATGAATCTGACAAACACTATGTTTATGCCACACAATATTTCACTTTATTTTGGGGATTAGTGGCTATTGGATTTGCTTGTATAAGTTCGCTTTTTGAAAATTTAATTCAATTGGTAAATATCATTGGTTCAATATTCTACGGAACTGTACTTGGTATATTCTTAGTTGGATTCTACATTAAATATGTAAAAGGAAAAGCCATTTTTATTGCAGCTTGTATAAGTCAATTAACCATCTTTTATATCTTCTATATTGATGTAGTAAGTTTCCTTTGGTTAAATTTTATAGGAGCTCTTTTAACTTTAGTTTTGTCAATAAGTATTCAAAGTTATTTGAATAGTAAAGAATAAAATATGATAAAAAGAATTTCTTTATTTATTTTAATAACTTCTTTTATTATACTTTTATGTTCTTGCAGAACTTATTTAGATGATGAAAGATATTTACCAATAAGTAATGATACTTTTAAAATATATGGTTTTAAAGATTATAATGAACTTTATTATCATTCAAAAATTGGAGCATCTGCTGATAAAGTTTTTTTTTATCCACAACATTTTAAAATCAATTTACCAAAGAAAATAAAAAAATGGTCAGCATCAAACAATGCTAATCATATTGAGTATGATAAAAACAGACTAATTATAATTGATGCTGATTACATCAACAATGAAATCCAAATAACACCTTGGGAAATAATTGATGATAAGACCAAAATCTTAAATTATATGGATTATTATTACAAGGTAAAGAAAAAGCATTTTAATTATGATAAATCAATTAATTTAAAAAATGTAAAACTATATACAGATGGGAAAACTTATATACTTTTCTATAAAATGGAAAATTCTGAAGTTTTTAATTTTAAAAAAATACTAAATAGTTTTCATTATGTAGATTAAAATTTTAAACTTTAATTTTTAAATAAAAAGCCTTTCGTGATTGAAAGGCTTTTTAAATAATTTTGCAATATGAATTTATTTCTTAGACCATTCAGCAATTGAATCATTATTCATTTTTTCATAATCTTTGTTTCCAGCTTTAATTGCAGCAGCTAAAGATAATTTTGCTGTTTCAATAGCACCTTTTTTATCATTTAATTTAGCTTGAATCAATGATTTTTGACGTAAGTACCAAAATGGAGCTTCTTTTCCTCCAGCAGTAGCCATTTCAATAGCTTTGTTAACCCAAGTTAAAGCTTTATTCATATCACCACCAGACTGATAAAAATACTGTGATGCAGAAAAATAATCACCAGCTTTTGGTCCAGCTAAAGCATTTTCAATACTTGTAATGGCAACCTCTTTTGTTGGAACTTCAATTTTAACAGGAACAATAGTTTTTTCCCATTCTAAATTTAAAGTTGCATTGTCATTTGTAATATTGTTTATTGAAATTGTAAACGTTTCAATATGTCTGTTTGTAGATTCTGGCTTAACAGAAACTTTCACTGCAACATCAGAATCATTCCACTTTTCTGGTAAACCCCAGTTATCAGTATTTTTGTAGAAAATTACATCCCAACTATCAGCTTTTGGAGTTGTATATAATGCATATGTTCCTTTTGCTAAATCTTTACCTTCAACTTTTACATTTTCATTGAAAGTAACAGTTGTATTTGCATTTGCACCTGTTCTCCAATTAGAACCATAAGGAACTAATTCTCCAAAAACAGTTCTTCCTTTTGCACTTGGACGAGAATAATTCACTTCAATCGTAGTTAATCCTACAACTTGTTCCACTTTTGAACTAGGACTAGCTTGTGGAGTTTTTACTTGAGCAGTAGCAACAATGCTTGAAAAAGCAAAAATGGCTGCTATTAATAATTTTTTCATAATTGGTTATTTTTTTTGATGCTACGAATTTAAGAAATATTCATCAATCTTTTGTTAAAGGTATCTAAAATTTAAAATATTTTGTTTAATTTTTTTTATAATTAGTTAAACAATAATTACCTTTACAAAAAAGAAAAATGAAAATTTATACGTTACATAGTAAACAAAACTTACCAATTTCATTAGATGAAGCTTGGAAATTTCTTTCAAATCCTAGAAATTTAAAAACTATAACACCTGATTATATGGGATTTGAAATCCTATCTGGTGCTGACAGACCTATGTATCAAGGCCAATTGATTCAATACATTGTGACACCAGTTTTAGGAATTAAAACAAAATGGGTAACTGAAATCACACATGTAGCTGATAAAAAATTCTTTGTGGATGAACAACGTTTTGGTCCATATTCTCTTTGGCATCACAAACATTTTCTTAAAGAAATTGATGGTGGTGTTGAAATGGAAGACATTGTAGATTATAAAATACCAATGGGAATTCTAGGTCAAATGGTTCAACCTATACTTGTTCAACCCAAATTGAATGAAATTTTTGAATACAGAAGAAAAAAATTAATAGAATTATTTGGAGAATTTAAATAATCAAATTATGAAAAACATACTTTTAATTGGAGGTTCTTACGGAATTGGATTAGCATTAGCAAAGGAACTTCAAAATAACAACAACGTCTTTGTTGCTTCAAGAACAAACGAAAATCTAGGAAACTTAAAGATCACACACATACCTTTTGATGTTTCTACTGATAATCTAGATACTTCAATATTACCAGAAGTTATTGATGGTTTAGTCTATTTACCAGGTAGCATTAATTTAAGACCGTTTAAAGGATTAAAACTTGAAGCTTTTGAAAGTGATTTGCAAATTAATTTTATAGGTTTAGTCAAGGTAATTCAAGCTGTTTTACCTAATTTAACTGCATCAAAACAATCAAGCATTGTGTTGTTTAGTAGTGTAGCAGCATGTATGGGAATGCCTTTTCATACCAGTGTTGCAGCATCCAAAGGTGCTATTGAAGGATTTGCAAAAGCTTTAGCTGCAGAATATGCTCCAAAAATTAGAGTTAATGTAATTGCTCCTTCATTAACTGATACACCTTTAGCCGACAAATTTTTAAATAACGATATAAAAAAAGAAAAATCTTCGGAAAGACATCCTTTAAAACGATTTGGACAACCTGAAGACATTGCTCAAATGGCTAGTTTTTTATTAAGTGAAAACAGCAGTTGGATGAGTGGACAAATTTTACATGTTGATGGTGGAATGTCAACTTTATTAGTTAATGGATAGCAAATAATCTAATTTTTGAAATTAAATTTTGTAATTGTAATTGTACTTGAAAATGAATATATTTTGGTTTAGAAGAGATTTAAGAGTGGAAGATAATGTGGGATTTTTTCATGCTTTAAATGATAGTGAAAAAGTTTTACCCATATTTATTTTTGATGAAAAAATACTCTCTGAATTACCTAAAGATGATGCTCGTGTGACTTTCATTCATGAATTATTGTCCAAAATTCAAGATAAACTCAAAGAAAATGGAAAATCGTTAGCTGTTTTTCATGGTGAACCGAAAGCTGTTTTTGAAAAGTTAATCGAAGAAAATAAAATCAAAACTGTTTATACCAATCACGATTACGAACCTTATGCTAGAAAACGCGATAAAGAAATGAATCAGTTGTTTAAAGAAAATGAAATCGAATTTAAAACTAGTAAAGACCAAGTTATTTTTGAAAAAAATGATGTGGTAAAAGACGATGGTGATCCATATGTGGTTTATACACCTTATTCAAAAAAATGGAAAGAAGCTTTTTCTAAAATCAATTTAAGTTATTATAAATCAGAAGATAAACTGGATAAAATTTCAAAACACTCCTACTCTTTTTTAAGTTTAAAAGATATTGGATTTAAAACTTCAGAGATTAAAGTTCCATCTTATGATATTAGTGATAAAACCATTTCAAAATATGAAGAAACCAGAAATTTTCCAGCTGAAAATGGCACTTCTATGTTGGGAACTTATTTGCGTTTTGGAGCTGTTTCAATTCGAAAAATAGTCAATCATGCTTCAACTTTTAAAAATGAAACTTTTCTAAAAGAATTAATTTGGAGGGAATTTTTTATGCAAATTTTATGGCATTTTCCACATACAATTAATTCAAGTTTCAGACCAAAATATGATGCTATTCAATGGAAAAATAATGAAAATTTATTCCAAAAATGGTGTGATGGAAAAACAGGTTATCCAATTGTTGATGCAGGAATGCGAGAATTAAATGAAACAGGTTACATGCACAACAGAGTTCGAATGATTGTGGCAAGTTTTCTATGCAAACATTTATTAATCGATTGGAAATGGGGTGAAACTTATTTTGCCCAAAAATTACTGGATTATGAACAGGCAAGTAATGTTGGAAATTGGCAATGGGCTGCTGGCTCTGGAGTTGATGCTGCTCCTTATTTCAGAATTTTTAATCCAACTACACAAATTGAAAAATTTGATAAAAATCACAAATACATCAAAAAATGGGTTCCTGAATTTGATTCTGAAAAATATCCTAAACCCATTGTAGACCATAAAGAAGCTAGAGAATTATGCTTAAAAGTTTATAAAGAAGCTGTTGGATAAAAAATTGAAAAAACAACTAAAATGAATATCGTTTGGTTTAAAAGAGATTTGCGATTAACTGATAATGAAGCACTTCACAATGCTATTTCATCAGGAAGAAAGACTCTTTTACTGTATATATTTGAACCATCGCTTCAAGAAGATATTCATTACAGTCAAAGACATTTTGATTTTATCAAACAATCCTTAGAAAGTCTTCAGAAAGAACTTTTACAATATCATACACAAATACTAATAGTTGAAGGTGAAGCTCTTGAAATTTTTCAAAAATTAAAAAAACTGATTTCTATTCACGCTGTATATTCACATCAAGAAACTGGAATTAAATTAACTTTTGATAGAGACAAACAAGTTTCTGCTTTTTTGAATAAACACGAAATTCCATGGTATGAATCGATAAATAATGGAGTCATCAGAGGTATCAAAAACAGAAAAAACTGGAAAGAAGATTGGTACGATTATATGGATAAGGATTGTTTTCTATTTGAAGCCAATGCTCGTTCTTTTATAAAATATAAAGATATAGAAGAAATTGAAAACCTCTTCAATAAACCTTCTTTAGTTACAGACAAAAACACACCTTTTCAAAAAGGTGGTACACCAACAGCTTTGCGTTACATGAATTCTTTTTTTAATGAACGAGTTGCAAATTATTCCAAATATATTTCAAAACCCGAAAAAGCTAGAATGGGTTGTAGTCGTTTGTCACCTTATATTGCTTGGGGAAATTTATCCATCAGACAAGTTTATGATGAAGCTTGGAAATATTCACAAAGAGGAATTCACAAAAAACAAATCTCAAATTTTGTTTCAAGATTACGTTGGCAAGCTCATTTTATTCAAAAATTTGAAATGGAATGTAGCATGGAATTTATTGCTGTAAACAAAGGATATCGCAATTTGGTTCAACCTTTAAATTTATTTTATCATGAATCTTGGACACAAGGTAAAACAGGATTTCCAATTGTTGATGCATGTATGCGATGTTTAAATTCAACTGGCTATTTGAATTTTAGGATGAGAGCTTTAGTCGTTTCATTTTATACTCACAATTTGTGGCAACCGTGGCAAAACTGTTCCCCACATTTAGCCCAACAATTTTTAGATTTTGAATCTGGAATTCATTATCCACAATTGCAAATGCAAGCTGGTGTTACTGGAGTAAATACATTAAGAGTTTACAATCCTGTAAAAAATTCAATCGAGCATGATGAAGAAGGTGTTTTTATTAAAAAATGGGTTCCCGAATTAGCTGAAATTCCAATAGCATTTATTCATGAACCATGGAAATTGACTCCAATTGAGCAGGAATTATACAATTTTAAATTAGGTATAAATTATCCTTATCCAATTGTAGATTTGGAAAAAACCAGAAAACATTCTAGTGATATTTTGTGGAGAATGCGAAAAAATTCAGATGTAAAATCAGACAGTAAACGAATTGTAAATAAACATACAAATCCTGACTGATTCCTTATTTTAAATTCTTCACTTTTTCAGCATTTAATTCATTAAAATGCTTTACAATTAAATTAGCTTTTGATAAATCTTGATCTTTTGAATGCAAACTATCATAACCGATACAGTAAATATTTGCTGCAACTGAAGCTTCAATTCCGTTTGTACTGTCTTCAATTACAATACAATTTTCTTTTGGAGCAACAGACAAACTAGCTGCATGTTCAAAAATAGCTGGATGTGGTTTTGATTTAGGAAAATCTTCTCCTGAAACTTTATGTGTAAAATATTGGTTCAAATTAAAACGATTAAAAACCCTTTCAATAGTTACTTTTGAAGCCGAAGAAGCTAAAATTAACTGAATTCCATTGGCATGTAAATCTTTAATTAAATCTTCAACACCTTCAATTAAAAATAAATCTTCTTTGGTATCAAAAGCTTCATTAAATAAACTTCTTTTAGTCTGAATCAAATCTTCAACTTCATGAGGCAAATTAAACTGAGCTTTTATTTTTTGAAAAACATTTCGTGTTGAGTTTCCTGTATAAGTACTATATAACTCATCCGAAATCTCTATATTCAATTGTTTAAAATGTTGATGATAAGCATAATGGTGTACAGGTTCTGTATCAACTATTACTCCATCCATATCAAAAATTACAGTTTGTATCATTGTAGTGTTGTTTGCTGCAAAGGTACAGTCTTGAAAAGATTTTAAAAAATTAAATTAAACCTTTTTGTGTATCTTTAGTCTTACTATCAAATGAAGTAAAACTTGCAAGACGAAAAAGCATTTTTAACGGAATTATCAAATCCTAAAACGCAAAATAACGCGTTCAAAATGCTATTGGAACAATATCAAAAACCTTTGTATTTTCATATTCGAAATATTGTTTTAAACCATGATGATGCTGACGATGTATTGCAAAACACTTTTATAAAAGTTTTTTCTAATATTAAGAATTTTAAAGGTGATAGCAAATTATATTCTTGGATGTATCGAATTGCCACAAATGAAGCACTAACTTTTTTACAACAAAAAGCCAAGAAAAGTGGTATTTCAAATGAAGAATTACAAAACAAATCCATAAATAATTTAGAAAGCGATGTTTATTTTGAAGGTGATGAAATTCAATTGAAATTACAAAAAGCCATTGCTATTTTACCCGAAAAACAACAATTAGTCTTTAAAATGAAATATTTTGAAGAAATGAAATACGAAGAAATGTCGCAAGTCCTTGATACTTCAGTTGGTGCATTAAAAGCAAGTTATCATATTGCTTCAAAAAAAATAGAAGAATTTTTAAAATCAAATTAAACCTTTTGTAAACAAATTAGTCTTATACACATGAAAGATTTTAATCTAAATAATGAAAAAATAGAATCAGGTTTTAAAGTCCCTGAAGGTTATTTTGAACAATTTGAAAGCAAAATGCTAAATCAATTAGTCGTTAAAAATGAACCTAAAGTTATTTCTTTATGGCAAAACAAAAGAGTTTGGATGACCAGTATTGCTGCTGTTTTATTAATTTCAATTGCTTTACCTGTTTACTTTTCAATGAATGATACAAATACAAGTACTGTTGAAGATGAAACCATTGAAACCTATTTAGCGATGCAACCTACAATGACTAATTATGAAATTGCAACCGAATTAACTAATGAAGATTTTGCGTCGTTAGAAGAAAGTCTTGCTTTAAATAACGATGCTGTAGAATTATACCTAGAAGAAAATTATCAAAATGTTGATTTATATTTAAACGAATAAAAAATGAAGAAATTAATTACACTAATGGTTGTTCTGTTCTCGATTGTATCGATTGCTCAACCAAGCAAAGAAAAAATTGAAAAAGTAAAAGCATTAAAGGTAGCTTATATTACTAAAGAATTGAGCCTTACATCAGCTGAAGCTGAAAAATTTTGGCCTGTTTACAATGCTTATGATGAAAAGCAATTTGAATTGCGTCATAACAAAATGAGAACTATCATGAAAAAATATAAGGATAGTGGTTTGGATAATTTGAATGATAAAGAAGCTGCAACTATACTTTCTGAAATGGAATCTATAGACGAAGAACTATTGAATTTGAGAAAGAAATTTGTAAAAGATGCAAAAGAAATTATTGGAGCAAAAAAAGTACTTCAACTCAAAAAAGCAGAAGAAGAATTTACCAGAACTCTTTTTAAACAATACAAAGGAAAAGACAGAAAATAAATAAAAGGTTAGTTATTAAAAAATCCCGTTTAGCTTTTAAACTAAACGGGATTTTTTTATTTATACTATTTAAGTTAGTTTATTTCAAACTTGCCAAACTTTGTTCAATTGTAGCAATTTTAGCTAAAGCATCAGCTTCTTTGTTTCTTTCGTTTGCAATAACTTGATCAGGAGCACCAGCAACAAACTTTTCATTATTTAATTTTCCTTGAACTGATTTTAAGAAACCTTGGGTGTACTTTAATTCCGCTTCTAATTTTTCAATTTCAGCAGCTACATCAATATTTCCAGCAATTGGAATAAAATATTCGTTTGATTTTACTCTATAAGTTAATGTTCCTTCAACTGCTTCGGAAACGTATTCTAAACTTTCAATATTTCCTAGTTTAAGAATTACTGCATCAAATTTTGTAGAAGCGTTTTCATTATTGATCACTTTTAAATCGATAACATCTTTGAATGGAATGTTTTTCTCTTTACGAATAGTTCTAATTCCAGAAATTACTTCAGCGGCAAAATCAAATTCAGAAATTAAATCTGCATTTGTATTTTTCATGGTTGGCCATTTTGAAATAATCAATGCTTCTTCTTGTGTTCTTTCAGCAATATATTGCCAAATTTCTTCCGTTAAGAAAGGCATAAATGGATGTAATAATTTCAAGTTAGCTTCTAATAACTCAATAGCTTTATCAAATGTTGCTTTATCAATTGGTTGTTGGTAAGCTGGTTTGATAATTTCCAAGAACCAAGAACAGAAATCGTCCCAAACTAGCTTGTAAATGCTCATTAAAGCATCAGACAATCTGTATTTTTCGAAGTTATCTTCAATTTCAGCTAAGGTTTGTTGTAATTTAGCTTCATACCAATCAATCGCAATTTTTGATGCTTCTGGCTGTGCAATATCTGCAACTTCCCAACCTTTAATTAATCGGAATGCATTCCAAATTTTATTAGCAAAAGCTTTACCATTATTACATAACTCTTCATCAAACATGATATCATTTCCTGCAGAAGCACTTAAAAGCAATCCAACACGAACACCATCAGCACCAAATTTTTCAATCAATTCTAATGGATCAGGAGAATTTCCTAATGATTTTGACATCTTACGACGTTGTTTATCACGAACTAAACCAGTTAAATATACATTGTTAAATGGTTTTTTTCCAGTGTATTCATATCCTGCAATAATCATACGAGCTACCCAGAAAAATAAAATATCTGGACCAGTTACTAAATCATTTGTTGGATAATAGTATTTAAAATCTTCACTTTCTGGATCTAAAATCCCTCCAAAAACTGCCATTGGCCATAACCATGATGAGAACCAAGTATCTAGTGCATCAGCATCTTGTGTTAAGTTGTTAGTTGTTAGTTGTTGGTTGTTGGTTGCTTTTTTTGCTAATTCTAAAGCCTCGTTAATATTTTCTGCTACAACATAATCTTCTTTTCCTTCACCGTAATAATAGGCAGGAATTTGTTGTCCCCACCACAATTGACGTGATATATTCCAATCGCGAATGTTTTCCATCCAATGACGATAAGTGTTATTGAATTTGCTTGGATATAACTTTACTTCTTCGGTTTCTAAAACGGCTTTAATGGCTGGTTTAACTAACTCTTCCATCTTTAAAAACCATTGATCTGATAATCTAGGTTCAATAACGGCTTTGGTTCTTTCTGAAGTTCCCACTTTATTCATGTGAATTTCAGTTTTTAATAACAAGTCTTTATTTTTTAATTCTAATTCTATTTCTTCACGAGCTGCAAATCTGTCTTTTCCTTGATAATGCAAACCAAAACTATTTAACGAAGCATCTTCATTAAAAATATCAATAATTTCAAGATTGTGTTTTTTTCCTAATGATGCATCGTTAACATCATGAGCTGGTGTTACTTTTAAACAACCTGTTCCAAATTCAATATCAACATATTCATCTTCAATAATTGGAATAACTTTACCAGAAATTGGAACAACTGCTAATTTTCCTTTTAAATATTTATATCTCTCATCATTTGGATTGATACAAATAGCTGTATCACCAAAAATAGTTTCTGGACGAGTAGTTGCAATAACAATAAATTCATCTCCACATTCACGATTATCTAAATTTTGAGTTAAATAATATTTTAAATAATATAATTTTCCTTGACGTTCTTCGTGAATAACCTCTTCGTCAGACAACGTTGTTTTTGCTTCTGGATCCCAATTTACCATTCGATAACCACGATAAATCATACCTTTATTGTATAAATCCACAAAAGATTTAATTACAGAAGCTGACATATCTTCATCCATGGTGAATTTAGTTCTGTCCCAATCACATGAACAACCTAATTGTTTTAGTTGCTCTAAGATTGTTCCTCCGTATTTGTCAGTCCAATCGTAAGCATGTTTTAAGAACTCTTCACGAGTTAAATCACCTTTATTGATTCCTTCTGTTTTTAGTTTTGCAACAACTTTTGCTTCTGTGGCAATTGAGGCATGATCTGTTCCTGGAACCCAACAAGCATTGAATCCTTTTAAACGAGCACGACGAATTAGAACATCTTGAATGGTATTATTCAACATATGTCCCATATGCAAGACTCCTGTCACGTTTGGTGGAGGAATTACAATTGTATATGGTGTTCTGCTGTCTGGTTTTGAATGAAAATACTTGTTTTTCATCCAGTAATCATACCATTTTTGTTCTACTTCTTTTGGATTAAACTGTGCTGGAATCATTTATACTGTTTATTGTTAATGGTTTATTGTTAAGATAATTTACAAAAGGTTTATCAAAAACTTCTAGCCCTGATAGTAATGGTATCCTTTTTTGAAAAAAAAGATATAATGAATAGCAGGAATATGGTTTCTAAAATAGCCCAAGCCTTATTGCTCCTAATAAGAAAAAAGACTTTGGTATTGTTTTTGTAATTAACTATTTGCAAAAGTAACGATATAACCTAAAATAAAAAAAGTTAATTTGTTTGTAATTTTTGCAAAAGTGTTTAATTTTACGATAATTAAAAAAATGATATGATGAAAAATTTACTTAATTTAATTGCAGTATTGTTTATTTCAACGGTTGCCTTTGCACAAGGACCGAGGATTGAGTTTAAAGAAGAGACAATAAATTATGGAACAGTTACAAGAGGAGAAGATTCTGGAAAGAGAACTTTTGAGTTTACAAATACTGGTGATGCTCCTTTAGAAATTAAAAATGTGAAATCTACTTGTGGTTGTACGGTTCCTACGAAACCATCGGCTCCAATTATGCCTGGAAAATCTGATTTTATTGAAGTTCAATACAATATGAATCCTGGACCTATTAGTAAGTCAATTACTGTTGAAAGTAACGCTGTTAATGTCCCAAATGGTTTAATAACCTTAAGAATAAAAGGAACTGTTATTGAAAAAAAAGAAGTTAATCTTCTTGAGAAGAAGAAATCAATATTAGAACAATAGAAAAGAAGCCTCATTAATTTGAGGCTTTTTTTATATGATTTTTTTGAGGTAAAATTCTACTTCAATGATTTTGCCTTCTCGTTCTACTTCCATTTTTATTTTTTTTCCATCTTCTGATTGGAATAAGTCTGTTATTTTTTGAATAGTGTAATTATGTGCTTTTTTATTGTTTATACTTACTATTTTATCATTTGGTAATAAACCTGCCTTTTGAGCTGGGGAATTTTCTCTAAGATTGGTTATTACAAAAATAGGTTTTAATATAAATTTATAATTATATCTAAATTCTGAATTATTTTTAACAATTTCTAATGCATTTATTTGTGATGATGCTGAATTTAATCTAATTTCTTCCTTTATTGGTTCAACTCCTGAATGCTTTACTTCAATTCCTGACATATTATAATTGAATAAATTATTAAAGGATTGACTTTTCTTTAAATATAAAAGTTTTTCTTTATAATCAATAAATAAATGAAATCGCTTTAGTAATTCACCTCCAATTGAACCATTTCTTCCATAAATTAAATTTATATTTTTAAATGATAACAAATCAGGATAAGCAACCAATACATCTTCAAATTCAAATTTTGAAAAATATAATTTATCAATTCTAGCTCGTTTTCCATTTATCTCACCTGCTAATCCAAATCCCAAGTAATCATTTAAAACTTTTTTTGGCAACGATAGAGAATCATTTTCAAATATCCATAAACCGTCACTAAGACCAGTATCTAACAATAGCTTTAAAGAAGCCTTTTTTTGATCTAGTATTGAATTAATTTCAACATAAGGTTTATTGTTTATTAATTCTATTTTTTCTTGTTTATATTTTTTAAATTTTTTCTTCTCAATATATTTTCTATCCTTATGTATAATTATTCTCTTTTTATCATAATCAATTTCTATTAGTCTATCTTTAAAAAAGCTGTAACCAATAATACCATTTACTTCTTTTCCCAGTTTACTTATAAAATTTATGTTATTTTCACTTAAAATTAAAACTGTAAAATCGTGATCCTCAAATTCTTTAATTCTTAATTTATTATTTGAGGAAATTAAAGCATCTACTGAATTTCCAATTCCTACACCTGATATCTGTGTTTTAATTGGGTTAAATAATTCGATTGAGTCATTACTTGGAAAACTAAATAATATATTTTTTTCAGTTCCTGTGTCTAAAATAACTTTTAGACTTGTTTCATTAATTAAAACATCAATAATTATTAAATTATTTGAAAAATCAAAAGGAATGATTATTTTATCTTTTTTGGAATACCATTTATCGCTATCTTGACAAAACATTCCATTGGAAATAAGTAAAATCAAAATCCAAATTCTAATCATAGAAGTGTAAGTTTTTTATAAAGTTACTAAAGTATTTTGATAAAAGAGAGTTTTTAAAAACTAGATTCATTAAATATTTTAAAAAAAAGTTGCAATTTTGCATACCAAATAAAATTAAGATGCCAAAAATTTCACAAAAAGGTATACAAATGCCAGAATCGCCAATTAGAAAATTGGTGCCTTATGCAGAAATTGCAAAGAAAAAGGGACACAATGTTTATCATTTAAATATTGGGCAACCAGATATTAAAACACCTCAAGTAGCTCTTGATGCTGTTAAAAATGCTAATATTGAAGTCTTAGAATACAGTCACTCTGCTGGTTTTGAAAGCTATAGAGAGAAACTTTCAAAATACTATAAAAACCAAAATTTACCGATTGACACTCAAAATATCATTATTACAACTGGTGGTTCTGAAGCTTTATTATTTGCTCTAGGCAGTACAATGGATACAAATGATGAGATTATTATACCTGAGCCTTTTTATGCAAACTACAATGGTTTTAGTGTTGCTTCAGGAGTTAAAGTAGTTCCGGTCATCTCTACCATTGAAACAGGCTTTGCTTTACCTCCTATTGAAGATTTTGAAAAATTAATCACTCCAAAAACTAAAGCAATTTTAATTTGTAATCCTGGAAACCCTACAGGTTATTTATATTCTGAAGAAGAAATAAATCAATTGGCAAAAATTGTAATTAAACATGATTTATTTTTAATTGCTGATGAAGTTTACAGGGAGTTTACTTATGATGGATACAAACATTTTTCTGTAATGAATGTACCTGGAATAGAAAATCATGCTATAATGATTGATTCTGTTTCAAAACGTTTTAGTATGTGTGGTGCAAGAATAGGATGCATTGTTTCTAAAAATTCTGAAGTAATGGCTACTGCAATGAAATTTGCACAAGCAAGACTTAGTCCTCCAACTTATGCTCAGATTGCTAGTGAAGCTGCTTTAGATACTCCTCAAAGTTATTTTGATGATGTAATCACAGAATATAAAGAGCGTAGAGATATTTTAATTGAAGAATTATTAAAAATCGAAGGTGTTCAGGTAGCAACTCCAAAAGGAGCTTTTTACTGTATTGCAAAACTACCTATAGTTAGTGCAAATGATTTTGCTCAATGGTTATTGGAAAGTTATGATTTAGATGGTGAAACTGTAATGGTTGCTCCTGCTGCAGGTTTTTATTCTTCTCCAAATGTTGGAATTGATGAAGTGAGAATTGCTTATGTTCTTAAAAAAGAAGACTTAATTAAATCTGTTCGTATTTTAAAAGAAGCTATTACTGTTTATAATCAAAAATAATTTATTTTATTGTAAAAATTTAAAAAGTTCTTTTTTGATCTTTTTTTATATCATATTTTATTAAAAAAAGGGTTACTCGTTTGAGTAACCCTTTTTTGTTTATGTTATTTAAAACTACTTATCTTTTTAATGAAAAGTGAGCTTTAAATTGTTTAGGTACTATTGTACCATCTGGTTTAATTTCATAATAATCTACTGTGAACCAATAGTCCGTTGCTGGTAGTGGTTGACCGTTTAAGGTTCCATTCCAACCATCTCCTGTTGAACTGATT
>NZ_JBHSGW010000003.1:0-158076 GCF_042652765.1 Flavobacterium ponti
ACCTGTTATAGTTACCTCTCCTGTTAATCCCTCACATGTTGTGTTTGCCGAAATAGTAGCCGTGGGTAAAAGATTTACTATTAAATTGAAGGTGGTTGTACTATATTGAGCAGGGTTTGCATTACTTTCCATTCGTACATAAATCACTTGATTTGGACCACCGACATATGCAGTGACAGGAGTTGCAAAATTATTTCCTGCATCAGCACCTGCCTGATCAAGGTGATAAGTTATTGTAAAGTCTGTTGAAGACAAGCCTCCTAAAACTGATGCATCTTGAATTGTTAAATCAAAAGTTTCAACACCATCATTAGAAGCATCATCACAAACTATTAAATCAGGTGGCATGGTTGCTTGACAAGGAACAACTACAGCATCAAATTGTGTAATTTTAACACAATTAGTAAATAAATCTTTAACAGCTACGAAAAAAGTTGTTACAGGAGCAGTAGTAGTTACAGAACTTGAAATAGGTATCCCATCAGGATCAAGAGCTTCTGCAAGAGAATCAAAAAACACTAAGTCATATTGAAAAGGATCCAAGCCATTTAAAATAGTTGAAGTATTCTCACTTAAATCAAAATTATTATCACAACTTATCAAATCATTTGGGGAATCATTAATTATGAAATCGGGTTGATATTCTACAACAATACAATCTTCTTGCTGACAACCAGCACCACCAGGATTGTTTGCTCTGACACAATAAGTACCAGGGGCACTAACAGCAAGAGTAGGACCTGTTTCTGAAGTAAGTATAACTGGACCACTTCCATCATTAAAAGTCCACTCAAAACTATAATTAGCAGGATTTAAACCAGTATCCAAAACTCTAATTTCATCTGGACAAGGAGCTAAGCCATTTGCAATGGTCATATCACTGTCTTCAATACCTACTCCAACAGGATAAGTTAAATTAGCCGTTCCAACATTAAAACTTCCTGCTTCAATAAAAACTGCTGAATCATATGCTGTATCCTGATAATCTCCAATTGCCAATTTGATACTATAAGGGTTATTTGGTATTACATTAGCCATAGCTGTCATCTGAACAGTGTATCCTCTCATATTCATTACTGTTGAAGCTACCGGAATACTTGGATTAAAAGTATCAAAAAAAGTAGGATTTACAGAAGGACAAGTTGCATTGTAGGCAGTGTCCCTAATATTTGTAACAGAAACAGGAGTAGTTGTCCCTGGTATAACTGCTAAATTTGTTGAAACACCAGTTGTTAAATCAGTAAGAATAAATGCAAAAACATCTGAAAATCCGCATTGAAAAGTTCCATATTCGTTTGAAGCAAAAATAAAATTAAAACTAAAATTATCTGTTAAAGGTGTAAAGTTAAATTTCACAAAAGTAACATCATTAATAGTCCCTGGATTACCATTAGCTTGACTTATTGCCAAGAGTTCAGCATCGCTATTACTTGAACAAATAGAGCTAATATTTGAATCTGTAAATTGACCAGCTGAATTTGTAACTTGTCCACATCTTAATATCATTCCACCAGCAAAATCAAAATTTGATCCTGTATATCCAAAACTCCCAACACCACAAAGACCTTGTGTTTGAAAATTAGACACTTGAGCACAAGAGGAATTAATCAAAATATCTTCAACAATATGTTGAACTGAATTTGTTGATGTATTTGCTGGATTTACTGTTATTCCTTGTGAAAAACCTAAATAAGCAGAAAATAACAGTAATAATATTGTAATTTTTTTCATAATAAAAGGGAATTATTCTTGAAAAATTGTTTGATTTAAAAAACCAAATATAATCAAAGAATGCAAATAAGTTTACTAAATTTGCAAAAAAAATAACTATACAATGCAAAATATCACTATAAAAACTACATCTAATAAAAATATTGTCAAATTTGAATTAGAGGATTTTATCACAAAAAACCAAAGTTTTGAATATAAGAATATTGATGAAACTAGCACATCTCCTTTGGCTAAGCAACTGTTTTATCTTCCTTTTGTAAAAACCATATATATTTCTGGAAACTTTATTGCTATTGAAAAATATTCAATTGTGGAATGGGAAGATGTACAAGATGAAGTAGCAGAACAAATTCAAGATTATATAACAAATGGTGGTGAGATAGTTGCACTTAACGAAAGCAACAACAAGAAAATTCCTGTTAGCATTTACGCGGAAACAACTCCTAACCCAAATGTAATGAAGTTTGTAAGCAATACTTTATTGACAAAAACTGCTTTGGAGTGTAAAAATATTGATGAAACTAAAGCTTCACCTTTAGCTAAAGAATTATTCCGATTTCCATATGTAAAAGAAATTTTCTTTGATGAAAATTACATTTCAATTACAAAATATGAAATTAAAGAATGGGAAGAAATAACACTTGAACTTCGCACCTTTATTAAGGAATACATTGAAACTGGAAATACAATTATTGATGAAAGTTTGATAACAAAAACCGAAACGCATCAAAAACAGCAAGAAGCATATTTTGACAAGCTTGATGTTACATCACAACAAATAATTAACATCCTTGAAGAATATGTAAAACCTGCTGTTCAAAGTGATGGTGGAAACATCATGTTTGATTCTTTTGACGAAAAAGAAAAACGTGTGAAAGTAATTTTACAAGGTGCTTGTAGCGGTTGTCCTTCTTCGACTTTTACATTAAAAAATGGAATTGAAAATATGTTGAAAGACATGTTAAAAGATGAAGCTATTATTGTGGAAGCTATCAATGCTTAAATCTTAAATTATTTATGATAAAAAAAGAGCCAATTTTCATTGGCTCTTTTTTATTACTTTATTTCTTTTTATTAGCATATTCGTTGAACTCTTTGAATAACTCTATTAAGTTCATTGTTGCTTTTATTAAATCATTCGTTTCTAATAATAATCCAAAGTATAATTTACTGTTTTTTGGACTATTTTCTGTAGTTCTAATTCTTTCAATTTGTTTTTGAATTAAATCAGAAATTCTACTTAAAACATCTTCTTTACTAGCTAATACTTTATCAATATTCACAAAATCTTTGTTTTCAAAGATACTTTCAATGTCTTTGAACAATTCTAAAATATGCAATTCAACACTTTTTAAATCTCTAGTTTGATTAAACTTCAATTGTTTGTGATTGTTATCAATGTGTGAATGACTATTTAATGCAATATAACTTAAAGACTGTGTCATATCTTGTAAATAACCTAATATTAAAATATAGAATTTACTTGCTTCAACAGAAGTTTCATCTAGGTTTTTAATAAAATAATATACATTGCTTTTTAATTCATCGACTTGTTTTTCAAGTTTCTTAATTGATTTTTTATTATCCTTTAAAGTTGGTAAATCTTGCAGACTTAGTCCACTGATAACACCACTATAAATTCCATTTGATTTTTTTACAATGTTTGCAATTTGGTCTGAACTTTCATTAATTACTTCGTGAATTGTAACAATATCTTCACGTTTTAAACTTTTCATTAACTCTTCTTCTTTTACTTTCTTTTTATGCAATTGGTTACTTCTATAAAAGAAAATAGCAACAATAATCATAAAAGCAAAGAATGCAAAAGCTTCACCAATATATAATAAGTAAGCAATAATTCCAGAAGCAATAAATGCAGCGATAGCTGTTAAAAACCAACCACCAATTACATTTAATACACCAGCAATTCTATAAACTGCACTTTCTCTATCCCAAGCTCTATCTGCAAAAGATGTACCCATTGCAACCATAAAAGTAACATATGTTGTAGAAAGCGGCAATTTCATTGAAGTTCCAATAGAGATCAAAACTGCAGCCACAATTAAGTTTACAGAAGCTCTCACCATATCAAACATTGGTTGTTCACTTCTTTTTCCTTTATATTCGGGCAAAATGAATTGTTGGTCAATCTTAAACTGAACAGATTTAGGCAAAATAAAGTTAATTGCATTTCCGATATACATTGAACCTCTTACAATTTGTCTCGATAATGTATTAGCACTATATTTTTCTGAACCTTCACCTTGACGAGATAAATTTTGCTCAGTTTCCAAAACATTTTTAGCCTTTTTAGAAGTCCAAAGTGTGAAAACCATTATTGAACCTGCTAATGCAAGAAAAATAAATGGTGCTGGTAAATTTTCTCCTTCTAAACCTACCATCATGAAATCTTTTGCACCTAATGTTTGTCCTGCAACTGAATACATCTCATAAGATTGAAAAGCTGCAATTGGAACACCAATAAAGTTTACTAAATCGTTTCCTGCAAAAGCAAGAGCTAAACCAAATGTTCCTACAATAATGATAAGTTTAAAAATATTATATTTAATAACAGTCATTACTATTTGCGAAACTATTGTCCAAAAGATAAAACAGTATCCAATAATCATTAATTGGTTAGCTTTAATAAAATCTTTTGTTTCACTTGAAATGAATGTAACAGATTTTAAACCTTTAATTAAGATGAAAAATGAAATTGCAGTTAATGCTATTCCTCCAAAAATTGCTCCAAAATACTTGTATCTTTTATCTACATGGAATGTGAATAATAACCTTGAAATATATTGCACAATAGAACCAAGTGCAAAAGACAACAATACTGATAAAAGTATACTATAAACAATCTCTGAAGCTTTTTTAGTGTTTATATAAGAACCTAATGTATCAAAATCTCCATCTGAAAAATAAATTTTTGATATTGCTATAAAAACAGATGCTCCTAATAATGAAAAGATAATAGAAACAGTTGTAGATGTTGGCAATCCTAAAGTATTAAACACATCAAGCAATAATACATCTGTTATCATTACTGCAAGGAAAATCATTATGACATCATTGAAACTAAACATACTTGGTGTAAAAATTCCACTTCGGGCAATTTCCATCATACCGTTTGAATATAAAGCTCCAATTGCAACTCCAATACTCGCAACAATCATTATCGTTTTAAATGATACTGCTTTTGATCCTATGGCAGAATTTAAAAAATTTACTGCATCATTACTTACTCCAACCATTAAATCAATAGTAGCTAAAAGGGCTAAAGCAATAAGCATTATAACGTAAACCTGTTCCATCTTTTATTTAATTATTTGTTTTTTAAATTTTTGCAAAATTCTATTTAATTATCGACTAATATGTTAATTTAATGTTATCAAATATACTAAAAATGTAAGTCCATTTGCAATCTCCACATAATTTCATCACTAGCATTTTCAACACCTAGATAACTTACATCTGATTGAATTTTTAATTTATGACCTACAATGTATTTTGAAACACCAAAAGTAAACTGTTTTTTTAAATTTTTTCCTGTAATTACTTTATCTAGTTTAAGCTGTGTAAATCTTGTAGCAATTTCATAATTATTCTTAAACAAATACCCTGTTTGTAAATTATAAGATTGACCTACATGAACTACATCACCTGTTAAAGTACCATCTGAATTTTTTGCTATTGGATCAGAAGCTTTTCTGTCTGCAAATTCTCCCATAAAAGAAAATCCTCTGTATTTAAACATCGCATCTACAAATAGCGTTTTAATGTTTGTTTCATAAAACCCTAAATCCGTAAACATCCAATTTCCTTGATTACTTTTAGTTTTAACAGCGTTGTTATTAAAATCATACGTTGAAGCTACAGATAATTTAGGTGTAATTTCTCTTTTTAAATCACCTCCAGAATAATCTCCATCTTTAGTAAATTCTCCGAAAGGTAAAAATTCAATTCTTGTAGTATATTGATGACCTCCTAAATTTCCTGTAGTAACATTTCGTCCTTCACCTTGAGAAATAGCAAATTTTTGCCTGATTAAAAATTCTTTACCTATTGTAAAATGATTTCTCAATTGAATTCCCATATCTCTATCAATATTAAATTCTCCATTCAATAAAGAACGATCAACTAACTGCATGTTTCCAGAAGAAATAACACGCTCCACATTTCCAGGTAATTTAGTTTGACCAGCCCATAATTCTAAATTCTTATAGAAATTCCACATAATTACGGCATCATAAACATATCTTGGTGTATTACCTGTAAATTCAGAACCTCCTGAAATATCAGTATTAGATAATCCTATTTCCATTTTATAAGTCAACTTTGGAGAATAAGCAAAACCATTGAATTTCAATCTTGATCTTCTTAATAAAAAATCTTGAGAAGGATTAGTAAGTTTATCATCAACAACATCCCATGCTGAAGTAGAAAGAATTTGCATTCTTGCAGAGAAATTCATACTCCAAGTACTGTCTTTTCCAACAATGTTTAGAATTCCTTTTCCGAAGTTTGTAGTTTTGATGTTGTTTTCTTGAGAATAAACTAAAGTAGTGAATAGCAAAAAAAGATTTGCTATCAAAAGATAATTTTTCATGTTGTGTTGTAAGTTTTTGTCGCAGCAAAGAACTTACTTCAATGTTAACAGAATGTTACCAAAAGATAATGATAACATTAAAAAAAGCTGCCTGGCCAAGGCAGCTATTTCAAGAAATAAGTTGACAAAAACTTTACATCTCATGAAATGTCTTAAGACTGTCGCAAATATCATTATTGTTTATTATCTAAATGTAAACTCGAAGTTACTAATTCATTAAAACAGCATATACTATTAATTGACTTGATATTAACTTAATTTTTTTGTAAATTTAGATTTTACTAATTTAAATTTAAACAAAATGGCAGTATTAAAAGTTATAGAAGTTCTATCAAGTTCAGAGAAAAGTTGGGAAGATGCTACTAAAAATGCCGTGGCTCATGCTGGTAAATCATTAAAAAACATTCGCTCTGTTTATGTAAAAGAGCAGAGTGCTTCAATCAAAGATAATCAAGTTCATGAATTTAGAGTGAATGTAAAAATCACATTTGAAGTAGAATAATTCTTTGCAAAACTATAAATAGCCCTTTAATTAGGGCTTTTTTTATTGTAAAAACCACACAATTGTTAAACCTTTATTAATAATCAAAATAACCATGCCATAGATTTGAAATACCTTTTTTGAAATTCTATCTTTGTTAAAAATTAAAAACATATGTCTGAGAAAGAAATTACCACCTATTTTGAATACATCAAAAATTACGTTTTAGAATATTCTCCCAAATTAATATCGGCAATACTTATTTTATTTATTGGTCTTTGGGCTACAAGTATTATCACTAAACTGATAAAAAGGTTAATGCGAAAACGAGAAATCGAAGCTACTTTGATTTTGTTTATTGGAAACCTTGTGTTTTGGGCATTGCGTATTTTGGTATTGGTAACAGTAATTACCCAATTAGGAATAGGTACAAGTTCTTTTGTTGCTATTTTAGGTGCTGCTGGTTTGGCAGTTGGTTTGGCACTACAAGGTTCACTTTCTAACTTTGCTGGTGGCGTTTTGATAATTTTACTAAAACCTTTTAGAGTTGGAGATGTAATTGAAGCTCAAGGTTTAGTGGGTACAGTAAAAGAGATTAAAATGTTTTCTACTTATATTACTTTACCTGAAAATAAACTAGCGATTATTCCAAATGCAGCTTTATCGAATGATAAGATTATAAACTTTACTGTAAATGGAAATTTACGTGTTGATATTGAAATTGGTGTTGATTATGGTTCAAACTTCAAACAAGTTAAAGAAGTTGTGTTCAACATATTAAACAATCATCCTTTGATTTTAAAAGAACCCGCTCCGAGTGTTTTTGTAAAGACTTTAAATAACAGTTCAGTTGATTTTGCCATAAGACCATGGTCAACAGCGGCAGATTATTGGACAGTTAGAGCAGAAGTAATAGAATCATGTAAATTAGCCTTTGATGAAGCTGGAATTGAAATTCCTTATCCACATCAGGTTGAAATCAGAAAAGTTGTAAAAGAAAATTAATTATTTATTCAACATAAAATCTTTCAAATAAAAAGGTTCAAAATAAGCGACATCTACAAAGTCGCTTTTTTTGTACTTTTCAAACGACAAAAAACTCATCTCATTTGCTGAAGGGTAAACTACATCTTCATGAAAAATAAATTTATCATCAGTTAGCACTCCTTTAAATTTGGCAATTCCGTCTCCTACTAAATGAATTTTAGTATCTATTTCTGAATAAGAATTAGCATCTATTATTTCGGCTTCAACTTTTCTCATTTTAGTATATTCTACATCAAAAATAGTAGAGTACACTTCCATTCTTCTTGCATCTAGCATTGGAATAATTACACCTTCAGAAACAGAAATTTTTCTTGCTAACAATTCTAATGTATCAATAGCAATCATTGGAATATTCAAAGCATAACAAAGTCCTTTTGCAGAAGAAACTCCAATTCGCAAACCAGTATAAGAACCAGGTCCTTGACTAATTGCTACTGCATTCAGATTGTTGTAGGTGAAATTTTTTTCCTTCAGCAACTCATCAATAAAAACATGAAGTTTTTCTGCGTGAGAAAAGTTTTGTTCTGCAATTTCTTTACAAGCAATTGTCTTTCCATCTTTAGCTAATGAAACCGAACAATTTTTTGTAGCTGTTTCTATGTTTAAAAGTAATGCCATAATTTTTATTTCAATGCAAAAATACAATCTTTTGAACACAATAAAAGTAAATTATATAAACAAAAAAAAGACACTCCCGTTAAGAAATGCCTTTTGGATGGTTATAAAACTTTATTTATTTTTTATCTTTTTTGTCGTTTTCATTTTCTAAACGAACCTTATCATTTGACATTAAGTCTTTTGAAACAGTTGTGTATGGTCCAACAATAATTTCTTCACCAGGTTTTAATCCTGAAATAATTTCGATGTTCGTATCATCTTGAATTCCAGTTTTAATAACTCTAAGTTTTGCTTTATCTCCAACTTTTACAAAAACACATTCAAATTTTTGATCTGATTTTGGAGCTGTTCCTTTTTTCTCTTGCTCTTCTTTTTCCAATTCAGCCACAATATCTTTTTTCACTGAAGTAGTATCGTCTTTGATAACAACTGCACTAATTGGCACAGCAATTACATCTTTGTTTGTTTTTGTAATGATATCAACCGTAGCAGTCATTCCAGGTCTAAATGGAGAATAATTATCTGGTTTGTCTTTTAATAAATCTTGGTAAGAGTCTTTTTCAATTCTCACTTTTACTTTAAAATTTGTTACTTGATCCGCTGTTAGAGCAGAACTTGCAGAATTTGAAATACTTGTAACAGTTCCTTTAAATTTTCTTTTTAAATAAGCATCCACTTCAATATCCGCTTTATCTCCAATACTTACTTTAACGATATCATTTTCATTTACATCTACTTCAACTTCCATGTTGTTAAGATTCGCAATACGTAGTATTTCAGTACCAGTCATTTGTTGTGTCCCTAAAACTCTTTCACCTAATTCGATAGAAAGTAAAGAAATTGTTCCATCAGCAGGAGCATAAATTGTAGTTCTTCCTAAGTTATCTCTTGCTTCAGTTAATGTAGCACTTGCACTTTGTACATTGTAATAAGCTGATTGTTTTGCTGCTACTGCTACTTCATAAGAAGAAACAATTTTATCCCATTCCGATTTAGAAATTACTCCTTTATCAAACAATGTTTTATTTCTATCATAATTTGCTTTTGCTTCTTTAACTTGAGCTTCTGCTTGTGTTAAACCAGCTCTTGAATTAGATACTGTTGCAGCTGTTCTATTTACACCAGAAACATAAATATCTGGATTTATTTTTACCAATAAATCTCCTTTTTTAACTTGTTGTCCTTCTTTAACAGGCAAATCAATAACTTCTCCAGAAACTTCAGATGAAATTTTAACTTCAACTTCTGGTTGAATTTTTCCTGTTGCAGAAACAGTTTCAACAATTGTCATTTTATTTGCTTTGGCAACTTCTACAATTTTAGTATCATCGTTTCCTCCTTTTCCAAAGATCATTATTCCAGCAACAACTGCTACAATTATTCCTAATACTATAAAAATGGTTTTTTTTGACATGATTTATTGTTTTTTTATTAATGGTATTCCAAAATAGAACTCTAAAATTTTAGTTCTAAAAATGTAATCGTATTTAGTTCTTAATACTTCTGACTGTGCGTTGTCTAAAGCAATAGATGATTGAGAAAAATCAAAGGTATTTAATAAACCTACTTCATATCTCTCTTTAGAAAATCCAAATGCTTGTTTGCGAGCTTCTAATGTTTTTTGTGCAGCTTCATAGCTTTTTTTTGCGTTAATTACATCATTGTAAGCTTGATAAACATTACTTTCTAAATCTAATTCTGCTTGTTGCAATTGATATTCTGTACGTTCTTGATTTATTTTTGCTCTTTGGACTCTACCTCTAGTTGCAAAACCATTTAAAATTGGTACATTTAATTGCAATCCAATAGCTGTACCATCAAATAGTGATAATTGATCTGCAAAATTAAAAGGAGTACTTTCTGACCAACGCGTATTGTATCCTACAAAACCTGATAATGTTGGCAAATAAGAAGAACGAGAAATAGACAAATCTTTTTTAGCTATATCAACATTTGAAAGTGCAACTTTAATATCATTAACAGATTCTTTTGCTTTTACTAAAATAGTTTGAGGTGTTTCATTACTCAAATCTGTTAAAGGAATATCAATAACTTCATCAGAAATATCAAATGTTGCATAATCTTCAATCAATAACATTTGACAAAGAGCAATTTTAGAAATTAAAAGTGTATTTTCGGTACTAATAATTTGCTGTTGTTGAGTAGCGTCTGTTGCTTGAAGTTCAAAAATATCTCCAGCAGGCAATGAACCAGCATCTATTAATTGTTGTGTTCTCTTTAAATTATCTTTAGTAATTGAGTTTTGGCTAATTAAAACTTTCAATTGTTCTTTATTGAATAAAATTTGTAAATAAGAATTTGCTACAGAAAGTGCAATATCGTCTTTCATCTTATCTAAACGATACGTATTTGCTATTTGGTTTAATTTACTTCTTTGTAATGTTTTCCAATTTGCTAAACCATTGAATAAAGTTATATTGGAATTTGCAGCCGCAGAAAAAGACTTAAATGTTTGATTTTGAAATTGATTTGTTACTGGGTTAATACTTGCTCCAGTATTCATACTATAATTTGCATTAGCATTTAAAGTTGGTAAAAAACCACCAATAGCTTCCATTTTTTCAACATCTGACGTTTTTAAATCCAACTCAGATTGTTTGATAGAAATATTGTTTTTAATAGCATAATCCAAACATTCTTCAAGTGTCCATTTTTTATCTTGTGCTGAAACTTGGATTCCAACAAACAAGAGAAAAAGTATAATTTTTTTTGTTATCATTTTGTATTAATTACATTCTGAATTCTCCTATAAGACCAAATTTTTCATAAAATGTTACACGAAACAATTAAAATTTTATTTTTACATCAAAATATTACTTTTCTATGAAATACTTCGTTGGTTTATTAGCTATACTTTTTATTGTTTCCTTTTTAGCATCTTGTGCTACCACAAAAAAAATTGAAGCTTTAAAGCCTTTACCTTCAGATGACACTCCAATGGTTTATAAAAACAAAACATCTTTTATTGCTTTACCTGTTGAAATTTCAGTTAGTGAAATAGAGAATCAATTGAATAAAAATTTATCAGGTTTGATTTATGAAGACAATAATTTGGAAGACGACAAAACCGAAATGAAGATTTGGAAAACTGGTAAAATAAAGCTAACCGAAAAAAATGGTGTAATTACTTCTGAAATTCCGTTGAAAATTTGGTCAAAATTCAAATATGGAACAGAATATTTAGGCTTGAATGATACTCGTCAAATTAATTTAGATGGAACTATTATTTTAGAAAGTAAAGCCCATTTAGTAAACTGGAAATTAACAACAAGTTCCAAAATAAAAGATTTCAATTGGAATGAAAGTCCGAGTATTTTAGTAGCTGGAAAAAAAATTCCGATTACTTATATCATCAATCCAACCTTGTCTATTTTTAAATCCAAAGTTTCAAAAATGATTGACGATGCTATTGACAAATCGTGCGATTTTAAACCACAAGTTTTGGAAACTTTAGGAGTTATAAGCAAACCTTTTTTGAGCAGCACTGCTTATGAAACTTGGTTTAAACTGATTCCAATAGAACTTTATGTAACAGATGCTTTATTGAAAAACGGAAAAATCACGATGGACATGGGTTTAAAATGTGATATGCAAACGATGGTTGGAATGGAACCTAAATACACTTATGATGCTACTAAAATTGCTCTAAAACCTGTTTCAAAAATGCCAGAAAAAGTTACAGTTTCAGTAGCAGCTGTTTCAACCTATCAAAGTGCTTCTAAAATAATTACTAAAAACTTCAAAGGACAAGAATTTGCTTCTGGAAGTAGAAAAGTGACCGTTCAAAATGTAGAAATTTGGCAAAAAGACAAAAAAATAATTATTGCTTTAAGTTTAACTGGAAGTTTAAATGGAACTATTTATTTATCGGGTTATCCTAATTTCAATGCACTTTCAAAAGAAATTTATTTTGATGAATTGAATTATGTTTTAGACACCAAAAATGTTTTATTAAAATCTGCTAATTGGTTATTGCAAGGAACAGTTTTAAATAAAATTAAAGAAAGTTGTCGTTATTCTATTCAGGAAAATTTAGATGAAGGCAAAAAGAACATGGAACCTTATTTGAATAATTATTCTCCAATGAAAGGTGTTTTTGTCAATGGTTCTTTGGATGATTTTAATTTTGAAAAAGTAGAATTAACCAACAAAGCCATCATCGCATTCATCACAACATCAGGAAAAATGAATATTAAAATTGATGGTTTAGAATAAATTATTTACTTCTTCGAATACTTCAATTTATAAACGGCAAAACCCACTAAAGCGACCAATATATAAGGAATTACCATTAAAAACACAATTCCATCATTAACTGCTTCTGCTTGAACAGTGTTTTCGTTACTTTCTAAAGCTGCTCTACACATGGCACACTGAGCACGAGACACAAGAGGAAAGAAGCAAGAAGCAAGAAGTATGAAGAGTGTTATTGTTAGTCTAACTTTCTTTTCTCTTTGTTCTATTCTCTTTGTTCTATTTTCTTTAATTAGCATAATAAGGAGAAATCATTAAATAAACCACAACTCCTGTAACAGCAACATATAACCAAATTGGGAAAGTGATTTTAGCGATTTTTTTATGTTTGTCAAATCGTTGTGCTAAAGCTCTCACATAAGTTATCAAAACTAAAGGAATAATCACAACAGATAATACGATATGGGAAATTAAAATTGGATAGTAAATAAATCCTAAATCACCACCATATTTTGTAGAATCTGAAGTCATGTGATAAGCTACATACATTACTAAAAACAAAACCGAACAAAGAATGGCCAATTTCATTAATCGTTCATGTAAGTCTCTTTTACCGTTTTTAACAGCTATAACTGCAGTCACTAACAAAACTGCTGTAAAACCATTTATAGTAGCGTAAATTGGAGGTAAAAAAGTAAGAGGTTCTACATCAAAACCCATTTTAGGTAAATTCACACCAAATAATATAGCAACTGCTACAGGTATTATGATTGATAAAGCAATAATTAGTTTATTGTACTTCGTTTCAATATTATTTTCCATTTATTTCTTTGTTCTATTTTCTTATTCTTCTAAAAGCTTCTTAATATCTTCTTTGATGGCTTTAATTCCTGCAGGTTCTAAACCATCATAATATAAAATTGGATTATTTTGCGAATCTCTTCTACATCTAATCTTTCCTTCTTTATCCACTAATGCAAATAATCCTGAATGTTCAAAACCACCATTAACTTCTGCGTTTTCTCCAGCGTATAAATTAAAACCCTTTAGAGCTAAATTATATATATATTTCTTATCACCTGTTAAAAAATGCCAGTTGTAATGCTTTGCTCCTAATATCTTAGCGTGTTGTTTTAAAACTTCTGAAGTATCATGTTCTGGGTCAATTGTTATAGAAGCAATACCAAAATCTGGTTTACCATAAAATTCTTCTTGAATGCCAAGCATATTTTGATTCATAATTGGACAAATTGTTGGACAAGTTGTAAAGAAAAATTCCACTACATATACTTTTCCTAAATAGTCTTTATCAGTTATCGTTTTATTATTTTGATCTGTTAAAGAAAATGCTGGAACAGGACCAATTTCAACCAAATCTGATTTTTGAAACTTAGCAATAATTTTGGGAACAGCCCAAATTCCAAAAATTAAAATAATGAATGAAATTCCGATGTATGATTTATTCTTCATTAGATTTTTCTTTTATTATTGCGTTTCAAAGCCAAACGATATTCCGCTAAAATTATTTTCACATCATCGCTCATGTTGTTGTGTAAATCAGCTGCTGAAATTGTATTGTATCCTTCTTTATATTCTTCTTCACCTTTTAAATCTTTTCCTTTTCTACCTCTAAGGTTCAAATCTTTATCAATAATATAAACATTTGTTGTTCCAATGGCTGGATTTAAATTCTCAGTAAGTTGTAAACTTTTATAGAAATTAGAAATAGAATCGTGAGAAGAAAAAACAAAGTTCCAACCTGACAAATCAGAAATAGTTCCCAATTCTTTAATTATCGATTGAATATCTTTTTCGGTTCCTTTTGGGGCAACCATAACGATTTGAAAATCTTTAAATTCTTTGTTCTTGTTATAAATTTTTTGATTTAGGTTGAATAGATTTCCTTTTTCAGTAAGAACATCATCTCCTAAAAACCCAAGAATTGTAATTTTTTCTTTTAGTTGAACTTTATGTTTTGATAGTGAATTCCAATTTGGAAGTTCATTAACATTTTTAGTAATCGTTGGTAAGTTAACAAACTGGTTTACACCTGTAGCAAAAAACATATAAACAACTAAAGGCAGTATAAAAAGTATGATTAAAATTATTTTCTTTCCCATTGAAGATGTTTTTTTTGAAGAGTACAAAGATAAAAAAATCCCGATGTTTATCGGGATTTAATTTATATTTTAAAATGTTAAAAATTCCATTTTATTGTACCATTTTTAAAAACGTCGTAGATGTAATCTCCTTCAACTAGTAATATAAAACATAAATATAAAACTAAAAATACTAATGGAGCAACAATAGATGTTCTCAAGCTTTTCTTTTCTCCTTCTAAGTGCATAAATGCCCAAACAATATAATAAGCTTTAACAATTGTAAGAATAATGAACAACCAGTTCAATAAATTCATTCTTAAAAAGTTAGTTTTGAATAAGAAATCGGGTCTTACAATACCAAAAGCAACTTCAATAATTGTTATAACAGAAAGTAGTCCAAATACAAACCAAATTCTTTTACTGTTAGATTCGTGTGCGTGTGCCATAATTACTATGCTTTATTTTTTATTATACTAAATAGAAGAATGTGAATACAAATACCCAAACTAAATCTACAAAGTGCCAATACAATCCTACTTTTTCAACCATTTCATAGCTTCCTCTTCTTTCGTATGTTCCTAATAAAACATTAAAGAAAATAATGATATTGATTAATACTCCAGTAAATACGTGGAAACCGTGAAAACCAGTAATAAAGAAAAAGAAATTAGCGAATAATTTTTGACCATATTCATTTCTAATTAAGTTAGCTCCTTCAACTACATAATGAGCTGATGCTAATCTTTTCATAGATTCTTCTCTTGAAAGAACTACTTTATGTTTATCAACAATTTGTTCTGTTCTAACTAGAATATCTGGGTTATTTTTAAAACCTTCAACAACTTCATTAACTGAATAAGTTGGCAAAGAACCTTCTGACATAAACCAAGTACCTTTACTTCTAGTTAATTCTTGCCTTTCTTCTGGTAAATGTGCCGCAAAATCTGCTAATGCAACTCTTTCACCTTCTTTATTTACGAATTGTAAAATTGAGCCTCCTTTAGTTTCAATTGCTCCAAACTCACCTTTGATGAAATTTTTCCATTCCCAAGCTTGAGATCCTAAGAATATAAAACCACCAACAATAGTTAAAAGCATGTAAAAGGCAACTTTACCTTTATTTAACTGATGACCTGCATCTACTGCCAATACCATTGTTACAGAAGAGAAAATCAAAATAAATGTCATCAATGCCACATAATACATAGGAGCTTCTACTCCATGCATAAATGGAAAGTGAGTAAAAACTTCGTCTGCAATAGGCCAAGTTTCTATGAATTTAAATCTCGAAAAACCATAAGCGGCAAGAAATCCTGAAAATGTTAATGCATCTGAAACGATGAAAAACCACATCATCATTTTACCATAGGTTGCTCCCATTGGTCCTGGTCCTCCGTCTAAAGCGTGTTCATGTGAAGTAACTGTTGCTTCCATAAATTAATTTATTGTTAAAAAAGTGCTCAAATTTATTGTTTTTTTTCTATTTGTAAAAGTAGAAAAATAAAAACAGATAAATCCATATAAAATCCATAAAGTGCCAATACATTGCACTAAGCTCAATACCAAGGGTTTGAGAGGGATTGTATTTTTGTTTAAAATGATTATAAATTACGATTAATAATGAAATAATTCCTCCTAAAAGATGAGCTATATGTACAATTACTGCAATATACAAAAATGAAGTAGTAACATTACTCTCACTTCCTGTAAAAAAATACCCATTTTCTACAACTTGAGAAAAACCTTTAAATTGTAACATTATAAATGTTACCCCTAAAGCTAAAGTTGATAAGAGCAAAATTGTAGTTAATTGTCTGTTGTTTACTTTCATAGCTTTATTAGCTCCATAAAAAGTCAAACTACTTATCAATATTACAATTGTGCTATAAATAAAAGCACTTGGCAATTGAAAATCTTTCAACCAATCTGGTCTTGATTTACTAACTACATAAGCACTTGATAATCCTGCGAAAATCATAAAAATACTAATCATTCCAAAAAGCAACAACATTTTGTATGTTTTGCCTTTTCTTAATTCTTGTTCTTCTATTGTTATCATAATCTAAATTTTAAAAAAACTTATCAATTACATAAATAATTTGTAACAAAGTTATATATGAAACACTAACAAGCATCAATTTTCTTGCTGCTTGAGCGTCCATTTTATTGTATAATTTAAAAGCATAAAACAACATCCACAATCCTAGTACAAAAATTATAACTGCACTAACAATTGAAATATGAAATTTTCCTGTAAAACCAAAAACTGGAATTAACGATGCTAATATGGTCCAGATTGTATAAAGTATAACCTGCAAGGCTGTTTTCTTATCTCTTTTACCAGTTGGAAGCATAAAAAATCCAGCTTTTTTATAATCATCAAATAAAAACCAACCGATTGCCCAAAAATGAGGAAATTGCCAAAAAAATTGAATAATAAAAAGAGTTCCTGCTTCTATACCAAAAGTTCCTGTTGCTGCAACCCAACCTAACATATAAGGAATTGCACCCGGAAAAGCTCCAACAAAGACTGATAAAGGTGTAATTGTTTTTAATGGAGTATATAAACTTACATACATAAAAATGGAAATAGCACCAAAAAGAGCCGTTTTTTCATTTACAGAATATAATATTGCTAATCCTAAAACCGTTAAAACACAACCTAAGATAAAGGCATTTTGTTTTGAAATTAAACCCGCTGGCAAAGGACGATTTTTAGTTCTATCCATTAAAGCATCTAAATCTTTTTCAATAATTTGATTGAAAACATTAGAAGCACCAACCATACAGTACCCACCAATTGATAAAAGTCCTAAAACTTTAAACGCATCAACATTCCATTGATCAACTCCTAAAGCATATCCTGCCAAAGTTGAAAACATTACACTAATGGTCAAACGAGCTTTTGTAATTGCCGTAAAAACACTAAATAATGAAGGTTTAGTAACAGATGAATTAGACGAACTCAAAATAAAGTTTTTAGGATTTTTAAATCGAGTGCAAAGATAGTAATAAGATTTATTATTTGGAGCACAAAAACTGTTGATTTAACAACTGATTTCGCTTGAAAGTTTATTTAGTAAAAAATCTAAGCCATTAATAATCAAAATACCAATTAAACAAGTCTGTTTTTATTCCAGCAGAAAACCAAGTTGTTGTTGAAGTTTTAGTAATTAAATCTTCTGTTGTTGGCTTATAATCCCTAAACATTAAATTAGCAAAAACTTTCATGTTTGAAGATGGATTCACAATATAACCAGCTTGAAAATCAGCAATAAATATAGTGGTTTTATTTCCTTGCCCAACTTCAACTCCTTTATCAAAAGGACGATTATCATCATAATTTAGATAAATATTTCCACCATAATTATTGATATTAACACCATCATTATAATCTAATCCTTGAATACCATAATTAATTTTAGCTTGGGCAAAATATCTTCCTTTATTGTATCTCGCAATAGCCACTAATTCACTTGCATTTGCTCCCCAATTATGACCCATACTTTGATTGTTGTGACCATAATTTGTAATTACATTGCTGTGTGCATAAACATAAGGCCTAATTCTATTGTATTCTAATTGCAATGTTAGATTGTCAACTCCAAAAGCATTATAATATTTGGCTCCTACTTGATAAGCAAATTTATTTCTCCAACTTTTATCTCTCGCTTTCACATCACCTATTGAAAATTCATCTAACAAAAATTGAGCATAAAAATTGATACTGTTATTGAATTTGTACTTAGTCGTTAAACCCAATAAAGCATTTCCTGCTCTTGAAGAAGAAGAAAATTCAACGGCTCTGTAAAAAATAATTGGATTCACAAAGTTTACATCAAAACCTCTATCGTTATCATTTCCCCAAACTACACTTTCAAAGAAACCTATATTCATTCGTTTTGAAACATTCCAACTCAAATAATGATTTGCCATAAACTTCGTTGTATATGTTCTGTCAATAGTAACTTCTGGACGAACATCTTTCAACCACATATATGTGTTTGTATATTTAATTTTCCAAAAAGTAGTGTTGATTTTGAAAAACGGATAAGGACTTGTTCCATCACCTTGAAGCAAAGAGCGATAACCATCACCAATAAAATTTCGACTATAACCCAATTGTAAATCTATAAATTTACTTGGAGTATATTTTATATTTGCTTCAGCCAAAGGAAAATCATAGGCATTTTCTTTGAACTGTTTTGCAATACCAATTCCAGGAATTATAGCAGGATTTCCACCAGAAGGTTTTAAACTATTAGCATATTCATTGTAATAATCTGCAAACAAACCTTGAGATTCATAGATTTGAGTAGAAAAACTTAATTGTTCTCCTAATTGTCCATTTACATTAACACCTCTTGTATTCACGTAAGTGTAATTTTCATCACTTCCAAAATCTTTTCCTACATTAAGATTTAAAATTGGATTTATGGTAAACCAATAACCTTCACCTTGAATTGCTACTAAATTTTCATTCCATAATTTTCTGCCCCACCACGATTTTTTGTCTTTTTTGATTTTTTCAAATTCTGAATCAAAGTCATAATATCTTGCAACTTCAGCATAAGAATATGGTTTTGAAGCTGTGTGATTGTTACTTCCTACAAGATTTAAATTTTGATCAAATAAGGCATAATTAGCATGTGTGAAAGGCAAATTATTATTTCCTTTGTAGATACTGTTTTTATATTCTTGAAGTTTGATATCTTCATATTCAGTTAATTCAGCAAATTTTTCCGTTTTTTTCTTTTTAACAATTGTTATTTTGTCGTTGTTAGCAATTACAAAAGTTGAATCCAGTGGAATTGGAATTGTAATAGCATATTTTGCAAACGTTTTTCTACCCTGATATGAAGCTGGTTTTACTTGTTCAAGCAAATCAAAAACACGTTTAGTTTCTGTTTTTAAGTCTTCAGAATAAGCTTCTGTGTAAAGAATTTTAAATTTTCCAACAGTATCCACTTCAAAAAGAGCATACACTTTTCCGTTATAACTATTCGCTGATTCAGGGATTTTAAAATTTGACAGAATATGTTGTTGTAAATTTTGATAAAAACAGTCTTTTTTACTTAAAGTCTGATTATTCTCGCAACTTTTAAATTCAGGAAAATCTTGATTATTATTTTGTTGTGAAAAGGAAATTTGAACAAAAAACAACAGAAAAAATATACTTTTATAATTCATTTTAATTTTTTTAATACTCATTTTTAGTTTCAAGTCCTTCAACAATAGCTTTTGCAGATGAAGTTCCAATACGTTTAACACCTAATTTTATCATTTCTATTGCTTCTTCATAATTTTTAACTCCACCAGCAGCTTTTACTGGCAAAGGAAATGAATTTTCTAACATTATTTGAATTGTATGTATTGTAGCTCCATTAGGAAGATTATTATCTGTCTTGTAAAAACCCGTAGAAGATTTCACAAAAACATTTTCATATTGATTTTCCTTAAAATTAGAAATTACAATATTCTTAATTAAAGCACATAATCCGATAATTTGAGAATCATTTAAAGCTGCTACTTCAATGATCCATTTTACGATTTTATTGTTTTGTAGCCCTAAAGATGTGCATTTTAAAACTTCATCTTTTACTACATTAAACTTACCATCTTTAAATGCTTCATAATTAACCACAAAATCCAGATCATCAGCACCATCATCAATGGCTTTTTGAGCTTCACTTAGTTTGTTTTCAAGGCTTTTTTGACCTAAAGGAAAATCGATTACTGTTCCAATAGCTACTTTAGAATTGGAATCTAAAATCATTTTTTTAGCCATAGAAACAATTTCTGGACGAATCATAATTAATTTAAATCCAAAGTCAATTGCCTCTTGGATTTTAATTATATTAACTTCATTGTTTTCATTTTCTGAAATGGAAGCCTGTTGAGCAGTTTTAAGATAAGTAGAGTCGAGAAATTGTCTGATATTCATAAAACCAAATACTAATTGGGTATAAAAATAAAAAAATCCCTTTTAAAAAAGGGACTTTAAAAATATTATTTATTAATCTTAAATGATATAGGGATAGTGTAGGTTACTTTAACATCTTTCTCACCTTGTCTTGCAGGAATAATTCTCGGTAATTTCTTAACTGCTTTTTCAACAGCTTGTCTCATATCATTAGTTGCTCTATTATTTTCTGGAATTTTTATTGAAGTAAAGTTTCCTTTTTCATCTACAATAAATTGAACAAAAACAGTTCCCTCCTTTTCATTTTTCAAATCTTTCTCTGGGTAAACTAAAGTTTTAAAAATTGCTTTTTGTAACTGTTCATCAAAACATGCCTTTTGGTTATCTTTTGAAACATTTAAACAATTAGGAAACCTTGGTAAAAACTCTACTACTACAAAAACTTCATCTTTAGAACCACCATTGCCTGAATTTGAATCTACTGGATTAATATTTGAATTATCAACTACAGTACTAACAGAAATATTTGAATCTTGATGTGCCGTTTCTTTTATAAGATCATCTTTAACCTCTTCTTTAGTTTCAACAAATTGATTAATAATTTTTGGCTGAATAACTGGCTTAACAATTGGCTTTGTAACAACCTGTTTTCTAGGTTCAGATTTTGCTTTTTCAATTACTCCAACAAATCTAAAAGGTTCATCGTCTGGCAATTCAATTCTGAATGAAGAAGTATCTTTAAAATTTTCTGTTTTAAAATTTAATTCTAAAACAAATAATACAGCCACCATAACAGCGATTAATCCTAGCTGAAAATAAATAAAACTATTTTTTGATTTATCAATCATTTTAACATTTGGTCTCATAATAATCTGTTTTAAAAGTTAATTAAATATTAATAAACAAAATATGTGCCAAAAAAAATCCCATTCTGATAGAATGGGATTTTCATTAAAATATATTAGTAAATACTATTGGTTTTCTAATTTAAATACAATTGGTTGAGCATAACTTACACCAACTGGTTTACCTCTTTGTTTACCTGGAGTAAATTTTGGTAATTTTTTGATGATTCTTTCTGCTTCATTTTCTAGAAGCTCACCACCTTTTTTATTAAGACCTTTCATTCTTAGGTTAGTTACATTTCCGTTTTTATCAATTACGAATAAAACTGTAATTCTCCCTTGAACTCCATCTTCACGAGCCTTTGAAGGATATTCAAAATATTTTTTAATATGTTTATTCATTTGTTCCATGAAACAATCTTTTTGCTGGCTTCTTGGTACTTTTTCACAACCTGGAAAAAGAGGAACATCTTCTAACACAGCAAAAGGGACATCTACATCTAAATCTTCAACACCTACATCAGCATTTCCAACTGCAGCAGCTTTAACAACTTTTACTTCTTGTTTTTCATTCGTTTCAGTTGTTTCGATTTTTTTATCTTCAATAACCACTTTATCCTCAACAATTTGAATGACTTCTGGTGCTGGTGGTGGTGGTGGTGGTGCTTTTTGCACTTGCATTGTTAAAGGAATAATTTCCTCATCGATAAAATTATCTACAATTTTAGGTTTTTCAACTATAATAACTGGATCTGGAGTTTTTACTTCAATAGCGATATAAGTCAAAACAGTAATTGCTGCCAATCCAATTTGGAAATACAATAAACTATTTCGTTTCGCATCAACGTTAGGATTCTTTTTTGGTTGCATGGTTTTTTTATTTTAGAGTACGAATATAAATAATAATTTTAATTTTTTTTAATTTTACTAGAAGAAATCCTTTTTATAAAGTACTTATTTAACATTACAGCGAAAAAAATACCAGCTGAGTTTGCTAATACATCATAAAAATCACCTTTTCTACTTTGTGTAAAACTATCTTGTAATACCTCAATAATTATGCCATAAAAAAAGGGTAAGACGATAACTATCAAATATTTATATTTTCTTTTATTCTTAATACTTTTCAACAACAAAGATGTCATTATAAAATAAAAAGAAAAATGAACTATTTTATCACTATTTTCAAAGGAAGTAATGGTTTGCTTTTCAAAACTAATCAAGCTAAGGATTGTAACAAAAACAATCCAAATCATTGTTAGTCCTTTATAAAACCTATGCCCCAACTAGTTCTTTATATTCATTGTTATCTAATAATTCTTCTAATTGAGAAGCGTCAGATATTTTAACCTTTATCATCCATCCTTCTCCATAAGGGTCACTGTTTACCTTTTCTGGTTCACTTTCAAGAGAGTCATTAAACTCAATTATCTCACCTGAAACAGGTAAAAATAAATCTGAAACCGTTTTAACAGCTTCAACAGTACCAAAAACTTCATCTTTATCTAAAGTTTGGTCTAAAGTTTCAACTTCAACATATACAATGTCACCTAATTCTTTTTGGGCAAATTCAGTAATCCCTACAGTTATTACATCACCGTCAATACTAACCCATTCGTGGTCTTTTGTGTATTTTAAATTTTCTGGAAAGTTCATTTGTTTTAAATTTTAAGCAAAAATAAATTTTTATAAATAATAATTTCGTTTTTTTTTAATTAATTTCCAAAATTATATCTCAATGTAAATCCTGCCCTAACTGTTGTAAGTGGAAATGCTGTAGAAATAACTGCTTTTGAAAATTGATGATCGTAATAGAATATAGCTGTAAAGTTTCTTGAAAACGAATAATCAGCTGTTAACTTAATTGACATTAAATTTTGACCACCAGACAATTGATTGTTATCATAATCCAAATATCTTACAATTGTTTCATTCTTTCTGATAGAAAAATCAGCTTTTAAATTAACATCACTTTTTATTACACCTGTTGGAGTATCAGCTAATTTTGAACTTATAGTAACATCTTTTATTCTATACCCAACTCCAAAGGTATATTCATTACCTTTTACTTCGGTTAAAAGATTATTGTCAAAACTCATGTTTAGTGTTCTATCTCGCTTAATTTCGGCAAGAATTTTTAATGAACTTTTAGTTTCAAAATCAAAACGAACTAATGGATTAAATTGTTCGGCTAAATTTACATTTGAAATAATCCTTTTTGCATAAATATTACCATTTTGATCTGTAACTTCAGGGTTTAGATTTGATCTAAATGCATTTATTCCATAACTTGCTCTATAACCGTGTTGAATTGAGAAACGTTTAAATTTATCTTTAAAGAATTTATAATTCATTAAACCTGTATATTTAACATTCCAGTTTGGCAGTGGTATTGATTTAAAATCATTAGTTGAAACTTTATTTGCACTTTGTCCAGAATAAGCTGCTAAAAAAGAAGGTAATAATACTTGCTGACTGTTTTTACCAAATCCATCAGGGTAACCATCACCATCAGAATCTTGAACATTCCCAGCACCATAATATTCTTCAGCTAAACGATTGGCAATAATAATTCTATTGTCTCTAAAATCTTGAAATGCCTTAGAAAAACCTTCACTACTTTCACTAAAAGCTGTTTTGATAAGAATAGTTGATATATTATAATTTCCGAAGTTATAAGGTGATCTTGGATTATAAACTCCATCAGAAACATCATATTGCTCAGAAAAATTTTCAGACAAAGTTCTATCAGCACTTAAATCAATTTTAAAATCTTTGAAAACTTCCATTTGAGCTGTAAAGTTCAATTGTCTGTTTTTTACTTGTGTAAAGTTTTGATTAAAATCTGGAAAATTCGTTAAATAACCATTTTTAGCTGCTTCATATCTTATATCCGATTGACTGCCTAAAACAAACCCAACGGTTGGTCTTGTGGTTCCAAAAAACCCAACACCTGGTAAAAATCCTGGTAAAACAGTTCCGTTATTTTCTGTATAGTTAACTTGAATATTTTTAACACTAGTGACAACATCTATCAATGCTTTTACAAATGGATTTTGATCACTTGTTCCAGTGCTTTTAGGTTTTGCAACTATTTTTTCTCCTGGTTTTGGAGGAGCAACAGGTTTAGCTTTTGGTGTTTTCTTAACTCCAATTCCTAACATTTTATAAAAAGCAGTCATATCAAGCGTAGTATTTAGCTTGTGAGAATTTGCATTTTGAATAGTGTTTCCTAATTGATAAACATCTCCTGCTTCTGTTTGAATTGATGAAAAAGCATTTGAAGAACGAGTCCAATTGTAATCTGAAGTATATGAATAATTTGATTTAACAAAACTTAAGAAAGGTAATTTATTGACAGGTAATTCATAGTTAACCACTAATTGTTGGTTGTGCTGGTTTGGTGTTCCTGCATCCCAAAAATCATCCCAAATGGAAAATGAATCAATTGGCAAATTATTTTCATCTAAATAGTTTCTGACAATATTATTTGAATTTGCATTATAAACAGCGGAAAGAGATTTTGTCAATTTATAATTAAAACCATAGTTATAATTAAAGAAAAAGTTTCTTCTGTATAATGGGTCTAATTCTATTCCTTGTACATCAATTTGTCTAAATTGTTGTTTGTTATATTGTCTTAGAATATTAGAGCTAAAAGCAATACTTGTAGGCAAAAAATTGAAATTAAAGTCTTGTAATGCTTTATAATAACTTCCTTTAGATAAAAATTTAGACTTCTTAAACGGTTCTATAGTAGATGGTTTGAACGAATAAGCATAATCAACTGTTGTTTTTACTTGTTTATCGGTTAAACTTTCTATTTCAAAATCATGATGCAAAGTTTCGTTATATGAATAAGAAAGTGTTAAGTTTTCTGGATCATAAATACGTTGTTTTTGATCTGGAGCTCTATCTTTTCTTACACCAATGAAGTTTATACTTTGTCGTTTTGTATAATCAATAGCTCTTTCTTCAATAGCATCCTTTTCATCTTGATTTTCAGTAATATCTATTAATTGTTGCAATTCAATATCTTGATAATAAGGATCATACTTTGGTGTGATTTTTTCTTCACCAACAGCATAATTAAAAGGTAAGTTAATTCCCCATTTTTTTGGAAGCAATTGTCCTAAATTGAAGTTAGTCACTAAATCATACTGTTTTACATCTTCTCTACTTCTTTCATTAGGTCCTTGTTCTAGTGAACCAAAACCTATTGTACTTAATCTTCCAGTTGTTGATATAGTTGCAAAATCAGCCATGTTTGCATCAATATTTGCCACAGCAGCATAACCACCTTTGTTATCCATTTCAGACATTCGCAATTCATTGAACCAAACTTCTCCTCTAATAGGCTGAGAACCGTTTTTGTTTTTAATTCCAATCATTAAAGTTCTCACTAACCCAAAGTTTGGATTCCCTTTAATTCCTAATGTTAATCTGCTTTCAGAAGAACCAATTAATTCATCTTCTTCTTCAACAAATACAATTCCGTTAACATCTGGAGCTGCTAAATCAGGGTTATTTGAAAGTGCTAAAATTTTTAATTTAGTTAATAGCGAAAGAGGTATATTAATTTCATTATCAACAGGCCAAACATCTTCAGGAGAAGCAGCTCCATGAGGAGTGACTTTAAGAGGCATTTCTATTTGATAGAAGTTTTGTGTAAAATCATTTCCAAAACGAATAAAAGCTACCATTTCATCTTCACCTAAAACATCAGGAGAACCATCATTTTTCAATAAGGCTTCAGCATGTAAAAACATACGCATTTTTTTAAATTGACGCATATCTACATTAACATTTTTGAAAACAGCTCTTGAATCTCCTACTTGTAATCCATCATTTGCATTTGTAGAAATTGGGTCATAGACTCTTAATGAGAGAGATTGTTCATTTTGGTTTATAATAGTATTGTTATTGTATAATTGCTCTCTATCAACTCCTGGAGGAGCAACATACTTAATTGGTGAGCGATTTCCATTTTCTTGAATATTCACAGACACTACATCAAAACCTGTATCATCATCTGTATTATCTAAAGGAGTAGGGTCTGTAGAACCATCATCTAAAGAGGAATTAAACCTTCTCCATTCTCCTCTAACCAAATCTAAAGCTCCGAAACGTAAAGTTACATTTTCAGTAAAACCTGTCAAATACATTCTCATAAATCGAACAGATAATAAATCTGAAATTGAACCTACAGCATTATCCGGAATTGCTAATTCTTGAATTGGGATTTTATATTGTAACCATCTTGATTTACCTGAGCCACCATCTGGTAAATCAATATCTGTAACTTCTCTAACATCAACAACATAGTTTGAACCTACTTGTTGATTTGGCACCATATTAACCTCAAACTTATAATACGCATTTATAGTATTCATGGTATTATCTCTATTGATATCTTCTACATCAGGAAAAGTTGTGCTTCCTCTATTGGTATCTGAAACGTTTACAGGTGAATTACCTTGAGTTCCATTATAATTTTTATATCGATCTAAAACTCCACCTGTTGCATTAAGATAAAATTGATAATTATCTGCTGCTGGATCTGGATTTCCTGCAAAACCAGCAAACTTTGCTGCTTCTTCAGCATCAGAAAGACCATTTAATCCTAAATCTTGAACAGCTCTGTTTGCTTCATTAGTATCAAATGCATAAATTAAAGATTGTGAAGCTGATATTTTACCCCAATTGGTTGAAGTCGTTGCACTAACTGCTCCAGCTTCTGGCAAACCATTCTCATATGATTTTCTTCCATCGTTAAGAACGTCTTCTGATATTTCTCCTAGATTAAAAACTAATTTTCCTTCATTTGCAACATTGACAGGTTGTCCTTGCACATCATAATAAGGATCTAATACCCAAAATTGCAAATATTCAACATTAGACTGTACAAAATTTGTTGAATTAATACTTCTCATAATTCCACCCCAATTATCTTGTTCAGTGCCAGTAGGAAAAGTATTGTTTGTAGCATTTGGATTAAAATTATAAGGTCCACGTTCCTTTGGAAAATAAGACAAATCTAATGTTGAAACAACTTGGGTTTGTCCTTGTGCAATATCTGTTTGTGGATATAATTCTCTACTAAAAATTCTTCTGGTATTATTTGTTGATAAATCTGCATTTGAAATTCCTGCAGGAGCTTGTGTGTAAAAAACAGGATCAATTGAATACCATGACATTTTTGCTCTTTTAAATCCAATGGATATATCATCAACAGCTGGTTCATTCTCAGTTGGGTTATTATCAAAATTATCTTCTAGAGGCACACTTGCTAAACTCCAAGCAGAAGCTGAACGCATATCAATAGTTGTTTGTGAACCTTCAAAATCATCTATATAAACTGTTGACTCTCCGTTAAAATTTGAAGTTTTAGATGCTCCAGGTTTTAAAAAGGCTACTTCACCTCTAAAAGATAAATTTGAAGGAACATCAGTATCAATATTTGGTAATTTATTAGCTAATCTTGTTAAAAAAGGAACTTCAGTAGCATAATTGGCATTTAGTCCAAAAATTGTATTGTTTACTGCATCTTGACCATAATCTGCTTTTTGGGTAAATGGTCTTTCAGACATGTTTAAAATTGTACCACCAATTAAGAAATTTTCATTGAATTTATGCTCTACATTTAATCCCCAAAAACGTCTTGTTTGTTGGCCGAAAACAGCGTTGTTTTCCAATGAAACTTGAATTGGTGTATTTGAAGCCAATATTGAAGTATCAGTAATATAAACTCGACCTAATTGATAATTTACTGTATAATCTATACCTTCAACTAAAACTCTACCTCCAGCAGTAACAACAACAGAGCCTTGAGGCACATTAAATGCACCTATTGGAATTCCATCCCCAGAAGTTGATTTATATCTACCTCTTAATTGAAATTTATTTTTTTCACTGTCTTGAAGAGCTTGAGCTTGTGTTTTTTCATATAAGTTCTTGAAGACATATTTTTCTTGATTTGAATTGTAACTAAGTTCTACATTATAATCTTCTGTGCCTACTTTTAATTTGTCAAAAAGCAATTTACCAAATGGCTCTACATTTGTAAAAATAATTCTTCCATATTGAGCATCAACCGTAATTCCAGGAATAAAATCAAAAAAACCGTCACCTCCTTGTTGAGGGTCATTTGTGTAATTTAATTTATCTAAATTAAAAACCTTAATTAATGGAGTTTCAGCTACATCTGCTGGCAATGGAGTTGAGCCAACTTGCTGAATGTAATTTAATGGAGAAGGATCTGTGTATAAAATATTAAATTTAAAATCTTCACTTTCTAGTTGATATCCACCTGGAATTTGATAAATATTTTTCATCATTAAGTTCCATACTGGTTTATCTACATTTATCAAAGTTCCTTTCAACATCTTTAAAATCAAACTTTGAGAGGAAGGTGTAGCAATACCAGTTGAATTATCTACTTGAGTTGCATCAACTCCATCTGTACCAAATTCACCAACTTGATATACTTGATCTCCAATTGTATATTGGTATGAAACGGCTAAAACTTCATCATTTGACAGCCTTTGGTTTAATGAAATATAACCTAATTGAGGATGAAATGTGAATTCGTTTGCAGTAAGCTTCCTTGCATTTTCTAATTTTACATAATCTTGACCTTCTGTAACTCCAACATTAAAACCATTTCCTGCAGTGGCAATATCTCTAATTCCAGAGTTTAATAAAGATCCTGCTCCTCCAATGTTTGTAGGATCAAATTTATTATTACCATTATCCGATGGCCTGTCTGGGTTAGACAATGGGAAGTTAAAGAAATTTGCCGGAATTGTATTTAAACCTATAATTTCAGAATTAGGAATTCCATTTATTTGAGCCTCTCCTAAATCCTGAAGACCTATGATGTTTCTTAAATTGTTATCTTGAGTATTAATTCGGTTTTGTCTGTTTGTTATCCAAACTTCTATTCGAGTAATTTGAATTCTACTATCGATGTAAGGATAATTTCTTAAAGCTTTGTCATAGTTGTTTCTAAAATATTGCGATAAAAAATAGTGTCTGTCATTATCATATTCTTGGGCAAATAAACTAAAATCTTGAATTGTGGCACCACCTTCAGCATTAACTGTCTTAGTTTGTGATTTTTGTTCAGAGAAAACTCCAGTTACTGTTGTTTTTCCAAACTGCAATTGTGCTTTTACCCCAAATAAACTTTGGGCTCCACGAATAAGTGTACTGTTAATTGGTAAACTAACATTACCCACTTCAATTTTCTGAATAATATCATCCTCAGTTGGAGTATATTCTAATTTAATTAAGTTTTGAAAAGCAAAAGTAGATTGTGTATCATAGTTTACGTTTACATTTAAACGTGTTCCTACTTTACCTTGCAAGCCCATACTGATTCTTTGATTGAAATCGAAAGTGAAGTTTTTTCTATTTCTAGGAGAAAGAGCTGGATTATCTTGTTTTGTAAAACGCATCCCTAAATCCATTTCAACAGAACCTGTTGGCTTTACATCAATAGTATTTCCACCAAAAATCGTTTCAAATAATTTTGAATTGACATAATACCTGGGCAATAAATCTCTTTTAGCTTCTTCAGAACCTTCTTTTTTACCTTCAACAGCACTTAATTTTTGCTTGTAATATTCACGCATTGATTCTCTTAAAACCAATTCTTCATATTGTTGTGGAGTAAGAATTATTGGGTAATTGATATTAAAACCATCAAAAGTATTGGTGTAAATATATCTATCAGTCACTGGATCGTAACTGTAGGCTTCTAAAATACTACTTGGATTAGCCAAACCTAAACTTCCTTGGCTATACCCTGTTTTTGTAGAATCAATTTCAACGTCTTGAGCAAACGCAAAAGGAGCAATCAGTGTTATAAAAACTGTTGCTACAAACTTAAATAAGTTATACAATAAATTATTCTTTTCCAAGTAATTATAAGTTTTTTAATGCTTGTTTGATGATGTTTTCAACAGATGTATTAGGGTTTTCATTAATGATTTTGTCAATCATTTTCTCTGCATTTTTTCTAACAAATCCTAAAACCTCCAAAGCTGATAACGCTTCTTCTTTATTTGTATTGTAATTAGATGTTGAAACTTCATCTAAACTGTATATTTTTAACACTTTATCTTTTAAATCCAAAATAACTCTTTGAGCTGTTTTTGCACCAATTCCTTTTATGGATTGTACTGTAGCCACATCATTTGAAGCAATTGCTTGTATAATGTTTGTTGGTGAAAGTGAAGACAACATAGTTCGAGCAATATTAGCTCCAATTCCAGAAACTGAAATTAATAGTTTAAACAATTCTCTTTCTTGTTTTTCTACAAAACCATATAAACTATGCGAATCTTCTTTAACTTGTAAGAAAGTATAAAGTTTTAGGTTTTCTGAGTCTGGTAATAATGAAAAAGTATGCAAAGAAATATTAATATGATAACCTACTCCACTGCAATCTATTACAACTTCTGTAGGTGTTTTTTCAACTAATTTTCCTTGAATGTGTGTTATCATTATGACAAACTATTTATTGACTTTAATTTTTTTAATCTTTCGTTCTTTTTCTTGAGCATCTACAACAGCTACTGCTGCCATATTAACCATTTCTTCTACACTTGCACCTAATTGAAAAATATGTACAGGTTTATCTAATCCCATCATAATTGGACCAATTGAATCTGCTTTATTTAATTCTTTGAGCATTTTGTAGGTAATATTTGCAGCGTCTAAATTAGGGTAAATTAACGTATTTACTTTTTTATTTACTAATTTAGAAAAAGGAAATTTACTTTTTAACATTTCTGAGTTTAATGCAAAATCTGTTTGTATTTCTCCATCAACAATTAAATCTGGATAATATTTATGTAAATAATCCACTGCTTCTCTAATTTTTTTAGAACTTTCATTGTGTGAAGAACCAAAATTTGAAAACGAAACCATTGCAATTACTGGTTCCATACCAAACATTCTAACCGTTTTTGCAGTCATTAGTGCAATTTTGGCCAAATCTTCAGCTGAAGGGTTTACGTTAATTGCTGTATCTGACAAAAATATTGGTCCACGAGAGGTCATCATCATATTTGTTGTAGCTATTCTCGTAACTCCTGGTCCTTTGTCAATTAATTCCATGATTGGTTTCACTACAGAAGGATAACTTCTTGAATAACCTGTAACCATTGCATCAGCTTCACCTTCATTTACCATCATAGCAGCAAAATAGTTTCGCTCACGCATCCATTTTTCAGCATCTAATAATGTAATTCCTCTTCTTTGGCGCGTCTTCCAAAATGTTTTAGCGTATTTGTGTCTTCTTTCATCTTCTTCATTAGTTTTTGGATCAATGATTGTAATATCACCCTCAAAACCTATTTCCAACATTAGTTCTTGAATAATTTCTTTATTTCCTAACAAAATAGGATTACCTATTCCTTCTTCTAAAACAATTTGAGCTGCTTTTAAAACATCTAAATGATCTGCTTCAGCAAATATTATTCTTTTAGGGTTTGTTTTTGCTCTATTTATTAAAAGTCTTATCATTTTATTATCAGAACCCAAACGCTCTAATAATTCTTCTTCATATTTTTCCCAATCTGTTATTTCAACTTGAGCCACACCTGAATCCATAGCTGCTTTTGCCACAGCTGGTGCAACTACTGCAATTAATCTTGGATCAAAAGGCTTTGGAATAATATAATCTCTTCCAAAATTTAATTTTGTTTCACCATAAGCAATATTCACTTGTTCAGGAACAGGAGTTTTTGCTAATTCTGCTAAAGCTTTAACAGCTGCCATTTTCATAGCTTCGTTAATTTTGGTAGCTCTTACGTCTAAAGCACCCCTGAAAATATAAGGAAAACCAAGTACATTATTAACTTGATTAGGATGATCAGAACGACCAGTTGCCATTATGATGTCTTCACGAGTATTGATTGCTAAATTGTAATCAATTTCAGGAATAGGATTTGCCATTGCAAAAACAATTGGATTTGCATTCATGGTTAACAGCATTTCAGAAGTTAAAATATTACCTGCTGAAAGTCCTAAAAAAACATCTGCTCCAACTAAAGAATCTGCTAGAGTTGTTCCTTTTTTTCCGTATGAATATCTCTTTTGTAATTCTGATAAATCGTTTCTATCTGATGATAAAACACCATCCTTATCAAACATTATTATGTTTTCTAATTTAATTCCTAGAAGTACATATAAATTTGCACAAGCTAGAGCAGCAGAACCAGCTCCAGAAACTACAACTTTTACATCTTCAATTTTTTTATCTGCTAGTTCTAATGCATTTAATAAAGCAGCTGAAGAAATTATAGCTGTTCCATGTTGGTCATCATGCATTACAGGAATGTTTAATTCTTCTACCAGTCGTCTTTCAATCTCAAACGATTCTGGTGCTTTTATATCTTCCAGGTTTATTCCTCCAAAAGTTGGAGCTATATTTTTGACAGTTGCAATAAATTCTTCAATATCCTTTGTTCCAACTTCAATATCAAAAACATCTATATCAGAAAAAATTTTAAACAACAAAGCTTTCCCTTCCATAACTGGCTTAGAAGCCTCTGGACCAATATCTCCAAGCCCTAAAACAGCTGTTCCATTTGAAATAACAGCTACTAAATTTCCTTTTGCGGTATATTTATAAACGTTGTTTACATCTTTAGCAATTTCCAAACAAGGTTCTGCAACTCCGGGTGAGTATGCTAACGACAAATCTCTTTGTGAAGCATATTTTTTTGTTGGAACAACCTGAATCTTTCCAGGTGTAGGTTTTGCATGGTATAATAAGGCTTCTCTTCGTTTTGTATCTTTGTGCATATAACAGATTATATATGAACCTACAAAGTTAAAATAAGGATTGAAAGAAAAAAATTTTAATGAAGTTCTTTTGACTAAAAAATCTTATCTCAATAATGAAAAATGACCTCTAACAATTCTACCGTTATTAAGTTCAATTGTATACCAATAATCATCAGCTGGTAAAGGACGATTATTATAAATTCCGTTCCAACCTGGACTTAAAGGATTTATTTGAGCTAAAAATTTTCCATAACGATCAAAAATTCTAATTACAGTTTTTGCATTTAATTTAGCATCAACTCCTTTAATGTTCCAAAAATCATTGAAACTATCACCATTTGGTGTAAAAAATTTAGGAGCACCTAAAACATTAATATCATTTTCAGCAATTCCACAGCCATTTATATCTTTAACATAAACTGTATAAATCCCTGGCAGAACATCATTAAAGGTATTAGAAATTTGAAAATTAAGATTATCTAAGCTGTACAAGTAATTTCCATTTCCATTAGCAACAATAACTAAAATATTGTTATCTGTTAAATCATAAACCTCTACATCATCAATTGTGGCAATATTAGATTCTTTAACTACTATCAATCTAGTACTTTCACAATTATTTGAATTAGTTACTTTTACTGTATAATTTCCTGCTTCATTAATTTGTAAATTATAAGAAGTGGCTCCAGAAATAATATCATTGTTTAAAAACCATTGATAGGTAAAACTAGCAATTTGACTAGAATTATTTAAACCTGCATCTATAGTAGCAAAATAATTTGGCAGATTTTTACATACAAACTTTTCGTTTCCTACTAACTCTACATCAGGCAACGATATAACATTAAAAGGAATAATTCCCGTAGTGAAACAATTTGTATCGTTAGTATTTATAACTTTAACAGAAATATTTTGAGTTGATGTTTTAAAAGGATTAGGTAATGGACTGCTTAATTGCACATTGTTTTCATCATAATATTCCACTACTATTCCTGTTTGACCATTCAATATCGTTGATTGAAAAGTTGATGTATCAAAATTAGCAAATTCTGCTTGTAGATGAGGATCATTTTGATTACACAAAGTAACTAAATTTGAAGGTAAGGCAAAAAACTGTGGTTTGTTATTTATAATAAATTCAATTGTTGTATTAAAAGAACAAGGGTTTCCTGTATTACTCGTCAACGTTACATTTATAGTTTGCTCAGTAGTTGTAAAAGGACTTGGTAATGGACTTGGCAAAGGATTGTTGTTTTCATCTGTATAAGACAAATCAAAACCTGTTAATCCATTTAATAAATCAGATTCTAAGTTTGCAGTATCAAAAGTAAACATACCATCTGGTGTATCATCACAACCTACAATTTGAAAGGGTTGAATGCTATTAAAGACCACTTCAATTGGCATTACAATGAAGCAAGAAGAATTTGTATTTGTAATTCTGACAAAATAAGTTCCTTGAGAAACATTATTTAACCCAATTAACTCATTTGTATTTAACGATGCATTTTGATTAGAGTCAAAATAAGAAATTGTGTAACCAGTAATGCTTCCAAGATATGAAGCGGTTAAATTAGAAAAATCATATGGCTCTATATTATCTGCACCATCATCACACAAAACAACATCATCAAAATCATTGAAATTTTGCATTGCAAAAGGATTAGCAATTGTAGCAGTTCCGTTCCAATTTAATGTAAAAGAAGAATTCCCAACAGGTCTGTCAATTACAATAAAATAACTCTCACCAGCCAAAACGTCTAATTGTTTCACAAAACTATCTCCATCTGCACCAGGTCCTTCTGTAGTATCTGTGGAACTTGTATTCATTCCTGTATGATTATTTTGTTGATTTATTGCAGCTGGATTTGTTGTGGAACATCTTATTGGAGTTCCTAAATTATTACAAGCCAAATCTGGTCCAAAAACCCAAAAATCATAATCTTCAGTAATATTTGTAGTACTTGGAATTAATTCAAAACCAAGAGTTCCTGCTTGTTCAATAGTTACGCGAATCCAAAACGAATTATTTTCTTGACTACTACAAGACATTGGAATAATCTCTTGAATTCCAGCACCTGACACATTGTATGAAACACTTTGGTTATCACAGGCTTGAATATAATTTACACAGTCATTTGGTAAATTTTGACCAAATAAAAAGCTATGAAAAAAAATTAAGGCTAAAGATGATAAAATATGTTTCATTGTAAATCTAATTGAATTTACAAATGTAAGAAATTAGGAAATCATTTTTTTAGGAAATCAACATTCCTTTTAAAACCTGCTAATTTTGTTCTTTTAACTGCTGAGTTTTTAAAGACTTTGTTAAAAGTCTCTGTTGTTATTTCTTCCCAATCTTTTTTTGAAAAGTTAAGAATAGATTCGTTGGGTTTTAATAAAGGTTCATTATGAGGTTTTGAAAAACGATTCCAAGGACAAACATCTTGACAAACATCACAACCAAAAACCCAATCATCAAATTTACCTTTCATTTCTTGAGGTAAATTATCTTTTAATTCAATAGTGAAATAAGAAATACATTTGCTTCCATCAACTTCATAGGGAGCAACAATTGCTTCAGTAGGACAAGCATCTATACATGCAGTGCAAGAACCACAATGATCTGTAGTTGAAACATCATAATCTAATTCCAAATCAACAATTAATTCTGCAATAAAATAAAAAGAGCCTACTTTTTGAGTTATTAAATTGGTGTTTTTTCCTATCCAACCTAAACCACTTTTTGCAGCCCAAGCTTTGTCTAAAACAGGTGCAGAATCTACAAAAGCTCTTCCAGAAACTTCTCCAATTTCTGATTGAATGAAATGTAATAACTCTTTGAGTTTTTCCTTAATTAAAAAATGATAATCTTGACCGTATGCATATTTTGAAATTTTATAAGAATCAGGATTTTGGAGTTCTGCTGGATAATAATTTAAGAGTAATGAAATGACACTCTTTGCATCATCAACTAATAAAGTTGGGTTTAAACGTTTGTCAAAATGATTTTCCATATAACTCATTTGACCGTTCCTGTTTTTATTTAACCAATTTTCTAATCGAGGTGCTTCTTCTTCAAGAAAACCTGCTTTAGAAATTCCACAAGACAAAAAGCCCAATCTTTTAGCTTCCTCTTTTATACTTTTTGTGTATTTTTCTTTAGCATTCATTTTCTATCCTTAAATTCTAAAATTGCATTAAAAGGTTTTAATGTGATTAATGGTTTTATTTGAATAGGTTCTTTTTTTTCAATAATTTCAAATTGTTCGATTAATGCGATAATTGCTAAAATCATTTCATACATAGCAAAATTATTTCCTATACACATTCTTGGTCCGGCTCCAAAAGGAAAATAATTTTTTGAAAATTTAATGGTTTCATCTAAAAATCGTTCTGGCAAAAATGCTTCTGGATTTTTCCAAAAATCTGGATGACGATGAATTTCATACACTGAAAATAACAAATTAGAACCTTTTGGCAGCACCATTCCGTTAAAATTCTCTTCTTCAATATTAACTCTATCAATGAAGTAAGCTGGTGGATATAATCGCATGGATTCTTCAATAACTAATTTTGTATAATTAGCATTTTTTATCCAATACATTATATCATCTGATTCAGTTTTTATTGTTTGGATTTCTTTTAAAATCTTTAATTGAGCATCTGGATTTCTTGCTAATAATTCACATGTAAATGTCAATGCATTTGAAGTAGTTTCATGTCCTGCAGCAAATAAAATTAAAATTTCATCTACTAATTGATTTTCATCCATACTTGAACCATCTTCATATTTCGCATTCAACAACATGTCTAGTAAATCATTATGTTTATTGATGCTTTTTCTTCTCTCTTCTACAAGTCTTTTAAGAATTATTCTTGAACTTTGAGTTAAATCTAAATGTTTTTTTGTTTTTCCAGATAAATTAAACCACCAAACAAAGAAAGGTTGTCTTAGTTCTTGAACTAACATTTTTTGAGTAGCTTCTGTTGTATGTTGCAATGAAGCGACATCTTCATCAGAAATATCAATATTAAAAATAGACTTTACAACAGTTTGAAAAGCCAAATCATTAAAAACAGGAAAAATATCGGTAGGTTTTCCAGTTTTGATATTTTTTAACTCAATTAAAATCGTTTTCTGAATAGTTTCTAATAAAACATTCAATTGGCTTTTATGAAAAGCTGGTTGAATTAATTTACGCTGTTTTTGCCAATGTTTCCCTTCAGCAGTCAAAAGTCCTTTTCCAATATATTTTGCCAAATCTCTTGTTTGAATTTGAGATTTGGTATAATTTTTTTGATTTTTTTGAAGAGCATGTTGTAATAAAGAAGCATCTCTACAAAAAAGAACAGATTTACCTAAACCAACATTCAAACGAAAAATATTTCCAAATTTTTTAAAGTTTTTGGAATGAAAAGGTAATGGATTTTTTAAAATATTATTCGCATGATTTATGAACCTAAAAAAAGAAACTTCAGGAATTTTATTAGGTAAACTCATTTTGATTTTTATTTCTTTTATATTTTAAAACAAGCCTCCTTGGATATTATTTCTAATTTTTCCCAAGTGTTTGTATGCTTTGTCAGTAACTTCTCTTCCTCTAGGAGTTCGCATTATAAATCCTTCTTGAATTAGAAAAGGTTCATAAACTTCTTCTACTGTTTCACTACTTTCTGAAACAGCTGTTGCTAAAGTTGAAAGACCAACTGGACCACCTTTGAATTTATCAATAATTGTTATTAAGATTTTATTATCCATTTCATCTAAACCATGAGCATCTACATGAAGTGCTTTAAGTGCAAAACGAGCAATTTCAATATCAATACTGCCATTTCCTTTTATTTGAGCAAAATCTCTTACTCTGCGTAATAATGCATTAGCAATACGAGGTGTTCCTCTACTTCTTCCAGCAATTTCAATAGCTGCTTCCATAGTAATTGGCATATTTAAAATAGCTGAACTACGCTGAACAATTGTTGTTAAAAGTTCGGTGTTATAATATTGTAATCTACTTTGTATTCCAAATCTTGCTCTCATTGGAGCAGTTAGTAATCCAGAACGAGTTGTTGCTCCTACTAGCGTAAAAGGATTAAGGTTTAACTGAACAGAACGTGCATTTGGTCCTGATTCAATCATGATGTCTATTCTGAAATCTTCCATTGCTGAATATAAATATTCTTCAACAATTGGACTTAGACGGTGAATTTCATCAATAAAAAGAACATCTCTTTCTTCAAGATTTGTTAATAAACCAGCTAAATCACCAGGTTTATCTAAAACTGGTCCAGAAGTAATTTTGATTCCAACTCCTAGTTCGTTCGCTAATATATTGGCTAAAGTAGTCTTTCCTAAACCTGGTGGCCCATGAAATAAAGTATGATCAAGTGCTTCACCACGAAGATTTGCAGCTTTAACGAATATTTGCAAGTTTTCTAAAACTTGTTCTTGGCCTGTAAAATCATCAAATGATAGAGGTCTTAACTTTTTTTCAAGGTCAAGCTCTTCATGGTTGTAATTTGAATTTGTTGGGTCAAGATTCTCGTTCATATAGCAAATATAATTAAAGTTACACAAAAAAACCTTTCCGTTTGGAAAGGTTTTAATTTATATTTTATTTTAAATCTTAGTGATGTAATTCTTCTTCACCATCTTTCATTGGAACAGTTTGAGGAACGAAGTCAACATCATGCCCTGGTTTGTTGTAATCATATGGCCAACGATATACTTCTGGAATTTCACCTGGCCAATTTCCATGAATATGTTCAACTGGAGCAGTCCATTCAAGTGTAGTAGATTTCCATGGATTCATTGGTGCTTTTTTACCTTTGAAAATACTGTAGAAGAAGTTCCAAAAGAAAGGTAATTGGAATGCAGCTCCAACAATTGCAAAAATTGTAATTAATACGTTAACATCTGCTAATTCGTCAAATAATGGAAATGCTGTGTTGCTGTAATAACGTCTTGGTAATCCTGCCATTCCGATGAAGTGCATTGGAAAGAAAACTCCATAAGCACAAACTGCAGTTACCCAAAAGTGAATGTATCCTAAGTTTTTATCTAACATTCTTCCAAACATTCTTGGGAACCAGTGGTAAACACCAGCAAAGAAACCGTAAAGAGCAGAAATACCCATTACTAAGTGGAAGTGAGCAATTACGAAATATGTATCGTGAACGTTAATATCTAAAGTACTATCTCCAAGGATAATTCCTGTTAAACCTCCTGTGATAAATGTTGATACAAAACCAATAGAGAATAGCATTGCAGGGTTCATTTGAACATTACCTTTCCACAAAGTTGTAATCCAGTTGAAAGCTTTTACAGCAGATGGAATTGCAATTAATAAAGTAGTAAAAGTAAATACTGAACCTAAGAAAGGATTCATTCCTGAGATAAACATATGGTGACCCCAAACAATTGTAGATAAGAATGCAATTGCAATAATAGATGCAATCATCGCTCTATATCCAAAAATTGGTTTACGTGAATTTGTTGCAATAATTTCAGAAACTAATCCCATTGCAGGTAAAATAACGATATATACTTCAGGGTGACCTAAGAACCAGAACAAGTGTTCAAACAATACTGGTGAACCTCCTTGGTAATGTAAAACTTCTCCACTGATAAAAATATCTGACAAGAAGAATGATGTTCCAAAACTTCTATCAAAAATAAGTAATAAAGCTGCTGAGAATAAAACTGGAAATGAAACCACTCCAATAATAGCAGTAACAAAGAATGCCCAAATTGTTAATGGCAATCTTGTCATTGACATTCCTTTTGTTCTTAAATTAATAACAGTTACGATATAATTTAATGAACCCATCAAAGATGAAGCAATGAATATTGCCATAGAAACTAACCATAAAGTCATACCCAATCCAGAACCTGGAATTGCTTGTGGCAATGCACTTAAAGGTGGATAAATTGTCCAACCTGCAGATGCTGGTCCAGTTTCAACAAACAATGAAGATAACATAACAATACAAGAAATAAAGAACATCCAATATGAAAGCATGTTCATAAATCCTGAGGCCATATCTCTAGCTCCAATTTGTAATGGAATTAATAGGTTACTAAAAGTTCCACTTAATCCAGCCGTTAATACGAAGAATACCATTATAGTACCATGAATCGTAACTAAAGCTAAATAAATATCATTTCTCATTACTCCACCTGGAGCGAAGTTTTCACCTAAAAATATTTTAAAAACTTCAAAAGATTCTTCTGGCCATGCGATTTGCATACGGAAAAAAAGTGATAAAACTACCCCTACAATTCCCATTAATAGACCCGTGATTAGATATTGCTTAGCAATCATCTTGTGATCTATACTAAAAATATATTTAGTAATAAAAGTTTCTTTATGATGACCGTGTTCGTGTGACATAATTGTATTATTTGAAATCTTCTATATTATTTTTCTACTTGAGCTACTACTTTTGTAGTATCTATAATCGTTTCTATTATTTCTTCTTTAATTTCTTCAGCAGCAGGAGTATTAGCTTCTTTCCACTGAGCAGAAACAGTTTGCTTATCAGCTAACCATTTGTTAAAGTCGCTTGGAGTGTCAACAACAATTTTCATTTGCATGTTGTAATGAGACCTTCCACAAATTTTATTACAAAGTAATAGATAATCAAAAGTATATGGATCAAGAGCTGATTCTCCTTTAGCTACTAAATCTTTACTTTTATTTGCTCTAATTTTGTTAATCTTATCCACTTTAGCAATTATAGCTTCATTTTGTCTCATTTCAGCTGTAGTAACTGTTGGAACAAAAGCAAATTGAGTAACCATACCAGGAACACAGTTCATTTGTGCTCTAAAGTGTGGCATGTAAGCTGAGTGAAGTACGTCTTGAGAACGTATTTTGAAAACTACCTTTTTACCTTTTGGCAAGTGTAATTCTGTAACTACTTTATCATCTTGAGCATTTGGATCTTCTAGATCAACACCAGTTGTATTGATTCCTTCAATATATCTTACGTTAGCTTTACCAAGTGTATTATCTTCACCTGCATAACGTGCTTCCCAACCAAATTGCTTAGCATATAATTCTACATACATTACATCTTCTTCGTCATCATAATACATGATTTGATTCCAAGTATACAACCCGTATAAAATTAATACTGCTAAAACGATTACAGGAATAATTGTCCAAATAGCTTCTAACTTATTATTATCTGCAAAATAAAGTGCTTTTTGACCTTCTTTACCTCTATATTTAAATGCATAATAATGCAATAAAAACTGTGTAATAGTTTGAACAAAGAAAATCAACCACATTGAAATCTCCATCAAGTTGTCAACTTCTACTCCATGTTCAGATGCTGGAGTTCCTAATACAAAATCTCCCCAAGCAATTAATGAATAAATAGTAAATATGTAAATGAATCCTAAAAATCCAAACATTAAATAACCATTTACACTATTATCCTTATCAGTTGCAACACCAGAATTATCTGTAGCTTCCCCAACCTGAGTTAAATCAAATATTTTAGTTAACTGCCAAACAGCAATTCCAATTAAAACTAAAACAAAAAATACCAATAAACTCGTCATTTGTTTATCTCTTTAAATATTAATAATGAAAATGTTTACTTTCTTCCATCAAAGGGTATTTCTTAGCAATTAGAGGAGCTTTTGTTAAAGCTGTAAATACTACTAAAATAAATAACCCAGCAAAGAAAAATATTGATCCTATTTCTGATGCTCCAATAAACCATTGATCTCCAACAGTAGCTGGCATAATCATATTAAAGAAATCTAAATAGTGACCAAATAATATTACTGCACCTGCACCAATAACAATCCAAGTTAAACGCTTAAAGTCAGCATTCATGAGAATTAAAATAGGGAAAATGAAGTTTAAAGCTAACATACCAAAGAAAGGTAAGTTGTAATGTTCAATTCTAGTTACAAAGTATGTTACCTCTTCTGGAATATCTGCATACCAAATCAACATAAATTGTGAGAACCATAAATATGTCCAAAAGATACTAAATGCAAACATGAATTTAGCTAAATCTTGCAAGTGACTTTTATTTACTTCTGGTAATAAACCAATTGATTTTAAATATATAGTGATCATTGTTAAAACAGTAATTCCACTTACGAAGAAACTTGCAAAAACATACCATCCAAATAAAGTACTATACCAGTGAGGATCAACAGACATAATCCAATCCCATGACATAATAGATTCAGTAACAATAAAGAATACTAAAAATGCTGCAGAAGCTTTGAATAATTTTTTGTAATTACTATCATCGTTAGACTCATCTTGAGCTAAAGAAAATTTTCTAGAAAAATGTCTATATAAATTCCAACCTCCAATAAAAATTACAGCTCTTATCAAGAAGAAAGGAACATTTAAAAATCCTGATTTTCCTTGAATTAAATGATCTTCTTTAACAACTTCTGGATCCATCCACACAAAAAGATGGTTTACGTGAAACCCTGAAAGTAATAATAATGCGAAGAATATAATTGAACCTGGTAACAGATAGCCTGTTATTCCTTCCATAATTCTAAACAATACTGGAGACCAACCTGCTTGAGAAGCAATTTGAATAGCATAAAATGCCAAAACACCCATTGTTAAAAGAAAAAAGAAAATACATGCTACATAAAATGCTGACCATGGTTTGTTTTGCAATTGATGATAAACATGTTCTACATGTTCTTTATGTTCCGCATCTGCATGAACATCTTTTGCATCGTGAGCTGCATGTGCATCGTGAGTTGAATGAGCGTCTTTAGAAGCTTCTCCGTGTCCATCATGATGGCTTTCGGTCAACATCTTTTCAACCTCTTCAGCGGATTTTGGCACAGATAAGAATCCATAAGCAATTCCTAATATTCCTAATGCAATAAGAATAAATGAAAAAGTTTTTAATTTACTTGAAAAAGTGTACATATCTTTTATTTTCAAAAAAGTGTTTTACAATTATAATTCTGATCTCAATTTTAAAACATAACCAGCTACTTGCCATCTTTCCTCTTGTGTAAGTTGATTTGCATGTGAACCCATTGCGTTTAATCCGTAAGTTTCTACGTGAAAAATACTACCTTCTGTAATTTCTCTGTCTTTGTAATTAGGCACACCAAGGAATTTTTCTCTTTCAACAAGTTTTCCTTTACCATCACCTTTATCTCCATGACAAATGGCACAATAAATAGTATATAATTCCTTACCTTTTTCTAAATTAGATGATATTGAATCTAAAGGAGATTTTAAATTAGCTTTAGCCTCAGCATAACCTTCAGTGGTATTTGGAATTTCATAAGGAACAAATCCTCTTTTTATAGCACCTTCAGGAACTAGTTGACCTTCTTTTCCATTTTTAAATGCATTACTTTCTGAATAAGTTTCATAACCTACCGACTCATACATATTTGGAAAAAATTGATAGTTAGGCTTAGCTGTATCGTGGCAGGAAACTGCTCCAATTGACAAACCTACTAATGCTACTATTTTATATAAGCTTTTCATATCTTGTATTAATGCTTTTCTATTACTAAAACTTCAACTGCTCCAGTAGACATAAAGAAAGAAACCAATTCTTCTTCATTACCATGAACACCAACTTCCATTAAAAAGTGATCATCAGTTGTTCTTACATCAGGATTTTCTGCTTGTTTAAAAGGCCATAATTTACTTCTCATATAAAAAGTAATAACCATTAAGTGAGCGGCAAAAAACACTGTTAATTCAAACATAATAGGCACAAATGCTGGCATATTTTGTAAGTAACTAAAACTAGGTTTACCTCCAATATCTTGTGGCCAATCTTGAATCATTACAAAATTCATCAAGGTAGTTGCAACAGATAAACCAACTAATCCATAAAGAAACGATGCAATTGCAATTCTTGTTGGTGCTAATCCCATAGCTTTATCTAGTCCATGGACTGGAAAAGGTGTATAAACCTCTTCTATGTGATGATGTGCAGATCTAGTCTTGTGAACTGCATCTAATAATACATCATCATCATTGTATATAGCGTGTATAACTTTATTACTCATGATATTATTAATGATTATCTGAATTATGATCGTGTTGTGCTCTTGCTCTTTTAAAATTATCTCCTGAAGTTTTCAAAATAGTCTTAACTTCAGCTTGAGCAATTACTGGGAAACTTCTAGAATATAATAAAAATAATACGAAGAAGAATCCAATAGTTCCAATAAAAATACCAGCATCAACAAATGTTGGTTGGAACATTGTCCATGATGATGGTAAATAATCTCTATGTAATGAGGTAACGATAATTACGAAACGCTCAAACCACATTCCAATATTTACAACAATTGAAATTATAAAAGAGAAAGTAATACTTGTTCTTAATTTTTTAGACCACATGAACTGTGGAGAGAATACATTACAAGTCATCATTAACCAGTATGACCACCAGTAAGGTCCAGTTGCTCTATTTAAAAAAGCATATTGCTCATATTCAACACCTGAATACCAAGCGATAAATAATTCAGTAATATATGCAGTTCCAACGATAGAACCTGTAATCATAATTACAATGTTCATTAACTCTATATGCTGAACTGTGATGTATTCTTCTAAGTTTGATACTTTCCTCATGATGATAAGCAAAGTATTTACCATGGCAAATCCTGAGAAAATTGCTCCTGCAACGAAATAAGGAGGCAAGATAGTTGTGTGCCAACCTGGAACTACAGAAGTTGCGAAGTCAAAAGATACAATCGTATGTACAGAAAGTACAAGAGGAGTAGCTAAACCAGCTAATACTAATGAAACTTCTTCAAAACGTTGCCAATCTTTAGCTCTACCACTCCATCCAAAAGAAACTACTGAATAGATTTTTTTAGTAAAAGGAGTTACAGCTCTATCTCTCAACATAGCAAAATCAGGTAGTAAACCAGTCCACCAAAAAACTAATGATACTGAAAGATACGTTGAAATTGCAAATACGTCCCAAAGTAATGGTGAGTTAAAGTTAACCCATAATGAACCAAATTGATTTGGAATAGGCAATACCCAATATCCTAACCATGGACGACCCATGTGAATAATAGGGAATAAACCTGCTTGCATTACAGAGAAAATTGTCATTGCTTCTGCAGAACGGTTAATTGCCATTCTCCATTTCTGACGGAATAATAATAATACAGCAGAAATTAAGGTTCCAGCGTGACCGATACCAACCCACCAAACGAAGTTAGTGATATCCCATGCCCAACCAATTGTTTTGTTTAATCCCCAAGTACCTATACCTGTAGTTATAGTGTAAGTCATACAACCTAATCCCCAAAGGAATGCAACTAGTGCGATTGTAAAAACTGTCCACCATTGTTTATTTGCTCTACCTTCAACAGGTCTAGCAACATCTACTGTAACATCGTGGTAAGATTTATTTCCTACTACTAAAGGTCTTCTAATGGGTGCTTCGTAATGAGACGACATAATCCTTTATATTGTTTCTGTTAATTAAATTTTTTCTTTATCGTTTGTAACCTTCACATGATAAAACACATTTGGCTTAGTTCCAATATGCTCTAGTAAATGATACATTCTTTTATCTTCTGCTAATTTAGCTACTTGAGATTCTTTATCGTTAACGTCTCCAAAAACCATTGCTCCACTTGAACAAGCAGAAGAACAAGCTGTTTGGAATTCTCCGTCTTTGATTTCTCTTCCATCACGTTTTGCATCAAGAATAGTTTTTTGTGTCATTTGAATACACATAGAACATTTTTCCATAACTCCACGAGAACGAACATTCACATCTGGATTAAGAACCATACGTCCTAAATCATTGTTCATGTGATAATCAAACTCACTGTTTTTATTATACAAGAACCAGTTGAAACGTCTCACTTTATATGGACAGTTGTTAGCACAATAACGAGTACCCACACATCTGTTATAAGCCATATGGTTTTGACCTTGTCTACTGTGTGAAGTTGCAGCAACTGGACAAACTGTTTCACATGGAGCGTGATTACAGTGTTGACACATGATTGGTTGGAAAGCAATTTGTGGATTCTCTGAAGGATCTTCCATATCGCTTAAAGTTCCAATAACATTTGTTAATCCATGTGCACTTTCTTTTAATTCAACGTCACCAGCAAAAGTTTCTTCGTGAGAATAATATCTATCAATACGCAACCAATGCATATCTCTACTTCTTCTAACTTCAGATTTACCTACAACTGGCACATTGTTTTCAGCATGACAAGCAATAACACATGCTCCACAACCTGTACAAGCATTTAAATCAATTGACAAATTAAAATGATGACCTGTTGTTCTATCGAATGATTCCCATAAATCTACTGTCTTAGCAGGAACTTCTTTATGATCTAAAGAAACCATAGGAGTTGGGTTCCAAACTTCAGAATTTTCATATTCTTTCACAAAAGTACTTAATGTAGTTTCCTTGATAATATCACCTCTACCCATTAATGTTTTTTGCAATTGAACACATGCAAATTCATGTTCTCCACTTGCTTTAGAAATTGTTGCAGATTGGTTAGAATTCAAATTAGCATATAACTCATAAGCATTAACACCTACTTGCATTTCTGCTTTCATTGATTCTTTTTTGCCATATCCAAATGCTAATCCAATAGTTCCAACAGCTTGACCTGGTTGAATAATTACTGGTACATTTTTAAGAGTGGTATTTCCAACTTTAATATCAGCATAACTTCCGTTAAGACCACCATTAGCAACGTTCCAATTCTCTAGTTTATATTTTTCAGCATCTTTCTTAGAAATAGTAACATAGTTATCCCATGAAACTCTTGTAATTGGATCTGGAAATTCTTGTAACCAAGGATTATTTGCTTGTTGACCATCACCTAAACCAACTTTAGTGTACAATACTAAGTCTAATCCATTAGATTTTGATTGAGCCAACTTAACTGCAGAAGCTGAATAATCAGCAGAAGTTGCAGTTAATTCAACCACTTCAGTTGTAGCAAAACCATCATGTACTGTCTTATTCCATGATTTACCATTTAAACTTGCTGAAGCAGATGATTTTAAATAATCATGATATGATGTAGTATTATCTGTTAAAGACAACAATACTTCTTGAAATTGTTTTGTATCAAATAAAGGATTAATAGTTGGTTGTTGAATACTATAATTTCCTCTTGTTAAAGTAACATCTCCCCAAGACTCTAAATAATGTGGAGTTGCAGCTGCTATATTTGAAACTAAAGCTGTCTCATCTTCTTTCATTGAAAATGCAACAGATAATTTTGTTTTCTTAAGACCTTCAACAAATTCTTTTGAATTTGGTAAAGTATAAACAGGATTTACACCACTCATTAAGATTGTGTGAACTTTTCCTGCTTTTAAATCAGAAACTAATTGATTAACATCTTTCGCATTACCTTTTCTAGTTAATATTGCGTTTGATGTATTAAATGCTTCTGAAGACAATTGATTATTAATCGCTAATGTTAACATTTGAGCATCATAATCATCAATTCCACAAACAAGAACACCTTTTGTGCCTGCTGCTTTTAATTGTTGAGCTGCTTTTAAAACATCAGCTTCGTATTTATCGATTTTTGGAGTTCCAACTGTTGCTCCAGAAATTAAATTATATATTTTAACTAAAGCTTGTTTTTGATTCGCTACAGTTAAAGGAATTCTTTTGTCAGCTTTTGCTCCAGCCAAAGACATGTTTGCCTCTATTTGGATGTGCTTAGACATTTTTCCGTTTTTAGGAATTCTTCCTTTAGCATAACTAGCATCAAAACCACCACCTTGCCAATCTCCTAAGAAATCTGCACCGATAGAAACAATTACATCTGATTTTGAAAAGTCATAATTTGCTAAACCTCTAACACCATAAACTGTTTGAAAAGCATCAAGTGCATTAGATTCAGAAACTGCATCATAAACAACTTGTTTTGCGTTAGGATACTTAGCCATAAAATCAGCTAATAAAGCATCTGTTGAAGGACTTGCTGTAGAGTTTGTTAAAACTACTACACTTTCTCCTTTGGCTTTCGCATCTTCAAGACTTGATTTGATTTTAGCATTAACTTGACTCCAATCAGCATCTTTTTGATTAATCTTTGGCTGTTTTAAACGAAGACTATCATATAATGAAAGAACAGAAGCATGAACTCTAGCATTTGCACCAGATCTTGCTCCTTCTAAATTATTGTTTTCAACTTTAATAGGACGACCTTCACGAGTTTTGATTAAGATATTAGCAAAATCAAAACCATCCGCAATAGTTGTTGCGTAGTAGTCTGCAACTCCTGGAATAATTTGCTCTGGTTGAAGTACATAAGGAATTGACTTTACAACTGGACCTTCACAAGCAGCTAATGAAGCAGCTGCAGTACTAAATCCAACGTATTTCAAAAAGTCACGACGAGAAGTTGATGAAGAAGACAAATTTTCTTTATCTCCTAAAAACTCATCAACAGGAATTTGCTCCACAAACTCGTTGCTTCTTAGCGTCTCAACAATAGAGCTGTTTTCGTCTAGCTCTTCAACACTTTTCCAGTATTTTTTGTTTGATGCCATTGTATATAAATATTAGCTTCTTAAATTATTTTTATTAATAGTGACATTTACCACATTCTAAACCACCCATTTGAGCTGCTGTCAATTGACTTACACCATATTTTTTAGATAGTTCTTCGTGTATTTTTTTGTAGTATTCGTTGTCTTCTACTCTTACATTTGTTTCTCTGTGACAATTAATACACCATCCCATTGTTAATGGAGCAAATTGACTCATAACCTCCATCTCCTGAACAGGACCGTGACAAGTTTGACACTCAACACCAGCAACAGTAACGTGCTGAGAGTGATTAAAATAAACAAAATCAGGTAAATTATGAATACGAACCCATTTAACCGGACTTGTTTTTCCTGTATATGATTGAGTAGCTTTATCCCAACCTACAGCTGCATATAATTTATTGATTTGTTCGTCATAAAAAGCTTTTGTATGCTCTTCAGTTGCAGTAGTTTCAGCTACCTCACTAATATTTTTATGACAATTCATACAAACATTCAACGAAGGAATATTCGAATGTTTACTAACTCTTGCAGCAGAGTGACAGTATTTACAATCAATACCATTGTCACCAGCATGAATTTTATGAGAATAATGAATTGGTTGAATTGGCTCGTATCCTTGATCAACACCAACTTGCATTAAAAATCCGTAAATAAAGTAAGCACTTATCAACAAGAACAAGATTGCAGAAACCACTAACAAGAATTGGTTTTTAGCAAACGCTTTCCATAAGGGTAGCGACTTTTCTTTTTGAGCTACTTCAATACCATTAGCTTTTGCTATTTTGTTAAGCACATTGCTTACCAAGAACAACATAATAACTAACATCATCAAAACCAAAGCTAAAGCTCCTAAAATAATATTGTTAGAAATTCCTGAACCTGAATTAGTATTTCCTCCTTCGACAGGACCCGGAACAACAACTTCTTCTTTAACTTCAGAAGTATAAGCTAAGATATCATCAATATCAGCAGTTGATAATTGAGGAAAAGCTGTCATTGGTGTTTTGTTATTTTCTTCAAACACTTTTACAGCTTGCGCATCACCAGATTTAATTAATTCTGCACTGTTGTGAACCCATTTATAAATCCACTCTTTGTCATATTTATCTGCAACATTACGAAGTGCTGGACCCGTAGATTTTGCATCTAATTTGTGACAAGCTGCACAATTTGCATTAAATAATTCTTTTCCTTTTACAGCATTACCACCAGCAGCAGGTGCTGCGTCAGCAACTGGTGCTTCAGCTGAAACTGCATCTTGAGAATAAGAAACTAATGATAAGGATAGCGTTAAAGCTAAACTGAAGAAAATCCTAGAAAACGATTTATGGTTACCCACCTTTTTCATATTTAAAATGATTATCGACTATAATTGGTATAGTTTTAGATATAAATGTGCTTGATAAATACCACACCTTTTTTAAAACTCCGACAAAAATACAATAATAGAATTATTATCAAAACCTTAATTTTACCTTAAAATGTAATTTATATTTGTTCTAAATAAAATATTAACTTCGACAAATCCATTTAAAATGTAATTTTGCATTAAACAATATTCATTATGAAGAAATTAACAATTTATAAAATGCTTTTTTTAGCACTGATATTCAGCTTTATATCAAATAAAACTTTTTCTCAAACCATTGAGCAAGACCCAAAAATAGATGCTTTATTGAAAGAAAAAAGAAAAATTAATACTGGAATTACCATTAATGATTTGTACAAAATTCAAATTTTTAATGGCAAAAAAGATGAAGCTCTAAAAACTTTAAATGAATTTAAAGGCCATTTTAAAGAAATTGATGGTACTATGATTTATAATAATCCAACATTTAAGGTTTGGGTAGGAAGTTTCAAAACTAGAATTGAAGCTGAAAACGCTTTACTTGAAATAAAAAAGAAATATCCATTAGCTTTATTGATAAAACCCAACAAATAAAACATGAGAATATTATTCTTTTTTGCTTTCCTATTTATAGGTACAATTTCTTTTTCACAAACTAAAAAGGACACAACAAACGTAAATCATTTGGAAGAAGTTGTTCTTTCATCCATTAGAGTTCCTAAAAATAAAGAAGTTTTGCCAACCCAAATAGAGACTATAAATTTAAAGCAAATTGAGTTTCAAAATTTTCAAAATACTGCAGACTTACTTTCAAATTCAGGTACTTTAGCCGTTCAAAAATCGCAACAAGGTGGTGGAAGTCCAACTATTAGAGGTTTTGAAGCTAGTAGAGTTTTGTTATTAGTGGATGGAATTAGGATGAACAACCTTATATTTAGGTCTGGTCATTTGCAAAATGTAATTACGGTAGATGAAAATTTACTAGAAAATGTGGATGTTTTTTACGGACCAACTTCAACACTTTTTGGAAGTGATGCTCTAGGAGGAACAATCAATATGACTACTAAAAGAGCAAAAATTTTATCTGAAAAAACACCTATTATTAGCGGAACAGTTTCAACAAGGTATTCTTCAGTTAATGAGGAAAAATCAGGGCATTTTGATTTTAATTATGCTAAAGAAAATTGGGCTTCATTGACTTCCTTTTCCTATAATGATTTTGGAGATTTAAGAATGGGGGAAAAGAAAAATCACAATGGAGATTTTTTTGGAGAAAGACCATTTTATGTTGAAACAATAAACGAAACAGATGTTTTAGTTGAAAATTCAGATAAATATACTCAAAAGCAATCTGGATTTAAGCAATATAATTTTATGCAAAAATTTGCTTACAAGAGTCAAAAAGGTTTTGAACATGACCTAAATTTTCAATTTTCAAACAGTACAGATATTCCTCGATATGATAGATTAACCGATGCTTCAACAAGTGGTTTAAAAAATGCTGAATGGTTTTATGGTCCACAAAAAAGACTTTTGGCTATTTATAGTTTAACTAAACAAAAAGTCTTTTTAAATAGTGATTTAAAAGTGGATTTTGCATATCAAAATATAGAAGAAAGTCGTCATAATAGAAGGTTTGGTAATTATAACTTACAAAACAGAACTGAAAAAGTAAACATGTACTCAATAAGTGTTGATTTGCATAAAGAATTTTCAAAAAGTGATTTATTTTATGGAGTTGAAAGTTATTTAGAAAATCTAAATTCATCTGCTTTTTCTAACAATATCAATACTGGAGAAATTAAAAAAATAGATACACGTTATCCAAATGGAAAAAATAATATGTTGAGAAATGATTTATACGTTTCTTATAATTCTAAGTTTTCCAAAAAAAATAATTTCAACATTGGTGCAAGAGCAGGTTACACTATTTTAAACAGCACTATTTCTGACGATTCTTTTTTTCCTCTTCCATTTAATGATATTAATCAAAAGAATTTTACTTATAGTGGAACTGTTGGATTGGTTCACAAACCTTCAAAAAATATTGATTTAAAAACAAACATTAGTACAGGATTTAGAGTTCCAAATATTGATGATTTAGCTAAAATATTTGAATCTGGTGGTGGTTTTGTAATTGTTCCCAATGCAGATTTAAAACCCGAAAAAACAATCACCACTGATTTAGGAATGGTTATAAAATCAAACAACAAACGTTTTCAAATTGAAAACACGTATTATTTCACTCGTTTTATTGATGCAATTGTTACGGATGATTATTTGTATAATAATCAATCTACAATTATTTATAATGGAAGTGAAAGTCAGGTTTTAGCCAATCAAAATAAAGGAAGAGCTTTTGTAACAGGTTTTTCAACAAATATTAAAGGGTATTTAGTTTCAAGTTTGCAATATTTAGCTAATTTTAATTACACTTTAGGTCGTATTACAAGTGAAGAAAACAGAACTCCATTGGATCATATTCCTCCTTATTATGGAAAACTAGGATTGAATTATACAAAAAAATGGGGAACAATAGAAGCTTATGTATTGTACAATGGTAAAAAACCAATTGAAGATTATTTTTTAAATGGTGAAGACAATGAGCAATATGCTCCAAAAGGTGGAATGCCAGCTTGGGAAACTTATAATTTAAAAACAGCTTTTACTATATTACCAAAAGCAACATTATTTGTTGGAATTGAAAACATTTTAGACACTCAATATAGGGTTTTTGCTTCAGGAATAAATGCTCCAGGTAGAAATATTTATGGTGGTTTGAAATATGATTTCTAAAAAGCCAAACTTAATAAACAAAAAAATCCCAAGCTATCTATAAACTTGGGATTTTTTATTTATTGTGATGAAATTATTTTTTCAATTTCTTCTTAACTTCAACTTCTTGAAAAGCTTCAATGATATCTAATTCTTGAATATCGTTATATCCTTTAATTTGCATACCACAATCATATCCTTTTGCAACTTCTTTCACATCATCTTTGAAACGTTTTAAGGTAGCTAATTCACCTGTGTAAATTACAACACCTTCTCTAATAAGACGAATTTTAGAATTTCTGTATACTTTGCCATCAGTAACCATACAACCAGCGATACTTCCTACTTTAGAAACTTTGAAAATTTCTCTGATTTCTGCAGTACCAGTAACTTCTTCTTTTAATTCTGGAGAAAGCATTCCTTCCATCGCATCACGCAAATCGTCAATGGCATCATAAATGATTGAGTAGTTACGGATATCTATTTCTTCTTTTTCAGCTAATTGTTTGGCATTTCCTTGAGGACGAACATTAAATCCGATAATAATTGCATCAGAAGCAGAAGCTAACAATACATCAGATTCAGTAATTGCTCCAACTCCTTTATGTATAATATTTACTTGAATTTCTTCAGTAGATAATTTAGAGAATGAATCAGAAAGTGCTTCAACAGAACCATCCACATCACCTTTAAGGATTATATTCAATTCTTTAAACTGACCTAATGCGATACGACGACCGATTTCGGCAAGTGTAATATGCTTTTGAGTACGAACAGATTGTTCTCTTTGTAATTGAGTACGTTTTGCTGCAATTTGTTTTGCTTCTCTTTCGTCTTCATATACATTGAACTTATCACCTGCTGTTGGTGCTCCATCTAAACCTAATATAGAAACAGGAGTTGATGGACCAGCTTCAGTAATTATATTACCTCTTTCATCATGCATTGCTTTCACTTTACCATGATTTTTTCCTGCTAAAATATAATCTCCAACACGAAGTGTACCTGCTTGTACTAAAATAGTAGAAACATATCCTCTACCTTTATCTAACTGAGCTTCAACGACAGTACCAACTGCTGGTTTATCTGGATTAGCTGTTAATTCTAAAACTTCAGCTTCAAGTAAAACTTTCTCAAGTAATTCTTTTACTCCAGTTCCTTTTTTAGCTGAAATATCGTGAGATTGGTATTTTCCACCCCAGTCTTCAACTAACAAGTTCATTCCTGCTAATTTTTCTTTAATTTTTTCTGGATTTGCTGCTTCTCTATCTATTTTGTTAATAGCGAAAATCATTGGAACACCAGCTGCTTGAGCGTGACTAATTGCTTCTTTTGTTTGAGGCATAATGTCATCATCGGCAGCAATTACAATAATTGCAATATCAGTAATTTGAGCACCACGGGCACGCATCGCTGTAAAGGCTTCGTGACCAGGTGTATCTAAGAAAGCGATTTTTTGACCACCTTCTAAAGTTACTCCATAAGCTCCAATATGTTGTGTAATTCCTCCTGATTCACCAGCGATTACATTTGCTTCACGGATATAATCTAGCAAAGATGTTTTACCATGATCAACGTGTCCCATTACAGTAACAATTGGAGAACGAGGTTTTAAATCTTCTGGTTTATCTTCAACAACTTCCAAGTTTTCTTCAATTTCAGCAGAAATAAATTCAACTTCATATCCAAATTCATCAGCAACAATAGTTAAAGTTTCAGCATCTAAACGTTGGTTTTGAGTTACCATGATTCCAAGTGTCATACAAGTTCCGATTACTTTTGTAATTGGCACATCCATCATGGTCGCAACTTCACCAACAGTAACAAATTCTGTTACTTTGATTGTTTTACTTCCTTCTTCTAATGCTTGTTGTTCATCTTCAGAACGTTGACGGTGAGAGTCTCTTTTATCTCTACGGTATTTGGCAGCTTTTGATTTACCACTTTTACCTCTACCTTGAAGTCTTTCAAGCGTTTCTTTAATTTGATTTTTAACATCTTCTTCGGTCGGCTCGACTTTTTGAATAACAGGCTTTTTACCACCTTTATTAAATCCACCGCCACCTCTGACGAATTCCTTTTTTCCTCCAGTATTATTAACACCTGGTGTAGGAGTTCCTGGTTTAGCAATTCTTCGACGTTTATTTTTGTTAGCGTTGTTGTTATTTGCTCCAGGAGTTCCTGGTGCTTTTACATCACCTGCTTTTTTAACTTCTTTTTTAGGATCTTTCTTTTTAGGCTTGTTAAATTGAGACAAATCAATTGTTTTACCTGTAAAAGTTGCACCAGCTAATTTTTGATATTGAGTTTCAACTTTCTCCTCTTCAGGTTCATCAGTAGTTGATACTTTTGCTGATTCTTTAGAAGCCTCCACTGTTTTTTCAGCTTGAGGTGTTTTTTTCTCCAATTTAGGTTTCTCTGAAACTGGTTGAACTTCTTCTTTAGGAGTTTCCTTTGCTTGAGGAACAACTTCTTCTTTAGGAGTTTCAGCTTTTGGTGCTTCAGCTTTTTCTTGAGGTTTGTCTGCTTTTTTTGGATTTAAATCTATTTTTCCAATAGTTTTTGGTCCTGAAAGTTCTGCTCTAGCTTTAACAACTTCTTGTCTCTGCTTTTCTTCCTGCAATCTTTTTTCTTCAAGTTCTTTTTCGAGTTGCCTTTTAAGGGCTTCTTTTTCTTTACGCTTTTCTTCACCTACTTCAAGAGAAGCAACTTTCTTACCTTTATCAGCAGAAAATTGACCGCATAAAATATCATATTCCGCTTGAGAAATTTTTGCATTAGGACTTGCATCAATGTTATGATCCTTCTCTTTCAAGTAGTCCACTGCTCTTTCTAAGGAAATATTTAATTCTCTTAAAACTTTGTTTATTCGTATTGCTCTTTCTTCAGACATAAATTAATTTACTATTTCTTCTAAACTATATTATTGTAAATATAATCTTTTTTTTAATCTTTTTTCTTGACTATTAGTTTTGAAAACTATCTATCAAATTCTTCTTTTAAAATTCTAACTACCTCTAAAACTGTTTCTTCTTCAAGATCTGTTCTTCTTACTAAATCAGCAACATCTTGATCTAAAATACTTTTAGCTGTATCTAATCCAATTTTTTCAAATTCTTCAATTACCCATTCTTCAATTTCGTCAGAGAATTCTCTTAATTCAACATCATCTTCTTCTTCTGTTAAACCTTCTCTAATTACATCTAATTCGTAACCTGTAAGTTGACCAGCTAATCTAATGTTGTGACCTCCACGACCAATTGCTTTTGAAACCTCTTCTACTTTTAAGAACACTTCTGCTGTTTTCTTTTCTTCGTTAATTTTAATAGAAGAAACTTTTGCAGGACTTAATGCTCTAGTAATATACAATTGTGTATTCGTTGTATAATTGATTACATCAATGTTTTCATTCCCTAATTCTCTAACAATTCCATGAATACGAGAACCTTTCATACCAACACAAGCTCCAACTGGATCAATTCTATCATCATAAGAATCTACGGCAACTTTTGCTTTTTCACCTGGTATACGAACTACATTTTTTACAGAAATTAATCCGTCAAACACTTCTGGAATTTCTTGTTCAAATAATTTTTCCAAGAACAACGGTGCTGTTCTAGACATAATAATTTGAGGCTTATTCCCTTTTAATTCAACACTTTCAATAACTCCTCTTACGTTATCTCCTTTTTTGAAATAATCACTTGGAATTTGTTTTTCTTTTGGAAGAACAATTTCATTTCCTTCATCATCCATCAAAATTACAACTTTTGGACGTACATGATGTACTTCAGCTGTATAAATATCACCTATTAAATCTTTAAATTGTTTGTAAAGATTTGTATTGTCGTGTTCGTGTATTTTTGAAATCAGGTTTTGACGTAAAGCTAAAATAGCTCTTCTACCCAATTGAATTAATTTTACTTCTTCAGAAACATCTTCACCAACTTCAAAATCTGGTTCAATTCTTCTTGCTTCAGATAATGATATTTCAGAATTCTCATCTTCAACTTCTCCATCTGCCACAACAACTCTATTTCTCCAAATCTCCATATCACCTTTATCAGGGTTTATGATAATATCAAAGTTGTCATCTGATCCGTATTTTTTCTTTAATGCGTTTCTAAAAACATCTTCTAAAATAGCCATTAACGTTACTCTATCTATGAGTTTGTCGTCTTTAAATTCTGAAAACGAATCGATTAATGCAATATTCTCCATGTTGATTCTAAATAATTAAAATGATATTAATACAATTGCTTCTTTAATTTCTGAGTAAGCAATTTCTTTTTTATTGTTAACTGTTTCTTTTCCTTTGCCAATTTTTTTTGGCTCTCTTGACTGCCATTCCAAGGTGATTTTTTCATCATCAGCATTGGTTAATTTGGCTTCAATTTTTTCTAATTCGTTAGTAGTAACCTTTAAATTTCTACCTACATTTTTTTTATATTGTCTGATAAATTTCAACGGTGTAGAAACTCCAGCTGAAGCAACATCTATTGAATAAATCAGTTCTTCTTCATCTAACTTGTGTTCAATTGCACGACTAATATCCATACAATCTTGAAGTATTACTCCATTATCATCATCTAAAGTTATTGAAATTTTATTGTCTTCTGTAACAGTTAAATCAATTAAAAACATAGATGTCTTCTGGGCTAAAGCTTCATCTAAAAGAACTTTTACTTTATCTTTAAAACTCATAATTTTATAAAAAGAGGGAAGCAGTGCTTCCCTCATTATCTAAATTCTCATACAAATAACGGTGCAAATATACATAATTTTTTAAATAAATAAAATCATTGATTTATATAATTAATTTTCATACCTTTATGTTATAAAAATACAAACCATTATAAATTTCAATATGAAAAAAATTTTAGTACCTACAGATTTTTCAAAACATGCCGAATATGCACTAAAAGTTGCAGCACAAATTGCCAAAAAAAACAATAGCGAAATAGCACTAATTCATATGTTAGAGTTACCAACTTCAGGTAATGATGCAGTTTCAAGTTCACACGATATTCCAGAATTAATGTTGTTCAAAAACGCAGCCATAAATAAGTTAGACGAAATTGCCAACTCTGATTTTTTACAAGGATTAAAAGTTTCAAAAATAATTCAATTTGAAATGGCATTTGACGGAATTGTTAAAAGCGAGAAAGCAAGTAATGCTGATTTGATCGTTATGGGTTCACATGGTGCAAGTGGGTTTCAAGAAATGTTTATTGGTTCAAACACTGAAAAAGTAGTGAGAAATGCTGATGTTCCTGTTTTAGTAATCAAAAAAGAAGACAATAACTTTAATGCAGATAATTTTGTTTTTGCTTCTGACTTTTCTGATGAAATTAAAAAGCCTTTTGCAAAAGTTGTTGAATTTGCCAATAATTTCAACTCTCACATTCATTTAGTAATGATAAACACTCCAAACAGCTTTAAATCAACTCATGTTGCTCAAGAAATAATGGATAATTTTACTTCTGGATTTAAAATCAATAATTTTTCTACACATATTTATAATGATGTTAACGTAGAAAAAGGTATTTTACATTTCGCAAAAAGCATCAAAGCTGATTTAATTGGAATGAGTACTCATGGAAGAAAAGGAATTGCACATTTCTTTAATGGAAGTATAAGTGAAGATTTAGTAAATCATGCAAAAAGAGCCGTGATCACTTTTAAAATATAATACTAAAAAAGTAAAAGCATAAAAAAAGCCCCGAAAAATTTCGGGGCTTTTTTGTTGTCCCACAAGGACTCGAACCTTGAATGACGGTACCAAAAACCGGAGTGTTACCATTACACCATGGGACATGGTTTGCTATTGCGAGTGCAAATGTAATACATATTTTAATTATTACAAATTTTTCTAAAAAAAATATTAAAAAATAAATTTCATCGTTAGTTATAACAAAAAAATAGTTTCTTTGTGGTATCGATAAAAAATAATCTCATTTAAATATGCTTATGACATCATTTAACTTTAATAAGTGGAATAATATTCTGGGTTGGTTTGCTTTTGCTGTTGCTTTAATTACTTATAGTTTAACTGTTGAACCAACTTTAAGTTTTTGGGACTGTGGAGAATACATCTCAACGGCTGCCAAATTAGAAATAGGTCATCCACCTGGAGCACCTTTGTTTCAAATGTTAGGTTCTTTCTTTGCCATGTTTGCAACTAGTCCAGATAAAATAGCATTAATGGTCAATATGATGTCTGTTTTCTCAAGTGCATTTACGATATTATTTATGTTTTGGTCGATGACTATTTTACTTAAAAAAATAATTCCTACGACTGAAAATGACGGAAAAAACAACTCAATAATGATTTTAGGAAGTGCTTTAGTAGCTTCTTTAGCCTTCACTTTTACTGATAGTTTTTGGTTTAATGCTACTGAGGCTGAAGTTTATGCTATGGCTTCTTTGTTTATTGCTTTATTAATTTGGTTGGCCTTGAGATGGGAACAAGAAATAGACACACCAAGAGGAAACAGATGGTTAGTTCTAATATCATTAGTAATCGGATTGTCTTTTGGAGCTCACTTTATGGCATTACTAACAATTCCTTCAATTGGATTGCTTTATTATTTTAAGAAATACAAAGAAGTTACTCTTAAAAATTTCATTTTAGCCAATGTTGTTGTAGTAGTAATTTTATTTTTCGTTTTCAAATTCTTATTACCCTATACACTTTCATTCTTTGGAAAGACCGAAATTTTTATGGTAAATACTTTTGGATTACCATTTAATTCAGGAACAATCTTTGCCTTTTTACTGATTTTAGCTTTCTTTTACTTTGGATTAAACTATACCCGAAAAAAAGGACATGTTTTTTATAACACCATTTTACTTTGTTTATTATTTATTCTAATTGGATTTTCAACATGGATAATGTTACCCATTAGAGCCAATACTGACATTCCAATAAACGAAAACAAACCTTCTGATGCTGCCGAAGTTTTAGCCTATTATAATAGAGAGCAATATGGTGAACAAAAAACGTTTTATGGCCCAATGTTCTCTGAACAATATGCAGGTTTAGATCCAAGCAATCCTTATTTTGATGAAAAACCTAACTACGAAAGAGATTACAAAACTGGAACTTATGTAATTACTAATGATTATAAAAACGGAAATCAAAATTTAGATGACAATCACAAAGGTTTTATGCCTAGAATGTGGAGCACTGATCATGCTGAAAATTATATGTCTTTTACTCAACCTTTAGAGTTTAGAATAAATCCAGAATATTCTCATGAAGACGAACTTGTTCAGATTGTTTCAGAATTTAGAACAGCTTATTCACAAGGAAAAGTTGATTTAGAAGATTATTCTGCCTTTTTGAAAGGTTATGGAGATTATTTAATTGTTGAAAAACCTTCTTTTGCTAGCAACATGCAATTTATGTTTGAATATCAATTTGGCTACATGTATTGGAGATATTTGATGTGGAATTTTGTGGGTCGTCAAAATGATATTCAAGGTAAATATGACAATGAAAATGGAAATTGGATTAGTGGAATTAAACCAATAGACGAAATTAGATTAGGAAATCAATCAGAGTTAACTTCTGACATGAAGAATAATAGAGCTAGAAACACTTATTATTTCTTACCATTTATTCTTGGTGTTATCGGAATGATTTTTCATGCCAGAAAAGATTTAAGGAGTTTTTATGTGTTATTAGCATTATTCTTATTTACAAGTTTTGCTTTAAAAATATTCTTAAATGAAAGACCTTTTGAACCAAGAGAAAGAGATTATGCAGTTGTTGGTTCATTCTATGTATTTGCCATGTGGATTGGTTATGGTGTTTATGCCATTTATGAAGGGTTGAAAAAATATTTGAGTCCAAAAACAGCTGTTCCTGTTGTTTTAGCTGTTACAATATTAGCTGGCCCAGTTCTTTTAGCAAAAGAAAATTGGAATGACCATGATCGTTCAGGAAGATATACAGCATTAGCTATGGCAAAAGCATATTTAGATTCTTGTGATCCTAATGCCATTTTATTTACTATTGGAGATAATGATACTTTTCCTCTTTGGTATGCTCAAGAAATTGAAGGTTATAGAACTGATATTAGAATTGTAAATACTAGTTTACTTGCAACAGATTGGTATATTGACCAAATGAAAAATAAAGCTTATAAATCTGAACCTCTACCAATTTCTTTTACAAGAGATCAATACAGAGGTAGTAATAGAGATGGAGTTTTATTTGTAGAAAAAACCAAAGAACCTTTACTTTTAGATGAAGTTTTAAAATTCATAAAACTAGACGATGAAAGAGCTACAGTTGAAATGAATAGTGGTCAGAGTCTACATTATTATCCTTCAAACAAAATAATAATTCCTGTTGACAGAGAAACAGTTATTAAAAACAATGTTGTTGCAAAACAATTTCAAGATTCTATAGTTCCTTCTATAAATCTAAAAATTAAAGGAAATGCATTGTATAAAAATCGTTTAATAATGCTAGACATTATGAATGAAAACAATTGGAAACGTCCAATGTATTTCACCGGTGGAAGTTTTGCAGATGAGGATTTCTTATGGATGAAAGATTATTTGCAATTAGACGGAATGTGTTATAAAATTGTTCCAGTTAAAACTCCATTAGAAAAAGGAGGAAGTCCATTAGATATGGGAATTATTGATAGTGATAAAATGTATGACATTATAATGAAATGGGATTGGGGAAATAGTAATGACCCAAACATCTATCATGACACAGAAACCAGAAAAAACAGTGTTTCTTATCGCTCCAATATTGCTAGACTAATGGAAACATTAATCAATGAAAACAAAAATGAAAAAGCTGAAAAATTGATTGATTTAGCTATGAAAAAAATGCCAATTGAACAATTTGGATATTATACGTTAGTTGAGCCATTTGCTGCAGGATATTATGAAGTAGGTCAAAAAGAGAAAGCACAAAAAATATTAAAAACTTTGATTGGTAAGTATCAAGAAAATCTAACTTATTATAGAAGTTTGAGTGTAAATGAACAAAACAGAATAAAATATGATATTAGTCTAGACATTGAAAGATACAGAAGCTTATTAGAAATCAGTGAAAAAGCAGATGACCTTAACTTCTACAATATAGAAAAAGTGAAATTCAACAATTTCAACAAAATGTTTGAACGTTTTAAAAGAGATATGTTAGAATAATTATCAAAATAAATTATTATTTTTAGCCATAAATCATTCACTTTTCAATTATGATTTATGGCTAAATAATTTAAACCAAATGGTAAAAGTTCCAAAAATCATAAAGAAGTTATTTTTTAACCAAGTTTGGGAAATTCCAAATAAGGAAAATAAAATATATCTAACATTTGATGATGGACCAACTCCAAAAGTTACCGAATGGGTTTTAGATATACTTGAAAAAGAAAATATCAAAGCTACTTTTTTTTGTATTGGAAACAACATTGAAAAACATCCTGAAATATTTAAAAGAATTCTTAAAGAAGGACATTCAATAGGAAACCACACATTTAACCACTTAAAAGGTTGGAAAACAGCAACGAAAAATTACATTGAAAATGTGGATTTGTGCGAAAATGAAATTAATAAATTAGCTTCAATAAGCTATAAATTATTTCGTCCTCCTTATGGAAAAATTAGTTTAATACAATCTATACAATTAAGAAAAAAAGGATTTAAAATAATAATGTGGGATGTTTTGAGCAAAGATTATGACCAAACCATTTCACCAGAAAAATGTTTTGAAAACATAAAAATAACAACTTCAGGAAGTATAGTAGTTTTTCACGACAGTTTAAAAGCACAGAAAAACCTTGAATATAGCTTACCCAAAGCAATAAAATTCTTAAAAGAAAAAGGATTTACATTTGAAACGATAAACTAAGCTTGCTCTTGCACAATATTTATCAGTGTATTAGCATCTAATTCACCACTTTGTCTCCAAACCATTTGACCTGATTTGTAAATCATTAAAGTAGGCAAACCTTTAATACGAAGAGCTTCGGCAAGTTCTTGATTTTTATCAATATCAATTTTAATCACTTTAGCTTTATCACCAAGTGCAGCAGCTACATGACGAATTACTTCGTTCATTGCAATTGAAGGCTCATTCCATTCTGTAAAAAAATCTAACAAAACAGGAACTTGAGCATCGATAAGTTCTCCAAATTTTGACATAAATTTGATTTAATTAATAATAAAATAAAATCTTATTATTGAATTTACAATACAAATGTAGTATTTTATAACAAATTACATTAAAATTTATCTTTTTTTTAGCAAAATGACTATTTTAAAGTTTACATCTTTCAAAAAACTAATTTAACATCAACAAATAATTAACTGTTATTTAATAGTAAGTGTCATATTAGGAACCACGACGTCACCATTTGAACCAGAATATCGTTGAATATATACTTCTATATAATCATTAGCAGAAAGTTCAGCTACTGCATTCAATGGAACTACAACAATATCATTGGCAGCAGCTCCTTTTCCATATATTTTAAAATTATCAATTGTTCCAGAAGATCCATTTTTTGCAATATAAACTATATAAACACCACTAGCTGGTACTTGAAAAGAAATTGATCCCGTAATTTGAAAAATTCTTTTCTTTTTACCTAAGTAAGTTAACTTTGAAAATCCATCAGATGAAAACCTAAATAAATTAGAAGAGGTACTAACAGTTGCAATTTTATATTTAGTTGTATTATTGTTAATGTAAATACCCAAACCTGAGCCAACTGGATAATCAGCTCCAAAATTACCTGTTGCTGCCGAATCACTTTCACTAGGTATACCAGGACAACGAATATTCCAATTATTATTAAAATTGTATCCTGAGTAAGTTCCAGTAGTATATGGTTTTACATACAAACCTGTTGATAGTGTTCCAGTAAAAACTACAGATTCCATTACAGCATCACCTAAAATTGCTGGGTTACCAGAGACATCAATTCCAATAGCCGTTCCATTTACTTCACAAAAACCACCTTGTTTTTGAATTAATGTAAAATTACCTGTAAATTTTTCAAAAGTTCCAGTATTATTACCAAACCAAGCAGTGTTGTTTAACAATAATCTATTAATACCTGAATAAGTAATTCCAGTAGTGTTAGCCGTATATTGCACTACTGAAAAAAACACCAATCCAAAACCACTGATTGTTCCAACATCAGAACAACCACTCACAATTGAATCTCTTAAAAGAAGAGTCTGGGTTGCAGTTCCGGATAAAGAAAAAACAGCACCTCCTGTAACAGTTATAGAAATATTCTTAACCGTACCACCAGTTCCTCCAATAAATAGATTACCTGTTCTAACTAATTTATCTTCATTTGCATCTAAACCTACTAAATAAGCACTATTTAATTCAATAGGAAAATTGACATTTATAGTTCCATTAATTTCGTAGTAGGTAGAACTATCCAAAACATATTTACTTCCTCCACCTGCTGCTAGTTCTGAAGCTAAAACAGTTGAAAGTACATCTGTAGATTTAATTCTCTTAAAATTAAGCCTTCCATTTACTTCACTATTTATTTTAACCCATGAACTAGTTGATGTATTATAATGATAAAAAGATTTTAAAGTTGTATCATAAACCAACAAACCATCTGTAGGAGTCGCAATAGAATTTCTTTGCAAAGTGGTCATTCTTGGAGTTAAAAATCCTTTAGAAGTTGAGCTAACATCTAACATTGAACTAATATCTGGTGATGTAGTTCCTATTCCAACTTGTGCTCTTATTTGGGTTAAAACCATAAAGAAAGAAAGCACTATCCACATAGATAGCTTAGTAGGTAAATTTTTCATAAGTAAGTCTATTTTTCTAGATTTGGGAATCTATTGAAGCACCAAAATTACATCAATTATAAAATAAACATATCTGAAAAAAGTTAATCTTTTAAAATTATAAATCTTTTACGGTAAAACCTCCTTTTTTTAAAGTGATAACCGTAATTTCAGGCATTATCCCTACTCTTCCAGGAAAAGCATGAAATCCAAATCCACGATTAACATAGATAAATCGACCCATATTTTCATACAATCCAGCCCATTGTTTATAAACATATTGAACAGGACTCCATTTTAAAAATCCTGGTATTTCAATTCCAAATTGAAAACCATGTGTGTGACCAGAAAGTGTCAAATGATAATTTCTTTCATCATGTTGAACTTCTGCGTCCCAATGACTTGGATCGTGACTCATTAATATTTTAAACTCATCATTTGAAACACCTTCACTTGCTATATTTAAGTCACCAGCTTTTTTGAAATGTTTTCCCCAATTTTCCACACCAACTAGTCTTATGAAATCCTTCCCTTTTTGGATTTTTACATTTTGGTTCAGTAATAACTTAAAATCTATTTGACGATGTAAATCTTTAATCTCTTTAAAATTTTCTTCTTTTGCTTCTTCAGAACTCCAATCAGAATATTCTCCATAATCATGATTTCCTAAAATAGAATATTTTCCTAAAACTGGATTATGGATTTTTTTAAATGTTTCAATCCAAGGATGCATTTCCTTTGCATGAGTATTTACAATATCACCAGTAAACAATACTAAATCACTGTTTTGTTCATTGATTAAATCGATAGCATATTCAATTTTTTCATGATTATCAAAGCTTCCACTGTGTATGTCAGAAATATGTGTAATTGTAACACCATCAAAAGAATCAGGTAAATCAGGAAAACTCAAAGTTTTTTTTATTACTTTGAAATTATATTTTCCAATTGTCATTCCATAAATAAGAGATGTAAAAGGAATAGATGCTAACCCAAGAGCAATTTGACTTACAAATCTTCTTCTGGTAGGCATAAATTTTCCTCCATCATTATCTCCCATAAAATGAACAATAATAGCTTTGAAAAATCTAAAAATATCTTCCCCAAACAAGACTACTGCAATTAAAATTTTTGGAACAACAAAGATTAAAAACATACCCATAGCCAACATACTTTGTTGAGTCTGGCCTACACTTCTATCAAATTGTAAAAAGTTATAAACTATGTAAATAATTGTTATTAAAGTAGCTAAAATATAAACCGCTAAAACAATTTTAGATTTTGATACCGTTCTAATTGCCTGAAAAGAGTAAAATTCAACGACAGCAATTACTATTAATGGAATTATCCAACGTAGCATATTATTATTTTTTTACAAAGTAAACAACTAGAAATCAAATAGACTATTTATTTAATCAAATTTAACAAAGTGATATTCATAAAGAATTGTATTTTTACGTTTTAAAATAAATTTCAAAATCATGTCACAAAAAAGATTATTCCTTTTAGATGCATATGCATTAATATTTCGTGGGTATTATGCCTTTATCAAAAATCCTAGAATAAACTCAAAAGGAATGGATACTTCTGCCATAATGGGATTTATGAATTCTCTTATGGATGTGATTAAACGTGAAAAACCAGATCATTTAGCTGTAGCTTTTGATAAAGGTGGAAGTGACATACGAAATGAAATGTTTCCTGATTACAAAGCTAATAGAGATGCTACTCCAGAAGCTATAAAAATTGCAGTTCCATATATTCAAGAAATTTTAAAAGCCATGCACATTCCAATTATGGAAAAAGCAGGTTTTGAAGCCGATGATTTAATTGGAACATTAGCCAAACAAGCAGAAAAAGAAGGATTTCAAGTTTTTATGGTAACTCCAGATAAGGATTTTGCGCAATTGGTTTCCGAAAATATTTTTATGTATCGACCAGCTCGAATGGGTAATGGTATTGAAATTTGGGGAATTCCTGAAGTACAAGCTAAATTTGAAGTTCAACATCCTTTACAAGTAATTGATTTTCTTGGAATGATGGGTGATGCAGTTGATAATATTCCAGGATTACCTGGTGTTGGAGAAAAAACAGCCAAGAAATTTTTAGCCGAATATGGTTCGATGGAAAAATTGCTTGAAAGCACACACGAACTGAAAGGCAAAATGAAAGAAAACATCGAAGCCAACAAAGAAAAAGGGATTCTTTCTAAAAAATTAGCTACTATCCTACTCGATTGCCCTGTGACATTTAATGAAAATGATTTTGAACTTTCAAAACCAGATGTAGAGAAAACTGAAGCCATTTTTCAAGAATTGGAATTCAGAAGAATGCAAGAACAGTTTGATAAAATGTTTAGAGATGGAAGTGATTATGATGAAATAAACACAAACGATATTCCTACAAATGGTGAAACTCCAAAACCAGCCAAAAAAACAGCTCCAAAAAATGAAGATCAAATGGATTTATTCGGATTTTCTGATGATTCCAATGATACTTCAAGTCACAATTCATTTTATGCAACTTTAGAAAACACCGAACATTTTTATCAAATTGTTCAAGGTGATTTAGCTTTGAAATTATTACTTCAAAATTTACAAAATCAAACTTCAGTGTGTTTTGATACTGAAACTACTGGTTTAGATGCTTTGAATGCTGAATTAGTCGGAATTGCCTTCTCTTACGAAAAAGGAAAAGGGTTTTATGTTCCGTTTCCAGAAAACCAAGAAGAAGCTTTAGTTTTAATGGAAAAACTGAAACCATTTTTTGAAAACGATGCGATTGAAAAAATTGGTCAAAATTTAAAATACGATTTAAAAATACTTTCTAATTACAACATAACCATAAAAGGAAAATTATTTGACACCATGATTGCTCATTATTTGATTAACCCAGATATGCGACACAATATGGATGTTTTAAGCGAAACCTATCTAAAATATAGTCCAAAAAGCATTGAAGAATTGATTGGTAAAAAAGGAAAAAATCAAAAATCAATGAGCGATGTTCCTTTGGAAGATGTCAAAGAATATGCTGTAGAAGATGCAGATATCACTTTCCAATTAAAAGAACATTTTCAACCTATTTTAGAAAAAGTAGGTACTAAAAAATTATTTGACGAAATTGAAATTCCTTTGGTAGAAGTTTTAGCTGATATGGAAAAAGAAGGCATCAACTTGGATGTTGATTTTCTAAAAACCATGTCAAAAGAATTAGCAGAAGAAAGCAAATCATTAGAACAAAAAATATATGAAATTGCTGGAGAAACTTTCAATTTAGCTTCACCAAAACAATTAGGAGATATTTTATTTGACAAATTAAAAATTGGAGGTGCCAAACAAAAGAAAACCAAAACTGGTCAATATGCAACTGGTGAAGAAATCTTAAGTTATTTAGCCAAAGACAATGAAATTGTTCAACATATTTTAGAATGGAGACAAATGGTAAAACTGCAAAATACTTATGTAGATGCTTTGCCAAACCAAGTAGATGCAAAAACTGGTCGCGTTCACACTGATTATATGCAAACTGTTGCTGCCACAGGTCGTTTGAGTTCCAATAATCCAAATTTACAAAACATTCCAATTCGAACCGAAAGAGGAAGACAAATTAGAAAAGCTTTTATTGCTCGTGATGAAAATTACACCTTACTAGCAGCAGATTATTCTCAAATAGAACTTCGTATTATTGCTGCTTTATCTGGTGAAGAAAACATGATAAAAGCCTTCCAAAATAACGAAGATATTCATCGTTCAACAGCTTCAAAGGTCTTCAATGTCCCTTTAGAAGAAGTAACTAAAGAGCAACGTAGTAATGCCAAAACGGTCAACTTTGGTATAATTTATGGTGTTTCAGCATTTGGATTAAGCAATCAAACTGATTTATCTCGAAAAGAAGCAGCTGAATTAATTGATGCTTACTATCAAACTTATCCAAAATTAAAAGCTTATATGTCAGAGCAAGTTGATTTTGCAAGAGAAAATGGTTATGTTGAAACAATTTCAGGGAGAAGACGTTATTTAAAAGACATCAATTCAGCCAATGCAATGGTTCGTGGTGGAGCAGAACGAAATGCAGTTAATGCTCCAATTCAAGGAAGTGCTGCTGATATCATCAAAATTGCCATGATTAACATTCATAAACGATTAATTTCAGAAAACTGGAAATCAAAAATGTTATTACAAGTACACGATGAATTGGTTTTTGACGTTTATAATGATGAGTTAGAAAAAATTCAACCGATGATTAAAAGTGAAATGGAAAATGCATTTAAAATGGGTGTTCCTTTAACTGTAGATTTAGGTTTGGGTAAAAATTGGTTAGAAGCACATTAGAATTATAATAAACATGAAAAAAATATTAATACTTTTTACTTTATTTTCAACTTTTGGATTTGCTCAAGAACGTTTTCAAAGATTAGATAGTTTATTGACTTATTTAAATGAAAACAACAAGTTCATGGGTTCGGTTTCTCTTCGAGAAGGGAATGAAATTGTATTTTCAAAAGCCTATGGTTATGCAGATATTAATGCAAATATAAAAGCCGATAATACTACTAAATACAAAATTGGTTCTATTACCAAAACCTTTACAGCAACTATCATCATGCAATTGATTGAAGAAAAAAAATTGCGTTTAGAAAGTAAGTTAACCAAGTTTTATCCAAAAGTTCAAAACGCTGATAAAATTTCCATTTATGATTTATTACACCATCGAACAGGAATTTTAGATTACATTAATCAAGATTCCCTTTCTGTTGAAGATTTTGCTAGTGACAATTTAAAAGATATAATTTATAAAAAAATAAACAACTACGAATCTATTTTTGAACCAGGTTCTCAATTTTTATATAGTAATTCGAATTATTATTTATTAGGTGGAATTATTGAAAAATTAACCAATGAGTCGTATGAAAAAAATGTTGAGAATAGAATTGTTAAGAAACTTGGCTTAAAAAACACTTATTACCCTAAAGACAAAACCAATTCTTCAAAAAAAGAAAGTTACTCATACCTATACAATGGTTCAACTTGGGAAAAAATTCCTGAATGGGGAAATGATGTTGCTTTTGCAGCTGGAGAAATAGTATCTACTCCAGATGATTTAACACTATTTATGTATAGTTTATTAAATGGAAAGCTAGTTAAAAACAGCTCGTTAGCACATATGAAAGAATTAAAAGATGGTTATGGTATGGCTTTAATGCAATTTCCTTTTGGTGAAAGAAAGTTCTACGGTCACACTGGTGGAATTGAAGGATTCAGGTCTGTTGTTGGTTATTACCCCAATGACAATCTTGCAGTTTCATTAATTGTAAATGGAGATAACTATAACAGAAATGATATTATGATTGGTATTTTGAGCATTTACTATAAAATGCCTTTTCCTTTTCCAAATTTTGACAAAATAGATAACACGGTTTTGCAAAAATATGTTGGTACTTATACTTCTAAAGATATTCCACTTAAAATTGATATTTCTATAAAAAATGGTGAATTAACTGCACAAGCAACAGGACAAAGTTCATTTCCCTTGACACCAAAAAGCGAAACGGAATTTATATTTCAAACTGCAGGGATTGAAATGGATTTTGAAGAAAATCAATTTACCTTAAAACAAGCAGGGCAAAAGTTTAAATTCACTAGAGAATAATCTAAATTTTTCTGGTTGACTCTCTTTGACGTAATTCAGTCTTAATAACAACTGTTTTATATTCTGGAATTTCTTTTTCAGATTTATCTTCAAGTCTATCAATTAACAAATCAGCGGCATTTTTTCCAATTTCCGGTGCATGTTGACTTACTGTTGATAGACTAGGAGTTAATCTTTTAGACCAAACACCATCAGCAAAACCAATAAAGTTTATTTCTTCAGGAATTTTAATACCTTTTTTTAATGCTAATCTAAATGCTGTAGTTGAAGCAACTTCGTTTAGTGCAAAAACACCATCAATCTTTTTTGAACTCAATAAATCTTTCAATTTTGACTCAAAAACATCAATATCATTTTCAAGAATAATTAATTCTTCATTCAGAGTTTGATTTTTACTTTCAATTGCTTTTTTAAAACCCTCTAATCTCAATTTGCCAACACTTACATTATCAATTGTAGAAAGTAAAGCAATTTTTCTACAGCCAAGTTTTATTAAATGATTAGTCGCATCAAATGCAGAGTCAAAATCATCAACTATAACTTTATCACATTTAATTTCATCCGCAACCCTATCAAACATTACGATAGGTGTTCCACTATTTAAAATTTCTTTAATATGCTTATAATTTTTCTCAAATTGTGTTTCTTCAGCAAGTGAAATAATAAAACCATCAATAGTTCCATTATTTAACATGTCCATCACTTGTTGCTCTTTTTGTTGAGATTCATTTGAAATCCCAGTAATTACATTATAACCTCTTTCAAGAGCACGTTTTTCAATACCACTAAAAACTTTGGCAAAAAAAGGATTTAATATATTAGGTATAATTACACCTATAGTATTAGTACGCTGATTTTTTAAATTTTTAGCAATACTATTAGGTTTGTAATTTTTTAATTTAGCAAATTCTTTTATTTTTACTTTTGTACTATCACTAATTTCAGAACTATCACTTAAAGCTTTGGAGACAGTAGATACTGAAACTCCTAATTCTTTTGCAATTTGTTTTAATGTGGCTTTTGATTTCATAACTTGTTAAAAAGGTAAAATTAGTCATTTTTAAAATAACATTTTAAACTTAGGAAAAATAAAACTAGATATTTTTTTTCCACTTTATAATTCTGAAATATTATTCTCACTTTATAACTACTTCATATACAATATAAATAATATTGCAATTGGTATTTGGTTTTATAATAAATAATTGTACTTTTGCACTCCCTTACCCGAACCATCGGAAGGGAATGGAATGTTTAATTAAAATAAATTATTGTGAACACATTAAGCTACAAGACAGTTTCAGCTAACAAAGCCACAGTTGACAAACAGTGGGTTGTTGTAGATGCTGAAGGTCATAACTTAGGTCGTTTATCTACAAAAGTTGCAATGCTTTTAAGAGGTAAATATAAGCCAAGTTATACACCGCACGTTGACTGTGGAGATAACGTAATCGTTATCAACGCAGAAAAAATCAACCTGACTGGTAACAAGCTAGACGAAAAAACATACATTCGTCACACAGGTTACCCAGGAGGACAAAGAACTTTAACTGCTAAAGTAATGCAACAAAAAAATCCTGCATTATTAGTAGAAAAAGCTGTAAAAGGAATGTTACCTAAAAATAAATTAGGTGCTGAATTATTCCGAAATTTAAATGTATTTGTAGGTGCTGAGCATACTCATGGAGCTCAAAAACCTAAAACCGTTAACCTAAACGATCTTAAGTAATGGGAGTTATTCACAAAATCGGTAGAAGAAAATGTGCTGTAGCACGTGTTTATGTTTCAGAAGGAACAGGTAAAATTACCGTAAACAAAAAAGAATTTGCAACTTACTTCCCAACTGCTACTTTACAGTACAAAGTTATGCAACCAATGTCTATGACAGAAAATGCAACAAACTTTGACGTAAAAGTAAATGTTTATGGTGGTGGTTCAACAGGTCAAGCAGAAGCTGTAAGAATGGCTATTGCAAGAGCTATGTGTGAGGTAGAAGCTGAAAACAGAGCTATCTTGAAACCAGAAGGGTTACTAACAAGAGATCCAAGAATGGTAGAACGTAAAAAATTCGGTCAGAAAAAAGCAAGAAAAAAATTCCAATTCTCGAAACGTTAATATTTCGAAGGAGTTTGGATTATTTTTCAGACAGATTTTTACAATTAAAATTGAATTTAAAACACAGTTGTCGATATTCCTTCAATTAAAAAAGGGAATTAGTTTAGCATCTAAATTTTCAAGACAAACGCAAGTGACTACTTGAAGATTGCTATAACACGGAACGTAAACTATTACACAATGGCAAACAAAATTGACGTTAAAGAATTATTAGAAGCAGGTGTTCACTTTGGACACATGACTCGTAAGTGGGATCCAAACATGGCTCCTTACATCTATATGGAGCGTAATGGTATTCATATCATTAACCTATATAAAACAGCTGCAAAAATTGAAGAAGCTAACGAAGCTTTGAAAAAAATTGCATCTTCAGGTAGAAAAGTACTTTTCGTTGCTACCAAAAAACAAGCTAAAGACATCGTAGCTGAAAAAGCTGCTGCTGCAAACATGCCTTACATCACTGAAAGATGGCCAGGTGGAATGCTAACTAACTTCGTAACTATTAGAAAAGCTGTTAAAAAAATGGCTATGATTGATAGAATGAAGAAAGATGGTACTTTCATGACGTTATCTAAAAAAGAAAGATTACAAGTGGATCGTCTTAGAGCAAAATTAGAAAAGAACTTAGGTTCAATTTCTGACATGACTAGACTTCCAGCTGCTCTTTTTGTAGTTGATGTTAAAGCTGAGCATATCGCAATTAAAGAAGCTCACAAATTAAACATTCCAGTTTTCGCAATGGTTGATACAAACTCTGATCCTCGTGAAGTAGATTATGTAATTCCATCAAACGATGACGCTTCAAAATCAATCGATAAAATTTTATCTTTAGTTACTGGTGCACTTATTGAAGGTTTATCTGAAAGAACTTCTGACGGTGAAGACCAAGAAGAAGGAAAAGAAGTAAAAAAAGCTCCTAAAGCTAAAAAAGCTGAAACTACTGAAGTAGCTGCTGAAGTAGAAGTTAAAGCTGAAGAAACTTCAACAGAAGAATAATATAAAAATTCAGAATTTATAAAATCCAAATTCCAATAAAGCATCAATTAATTGATAATTTAATAAAGTTGGGATTTGGATTTTTATAGTTTAAGACTTTAAATTTACAATTAAAAAATAAAATATTATGGCAACAATTACTGCTGCAGACGTAAATAAATTAAGAACAATCACTGGTGCAGGTATGATGGACTGCAAAAAAGCATTGGTTGAAGCTGATGGCGATTTTGATTTAGCAATCGAAAACCTTAGAAAAAAAGGACAAAAAGTTGCTGCTAATCGTTCAGATAGAGAATCAACTGAAGGTGCTGCAATTGCTGTTGTTAATGCAGACAATACAGCTGGTGTTGTTATTACATTAAACTGTGAAACTGACTTCGTTGGAAAAAACGAAAGTTTCGTAAAATTAGCTACTGATTTAGCTAATCAAGCATTAAAATTCAACACTAAAGAAGAATTATTAGCTTCTGATTTCAACGGAATCACTGTAGCTGATAAATTAATTGAGCAAACTGGAGTTATTGGAGAAAAAATTGAAATCAATTCTTTCGAAAGATTAGAAGGTCCTTTCGTAGGTTCTTACATCCACGCTGGAAACAAAATTGCTACATTAACTTCATTATCTGCAAAAGTTGAAGGTGCTGAAGAAGCAGCAAGAAACGTATCTATGCAAGCTGCTGCAATGAACCCAATCGCATTAAACGAAGATGGTGTTGATGCTGCAACTATTGAAAAAGAAATTGAAATTGCTAAAGATCAATTACGTGCTGAAGGAAAACCAGAAGCAATGTTAGACAATATCGCAAAAGGAAAATTAAACCGTTTCTTTAAAGATAATACTTTAGTAAACCAAGATTTTATTAAAGACGGTTCTATGAGTGTTGCTGCTTATGTTAAATCTGTAAATGGAGATTTAACTGTAACAGGATTCAAAAGAGTTGCTTTAGGATAATATTTATTCTGAACTCGTTTCAGAAACTCACAATTTTAAAAACCTTAATTCTATAACGAATTAAGGTTTTTTTATTATATTTAAATTATGAAAAATATATTAAAATTTATTTGCTTTTTATTTTTTACAATAAACTTAAGTTGTGGCGCTCAAATAGTAGTGCCACTTAAAACAATTGACGAACCAAACGGTGCTTATAAGAAAGATCTAAACGATATTTTTACTTTTTGGGAAGGAACATGGAAAGGAAACATTAACAATAAAGAGTATACTTTTGAATTTGTAAAATTCACCAAACATTTAATAACTTTATCAAATGGAGAATATTATTACAGAGACATGCTTTTATGTAAATTTAAAGTAGTTGATTTAAATCTAAACATAATATTATATGATGATTTAAATATTACATCCTATGAAAATTATAAAATATATAATTTAGGTAATATTTTTTCTGAATATTTTTTTCAATATAATGATTCAGATAATTGTAATAACAATATAAAGTTTACACTTGTTAAGGATATAAATAATCCAAATCAAATTCTTTATAAGGATTTTAGCTTTGATGAATATTTATATTTTGACTGCCCATATGCAAATCAACAAGACATTCCTATGTTTTTGCCAAAAGTAGATTTGACCTTAACTAGACAATAAAAAATACAAGACAATTTTAAAAACCTTAATTCGTTCTAGAATTAAGGTTTTTTATTTTAAACAATGTTTTTAAAAATTCCATATATTTGAAAATTACTATCATATACACATATCATATCTTTTATGTCTAAAAAAATCATTCTTATTGCACTTTTGTTTTTTTGTTTTGCAAAAGCACAAGAAGTACCAGGTTACCCTGTACTATCCACTACATCTTTGGCAATTGAAAGTGATGATATTCATTTTGCTGAAAATGGCAATTACGCTATGGATACTGCTAATGAGAGAGATCAATATGTTGGCACATGGCAATATAATCAAAATGGTACACTTTTTATAATAAAAATAGAAAAAAGAGATCAACGCTTTTTAGGGGATATTATTCAAGGTCAATTAGAATCTACATATTCTTATATTGATGAAGTTAGAATAAGATATAAGCTTGTAATTAATGGAGTTTTATTATATGATAACCTAAATGAAACAAATATGAATAATATAAATACTAGTGGTTTTAAATTTGCTGGTGATGATTATTTGTCCGGTAATTTTATAGATAAAACTAAAAATGTTGGTGTTAGGTATCAAATATATAAAACCGATGCATCAACTCCCGAAACTATAATTTTTAAAGCAGACAACGGTGCTAACTTTAAGCTAGGACCTGATTCATCATACACATCTGGAGAACAGATAATTTTTATTCCTTTAGGGGAAACTACTATGATTAAAATTGATTAGTAAAAGTTATCCTTTTTTAAATATAAAAAAGGTCAATTTCAAAAACCTTAATTCCACAACGAATTAAGGTTTTTTTATTTTAAACAATGTTTTAAAAATTCCATATATTTGAAAAATACTATCATATACACTTATCATATCTTTTATGTCTAAAAAAATCATTCTGATTGCACTTTTGTTTGTTTGCTTTACACAAGCACAAGAAAAAAAATATCAAAGTCTTCTTTGGGAAATTAGCGGAAATGGCCTTCAAAAAAACTCTTACGTTTATGGTTCTATGCACGTGAGTGAAAAAGTTTCCTATCATTTATCAGATGCTTTTTTTAAACATCTTATGGAAGCTGATTTTGTAGCCAATGAAAGTGACCCAACCACTTGGTCAGATTTATATAACATCTTTAGTGGAATGTATGGCAGCAATTATGGTTACGGTGCCTTTTATAGCAATTTTTATATTACAAAACCCAAAAAAGAAGATTTATATCCTTTATTCAGAGGAACAAATTATAATTTAATTGGCTTACTTTCAAGAACTAATGAAATGAACAAAGATTATCAAGAAGACACGTATCTTGATATGTTTATTTATAGAACTGGAAGAAAATATGGTAAAAAAACGTTAGGATTAGAAGATGTAAAATCTTCAACTATCAACATTATGAAGGCTGAAGCTAAAGTAAAACCAAAAGATGTTGAGGAAAACCGTCAAAAACTCAAAAAACTGCTAAAAAACAAAAACTACAATGAAGCCATGATGGATTACTATCGTGAAAAGGATTTAGATATGCTAGATTCTTTGACTGTTTTATCTTCTTCTGAAACCTATTTAAAAGCCATGCTTTATGACAGAAATACAGATATGGTTAAGAGCATGGATTCAATCATGAAAACAGGTAGTTTATTTGCAGCTGTTGGAGCAGCTCATTTACCAGGAAAAAATGGAATTATTGAAGCTTTAAGAGCAAAAGGATATACTGTAAAACCAGTTTTTGGAGAATATACTGATGAAGGAAGAAAAACCAAAAAACAAATTGAAGAGTATTTTATTAAACCTGAATTTGAAACTAAAACTTCAACAGACGGAATGCTTTCTTTACCACTTTACAAATTGGTTTTAGAAAATGGAGAAAACTTTGAGTCACCAGATTTAGCAAATGGTGGTTATATCAATGTAAAAAGAAGTCTTTTAAAGGACTTTATCACAAAAGACAACACTTTATTCAACCATAAATCTTTGGATAGTTTATTTTATGAAAACATTCCAGGGGATATTTTGGATAAAAAATTCTATAATGAAAAAAACTATTTGGTTTATGATATCAAAAGTAAAACCAAAACTAACAATGCTCAACATTATAGATATTATATCACTCCACTTGAAATAATTGCAGTAATTATGGGTGGTGAAGGTGATTATGTGCGTCAATATGAATCCTATGTTTTTGACAATATTACTTTAAAATCAAATGAAAATAGCACTCAAAAATTTGTACCTAAAAAAGGTGGTTTTGAAGTAGAAGTTCCTTCATATTATATCACACAAGGAAATAAAGATTTTGACAAACAATATGCAGATATCAAATTATTAGCTTATGATGAATCTGAAAAATCAAATTACTTTATAGAAGAGCAAACACTTGGAGATAATGATAATTTAGAAGATACAGAATTTGAGCTAAAAAGAATTCAATATGAATTTTATAACCAACATGATTTAGATTCAACAAACACATCATTCAATAAAAATGAGATGAGTTTTGTGTCGCAATCTAAAATTGGTTCAAAAGATATTTATTTAAAATCTGTTATCAATGGAAGTAAATACTATCTTTTAGGAACTGTTGGAGCTTCAAAAAATAAAACAGAAGCATTTTTCAATTCGTTTATTACAAAAAAATTAAATGCTGAAGTTGAAACTAGAGTTTATGTAGATAGTACAGCAATGTTTTCAATAGAAATTCCTAAAAAACAAAACGAATATCTTGATTTTAGGTTTGATAGAGATTACAATAGTTACCAAAAAAAGGAGAATATTTTTAAAGTAAAGTCAAAAGCCTTTGCTTTTATTTCACCAACAGGAAAAGATGTTGAACTTTCGTTCTATCAATATCATAAATATGATAGTGAGAAAAATTTAGATTCAGTTTGGAAAGAATTTAGAGATCATATAAAATCAGATTTTGCAAGCAATTCTTATGACAATTACGATTCTGCAATGGATTCAGTAGAAAGCGTTGAAACAGCTGTTGAAATGGTTGCTGGTGATGTAACTCCATCAGATCTTAAAAATGAAGATTCTGATAAAAAGAAAAAATTGAGTTACAATATTTCGCGTTGGGATGAAGAACTTGGTTTCAACAAAAAAGACAAAAATAAAATTGAGTTAGTGGATGAAAAATTGACATCAAATGCAGATAAAACCGTTCACGAAATGAATGTTTTGGCTGTAAAACCTAATTCTAATCAAGCTATTAAATACAAAGCTGTTTTTAAAGATGGAATGTCGTATTTAATGAAAACTTTGGTAGAAAAAGAGTATAAAAACGATGATGCTTTTGTGGAAAAAACATTTAATTCGTTCAAACCTTTTGATACCATTATTACACCTTCTGTTTTTGAAAATAAATTTAAATATTTTGTTGCTGATGCTTACAGTGAAAATGACACAATCAGATATTCTGCTTTAAAATCAGTGTACTTTTTAGACATTTCAAAAGAAGATTTACCTCAAGTAAAGGAGTTTTTAGATGGTTTTGAATTCAAACAAGATGAAATTGAAACACTTGTAGCTCTTTACGAAAAAATTGGACAAATAAAAGACCCAGCAATTATTCCTTATTTAGAAGAAGTTTATAAAAAAGAAAATGTAACAACTTCAATTCAATTTGCTATTTTAAATGCTTTAACGAATCAAAAAAGCAAGGAAGCTTACAAAGTCATAGGAAAGTTACTTGAATATGATTTACCGCTTTCTGACAATGAATATGAAGTAACAAGTTTATTTAGCACTTTTGAATATGATATTAAAAATAGTGAAGTTTTATTTCCAGATGTGTTTCAGTTTTATAGTGTAAATGAATATCATACTCCAATTATTGATTTCACAAATAAATTGATTGAATCAAATTTGGGTAACCCAAAGAAACTTAAATCATACAAAAAAATGCTATTGACTAATGCCAAATTAGAATACAAACGTGTTTTAAGTTGGAAACAAAAACAAAACATAAAAGATAATGATGATTATGGTTATTATGACGATGGAAGTTATGCTCCAACAGATGAATTAATAAGCTATTTAAACATTCTTTATCCATTTAAAAAAGAAAAAGCTGTAGCAGAATTATATGCAAAAGTGCATAAACTAGATGTGGAAAATGTAAATATAGGTTTAGCCAAAATACAATTGGACAAAAACAACGAAATCAACAAAAAAACCATTGAAAGACTGATGGCAAAGCCTAAGACAAAATTCGTAGCTTTTCAAATGTTGCATCATACTAAAGAGTTAGAAGAATTGAACAAATTTGGAGAAGACACAATTGCTTTAGCAGGAATGCGTTATTTTGATGATTTGAAAAAAGACAAAGATGAAGTTACCTTTTTAGAAAAAAGAATTATTACACAAGATAAAAAAGAGATTCATTATTTTTTCTATAAAATTGTTGACATTGATGAAGATTCATACAACAAAAACGCTGAAAGAATTGGTGGAATTGCTTTCGTTATGGAAGACGGAAAAATAAATCCACAAGCGTTTAAAAAATTACGTTCAAAAGCAATTATTGAGGAAAAAGAAATAGAACCTTACATAAAGTCTGTTATTGACGAAAGTATTAACACAAATCATCCACGTGCTACTTATCAAAAAATGAGCGATGCTTACAACAGATATGGCTATGATGATGAATATTACGAAGATTAAATTTCTATGATAATAAAAAAACGTTGTGCTTGGTGCGAAAAAGATGATTTATATAGAGATTATCACGATAATGAATGGGGAAAACCTGTTTATGATGATGATTCTCTTTTTGAATTTCTTATTTTAGAAACATTTCAAGCAGGTTTGAGTTGGTATACAATTTTAGCAAAACGAGAGAATTTCAGAAAAGCTTTTGACAATTTTGACTATAAGAAAATTGTAAAATATGACGATTCAAAAGTTGAAGAATTATTGCAAAACGAAGGAATCATCAGAAACAAATTAAAAGTAAGAGCTACTATTTCTAATGCAATCGCTTTTATAGAAGTGCAAAAAGAATTTGGTAGTTTCTCCAAATACATTTGGAATTTTGTGGATGGAAAACCCATTGACAACAAACCGAAAACCTTAAAAGACGTTCCGGCAACTACTCCACTTTCTGATGCAATTAGCAAAGATTTAAAAAAACGTGGATTTAAATTTGTGGGTTCAACTGTTATGTATGCTCACATGCAAGCTACAGGAATGATAAATGATCATGTGGAAGACTGTTTTGTTAGGAGAAATTAAATTGCTTTTAAAATGAATTATTTAAATGAAATAAATTCTGAAGGGTTTATTATTATCAATAATATTTACTCTAATGTTGAAATTGAAAATATTATTCTAGAAATAGAAAAAGTTACTGAAAATAATACTGAAAATTCAACATTTAGAAAATCTGATGGTATTTTTGCAATTCGACAATTTCACAAAGAAATTCCAAAATCAATAGAATTTATTTTTAATGAAAAATTAAAAAAAATAATAGAAACAAACTTTGGAGAACATTTCTTTATTACTAAATCTATATATTTTGATAAACCTGAAAAATCAAACTGGTTTGTAGCTTATCATCAAGACTTAACTATTTCAGTTAACAAAAAAGTAGAAATAGAGAATTATGAAAACTGGACAAAAAAACAAAACCAATTTGCTGTCCAACCGCCAAATGAAATATTAGAAAAAAATTTTACAATAAGGATTCATCTTGACAATACAACAAAAGAAAATGGAGCTTTAAAAGTTATAAACAAATCTCATAAAAAAGGGGTTTTAAGAACTGATAATATTGATTTTAAACATGAAATTGAAACAATTTGCGAGGTAGAAAAAGGAGGAATCATGATCATGAAGCCTTTATTATTTCATGCTTCAAATAAAACTACAAACAATCAAAAAAGAAGGGTAATTCATATTGAATTTAGTAATCAAAAATTACCTAAAGAATTAAAATGGAGTGAAAAAACAAATTTAACTTTTTAATACTCAAAGTTTCTTATCAACCTTCCAAAATTCTCATAAAACTATCTCTAGAAATTTCAAATGCTCCCAATTTTTCTAAATGATCATTATGAACTTGGCAATCCAATAATCGATACTTATTTTCTTTTAGATATTCAATCAATTTTACAAAAGCAACTTTTGAAGCATTTGGTACTTTTGAAAACATACTTTCTCCACAAAAGATAATTCCTAAATCTACACCATACAAACCACCAACTAACTCATCATCTTGCCAAACCTCAACAGATTGTGCAAATCCTTGTTTATGTAATTTGCAATAAGCATTAATCATGTCTTGAGTAATCCAAGTTCCGTTCTGTCCTACTCTTTTTATTTGTTGGCAATTGGTAATTACTGCTTCAAAATTTTGATTGAATGTAATTTTAAAAATGTCTCGATTAATAATATTTCGTAAACTTTTCTTGACTTTATAATCATGAGGATTTACAACCATTCTGTCTGCTGGTGACCACCAAAGTATTGGTTCATCTGCTTCAAACCAAGGAAAAATACCACTTCTATAAGCAAGTAGTAATCTTTCGGTTGATAAATCTCCACCAACAGCCAAAATACCTTCATAAGAAGCTTCTTCAACTGGTGGAAAATAAAGTTTTTGGGTTACGTAATACATTTTGAGAAAGATGAAAGAAAAAAGAGGAGAGAAAAAAGACTAATCTTTATGAAAAAGCCACTCAAATTAATTTATGAATGGCTTTCTTTTTTTTACTCTTTACTCTATTTTCTATTTAGAAAGGTAAATCGTCATGCTCTTCTTCATTGAAGTTTGAAGCTGGTTCAAATGCATCAGCAGCTGGCATTGGAGGAACATTTCCTTGTGGTGCTTCTGGTTGCATTTTTTCAATTCTCCAACCTTGAATGCTGTTGAAATATTTTGTTTCTCCTTGTGGATTTACCCATTCTCTACCTCTCAAATTGATAGAAACTTTTACTTGTTCTCCTGGAGTATAATTGTTTAACAAATCTGTTTTATCTTGAGTAAACTCAATCATGATATGTTGAGGATATTGCTCGTCTGTTGTAACAACTAATTCTCTTTTTTTGAACGTTGCACTAATTTGTTGTTCTGGGTTAATAACCTTTACTCTTCCTAAAATTTCCATATTACTTACTTTTTATTGTTTGGCTAAAAGTACTTTCCAAGCACTAATTGCATCATTATTATCTAAATATTCTTTGGCTTTTTGATGTTTTTTACCTTCATCATCCGAACTTAAAACACCTTTAATTGCAAAATTTTCTTGTACAAAGATAGCAATTTCTTCTTCATTTGGAATAGCTTCAATATTACCTAATTTTCCCAAATCATTTCCATCAAAATAAGAGCTTTCTTTAATAAATTCTGGAATATTATCTACTCCAATTCCTAGAGTACTTAACGGTTTTTCTACTTCAAATAAACCATTAATTGCTCTGCTATACCAATTGCCACCTAATCTTGAAACTAAATCAATTTTAAGTTGGTCAATCATTCCATTATCATCCAAAATAGTTTCACTTACGTGAATTTTCACCACTTCACAAATGATTAAATTTCCTGCTCCACCTTCAGTTCCTAAAGCAATTATATCATTTACTTTGCATTCAAATTGCACAGGACTTTCGGCTACTCTAAACGGTTTTACAACATCAGAAGCCAACATGGTTAAACCTGATTTATCAAATTCATTGACACCATCAGCATATTCTGTACTTGACAATGACATTTGTTGCACCATTGCATAATCAACAATATTAATTACAACTTCTTTTGTAGAATCACAATTTATTAAAGTGTGCTTTATGGTGTTATTTCTTACTCTTCTAGCTGGAGAAAAAACCAAAATTGGTGGATTTGAACTAAAGACATTAAAAAAACTAAATGGTGATAAATTTGGATTTCCTTTTTCATCAACTGTACTGGCAAAAGCAATTGGTCTAGGAGCAATAGCACTTTGCAAATAACCTTGTAATTTAGCCGGAGAAACCTCTTTTGGATTAATTGAAATCATAAAATAACATTTTTACAAATATAATTTTTTAAGATTAAAAACGTTTAAATAAGGTCTTAAAACTTTGTTTAAATTTTAGTACTTTTAACAAAAAAATTGCATGCAGTTTACCGAAAGAAGCAACTCAACTCGCTGGTTTATTATTATATCTTCCTTTTTAATCGTGGTATTAATTCTATGGAATACCTATAACTTTTTTCAAATTTTTAAAAATGAAGAACGAATTAAAATGGAATTATGGGCAACTGCTCAAAAATCATTAGCTAAAGCCGATGAAAATACAGATTTAGATTTAATACTTGAAATTACAACTCATAATACAACAATTCCAATCATTGTTGAAGATGAAAATGGAACTATCAGTAATTTTGCTAATATTGATGAAAATATCACAAAAGATTCTATAAAATTAAACGATTTTTTTAAAGATTTAAAAACACAAAATCAACCCATTACCATGGAAAATCAAATGCTTTACTATGGTAATTCTCCTTTATTAACTCAATTAAAATATTATCCAATTGCTTTACTCTTAATTATTCTACTTTTTGGAGCTGTAGTTTACAATTTTTATAGAGCTACAAAAATGTCTACCCAAAACAAATTATGGGCTGGAATGGCAAAAGAAACGGCTCATCAGATAGGAACACCGCTTTCTTCATTAATTGGTTGGTTAGAAATTTTGAAAATGGATAATGTTGAACCTTCTACTATTGAAGAAATTGAAAAAGACATCAATAGACTTCAAACCATAACCGATAGATTTTCAAAAGTAGGTTCAGAACCTGTTTTAGAAATAAAAGATATTATTGAAGAAACTAGAAGTTCGTTTGATTATTTAAAAGATAGAAGTTCAAAACAAGTAGATTTCAAGTTTATAGCTCCAAAAAACGAAATAAATGTGGCTATAAATCCGGCTTTGCATAGTTGGACCATTGAAAATTTAGTGAAAAATGCTATTGATGCTATGAAAGGCAAAGGAAACTTAACATTAGTAATCGAAGAAAAAGAAGATTATGTTCGTATAAAAATTACAGATTCTGGAAAAGGAATTCCAAAATCATCTTTTACAAAAGTTTTTGAACCTGGCTTTACCACTAAAAAACGTGGTTGGGGTTTAGGGTTGTCTCTAACTAAAAGAATTGTACAAGAATATCACAAAGGAAGAATAAAAGTAGCTCAATCTGAAATAGGAAAAGGAACAACCATGCAAATTAGCTATAAAAAAACAACGTCTATTTCTTAACTAAAAACATTTTTTTTCGTTCTTTAGTACTTTTCGTTAGATAATCTTTTACAAAGGTTTTATGTTTTTTAGTTTCTTCAATTATATCAATTAAGCCTCTTTTAAATTTATTTAAATCGTATAAATTATCCTGACCTACAAAACCTAATTTATATACTTTATCACTACATTCTTCAAAAATGTCTAACGGTTTTTGAATCATTTCTAAAATCTCTTTATCCTCTTTTAGAGGTCTAAATTGAGCATTTCTGTAGTAAATAAAATCGTTTAGCAATTTTACACCTTCATTATAACTTGTTGTGATTGCGTTCAATTCTCTCACATTAGCATTTAAAGAATATACTTCTAATTGCTTTTTTAAAATTTCAAAACGTTCTTTGGCTAATTTGTTTTTATACCCTGTTTGAATCATTCGCTCTTTCAAACCAACTAATTGTTCGTTTTCAGAAAGAGTTAAAAATGTTTTTATAGTTTCGTCATAATCAAAAACTTTTTGGTTTTTATCTTGTTGAAAATTACTATCGATAAAATTTTGTTCTGATATAGGATAATTCAAAAACTGCCACATATAATCAAAAGGCATATGCGATTGCAACATTACAATTGGTTTTGTTTTATAATATTTGGAACTCAATCTTCTAACAAATTTACCGTTTTGCTTGAATCCAGAATCCCATGTTGGATCAAAAAGATACCAATTACCATCTTTCAATTTTATCGCATTCCAAGCATGAGATTGGTCAGCGAGAACTTTATCTTTTTTGGTATAACCCGAAATAACTTGACAATTATAACCTAATTGCGTGATTATATCTTTGAAAAATTTAGCATAATGAATACAAACTCCTTTTTTAGTAGCAATTGTTTTGGAAACCATTTCGTCATCAGAAATTACCAAATTAACCGTAAACTCATGATTAACATCATAAGACACCGTTGAAATTACATAGTAATAAGCTGCTTTAATTTGAGATTCTTCTGAAGAAAACTTACCTTTGATGAAGTTGGCAATATCTTTTGAAGATTTCTTTTGACTATCAGGAATAGCTTGCATTGTTTTTTCAACATCAGCATAAATGCTCTTGACTTGAGCCAAAGCTATCGTTTGAAAAAATAAAAAATAAAAGAGGTATTTCATAATGCAGTAGAAAACAAAAACTACACCAAAAGATTATTTTTAGTTTAAATTTGAAGCTATTTTTTGAGCAATAGTTTCAAATTCTTCTTTTTCTAAACTTACTTTTCGTTGAAAACGCATATCATCCATATCCTGTAATGGAATTAAGTGAACATGAACGTGAGGTACTTCTAAACCAACTACTGCTACACCAACTCTTTTACATTCAACTGATTTTTCAAGAGCAATTGCTACTTTTCTACTAAATTGCATCAATCCAAGATATTGGTCTTCTTCCATATCAAAGATTTTATTGATTTCTTGCTTTGGAATACATAAAGTATGTCCTTTTGCATTAGGATTCACATCTAAAAAAGCTAAAAAATTATCGTCTTCAGCAATTTTATAACATGGAATTTCACCGTTAATTATTTTAGTAAAAATAGAAGCCATTTTTTTTAGGTAAAAGGTTTTTGATAATTGGTCTTGGTTTGAAAAAATTTATCTTGAAACTTCTAATATTTCAAATTTTAAAGTCCCATTTGGAACAGTAATTTCTGCAATATCACCAACAGATTTTCCTAGCAAACCTTTTCCAATTGGAGAAGTTACAGAAATTTTTCCTGTTTTTAAATCTGCTTCACTTTCTGCTACTAAAGTATAGTTCATTTCCATACCATTAGTTTGGTTTTTTATTTTCACTTTTGATAATACTAGAACTTTAGATAAATCCAATTGTGACTCATCAATCAATCTTGCATTAGCAACTACTTCTTCTAATTTTGAAATTTTCATTTCTAAAAGTCCTTGTGCTTCTTTTGCTGCATCATATTCTGCATTTTCAGACAAGTCACCTTTATCTCTTGCATCTGCAATAGCTTGTGATGCTTTTGGTCGTTCTATACTTTTTAGTTGATCTAATTCTTCTCTTAAATGCTTTAATCCTTCTGCTGTGTAATAAGATACTGTACTCATAACTTCATTGTTTATAAAAATAGAAAAAATCCCATACGAGTGGGATTCCTATATGCAAATATAACAAATATTTTGATTCCGAAATTTTTTAAGATATAATTTTGATTGTTAGTAATTCAAAAGTATTAAATTTGGTGTAAAATTATGCTATGAAGAAATATATCTTACTTTTATTACTACCCTTTTTTATGGGTTGCGAAAAAGATAGTGTTGGAAATAAAAATCCTTTTTTACCTGATTATCCTGTGAATTTAAACGTGAATTTGAACTTACCTACTTATAGCAATTTACAATTTCCAGGAAATGGAGTTTTAATTACTACTGCTGGAGTTGGAATAAGAGGAATTTTTGTTTTCAATACAGGAACAGGTTATACAGCATTTGATGCAGCTTGTCCTAATCAAGCATTGAGTGATTGTTCTTCGATGACTTTAAATGGAATCAATGCTAAGTGTCCTTGTGATGATGCAGAATATAGTCTTTTTACTGGGCTATCTGAAGGAAAAACTTATCCGATGAAACCTTATCGAACAGAAGTTAATGGAAACATAATTAGAGTTTATAATTAAAAAAGAGGGAAGTTTTAAAAAACTTCCCTCTTTTGCTTAGAATTTTAAGGTCATTCCTGCTAAGAAATTAATTCCTGCTTGTGGATAATATCCTGCTCCTTCATACGTAATGACATTTCCAGTTGAATCATCATCATAGGTATAAAAATATCCATTAGACTCGTATTCAATATTAAAAATATTATTTACTAAACCAGAAAAGATAATAGATTTTATTCCTTTATTGATATTCCATTCATAATTTACATTTAAATCATTAATAAAATAAGCATCCAAAGTTGATTCTTCTGAATCAATATTTCCCATATATTGTTTTCCAACATATTTAGACAGCAATGAAACTTGTAATTTTTTCAATGGTAAAAAAGTAATATTTCCACCAGCAATTACGTCTGGAGAAAAAGCAATATTAGTATCACCAAGGTTTGTTAATTCTCCATCACGTTGAAAGAAAAAATCTTTATTTTTATTTTGACTCAACGTAACATTTGGTTGAAAAAACAATTTATCTGTAATCTCAATTTGAGCATCAACTTCAAGACCAACTCTATAACTTTTTCCACTGTTTGTAAATATTGGAGAACCTACATCATTTAATGCACCTGTTAAAACTAACTGATTAGTGTAATCCATAAAAAAGGCATTCGTATTAACTTTTACTTTTTTAGAATTGTATTTCCAACCTAGTTCAAAGTCTTTTAAACGTTCTGATTTTGTACTTCCGTTTTCGTAATCATCTCTTCTTGGTTCTTTGTTGGCAATTCCGAAATAACCATAAAACATATTTTTAGTATTCAATTGATAATTCAATCCTACTTTTGGATTAAAGAAACGAAAGGTGTCATTTACATCATTTTCAAACTTATAACTATCTGCTTGATAAAAGACCATTCTATATTGTAAATCAGCAAAAACATTTATTTTGTTAGTTAATTCTTGAGATATTTTACCATATATATTGATGTCATCTTTGTTTCCGAAGTTGTCATAATAGCGATTTGCTCCAGGAACATAAAATTGTGTATTTACTACTTCACCATAATGCTTTCCTAAATATCTATTTACAGCACCACCAATTTGAAAATTGGTTTTCTTATTGTCGTAATTAAAATTTGCAGTTGCTCCAAAAAAATCATTATCCAACCATCTTTTTCTAACTAAATCTGAAGTTGTTATCCCATTAAAATCAGGTAAATTGTATTCTAAAAGATCTTCATCTTCTTTATATTGTTCGAAATATCCTTTTCCAATAGTATAGTGTAAAGCTACATTTGAGTTCCATTTTGAATTCCATTTTTCTGACCAATGCAATTGAAAATGATTTTGCCAATAATTATCGGTTTCATTATCATAGAATTGCTCATTTCCATTTTCGTCAAAATAAAGTCCAGCCAAATTATACGTTCTATCATTTTCCAACTTTTCTTCATCTTCAAGACCATACCAAGCTTGATAAGTTTTTTCTTTTCCTCCAAAAGCTAAAAATTTTATTAAAGTGTTTTCTTTAACATAATTGGCATTTAAGAAATAACCAAACATATTCGTTGAAGCTCTGTCTATAAAACCATCAGAAGCTATTTGAGACAATCTTCCGTTGATTTCAAAATTATTATGCAAACCTGTTCCAAAAGCTAAAGTATGTTTTCTTGTTCCAAAACTTCCTGCAGAATTAGCTATTTCAGCATAAGCTTCTTCTTGAAACGATTTTGTTTCCACATTTAAACTTGCTCCAAAAGCTCCAGCTCCATTTGTTGAAGTTCCAACACCTCTTTGTAACTGAGCACTCTGAATAGATGAAGCAAAGTCAGGTAAATTCACAAAAAATGAACCTTGACTTTCGCTATCGTTAAAAGGAACACCATTCAATGTAACATTAATTCGAGAACCATCTGAACCTCTAACTCTCATGTAAGTGTAACCAACTCCATTTCCTGCATCAGTTGTTGTTACTACAGAAGGTTGATAATTTAATAAAACTGGAATATCTTGTCCAAGGTTTCTTTTAGCAATTTCTTCTTTAGAAATATTGGTAAAAGTGATAGGGTCTTTCTCTTTTGCTCTTACAGATGTTAGCACAACTTCTTTTAGTTGCGTAACTTTTGTAGAATCAGTTTCTGTTTCTTGTGAAAAAGAGCACAGAGAATAGAAAATAGAAAACAGAGAATAGAAAACAGTTGAAATTTGTAAATAAGTCTTTGTTCTTTTCTCTTTTTTCTTTTCTCTTTTTTTAAATAATTGTTTCATTCGTAAATAAATTATACGAATAAAAGGGGTAATTATTCTTTGGTTAAAATTAAAATTGAAAACTCCAGACGCAAACAAACGTGCACATTTGCTTTTGTCTTTTCCCTAAACAGCATTACCTGTTCTAGGTTCTATGGGTATAATCTCAGCTCGATATTTAGAGCACCCCTTTGAGACGGTGCAAATGTAGTCTAATTTTTTAAAAAACAAATTCCAAATTTTAAAAAAATTATAGGTCAGGTTTTTTTCTGTTTTTCTTGATTAATGAAGTCACCTTTTTAATTTTTAATCTTCTTTCTTTAGAAGCTTTTGTGGCTTTTGTGGCTCTTCTAATTTTTGGTTTTGTTAATCCTTTTTCAATTATTCCAAGAAAACGTTTGGTGACAATTGATTTGTTTTTTACTTGACTTCTATCTTCATCACAATTTAAAATTAAGATGAAATCTTGCGTGAGTTTTGAAGCTATTTTTTCTTTTAAATAGGTTTTTTCTTCTTCGTTTAAACCTTCAGAATTTCCCAAGTCAAAGCTCAAAACCACTTTTGATGAAACTTTATTCACGTTTTGTCCACCAGCACCACTACTTCTAATGGCTTTATAGTTGAGTTCTTTTAAAAGAGTTTCTTTATCCATTTAACTATCTTTGTCTTCAGGTTGATGAGCTGGTTTCAACAAATCGTTTACTGTTTTTACTGGATTAAATGTTGACAATGGAACTTCTACAAAAATTGTAATCCATTTTGCCATGGCTCCATTCCATAAACCTGGTAATTCAAATGATTTAACTGGTTTTCCAAACTTATTTTTTTCAACAATAAAGCCTGTGTTAGGATCAACAAATTGGGATAAATCAAACTTATTTTTTTTATAATCTTTTATACCACAAACTAAATCTACAGGATTAAAGTGAGTTGCAAATTCAACAATTTTCTTCTGCTCTTTATCCTTCATATTAATTTGAGATGTTTCAACAATTTGTAAAGTTGATAATCCATTTTCACCTTTGACCCAAAAAGGACCACCACCAGGTTCTCCTTCGTTTTTAACCATTCCGCAAACACGAATAGGTCTATTTAGTTCATTAAAAAGTAACTCAACTTTATATTCCGATTGGTATTTGTCAAAATCAATAGGTAAGATAATATTCAGATTTTCTTTTGCAAATAGTTCAATTTCTGATATAAATTTATCAGAACTATCTTTAGTTTCTAATTTTTCTAAATAAGCAAAAACTTGCTGTTGGATTTTTAACAGCAATCCTCCTAAAACCTTCTTATATTTTATGATATCTGAAATATGATTTTGAGAGACATTATCTATATTTTTTATAAAAATAATGTCCGATTTTAATTGGTTTAAATTTTCAATTAAAGCTCCATGTCCACCAGGTCTAAAAAGCAAACTTCCATCATCTAACCTAAAAGGTGTATTGTCTAAATTTACAGCAATTGTATCCGTTTCTTCTTTTTGAAAAGAGTAAGAAACATCAACTTCTGGATACTTATTAGTGATATTCTCAAATTGTTTTTGATGTTCTTTTGAAATTGTAAAATGAACTTTTGCTTTTTTATCTTCTTTTTTATAAAAAATAGTTTCATTTAAATGCTCTTCTACAGGAGTAAGAATTGAGTTGTTTTTTGCATGAAAAGGCAAAATCCCTTTTGGTTTATTGGCAAAATCAAAATATTCAGAAGACAAAAGAGTTTTTATGAATAAATAATCTTTTTCATCTTTCTCCAAGCTATAATAATCCGGATAAAATTCTAAAATTTTGTCTTTTACTTCTCTGTAAAATGGAAAATTTTTTAGTCCAACCAAAAAAACAGGTAAATCATGTTCTTTATGATGGTTGATATAAGAATTAATAGTTCCTTTTTCAAAATCAAATTCAGCTAAAAATTCATTTAAAAACTTGAACATTCTACTAGCAGCACCAGAAGAAGGAACAAATTTTTTAATGACCATTTTGTCTTTATTTTCATCAAAAAATTGACACAAATCTTCAATTTCTTTCTCAGAAAAAAGTGAAATTCCATCATCAATCGTTGCAGATTTTTCAAGATTTACTTTAGATACTCCATTTTTAAAAAACTGAAGTTGTTGTTCAATTTTATCTAATGAAATTCCTTTTTCTTGAATTTGTTTTATATCTTTTATTCTAAGTTTTTCTTCCATTCTAAATAACCATAAATTGCAATTATTGTAAAGATTGCATATTGAATACTTGTAAAAGTATATCCTTTATGAAAGTATAAAGGTACTGAAACTATGTCTCCAATTATCCAAAGTAACCAATTTTCTATTTTTCGTTTTGCCATTAACCACATTCCAACAAAGAAAACACCCGTAGTAAATGTATCAACATATGCTGTCCAACTTGTAAATTTATCAAAATATTTATATACTATAACAACAAAAAGCATTGTAAAAATAAAAATGGCAAATCCTTGATAATATTCTTTTACTTCCATTTGAGAAATTGGAAATTCTGGTTTATTTTCCGTTTTTCTTGTCCAAATATACCACCCGTAAATGCTCATAGTAGTGTAATATCCATTAATCAACATATCACCAACTAAACCCCATTTATTCAATAAATAAACAAATATTATAGTGCTAATTATTCCTGTTGGAAAGACTAAAATATTATTATTTTTTGCAAAAAGAACACTTGCCAATCCAAATAAGATAGCTGTTATTTCCAAGACTATATCAATGGTTTCATAATCGCTGTATTGTGAAAATAAAAACTCAATCATTCTTCAAAAAAATTTGGATTATTTTCAAAAGCAGTTCCTATAACTACTAAATCTGCTCCTGCTTTATATGCACTTTCAATTCCTGCCTTAGTTCTAATTCCTCCTCCAACAATCAAAGGAACATTAATTTTATTAATTGTATTTTCAATCATTTCTAATGAAATTGGTTTTTTGGCTCCACTTCCAGCTTCTAGATAAATCAATTTGTTACCCATATATTCTCCAGCTTTTGCTGTTTGACTTACATAATCAATATTATTCCTATCCAAAGGTTTTGTCTGACTTATTCGTTCCACAGCACTTTGTTTGCCATTTTCGACTAAAATATAGCCCGTAGAAATAATTTCCAAATTTGTTTTTTCAAGAACAGGAACAGCATTAACTTGATGTTCTATTAAATACTCTGGATTTCTTCCTGAAATTAAATTTAGAAACAAAATTCCATCTGCATATTTAGAAATTTGAGAAGGATTTCCTGGAAATAATAGAATTGGTAATTTACAATGTTGTTTAATTTTTTGAATAATAGCATCTATTTGATTCGTTTGAACCAAACTTCCACCCACAAAAATATGAGTAGCAGGAGATTTATTAATTTTTGAAATTAAACTATCTAAAATTTCTAATTTAATATCATCTGGATCCAATAAAATAGCCAATAATTTTTGGTTATTCTTTTTTGCAGCAAGTATTTCTTGGTAAATTTTATGCATTTTCAACTTGTTCTAATGCATACACTAAAGTATAATTTTCTATTTCTTCAAAAGCAAAATCATAAAGAGATTTTCTATTATCATAATTGACTTCCGCAGTTCCTTTATCATCAATCATTTTAAATGGATGAACCACTATATTTTCAATAAAAAACAACCCTTTTTGATTGTATAATTTATAAATGGATTCCTTTGCTCCCCAAACAACAGTCAATAAGTTTGTATATTCTTTGTCATTTTTTTGAATATAATTAAACTCTATATCCACAAATTTTTTTGCAATTAGTTGGACCTTATCTCGTCTTAATTCTATGTCAATTCCGACTTTCTTATCACTTATAATTATAGCCGAAAAATCAAATGAATGTGTAATTGAAATTTCTTTACCATCTTTTAAATGTGGTTTCCCTTTTTCATCATAAAATAAATCAAAATCATCATAATTAGCAATTTTCAATAAATGTCTAATACTCAAAAAGCCCTTTTGATGCTTCACGTCTTTCATTGATTCTACTCTTGCTAAAGAGATGTCTTTTAAAGGAATTGCTCTAAATAAAGTATTGAAATCCTCTTCAATTTTCCATATATATATTGAAGTAGTCGGATTTAAATGTATAATTTTATGAATTGGCATTGAATATTTTACTGAATTTCAAATGATTAAACTACTAAACAATTCACAAAATAAGTGAAATAATTAGTAAATAAAAAGGAATTACTTACCTTTGCATTTTCAAATTAATAATACAAATATACAATAGATGAGCACAAAAACATCAACTTATGTACCTTATAAAGTTAAAGATATCACTTTAGCTGATTGGGGAAGAAAAGAAATTGAATTAGCTGAAGCTGAAATGCCAGGATTAATGGCTTTAAGAGAAGAATATGGTGCAAGCCAACCTTTAAAAGGAGCTAGAATTGCTGGTTGTTTACATATGACAATCCAAACTGCCGTTTTAATTGAAACCTTAGTAGCTCTTGGTGCTGATGTTACTTGGTCTTCTTGTAACATTTTCTCAACACAAGATCATGCTGCTGCTGCTATTGCTGCTGCTGGAATTCCTGTTTATGCTTGGAAAGGATTAAATGAAGAAGAATTTGACTGGTGTATTGAACAAACTTTATGGTTTGGTGAAGATAGAAAACCATTAAACATGATTTTAGATGATGGTGGAGATTTAACAAACATGGTTTTTGATAAATTCCCTGAATTAATTAAAGAAATTAAAGGTTTATCAGAAGAAACTACAACAGGAGTTCATCGTTTATATGAAAGAATGCAAAATGGAACTTTACATATTCCAGCAATCAACGTTAACGATTCTGTTACTAAATCTAAATTTGATAACAAATATGGTTGTAAAGAATCTGCAGTTGATGCAGTTCGTAGAGCAACAGATATTATGTTAGCAGGAAAAAGAGTTGTTGTTTGTGGATATGGTGATGTTGGAAAAGGAACTGCTGCTTCATTTAAAGGTGCAGGTTCAATTGTAACAGTTACTGAAATTGATCCAATTTGTGCTTTACAAGCTGCAATGGACGGTTTTGAAGTTAAAAAATTAGACACTGTTGTTGGAAATGCTGATATCATCATTACAACTACAGGAAATAAAGATATCGTAATGGGTTCTCATTTCGAAAAAATGAAAGATAAAACTATCGTTTGTAACATTGGTCATTTTGATAACGAAATTGATATGGCTTGGATGAATAAAAATCACGGAGCTTCAAAAGTTGAAATCAAACCACAGGTTGATAAATATACTGTAAACGGAAATGATATTATCATTTTAGCTGAAGGTCGTTTAGTAAACTTAGGTTGTGCTACAGGTCACCCAAGTTTTGTAATGAGTAATTCATTTACTAATCAAACTTTAGCTCAAATTGAACTATGGACAAATACTTCAGCATATAAAAATGAAGTATATATGTTGCCAAAACATTTAGATGAAAAAGTAGCAGCGCTTCACTTAGCTAAATTAGGTGTTGAATTAGAAGAATTAAGACCAGATCAAGCAAAATATATTGGTGTGCCTGTTGAAGGACCATTCAAGCCAGAATATTATAGATATTAATCTACAATTTTGGTATGCTGAACTTAATTAGGCATCTAAAATAAGACTAAACCCTTGCAGTTATGTGAGGGTTTTTATTTAGGCAATTACAAGGCAACGTGCCATCGATTATATTTTTGCAAAACCATTTGTCAAAATTTTGCAAAAGCTGCAATTCCTATAATTACTGCAAAAAACTATAAAGCATTAAAAACAAAAAATCCCAAACTAATTAAAGTTTGGGATTTTTATATTTTGAAGTTTCTGTTAATTATGCTTCAAAAGGAACTACAGATACAAATGATTTGTTTTCTCCTTTTTTCTGAAACTTAACCACTCCGTCAACTCTTGCATGTAAAGTATGATCTTTACCCATGTAAACGTTTTCACCCGGATTGTGTTTAGAACCTCTTTGTCTTACGATAATGTTTCCAGCAATTGCAGCTTGACCACCATAAATCTTAACACCTAAACGTTTCGATTCTGATTCTCTACCATTCTTCGAACTACCGACACCTTTCTTGTGAGCCATGATGTATTGGTTTTTATAAGTTAATATTAAAATTAAACAGCTCTACCACCGTTTAATTCATCTTGTAATTTTTGTAATTCTTCCATTTTACCATCTGCAGCTAATTGAGCTTGTTGTGCCCAAGTAGTTGGATCTAAATGTTGTACTTTTGCTTCAGCAGCATCTAAAATTTCTTTTACTTTTTCTGCTTTAGCTTTAGCCAATTTAGCGAAAGTATCAATTCCAGCAGCAACTAAAACTTCAGCAGCTTTAGGACCGATTCCTTCGATTAATTTTAAATCATCTCCTTTTTTAGAAGCTTTTGCTTTTGGTGCTTTCGCTTCAGCAGCTGGAGTTTCTACTAATTTTTGAGCTTTAGCTGGAGCTTCTTTTTTTGCTTCTTCTTTTTTAGGAGCAGCTTTTTTAGAACCAGATGCTAAAATCCCTTCAATTACGATTTGAGATAATGATTGTCTATGGCCATTTTTCTTTTTGTAACCTTTTCTTCTTTTCTTTTTGAAAACGATTACTTTATCTCCTTTTAAGTGGCTTAACACTTTGGCTTCAACAGAAGCACCTTCTATAGCTGGGGCGCCTAAAGTAACTGTACCATTATCGTCTAACAAAAGAACTTTGTCAAAAGAAACTTTCGCTCCTTCATCTTCTGATAAACGGTGTACAAAAACTTTTTGGTCTTTGCTAACTTTAAATTGTTGCCCTGCTATCTCTACGATTGCGTACATAACAATGTGTTTAAATTATTTTTTTAAGGTTGCAAATATACAACTAATTAGTATATTAACAACATATTAGCATAAATATTTTTTTAATACTTTTTTAAGGCAAAACTGTAACTTTTTTACGATTTTTGCAACATATTAAAAAAACAACAACTTCATTTTATGAAAAAATCATTAATAGCTTTAAGCGCAATGCTTATGTTAGGAAGTATTTCTACCGCTCAAAACGTAGCTTTTGAAGAATTTGATTTAGACAATGGCTTACATGTTATTCTTCATCAAGACAATTCTGCACCTGTAATAATTACATCAGTAATGTATCATGTAGGTGCTAAAGACGAACAACCAGACCGTACAGGTTTTGCTCACTTTTTTGAACACCTTTTATTTGAAGGTACAAAAAATATAGAAAGAGGAGAATGGTTTAAAATTGTAACTGCTAATGGTGGTCAAAACAATGCAAACACATCTGATGATAGAACATATTATTACGAAGTTTTTCCTTCTAACAACTTAGAATTAGCTTTATGGATGGAATCAGAAAGATTAATGCATCCTGTGATTAATCAAATTGGTGTTGATACACAAAACGAAGTTGTTAAAGAAGAAAAAAGACTTCGTGTTGACAATCAACCTTATGGAAACTTAATCAAAGCTGTTAAACAAAACTTATTCAAAACTCATCCTTATAAGTGGACAACTATTGGAGAAATGGAACATTTAGATGCAGCAACTTTAGAAGAGTTCCAAGCTTTTAATAAAAAATTCTACATTCCAAACAATGCTGTTTTAGTAGTTGCAGGACAATTTGATAAAGAGCAGGCTAAAGAATGGATTGAAAAATACTTTAGTGCAATTCCAAAAGGAACTCCTATCAAAAGAAACAAAATTGAAGAAGCTCCAATTACTCAAACTATTAATGCTTCATGGGAAGACCCAAACATTCAAAAACCAATGTTTGTTCAAACCTATAGAACTCCTTCAATGAAAACAAGAGAAGCTAGAGTTCTTGATATGTTGTCAACTTACTTGTCTGACGGAAAAAGTTCTGTTTTGTACAAAAAAATTGTTGATGAAAAGAAAATGGCTCTTCAAATTGGTGCATTTAACTTCAGTCAAGAAGATTATAGTATGTATATTATATTAGGAATCCCAATGGAAGGATTTACTCAGGAAGACATCAACAAAGAAATTGATGAAGAAATTGTAAAAGTTCAAACTGAATTAATTTCTGATAAAGATTTAGAAAAATTGAGAAATATTTTTGAGAATCAATATGTGAATAGTAATACTAGTGTGGAAGGAATTGCAAGTAATTTAGCAACTTATTATTTATTATATGGTGATGTAAACTTGATTAATACTGAATTAGATATTTACAAATCAATCACTAAAGAAGAAATTAGAGATGTAGCTAAGAAATATTTGAATACAAACCAAAGATTACTTTTAAACTACATGCCTGCAACTGATAAAACTCAAAAATAAGAACACATATCATGAAAAAATTATTATATATAGTAACTAGTTTGTTCTTTATGACAACAATAACGGCTCAAGATAGACCAATGCCAAAAGCTGGTCCTGCTCCTAGTATAAACATTAAGAAACCTGAAACTTTTACACTTAAAAACGGTTTAAAAGTATTGGTAGTTGAAAACCCTAAATTACCAAGAGTATCTTACACATTAACTATTGACAACACTCCTTATACAGAAGGTAACAAAAAAGGAGTTGACGATATGTTAAGTTCAATGATTGGAAACGAAACGGAAAAAACTTCAAAAGAAGCTTTTAACGAAGAAATTGACTTTTTAGGAGCAAACATTAACTTTTCTTCAAGCGGAGCAAGAGCTAGTGGATTATCTAAATATTCTAAAAGAATTTTAGAGTTAATGGCAGAAGGATGTTTAGAACCTAAATTTACACAAGCAGAATTTGACAAGGAAAAATCTAAAATGATTGAAAATCTTAAGTCTGATGAGAAAAATGTAACTGCTAACGCAAGAAGAGTTGAAAACATTTTAGTGTATGGAAAAAATCACCCAAGAGGAGAGTTTTTAAGTGAAGAAACATTAAATAATGTTACTCTTGATGATGTTAAATTAAACTACAATACTTACTTCGTTCCAGAAAATGCTTATTTAGTAATCATAGGAGATGTTAAATTAAAAGACATTAAAAAACAAGTTGAAAAGGCATTTAAAGGTTGGAAAAAAGCAACAGCTCCATCACTTACTTATACTGAACCAACTGATGTTCAATACAACCAAATTAACTTTGTAGACATGTCAAATGCAGTTCAATCTGAAATTGCAGTGGTAAATACTTCAAATTTAAAAATGACTAGCAAGGATTATTATGCTGCTCTTTTAGCTAACCAAATTCTTGGTGGTGGTGGAGAAGGTAGATTATTCTTAAATTTACGTGAAAAACATGGTTGGACTTATGGTTCATATTCTTCAATCGGTTCAGGAAAATATACTTCTAAATTTAGAGCTGGAGCTTCTGTTAGAAATTCAGTTACTGACAGTGCTATTGTTGAAATTTTGAATGAAGTAAAAAGAATGAGAACTGATTTAGTTTCTGACGAAGATTTAAGAAATGCAAAAGCTAAATATGTAGGAAATTTTGTAATGCAAATTGAAAAGCCTGAAACAGTTGCTTTTTATGCCTTAAACAAAGAAACTCAAAATTTACCTGATGATTTCTATGAAAATTACATCAAAAATATCAATGCTGTAACTGCAGAAGACATCAAAGCTGCAGCAAATAAATACTTTTTAGCAGATAATTTAAGAATTGTTGTTGTTGGAAAAGCAGCTGATGTTTTACCAGGATTAGAGAAAACAGGTATTCCAGTAATGTATTTTGATCGTTTTGGAAACAAAGTAGATAAACCAGTTATCAAAAAAGAAATCCCTAAAGGTGTTACTGCAAAAACAGTTTTAGAAAATTACATCAAAGCAATTGGTGGAGAAAAAGCGTTAAAAGAAGTTAAGTCAATTGTAGTAATATCAAAAGCATCTGTTCAAGGACAAGAATTACAATTAACTTCTAAAACAACTAATGATAACAAAATGAATTCAGAAATGTCAATGTCAGGAATGACAGTTATGAAATTAGTAGTGACAGATAAAGGAGCCTATGCAGTTCAACAAGGTCAAAGAAAAGAATTTGATGGAGACAAACTAAAAGAAATGCAAGAGACTGCTTATACATTCCCTGAACTTTTATTAGTAAACAACTCAGACGTTGTTTTAAAAGGAATTGAAACAGTAAATGGTTCAGATGCTTATGCATTGACTTTGGGCAACAAAACAATGATGTATGATACAAAATCAGGATTAAAAGTTGCTGAGTCTGTTGAACAAGAACAAGGTGGTCAAAAAATGACACAAGTAACAAATTATGGAGATTACAAAGAAGTAAAAGGAATTTTGTTCCCATATAATACTACTTTAAATGTAGGAATGGAATTAGAATTCATTACTCAAGAAGTAAAAATTAATGAAGGAGTTACTGCTAAAGATTTTGAATAATTTCTAAGCATTATAAATCTAAAAAGCCATTCTGTAATTAAGAATGGCTTTTTTATTTCCTATATAAATCAATTTATTTTCTACTCGAAAAATAAACACCTAATAAAACCACTAAAGCTCCAATTCCTTGCACAAAAGACAAGGTTTCATCCATTACAAAGTAACCCAAAAGAATTGCTACAACTGGAATTAAATAAGTCACAGAAGAAGCAAAAACAGGTGAAGACAATTGGATTAATTTAAAAAATAAGATATTAGAAAAACCTGTTCCCACAATTCCTAAAATAGCAATATAACCTAAAGATGTTATTACTTTAGGTTCAGTCGCAATTTCAAAAAAACCTGAAAAATAAAGGATCATTAAAGCTGGAAATAACATAATCAAAAAGTTTCCAGTGCTTATTGTTAAAGGTTTCAAATCAGATAAATATTTCTTAATCAAATTGACATTTATTCCATAAAAAACAGAAGCCAAAACAACCAACAAAGCATAATAATAGTTTTCGGTAGTATTTTCTCCTTCTCCAAATAAAATCAACAAAATACAACCCACAAAACCGATAACTACTCCAAAAATCTGCCTTCTTTGTACATCTACTTTAAAGAATAAAATTCCAAAAATCAATGCAAACAATGGTGTTAATGAATTAAGTATTGAACTTACAGAACCATCTATTTTAGATAAAGCTGTAGCGAATAAATAAACAGGTAAAAATGTGCCAAACATAGATGTTAAGGCAATATACTTCCATTTATGCAAAGGAATTTTAGCTATGTGCTTAAATCCAACTACAACTAAAAAAGCAGCAGCAAATAAAATTCGTAAACTTCCCATTTGAATAGGATTCACACCTTTTAAACCTAATTTCATCAGTAAAAAAGAACTTCCCCAAACACAACCCAAAAAGAAGAGCAAATACCATTTTTTATTATTTTCCATAGTAGTTCGAATTTTCAAGTGCAAAATTGAGGCTTTATTTTGAAATAATTGCAACAAATTTGAAAAATGGAATTTGTATCTTTGTAAAATAAATTTAATTTAAATACTCAAAATGAATATAGTTAAACAAACATTATTAATAGCTTCAATAAGTCTTTTATTAGTTAGTTGTAAAAACGAAAACAATTCATCATCAGAAGAAATTCAAGCTATTGAACAAGACACTACAAAAACAATAGTTGCAAATTCAAAAACAGCTTCTTTTGAAATTGAAGGAATTACTTGTGCAGAAGGTTGTGCTAATTTAATTGAAGGAAAACTAAACAAATTAGATGGTGTTTCAGAAGCAAAAGTAGATTTTGATGCTAAAACTGCAACCGTTATTTATGATGCTGATAAAGTAAACCAAGAAAAAATAACAAAAACCGTAGAAGGAATTGCTGGTGGAAAACTGTATAAAGTTTCCAAATTAAAATCTTAAATTAAAGAAGATAAAAAATCACTAAAACCATTTCTAAACCGAAATGGTTTTTTATTTCTCCCACTTAATAGACTCCAACATCGTTTTCATGTCTTTAGTAATATAACTTGAAGCTGGTAAAATAGAGTCAAAATTAGGTTTTGCGTAGAAATAAACACTTCCTGTTACAAAATTTTTGGTACTATCTGTAGCATAAAATAATGCATTTGAAGCAGCATCTCCACCAACCGTATAAAACATTCCATACACTTTTTTATCAGGATTTATGTAAGGTTGTTCAATGATTTCATCAGCTTTCATTACATGAAGTTTATAGGTTAATTTTTGAGCATCTGTTAATAATTGTTCTAAATCATTATTTACAGGTTTGTAGCTCAAATAAACTGTTGCTTTCATTTTTGGATAATGAATTTCCACAGCACCATTATCTTTAGATTCAATAGTAGAAAAATCATTTACTTCTAAAGAAAATGGATATTTTGATTCTTTTGAATTATATATTGGAGTTGGATATTCTAAACGTAACTGACTTGTTGGTCTTGGAACAGCATCATCATTACACGATTGCAAACAAATAGCTAATCCAACAAGAGCAAAAAAATTCTTCATTATAATCTGTTTGTTATTGTAACGTAACTTTTACTTGTTTTATTCTGCGTTTGTCTACACTTTCAATGGTAAACTTATAAGCATCAAAAATTATCTTGGCATTTTTTCGAGGAAAATTTCCTGAAATTTCTAAAATAAAACCAGCTAAAGTTTCTGCTTCACCTTTGGCATTTTCAAATTTTTCTTCATCTACATCCACAACTCTATAGAAATCTTTTAAACTAACTTTTCCATCAAAAAGATAATTTTTATCATCTATTTTAGTAAAACTGATGTCAATATCATCAAATTCGTCACTAATATCTCCTACAATTTCTTCCAAAATATCTTCCAAAGAAACCAATCCAGAAGTTCCACCATATTCATCAACAACGATTGCAAGGTGATTTTTCATACCTTGAAACTCTTTTAAAAGATTATCCAATTTCTTGTTTTCAGGCACAAAAAACGGTTCTCTCAAAAGTGTTTGCCATTCATAATCTTTATGGTCAATATAAGGAATCAAATCTTTGATAAACAAAACACCTTCAATATGATCAATTCCTTCTTTGTAAACCGGAATTCTTGAATAGCCTTTTTCAACAATTTTTGGCATTATTTCTTTGAAACTTTCTGAAATTTCAAGTGCAAAAATATCAATCCTTGGACTCATCACTTGTTTAACATCAGTATTTCCAAATGTTACAATTCCTTCTAATATTTTTTGTTCATCAGAAGTGGTTTCTTTTTGGTCCGTTAATTCTAAAGCTTGTGACAATTGATCTACAGAAAAATTAGTTTTCTGAACACTAAACTTCTTTTCAATATACACAGTAATGTTTCGCATTGGAATACTAATTGGACTTAGCAGCCTATTTAAAAATACGATTGGAATACTAACCTTTTTAGAAAATGTTACATTATTTCTACTAGCATAAATTTTGGGCAAAACTTCTCCAAAAAGCAAGATTAAAAAAGTCAAAAGAATTACTTCAACTAAAAATTGAAGCATTGGTGAAGTTATAGCTCTGAATAATTTCTCATTTATAGAGGAAAAGAGAATTACTACACCAATATTTATGAAATTATTTGCAATTAATATGGTAGCTAATAATTTTTTAGGTCTGTCTAAAAGACTGGAAATTAATTTTCCTTTGTGACTATCATTTGCTTCTAAATCATCCAGACTTTTTTGGTCAAGAGAAAATAAAGCTACTTCAGAACCTGAAATAAATGCAGAACACAACAATAAAAAGGCTACACCAATTAGCCCGAAAACCAAACTAAAATCTATAGTATTTATAAAACTGGAAGGATCTGAGTCCAAATTTGTAGGTATTAGTTAAACATTAAAAAGGCAAATCATCTTTTGGATTTGACTCTTCATTTTCTGCGTCAAAATTAGTCTTTTTTATGGCATCATTTTCATTTGATGGAAAATTTTGCTTGTTACCATCAGAATCTTTCTTTGTACTCAAAAAAGTAAATTCTGTAACTTGAATTTCTGTAGTATATTTTGTGGAACCATCTTCAGCTTGCCAGTTTCTAGATTTTATTCTTCCTTCTACATAAATTTTATCTCCTTTTGATAAATATTTCTCACAAATTTCGGCTGCTTTATTGCGAACCACCAAGTTGTGCCATTCTGTAGAAGTGATTTTTTCTCCTGTGCTTTTATTGATATAAATTTCATTTGTAGCTAATGGAAATCTACCAATACAATTTCCTCCATCAAAATAGTGCATTTTTACTTCGTCTCCTAAATGACCTATTAACATAACTTTATTTAATGTTCCGTTCATGGCTTGTAATTTTAATTATATCAAATGTAGTAAATATTTTAATTAGCTGAAATATCTTTCAATAAAATTATGAATAACAATTGGAAATGGAAGTCTTCTTAAATCAGAAATTGAAATCGCATTTTCAAATTTTGTTGATACTTGAACTTTTATAAATTGAATATGTAAAGTTTGATGAGATAGTTTGTGAATAACATCAAATGATGGTAAAATTGAAATACTCTGAATTTCTGAATATTTTTGATTTATTAATTTAATAATTTCTTTCTCTTCAAGAATAGTTTTTGACTCAAATACAGGAAACTCATATAAATTTTGCCAAATACCTTTTTCTGTTCTTTGATTCACAATAGTTTTTTCTTCTAGGTCCTCAAAAACTATATAGTTAAAGTAACGATTTGTAACTTTTGTTTTCTTAGATTTAATGGGTAAGATGTCAACTGTTTTATATTGTAAAGCAGCACAACTATCATTCAATACACAAACTGAGCAATTAGGACTTTTAGGAACACATTGCAAAGCACCAAATTCCATAATTGCTTGATTATATATAGGAGTAACTTTTTCAGGAAGCACTTCTTTGGCTAATTCCTGAAACACTTTTTTAGTAGATGAAACTGAAATATTATTATGAACATTAAAGTATCTTGATAAAACTCTGTAGACATTTCCATCTAAGACAGCTACATTTTCGTTAGCCGAAAAAGAAGCTATTGCTGAAGCTGTATAATCTCCTACTCCCTTTAATTTTATTAGTTCATTATAAGAATTTGGAAATTCTCCATTTAATTCATCAACAACAAATTTTGCAGTAGCATGAAGATTTCTAGCTCGAGAATAATAACCTAAACCTTGCCATAGTTTTAAGACTTGCTCTTCTGAAGCTTTTGCCAAATCAAAAACAGTTGGAAATGCACTTATAAATGACTCAAAATAAGGTAATCCTTGCGCAACTCTTGTCTGTTGTAAGATGATTTCTGAAAGCCAAATTGTGTAAGCATCTGTGGTATTTCTCCAAGGTAAATCCCTTTTATTTTGTAAATACCAATGAATTAAAGAGTTAGAAAAAGACATAAAAATTGTTGTTAGGGCAAAATTAACTTTTATTATATTAAAATTTAATTGATTATGCTTGAAATATTGTTTTTTTAATTCCTATATTTGCACTCTCAAAAAAAATTAGAATAAAATTAATACGCAAGAAAATGACGAAAGCAGATATCGTAGCAAAAATTTCTGACAGACTAGGACTTGAAAAAGGAGATGTTCAAGCTACTGTAGAAACATTCATGGAAGAAGTAAAAGATTCATTAGAATCTGGAGACAATGTTTACTTAAGAGGTTTTGGTAGTTTTATCATTAAAACTAGAGCTGAAAAAACTGGAAGAAACATTTCTAAAAATACAACAATAAAAATTCCTGCTCACAACATACCAGCATTTAAACCTGCTAAAGTTTTTGTAGAAGGAGTTAAAACGAAAACAGAAATAGCAGTATAATTATTATTAATCTAAACTAACGACATTATGCCAAGTGGTAAAAAAAGAAAAAGACATAAGGTAGCAACGCACAAGCGTAAAAAAAGAGCGAGAGCTAACCGTCACAAGAAGAAAAAGTAGTATTTAACTACTTTTTCTTTTTTACAAAAAGAAGATGTTCTTTGAAAAAAACTAATTTTAGGAATTGGTTATCGGGAAAAAATCCTGTAAAATTATTGTTTAATCCATCTGTACTGGAAAGTAACTAGTAATTAGTAACTAGTAATTAGTTTTTAGCTAATTACTATTCATTATTCACTATTCACTAAACAAGTATGGATAAAAATGTACTCTTTTGAACAAAGAATTAATTATTAGATCAAGTTCAGATGCTGTAGATTTTGCCTTATTAAAAGATGGAAAACTAATTGAACTTCACAAAGAAGAAGAAAACAGTAGCGGAAGTAATTTCGCAGTTGGAGATATTTTTATATCAAAAATTAGAAAACCAGTGGCTGGTTTAAATGCTGCTTTTGTGAATTTAGGTTATGAAAAAGATGCTTTTTTGCATTATCATGATTTAGGTCCAAATCTTCCTTCGATGATGAAATTCATAAAACTTGTAAGCGCAGGTAAAATAAAAGATTATTCACTCAAAAATTTTCCTTTTGAAAAAGAGATTGATAAAGATGGTAGTATCGCAGATATTATTAGTGCTAATCAATCGCTTTTAGTTCAAATAGTTAAAGAACCAATATCTACAAAAGGCCCAAGAATTTCTTCAGAAATTTCGTTAGCTGGTAGATTTGTAGTTTTAGTTCCTTTTTCGGATAGAGTTTCTATTTCTCAAAAAATAGAATCTAAAGAAGAAAAAGAAAGACTAAAACGATTGGTTCAATCTATTAAACCAAAAGGATTTGGTGTTATTGTGAGAACAGTAGCCGAAGGCAAAAAAGTAGCTGAACTAAACAAAGATCTTCAAAACTTATTAGACAAATGGTCTAGTATGTGTAAGAAGCTGCAAACAGCTCATCATCCATCGAAAGTTTTAGGAGAAGTCAACAAAGCTTCCTCCATCTTGAGAGATGTATTTAATGATTCCTTTACTGGAATTCAAATTGATGATGAAGAATTGTATTTGCAAACGAAGGACTATTTGCAAGAAATAGCTCCAGATAGAGTCTCTATCGTAAAACACTATCAGTCGAAAGACTTACCTTTATTTGAGAAATATAACGTGGAAAGACAAATTAAAACTTCCTTTGGAAAAACAGTTTCTATGAGTAAAGGAGCTTATTTAATCATCGAACACACAGAAGCATTACACGTAGTAGATGTTAACAGTGGAAACCGATCAAACAAAGCTCGTAACCAAGAAGATACTGCTTTAGAAGTAAATATGATTGCTGCTGCAGAGATTGCGCGTCAATTGCGATTACGAGACATGGGAGGAATTATTGTGGTGGATTTCATTGATATGCAAAATCCAGAAAACCGCAGAGTTTTATACGATTTCTTGAAAGAAGAAATGAGTGACGATAAGGCCAAGCATAAAATCTTGCCTCCTAGCAAATTTGGATTAATTCAAATTACTAGACAAAGAGTTAGACCAGAAGTAAATATTAAAACCAGAGAAGAAGACCCTAATGAAAATGGGGAAATTGAAGCTCCGATTTTGATTATTGATAAAATTGCGTTTAGCCTTGAAAAAATTATTAAAGCCCATAAAAAAGTTACACTTCATGTGCATCCTTTTGTGGCAGCATACCTTGAGAAAGGTTTTCCATCAATACGTTCAAAATGGTTTTTTGAACATAAAAAATGGGTGAAAATTATACCTCGTGACGCTTACACGTATCTTGAATACCATTTCTTTGACGACAAAGGAAAGGAAATCAAGTAAAAAACAAAAACCGTTTAGATATTAAGTTCTAAACGGTTTTTTTATGCTTATAAGTTTAGAACTAGTCTAATTCATACTCTAATCTAACAGTAATTCTAGCGGTTTTATTTTTGCTATATGTATCATAAATTCCTCCATAACTAAAGTCTTCTGTAGAACCTTGACCTGTAATTTGAAAAACTCCCATTGAAGCATTTTTTAATTTTCCTAAATTACCATCACCTGTTTCAATTATTTTTATAGCTCTTTCTCTAGCATCTTTTGTAGCACTTTCAATTAAACTTTGTTTTAAACTAGGCAAATCAGAATATGTATATTGAATAGGATTTGAAGTAAGCTCAATACCAGAATTTATCAACTCGGAAGTTTTACTAGAAACATCTTCAATTTTTTTCATCAATTCAGGATTCTTTTGGGTTTTAAAAGTTATCGTTTGATAAGCTTCATACCCATCAAAAACTTGTTCATATTGGTTTTGATAGGGATTCTCTGGATTTTCTTTTCTTATTTCTCTAAAACTTTTATTAAAATTTACAGCTCCAAATGAAAAATCACTTGCTTTAAAACCTTTTTCAATAAAAAAATCAGAAACTATCTTTTGATCTGATTTCATTTTATTATAGGCTTCTTTTATATCGTAATTTTTAACTGAGAAACTAGCAGTCCATAAAATTTCATCGGAAACAAAATCTTTAGTTCCTAATCCAACTACAGAAATAGAATCTAAATTTTCATTTCTGTTTTTAAATGAATTTCCTAAAATCCATGCCGTTAAAATAATAGCTAAACCAATTACGATAGCAGGAAGTAGTCTACTATTCGATTTTTGAACATTGTTGATTTCCATGAAATTACATTTTAAAAATTATAAATGTAAAGGTATAAAACTTTTTAAATAAAAGTAAATTATCTTCTCAATCTAAAAAAAGCTCGCATCAATAAAGCACATTCTTTTTCCAAAATTCCACCTACAACTTCTGTTTTTGGATGTAATTGGGTTCCCATTTTTGTAAAACCCCTTTTTTCATCCGTAGCACCGTAAACTATTTTTGAAATTTGACTCCAATACAAAGCTCCAGCACACATTTGACATGGTTCTAAGGTGACGTACAATGTGCAATCTTTCAAATATTTTCCACCTATGAAATTGGCTGCACTTGTTATCGCTTGCATTTCAGCATGAGCAGTAACGTCATTAAGCATTTCTGTTAAATTATGTGTTCTTGCAATGACTTTATTATCTATAACAATCACTGCTCCAACAGGGATTTCACCTTTTTCAAAAGCGGTTTCAGCTTCTTGCAAAGCTTTTTTCATAAAATAGTCGTCGGTGAAAATATCTATCATAATTGCAAAAATACAATTTCAAGTTAGTACTTTTGTCAAATGATGGAAAATTTACTTTCTCATATAAACAATCCAAATGATTTGAAGAAACTTACTCCAAATCAACTTCCACAATTAGCCAAAGAATTGCGTGAATTTATCATTGATATTATTTCGCAAAGAGAAGGTCATTTGGGAGCAAGTTTAGGGGTTGTAGAGTTAACTATTGCTCTTCATTATATTTTTAATACTCCAGATGATTTATTAGTTTGGGATGTTGGTCACCAAGCTTATGGTCACAAAATTTTGACGGGAAGACGAGATGTTTTTGAAACCAATCGAACTTTAAACGGAATTTCAGGTTTTCCAAAAAGAAGTGAAAGTGAATATGATACTTTTGGTGTTGGTCACTCTTCTACTTCTATTTCAGCAGCTTTAGGAATGGCAATTGCTTCCAAATTAAAAGGTGATTTTGATAAACAACATATTGCAGTAATTGGTGATGCTTCAATAGCTTCAGGAATGGCTTTTGAAGGTTTAAATCACGCTGGAGTAACTGATGCTAATTTATTAGTAATCCTAAATGACAATGCAATAGGTATTGATCCAAGTGTTGGGGCTTTAAAAAATTATCTAACAGCTGTTAAAGAAGGGAAAAATCCAAAACAAAACAACATTATAAAATCTTTAAATTTTGATTATTCTGGGCCAATTGATGGTCATGATTTACCTAAATTATTATCTGAATTAGAACGATTAAAAAAGGTAAAAGGTCCAAAATTTCTTCATGTAATCACTACAAAAGGAAAAGGATTACAATTAGCTGAAGAAGATCAAGTAAAATATCATGCTCCTGGAAAATTTGAAGCCAAAACAGGTAAAATTCATCCCAAAAATGAAGAAAATTTACCTCCAAAATTTCAAGATGTTTTTGGACATACATTAGTGGAATTAGCCGAAAAAAATGAAAAAATTATTGGAATTACACCTGCAATGCCAAGTGGAAGTTCCATGAAATATATGATGGAAGCATTTCCTGAAAGAGCTTTGGATGTTGGAATTGCCGAACAACATGCTGTAACATTAGCCGCTGGAATGGCTACGCAAGGAATGGTTGTGTTTTGTAATATTTATTCCACTTTCTTGCAACGAGCTTATGACCAAGTGATTCATGATGTAGCTTTACAAAATTTACCCGTTATTTTTTGTTTGGATAGAGCTGGTTTGGTTGGTGAAGATGGAGCAACACATCATGGTGTTTTTGATATTGCTTATTTAAATTGTATTCCAAATTTAATTATTTGCGCTCCAAAAGATGCTATTGAATTAAGAAATATAATGTTCACAGCATCTCAAGGTTTAAATCACCCTATTGCTATTCGCTATCCAAGAGGAAGAGGAGAAATTGTGGATTGGAAAAAACCTTTTGAATCAATTGAAATTGGAAAAGCTAAATGTTTAAAAAAAGGTCCCGATATTGCAATTCTTTCCACAGGAACAATGGCTTCAAATGTTGAAAAAGCAATTAAAGAATTGGGTCAAGCACAAAATGTTTCCCATTATCATTTTCCATTTATAAAACCTTTGGATGAAAATATGTTGAACCAAATATTTAAAAATAATTCTAAAATAATTACAGTTGAAGATGGAGTCATTAGTGGTGGTTTTGGAGGTTTAGTAAATTCATTTGCAACTTTAAATTCATATAAAAACAAAATTGTTAATTTAGGTATTCCAGACAATTTTATTGAACAAGGTAGCGTTCAAGAATTACAACAGATTTGCCAAATTGACGTTACATCTATAATAAAAACAATTTCTACTATTTAAAAAATGTTCAAAAAAAGCATCCTTATCATCATTTCTTTATTTCTATTTCAAAATAGTTTTTCGCAAATTATAAGAACAAAATTACCTGATACAATTTCACATTGGAAGTCAAAAAACAAGGTTGGTTTTGATATTTCTCAGATTTCTTTCGTGAATTGGAATGCTGGAGGAAACAACTCTATTTCTGGGTTGTTAAAAGGAAACTTTAAAAGAGATTACAGTTCTGATAAATTCAATTGGAATAATGAATTAATTATGCGTTATGGAATTAACAAACAAGAAGGTCAAGAGTTAAGAAAAACTGACGATCAATTTCAATTAAACTCCACTTTTTCACATAGAAATGATACCCTTTCTAGATGGTATTTTGCTGGAAAATTCAATTTTAACACGCAATTTGCCAATGGTTATGCTTATCCAAATACAGATTTAGCCATTTCAAAACCTTTTGCTCCTGCTTACATTTTCTTAGGACTTGGAGCTGAATATGTTGTTAAAGAAGCCTATTTCAAACTCTATTTATCACCTCTAACTCAAAAAACAACACTTGTTTTAAGTCAGAGATTAGCCAATGAAGGTGCTTTTGGGGTAGATGAAGCAATATATGATGAAAATGGAAACATAATTTCTCTAGGAAGAAAATCAAGAACAGAATTAGGTGTTTTAGTAACTAGTGAATGGGAAAAAGAAATTTACAAAAACATGACTTTAGACCATCGCATATCATTATATTCAGATTATATTCACAACTTTGGAAACATTGATGTGAATTGGCAAATTCAAGTTGAAATGACTATAAATGAATATGTAAAAGCCAGTTTAGGAACTCAATTAATATATGACGATGATATAAAAACCAAAGAAGAACAAGATGGAATGCAAATTACCAAAGGTCCAAAAATTCAATTGAAACAAATTATGGGAATTGGTATTGTATATGAATTCAAGAAAAAAACCATCACTACTGGATAATGATGGTTTTTCTATATTATATTAGGCTAAAGCTTGCTTTAAATCTTCCAACAAATCTTCTATATCTTCTACTCCAACACTTAAACGAACCAAATCGTCAGTAATTCCAATTTCTAATCGTTCTTCTCTAGTTAAAGAAGCATGAGTCATAGTTGCTGAATGATTGGCTAACGACTCAACTCCACCTAAAGATTCTGCTAAAGTGAAAACTTTTAATTTTTCAAAAAAAGAAATAGCATCTTCCATTTTACCTGAATTAAACGAAAAAGAAACCATTCCTCCAAAACCACCAATCATTTGTTTTTTAGCAATTTTATGATTGGGATGATTCTCTAATCCAGGATAATATACTTTTTTAACTGCTGGATGAGAACTTAAGTATTCCGCTACTTTCATTCCGTTTTCGCAATGACGTTGCATTCTTAAATGTAAAGTTTTGATTCCTCTTAAAACCAAAAAACTATCCATTGGACCTAAAATTCCACCTGTTGCAAATTGAGAAAAATGTAGTTTTTCACCAAGTTCTTTATCCTTGACAATTAACGCTCCAGCCATAACATCCGAATGTCCACCTAAATATTTTGTGGCTGAATGCATAACAATATCTGCTCCCAAATCTAAAGGTTTTTGTAAATAAGGTGTTCCAAATGTGTTATCTACTGCTAAAAGTATATTGTGCTTTTTAGTGATTTTAGATATTTCAGCAATATCAGCCAATTTCATTAAGGGATTTGTTGGTGTTTCTACCCAAACTAATTTTGTTTTTTTATTGATAAGAGATTCTAATTTTTCCAAATCAGTCATATCTACAAAATGAAATTTGATTCCAAAATCTTGATACACTTTGGTAAACATTCTATAAGTTCCTCCGTATAAATTATCTGTAGCAATAACCTCATCACCAGGTTTTAAAATTTTCATTAAAGCATCAGTTGCTGCCAAACCAGAAGCAAAAGCCAACCCTCTTGTTCCATTTTCCAAACTAGCTAGTGAATTTTCCAAAGCAGTTCTTGTTGGATTTGCAGACCTAGCATATTCATAATCACCAACAGGTTTTCCTGGACTTATTTGAGCAAAAGTTGATGTTTGAAAAATAGGAGTCATTACAGAACCTGTCTCTTTTTCGTAGTGTTGTCCACCGTGTATTGTTTTTGTATTGAATTTCATTTGAAAAGTTTTATAGAAACTTTTTAATCTGCATCATTATTCCTAAATGAATTCCTTCGTGATAATTATTGAATTCTATTGCTTCTTGCAATGTTCCTAAATAAAATCCTGTTTTGGTTTGATAAGGATTAAATTCTTTAAAAATTCCATTGTCAAAATCCGATTTGGTTTGATTTACTAAAAAAGTGAGTAATTGCTTGATTTCATCAACTTCTTCTTGAGCAACTTCCCCATCTGGTCGTGAGCCATTTTGATATTTTTCTAACATTTCCTGAGAAATATGCATTGGTAATCCTGACAAAGCATAAACTAATTTCTGTTGCGAAACGATTATATGAGCAATATTCCAAATTAAATTATTGCTAAAACCTTCAGGAATTTTATTCAATTGTTCTAAGGAATAGTTTTCTAAATATTTCAAATATAAATTTCTGCTGGTTTCCCAAATATTGAAAGTAGTTTTCATTTTTTTATTTTTAAAGTAAGATAAAATCTTCTGTTTTTGGTATTGCATTCATAACTTGTAAAGCCATTGCTGGTGTTGGAACAGCCAATTTTCTCAATTTTGTATCCATCCAAGCTCCATCAATTGTTATTTTGGCACAAAGCACTCCATCTTGGTTATGTAAATCATGAACAATAGTCCAACGAGAAGCATCAGCTCTCATTTTTCCAATTTTGGTACTGATAACAATTTTATCTCCTAAATGAATTTCTTTTCTAAAAACACATTCTTCTCTAAAAGCAATAGGTCCAAAATTTTGTTCTTGCATCACTTGCATTGTTAAACCTTCTTGAGATAATATTTCTATACGATGTTGTGCTCCAAAATCATAATAAGCAGAATGACGTAAATGAAAATTTGGATCTAAATCAGACCAACGGATTGATAATTCTTTACTAAAAGTACTCATTAAATTAATTTTTTTACAAAAATACAGATTAAAAGTTTTAAATGATTTTTCTTTGCAAAAAGAAATTTTATGGCTGACAAAATATATTACTTAGCATCTTGTGATACTTGTAGAAAAATTATTAAATCATTACCAAAAGGAATTGAATTAGAATTTCATGACATTAGACAAGATAAAATTACGGTTGAAGAATTAGAACAAATGCGCGAATTAGCTGGAAGTTATGAAGCCTTATTCAGTAAAAGAGCTCAATTATATAAAGAAAGAGGTTTAAAAAATCAAACACTAATAGAAGAAGATTACAAAGCTTTAATTTTAGAACATTATACTTTTTTAAGTCGTCCAGTTTTTATTATAAAAGATGAAATTTTTATTGGAAACTCGCAACCCAACATTCTAAAAGTCATGAAAGCCTTAGAAAATGTCTAAAAGAACCTTAGCCATAATTGGAGCAACATTTGTAGCCTTAATTTATGGGACCAATTTCACGGTTGCCAAAGATGTTATGCCTACTTATGTGCAACCTTTCGGATTTATATTAATTCGAGCTTTAGGTGCTTGCTTTTTATTTTGGCTGCTAACTTTTTTTGGACCTAAAGAAAAAATTGATTTAAAAGATTTTCCGAGAATAATGGCTGCTGCTTTGTTTGGTGTTGCTATAAATCAATTGGCTTTTTTCAAAGGATTGAGTTATACTTCTCCAATAAGTGCTTCAGTTATCATGGTTACAACACCTATTTTGGTGTTAATTTTATCTGCGATTTTAATCAAAGAAAAAATCGAACTTAAAAAAGTTATTGGAATTATCATTGGTTTAACTGGAACTTCTATTTTAATCCTTTACGGAAAAGATATTCAAAACAGTCCAAATGCGAGTTTTGGAAATTTTTTAGTATTTGTTAATGCTTCTTCTTATGGAATTTATTTGATTGTGGTCAAAAAACTAATTTCAAAATACCATCCTTTTACGTTTGTGAAATGGATTTACACTTTCGGATTATTATTTGTTATTCCTTTTGGATATCAAGAATTTACCGAAATAAATTGGCAAACTATTCCAACATCTATTTATTTCAACATTGGATTTGTAGTTTTGTTTACTACATTCTTTGCTTATCTTATTAATTTGATGGCTTTAAAAGAATTAAAACCCACAACTTTATCCATTTTTATCTATTTGCAACCTTTATTTGCCAGTATAATTGCGATTAGCCTACAAAAAGATGAACTTACTTTTATCAAAATAATTTCGGCAATTCTAATTTTTGTAGGTGTATTTTTAGTAACTCACAAGAAAGCAACTGGTGATAAGTAATTAGCCATTAGCTTTTTTAGACACTATTCACTAATTACTATTCACTAATTACTAATTACTTTTATTATCTTTGAAGTCAATTAAAAAACAGGAATGATACAATCAATGACCGGTTTTGGGAAAGCTTTTATGCAATTACCAAATAAAAAAATAACTGTAGAAATCAAATCATTAAATAGCAAAGGATTAGACTTAAATGTGAGAACTCCTTCTATTTACAGAGAAATGGAATTACAAATTAGAAATTCAATTGCACAAAGATTAGAACGTGGAAAAATTGATTTTTCTTTATATATTGAAGTTACTGGTGAAGAAACTTCAGCTAAGATTAATGTCCCAATTGTAAAAGGATACATCAATCAAATGAAAGAAGTGATTCCAAATGCTGACGAAACGGAATTAATGAAAATGGCGGTAAGAATGCCAGATGCTTTAAAAACAGAACGCGAAGAATTAGACAAAAACGAATGGCTTCAAATTGAAAAAGTGATTAATGAAGCTTTAGATAATATTTCAACTTTCAGAAGTGATGAAGGTGTTTCTTTAGAAAAAGAATTCGAATTAAGAATTTCCAATATTGAAAACTTAATGAATGAAGCGGTTTCTTATGATTCAGAAAGAGTAGAAACTGTTAAAACAAGACTTCGCACAGCTTTAGAAGAATTAAAAGCCACTATAGATGAAAATCGTTTTGAACAAGAATTGATTTTTTATTTAGAGAAATATGATATCACAGAAGAAAGAGTTCGTTTGGGAAATCACTTAAATTATTTCTTAGAAACCATGAAAAACGAAGAAGCCCTTGGAAGAAAACTAGGCTTCATTACACAAGAAATTGGTAGAGAAATAAATACTATGGGTTCAAAATCCAATCATACGGAAATGCAAAAATTAGTAGTGCAAATGAAAGATGAATTGGAGAAAATTAAAGAACAAGTTTTGAATGTTTTATAAAAAGTAATTAGTGATTAGTAACTAGTGATTAGCTTTGTCTCTTACTAGTTACTAATCACTATTCACTAATCACTTAAAAAAATGACCAAAGGAAAATTATTTGTATTCTCAGCACCATCAGGTTCTGGCAAAACAACTATAGTAAGACACTTATTAGAAAAAGAAGAATTAAATTTAGAATTCTCCATCTCATGTACAACACGTGAACCAAGAGGAACAGAAATTGATGGAACAGATTACTATTTCATTTCTTGGGAAGAATTCAAAGAACATATTAAAAATGAAGAGTTTGTAGAATGGGAAGAAGTCTACACGAATAATTTCTACGGAACTTTAAAAAAAGAAATCGAAAGAATCTGGGCTTTAGGAAAACACGTGATTTTTGACATTGATGTTGTAGGTGGATTACGAATAAAACACAAATTTCCTGAAGAAACTTTAGCTGTTTTTGTTAAACCACCTAGTGTTGACGAATTAAAAAGACGACTAAAACTACGTTCTACAGAGAGCGAAGACAAAATCAATATGCGAATTGCAAAAGCTTCGGTCGAATTAGCAACAGCACCTCAATTTGACAAAATAATTAAAAATTACGATTTAGATACAGCTAAGGAAGAAGCTTATCAGTTGGTTAAGGAGTTTATCAATAAGTAATTTAGTTTACAGTTCACGGTTTACAGTTTTAGCTGTTAACTTAAAACTGTTAACTTAAAACTAAAATAATGAAAATCGGTTTATATTTCGGAACATTCAACCCAATCCATGTTGGTCATTTGATTATCGCTAATCATATGGCTGAACATTCTGATTTAGACCAAATTTGGATGGTGGTTACACCTCATAATCCACATAAAAAGAAAAATACCCTTTTAGATGATTATCATCGTTTAGAAATGGTGCATTTGGCTACGAAAGATTTCCCGAAAATTCAACCTTCTGATATTGAATTTAAATTACCTCAACCGAATTATACTGTAAATACATTAGCTCATTTATTTGAGAAATTTCCGCAACACGAATTTTCTTTAATCATGGGTGAAGACAATTTGAATTCGCTTCATAAATGGAAAAACTATGAAGTTATTTTGCAGAACCATGGTATTTATGTTTATCCAAGATTAAATTCTGGTGAAATGGACGACCAATTTGCCAATCATCCAAAAATTCATAGAATTGGTGCTCCAGTCATTGAATTATCCTCAACATTCATTCGCGAAAGCATTAAAAATGGAAAAAATATTGTTCCCATGTTACCCAAAGAAGTTTGGGAATATGTGGAACATAATTTGTTCTATAAAAAGTAAATAAACTATGAATAAATTAAAATCATTAATCTTAATTCTATGCTTTACAATTATTTCTTGTGATAAAAAGAATCCAGAAAAAACTTATGAAAGTGATAAAATTACTATAATCTACAAAGAGAACAATAGTATCTTTTCTGAAAAGTCAATTAGTTTACAATTTGGATTAAAAGACACAATACTTAAATCTAAAAATTTTTCATTTATTGAAATTAATGATTTGTTTATAAAATCTTTGGGAAAGACAAAAAAAGAAATAAACTATTTAGAAACTGGAAAATATGATTTACTAATTATAAAAAAAGATACACTTCTAAATAATGATAATATTTATAAAGAATTTGAAAGATTTTTAATAACCGAAAAACTAATCAAAATAGATTAAGATTAATCAAGGTAAAAATCATTCAACTAACTTAACATTCCTTTACCATTCGTTCCGAAAAGCATTTTGTAAATTTGCATACGTTTAAACAATTAAACGATTTCACAATTAAACTTTATAAAATGAACAATTTCGAATTATACAATCCTGTAAATTATGTCTTTGGAAAAGGACAAATTGAAAAATTAAAAGATTTAGTTCCAGCCAATACAAAAATTCTAATCACTTATGGTGGTGGAAGTATTTTTAAAAATGGTGTTTATGACCAAGTAAAAGCTGCTTTAGCAACACAATTTGAAGAAAATAATATTGTAGAATTTGGTGGAATTGAACCTAATCCAAGATATGAAACTTTAATGAAAGCTGTTGAAATAATCCGAGAACAAAAAATCGGATTTGTTTTAGCAGTTGGTGGTGGAAGTGTAATTGATGGCACAAAATTTATTTCTGCAGCTGTTAATTATGAAGGTGATGCTGCTGATATTTTAAGAAAAAGAATTCTTTTCAAAGAAGGTTCAGATGTAATTCCTTTTGGAACAGTTTTAACTTTACCAGCAACAGGTTCAGAAATGAATTCTGGAGCAGTTGTAACCATTAATGAAACGCAAGAAAAATTAACGTTAGGAGGAAGTGCTTTATTTCCAAAATTCTCAATTGTTGATCCAACTGTGATTACTTCTTTACCAAAAAGACAATTGCAAAATGGTGTTGTGGATGCTTTCACTCACGTAATGGAACAATATTTAACCTACACTCATGATGCTTTATTACAAGATAGAATTGCTGAAAGTATTTTACAAACGTTAATCGAAATTGGACCAGATGTAGTCGAAAATCCATCAGATTATAAATTAGCTTCTAATTTTGTTTGGAGTGCAACAATGGCTTTGAACGGCTTAATTCAAAAAGGAGTTCCTTCCGATTGGGCAACACACATGATTGGTCATGAATTAACTGCTTTATACGAAATTGATCATGCTAGAACTTTAGCTATCATTGGTCCAAATTTATATAAAGTAATGTTTGAAACCAAAAAAGATAAATTAGCACAATACGGAAAACGTGTTTGGAACATTCAAGAAGGTTCAACTGAAGAAATTGCTGAAAAAGCTATTGAAAAAACGGTTGATTTCTTACACACTATGGGCATGAAAACTAAACTCTCTGAAAATACAGCAGATTATGCAAAAACAGCAGATTTCATTGTAAATCGTTTTGAAGAAAGAGGTTGGAAAGCTTTAGGTGAAAAACAAAATATTACTCCAGAAAAAGTTAGAGCAATTGTTGAAATGAGTTATTAATTCATTGCTGTTCGGCTTTAGCCAACGGAAAACAAAAGGTCATTATTAAATTCAAAAAGCGTTCAAGTACATGTACCTGAACGCTTTTTTCTAACCCCAAAACAAAAATTAACTTAACCCAACTAATTTATGTAGTCGTAATACTTTTGACATATTACTCCATTAAAAACGACAAGCTTTATTTTAAATTGCACCTCAATATTTAAAATTTTGTTAAACTTTACCTTAACACTTTTAACAATTGATTTGATAATGCATTTTAAATTGCTAATTTTGACTACTAAAACGATTTAGAAATGAATTCAAATCCAAAGTTTGCAGTTATAGGTGGTGGAAGTTGGGCAACAGCAATTGCCAAAATGTTGTGTGAGAACCAATCTGAGATAGCTTGGTACATGAGAAACATCTATGCTATTGAACATTTAAAACATCAAAGACACAATCCAAATTACTTAAGTTCAGTAGAATTTGACATCAAAAAACTGAAGTTAACGAACGATATTAATGAAGCAGTAGCTTTTGCAGATTATGTTATTTTCGCTATTCCATCTGCTTTCTTAAGTGGAGAATTGGAAAACCTAAAAGAAAGTTTAAAAGATAAAGTCATTTTTTCAGCTATTAAAGGTATTGTCCCAGAGACTAGTTTAATTGTTGGAGAACATTTTCATACGAAATATGATATTCCATACGAAAATATTGGTGTAATTACTGGTCCTTGTCACGCAGAAGAAGTTGCTCTTGAACGTCTTTCTTATTTGACAATTGCTTGTGGTGATGTGAAGAAAGCTAAAATCATGGCTAAAAACTTAAGTGGCAATTACATCAAAGCAAAAACTTCAGATGATATTATTGGTACTGAATATGCAGCTATGTTAAAAAACATTTATGCTATCGCAGCCGGAATTGCTCATGGTTTAGGTTATGGTGATAATTTTCAATCAGTTTTAATGAGTAATGGCATTCGCGAAATGAAGAAATTCATTAGAAAAGTGCATAAAATGAAGCGTAACATCAATAATTCTGCTTATTTGGGAGATTTATTAGTTACAGGTTATTCGGTATTCTCAAGAAATAGAATGTTTGGAAACATGATTGGAAAAGGTTATACAGTTAAATCGGCTCAGATGGAAATGAGCATGGTTGCTGAAGGATATTATGCTGCCAAAAGTGCTTATAAATTAAATCAAGAATATGGTGCAAAAACTCCAATTATTGATGCTGTTTACCAAATTCTATATGAAGGAAAAGATGCCAAAAAAGTATTTGCTAAATTAACTGAGAAGTTAGATTAATATAATTTCAAGAAAAAATAATGCTTTTTGTATAAAAAATATACATTATAAACTCAAGTAACAGCCAAGTTACACACTTTAATACTAATGCTGAAAAACACAACTATTTGTTTTTCAGCATTTTGCATTTTATTTAATCTGTTCTTTTTCTATTGGTATAGTATTTTCAATAGTCTAAGAGAAATTAAGTAAACAATTTAAACTATTATTATGAAAAAAGTATTTTTATTATCAGCTTTAGCATTTGCTAGTCTTACAACATTTGCTACAACACAAGTTAACTCAATCGAAACTACTACATTGATTTCTCAATCTCAAGAAGAGTTTAAAGAAATCAAACCAACAGACATTGCACAACCAGTTAAAGATGCGATTAAAAGAGATTTTGCAGATGCAACGGTTAGTAATGCATATGTGAATGAAAAAAATGAGTATAAATTAGTATTGTCTATCGGAGACGACAGTAAAACTGTTTATGCCGATGCAAAAGGAAATTGGTTGAAAAGAGAATAGTGGGAACTATTTCTCTTTTATTAAAAGACTATCGACAAACGATAGTCTTTTTTTTTTATAAATTTTTTAAGAAGAGCATTTATAGAATTGAAGTATTTTTATAAAAAAAATAAATGCCTAGGATTTTAATCATAGAAGACGATACTACTTTCAATAATATGCTTTTTCATTTTCTTCAGCGAAATGAATACGAAGCTGAACAAGCTTTTTCATCAAATGAAGGTTTGCAAAAGTTAGCAGAAAAATCTTTTGATATAATTCTATCAGATTTACGACTTCCTGATATGGATGGAATTTCTTTACTTTCTTCTTTAAATGAAAAAGGCAACACTACTCCTTTTGTTTTAATGACAGCTTATGCAGATGTAAAAACAGCCGTAAAAGCCATTAAAAAAGGAGCTGCAGATTATATTTCTAAACCTTTTGTTCCTGAAGAAGCTCTTTTGATATTGAAGAAGATTTTAAGTTCAGAGAAAAAGGTTGTGGTTGAAAAGAAAACCCAAGCTCCAAAAAACAAAGCACAAAATTCTCCATACTATTGGGGAAAAAGTACAGGTTCAATTCAGTTGAGAAAACATATTGATTTAGTTGCACCTACTCCATTATCTATTTTAATTACTGGAGAAAACGGAACTGGAAAAGAAGTTGTAGCCAAAACCATTCATGAAAACAGCAATAGAAATAATGGCCCATTTGTAGCGGTTGATTGTGGTGCTATTCCAAAAGATATTGGTACAAGCGAATTTTTTGGTCATGTAAAAGGTTCATTTACTGGTGCAATAAATGATAAAGCAGGTTGTTTTGAAGCTGCAAATACAGGAACTCTTTTTTTAGATGAAATTGGAAACCTATCCTATGAAAATCAAATCTTACTTTTAAGAGCAATCCAAGAACGGAAAATCAAGCGAATTGGAAGCAATAAAGAAATTGAAATTGATATAAGAATTTTAACTGCAACCAATGAAAATTTAAAATCAGCTGTTGAAGAAGGACGTTTTAGAGAAGATTTATTTCATAGAATTAATGAGTTTTCAATTGCTATTCCTGCATTAAGAGATAGACAAGAGGATATTGAAAAATTTGCCTATTTATTTCTTGAAAAAGCTTCATATCAATTAAACAAAGAAGTTTCAACAATCTCTAAAGATGCAATGCTTGCTTTGTTAAAATATAATTGGCCAGGAAATATTAGAGAACTTCAAAATATCATAAAAAGAGCAACTTTATTAAGCGAAGGTGATACTTTAACCTTACTTTCTTTACCAGAAGAAATAAGAAAATCTGAAAACAATGATGAAATTGTAGGTCTTAAAAACAAATCCGAAAAATCTGCTATTCAGGATGCTTTACATTTGGCAAATGGTAATAAATCTAGAGCTGCTGAAATTTTAGGAATGGCTAGAAAAACACTTTATAATAAGATTAATCAATATAATTTGGATTAATTTTCTTGCTGTAATGTTTTTACAAAAACTTCCAATTCTTTGATAGTGACTAAAAGTTCTTCATGAATGTTATCATAATTGTGTTCATTTGAAATTTTATCTTCAAGATTTTTAAGCCTGTTTGCCAAGTTTACATTCTTCAATTGACCAATCATGGTTTGCAACTTATGTGAAATTTTTTCTATAGATTCCAAATCCTTTTCGCTGGAAGCCTTTTTTAATAATTCAATGTCCAGAAGCAAATCACTACTATATTGTTTTAAAAAGTTTTGAATAGCGGTTTCGTTATCACCCAAAAAAGTCTTCAAAATTGAAACAATGGATTCGTTATTAGTTGTTTTAATTTTTAATTTTTGACCTGAATATTTTGAAATCAAACCCAAAAGCTGATTAGCGGTATAAGGTTTTGTCAAAAATGAATCGAATGCAACTTTATTATCTTCCGATAAAATTGGAGAATTTCCACTAATGGCAATTACTGGAATATTTTGTGTTTTTGGATTGTTTTTTAAAAATGCCAAAAAAGTATAACCACTCATAATTGGCATCTGAATATCAGAAAAAATAAGAGAAGGAATATTTTCGGCAATAAATTCTAAAGCTAAATTTCCATCGGAAAAAGTATGAATTTCTTTAAAATATGACTCCAAAACAAACTTTGTTAATTGAAGTTGAGAAGCATCATCATCTAAAATAACACATGAATTTAATGCTATAAATTCTGTAGGTTGATTTAAAGTTTTAATTTTCAGAGGTAAGTGTATTGTAAATTTTGAACCTTTTCCAACAATACTTTCTAAAATCAATTTCCCTTCTAATAAATCGACTAATCGTTTTGAAATAGAAAGACCTAAACCTGTTCCACCATAAAGTACCTCAACCTTACTATTTTCTTGGGTAAAAGGTTTAAAAATCTTCTCAAATGATTCTTTTGGAATTCCTACACCTGTATCTTCTACAGCAATTAAAAGTCGATTTTCGATTATTCTTGTTTCAATTGTAATACTTCCATTTGCGGTAAATTTGTATGCATTTCCAATTAAATTATACAAAATTTGACGTAATTTATTGAAATCACTGTTAAAAAGAATTCCTTCAGTTTCATCTAATTTAAAAATTAAATCAACGGTTTCTTTTTGATGTAAATCAGCAATACTTTGAGCAGTTTCTTCTAGCAATTCATTCAAATCAAAATCCTGAAAAGCCACTTGAACCTTTCCTTTTTCCATTCGAACATAATCCAACAAATCCGAAACCAATTGCTGAATGTAATGAGAAGCTGATTTTATTTTCAATAGTTGTTCTCTGTTTTCAAATTGATTTTCTCTTTTCAACAATTGCTCACTGTAACCCATCACAGATTGCAATGGAGCTTTGATATCATGACTAACCGTTGCCATTAACTGTTCTCTCGATTCAGAAAGTCGTTCTGCTTTCTTTTTTTGAAGTTCTAATGCTTGACGGTAATTTTTGTTTTTTAAAAAATCCATTGATAACAAGAAAAAGAAAAACACCACTAAAATTACACAGGCAAAAGCTGCATTTCGCATTAATTTTAATGTATCGTTTTGATTTTCTAATTTGCTTAATTGAATTTTCTTTTGATCATTTTCAACAGCAACACGCAACATTTGAATAATGTCTGAAAGCTTTCTAGTAAAAATAAGTTCGTTTTTTAGAAGTTCAATTTCTTTAGATTTTATTGTAACGGTTTGCTTATTTTGCAATTTTTGAGCTTTTTCGATAATGATTTTTGAAGCTCTTAAAATAGAATCTGCTTCCTTAAAAGAAATAGTATTTGTAGAATCTTTTGGAACATTAGAATTTAAATAAGCTACATACTCTTCAGCTACTCTTCTTTGATAATCAGTTAGTTCATCAGCATTACTTACAAAATTTTCAATGAATAGTTTCCCTTTAGAAACTTCTAAATTTTTTATATTTCCTAGAATTTCATTAAAAGGAGAAGGTTCTTCGTTATTGTTTTGCAAATCTCTTAAATCAATAATGTTTTGCTCTTTGAATTTTAAATACAGTTTTAAAGTATCAAATAACCCTTGTTCTTCTAGAAAAAATTCAGGTTTTAAAGTATCTAATTTTTTAATTAATTTTGAATTATTAGTCAGGAATACTGTTAAAGGTTCTTCTTCTTTGGATTGTAAAGCTGCTTTAGAGAGATTATCAGTTTCATAAAAATCTCTAATTAATTCTGTAAAAACTAAATATTTTTTGTCGGTTGTATCTTCTTGTAGCAGATTGTTTAATTTGGTTTGTTGGTTATATAAAAACCAAACGGCAAAAAACATCAAGGCTAACAAAGACAAATAACTTATTAGTAATTTTAAGGAAGTATATTTAGAAACTGCAGCCATTTAATAAATTAAAAAGTCATTAAGAAGAAAACTACTGATTAAAGTTTTTATTATATTTTAGAATTATTTGACTTCAATTTCATCCACGAAAATAAACGCTTCACCATCAAAAGGAAAACCTTGATGCCATTCTGGAAGTTTTCCAAAGTTGGTAGCAATTACTTTTACATATCTTGCTTTTTGTGGTTTTATTTTTAATTCAAAAGGTTTTATTACCACTTCGTATTCTTTTGGATCAATAGTATTATCTACTGTTCCTACTTTTGTGAAATTGATATTATCTTCAGAAATATAGTACTCTACTTTTGTTGGCATCAATATCCAAGCACGAGTGTCTTGTAAATAATTAGAGGTAATTGAACTAATTTTGCGTGTAGATTGCATATCTACGACACATTCAAAATCTTGGGTTTGATACCCTTGCCATTCTCCTTTTCTCCAATTTTCGTTACCGTAAATTCCGTCTAACAAACCTTCATCACCACCAGCATGATATTGTGGATTGTATTTTGATTTGATGTTGATGGTGAAATTGTTTGGTTTTTTGAAGAATTGTGCTGAAACTATGTTACTTTTTTTTCCATTATTTTCAGTATAACAAAATATTGCACTTGATTTATCAATCATAATTGGACTTTCATACTTTTTAATTGACATTAAAGTCATACTTGTATCTTTATCAAAAAGACTATAATAAATTTCATCTTCAGGATTTTGAGATTTGATTTCAATCTTCATTTTATCCTTAAACGCTTTGCTCTCTGCTTCAATAACTGGAACAGGAAGAATTGAAGAAACCTTTTCTTTTTCTTCAAATTCCATTGAAAATTGAGGAAGAATTCTGGTTTTCTCATTTGGTTGATTAATATATTCTGGTTTTTTTCCGTCAATACTTACTTTAATGTTATCAATAAATGGTTTGTTAACTTCCCATAAAACATCTCCTGGTCTTACATCATAAATTCCCATCGAACTCAACACATACCAAGCACTCATTTGTCCGCAATCTTCGTTGCCTATTAAACCATCTGGTGTGTTTTTGTAGAAATTTTCTAAAATATATTTTACTTTTTCGTTAGTTTTTTCTGGTTTTCCTACATAATTGTACAAATAAGCCATATGATGACTTGGTTCGTTTCCGTGTGCATATTGTCCGATTAAACCTGTAACATCAGCTTGTTCTCTTCCTGTGGTTTTACTTTCACTGTTGAACATTTCGTCCAACTTAGCTTCAAATTTTTCAGCTCCACCATAAGCTTCAATCATTCCAGAAATATCTTGTGGTACAAAAAAAGTGTATTGCCAAGCATTTCCTTCTGTAAAATTATTGTTCACTTCACGAGGGTCGAAAGGCTTGTCCCAACCTCCATTTTTCTTTGGTCTAATAAAACCTGTTTCCCAATCAAAAAGGTTTTTCCAATTTTGAGAACGTTTCATGAAATATTCGTACTCTTCTTTTTTATTTAAAATTTGAGCCATTTGTGCAATACACCAATCGTCATAAGCATATTCAACGGTTTTTGAAACACTTTCGTGGTCATCATCTATCGAAATAAAACCTTGTTTTTTGTAGGCTTCTAATCCTAAAACATCTCGTATGGCTGAGGCTTTACTCGCTTCAAAGGCTTTTTCGTAATCAAAACCTTTGATTCCTTTTGCCATAGCATCTGCCATCACAGAAACCGAATGATATCCAATCATGCAATCCGTTTCATTGGAAGCTAATTCCCAAACAGGTAATCTTCCACCTTGTTCGTATTGTTTTAGAAATGTATTGATATAATCTGAAGTTCGTTTTTTGTCAATCAAAGTATACAAAGGATGAGCCGCTCTAAAGGTATCCCAAAGTGAAAAAACAGTGTAATAATTAAATCCTTCAGCGGTGTGAATTTGGTTGTCTCTACCACGATATTTTCCATCTAAATCTTGTGCAATATTCGGTTGCATCATGGTGTGATACAAAGCGGTGTAGAAAATCGCTAATTTTTCTTTATCATTTGAAGTAACTTCTATTTTAGATAATTCTTTGTTCCAAAGCGCTTCTGCCTCTTTTTTTACTTTTTCAAAATCCCAGTGTTTGATTTCTGAACTGTTTAATTTGGCACCTTCATAACTTGTTGGAGAAAGCGATACTTTTACAAGGATCTTTTCTCCTTTTTTAACTTGTTTGGAAAAACTTAAAGCTAATTCAACTCCTTCATAAACTTTTCCCTCACTTTTATAATTGGTTTTTTCTTTATTGATTTTCATTGGCACATTAAACTCAATTCGTGCATATACATATTGATTTGTTGCCCAAGCTTCACTTCTTCTTAAAACCTCAACCGTTTTATCGTCAATTACTCTAATTCTTCCTTCCAATAATTTATCTCGATGATTTAAATCTAAAATGATATTGGCTTGACCATCTTTATTAAAAGTATATTCATGAAAACCTACTCGTGTTGAAGCTGTTAATCGAACATCAATATTATGCTTGTCTAATTTTACACTATAAAATCCTGCTGATGCTTTTTCGTTATCGTGAGAAAAACTTGAAGAATAGACTTTATTATCAAATGAAGGTTCTCCCATGGTTGGCATCAACATAATATCACCAAAATCAGAAACTCCTGTTCCGTTCAAATGTGTGTGCGAAAATCCATAGATTACATTATCTGAATAATGATAACCTCCACAACCGTCCCAACTGCCATCAATTCGTGTGTCAGGAGACAATTGTACCATTCCATAAGGTGTTGTTGCACCAGGAAAAGTGTGTCCGTGCCCACCAGTTCCAACAAATGGATTTACATGTTTAGCAAAATCTTGTGCAAATGCAGTAGTTGTAATGAAAAGTATAGCAAAAAGAAAATTCCTCATTTTATAGATTTTAATTTGCTATAAAATTGAGGAATTTTTATGATTTAAACAATTTATATCTCAGTTAGCCATTACACTGTGGTGTGTTTTTATAAAAAAGAGAGGCATACTTTATTGAAACTGAGAAATAATTAGAGGAATTTATTGATTTTTGTTTTTTTAGGGTACTACAACCTAAACTTTACTAAACTATAACCATACTGTAGTCATGCTTTTGGTATATATTTCATTTAAGATTGATTTACTTTACTATAGTTTTATGTTTGGTTTGTATTTAGTACGTAATTGGTTCGCAAAAGGAGCTGTTTTTAGCAAATACATAGAAATTAGTTAATAACTAAGGGTACTAGAACTGCGAACAAAATACGAACAAAACCTGAACAAAATACAAATAGTAAAAAGCTACACCTTGAGGGTTTGAAGTATAAAATAATAGTTTTATTAGCCCAAAAAAGGAAAACCGTAATACAAATTAAAAAAGCTAGTTTAGTTTTGTAGTTCCTAATTGATTTCCTGCGAAAATCAGTGTTTTTCCTATTGATATATTGGGGAAAAAATGGTAGGTTTGAATACAATAAATTTTAAAAATGAGTAAACCATATTTACAACCCAGAAAAGCTTTAAACAAAGCCTTTCTTAAAATAAAACCCAACCGAACTCAAATTGAATCTTTCAAGAGAAATCTTATTCAGGTTTTAGACAGTTGTAATGATAAGGAATCGGAAGAGTTTCATAAAAATTTAGTTTCTGATTTTCTTAAGAATACTTACTATTCTCCTAATCATTTTGTGAATACTAAAGGGAGAAACGATTTGGTAATTCACAACGGAAAAGAGGCTAAATCTACTGTTGGTGTTATTATTGAAGCTAAAAGTCCGACCAATAAATCGGAAATGATTTCAGTGAATAACCTTAATGGAAAGGCTTTGCAGGAATTGGTTTTGTACTTTTTAAGAGAGAGAATTACTCACAAAAACTTAGAAATAAAACATCTAGTAGTTACCAATATTTATGAATGGTTTGTGTTTGATGCTCAAGTATTTGATAAACTTTTTGCTCAAAATAAATCTTTTATAAAACAATTTGAAGAGTTTGAAGCTAAACAATTATCAGGCATTAAAACCGATTTCTTTTATAAAGATATTGCCAAACCTTTTATTGAAACTATAAAGGAAACTATTGAGTTCACCTATTTCGATTTCAGAACTTATGATAAGCAATTGCGTAATGATGATAAAGAAGACGATAAATCGTTAGTGGCTTTATTCAAATTACTTTCTCCAGAACATTTACTAAAACTTTCTTTTGCCAATGACAGCAACAGTTTAGATAAAAATTTTTATAGCGAATTATTGCACATTATTGGGTTAACCGAAACCAAAGAAGGAGGCAAAAAACTAATTCAAAGACCTAAAAAAGAAAACAGAAATGCTGGCTCTTTATTAGAAAATGCCATTACCCAAATAGATTCATTAGATAAAATTTCGAGATTACCCAATCCTAAAATTTATGGTGATACGCACGAGGAACGTTTGTTTAATGTAGCGTTAGAACTTTCCATCACTTGGGTAAATCGTATTTTGTTTTTAAAGCTGTTAGAAGCTCAATTGATATCTTATCACAAAGGAGATAAAAGTTATTCGTTTTTAAATGCTGAGTTGTTACACGATTACGACAATTTAAACGGTTTGTTTTTTCAAGTTTTGGCTAAAAAACCTGAGGAAAGAATGGAACGTGTCAAAAAAGACTACGAAAAAGTTCCTTACTTAAACAGTTCTTTGTTTGAACCTACCGATTTAGAACACGATACCCTTTTCATTTCTAATTTAGAAGATGAAATTGCATTGCCTTTATTATCTTCCACGGTCATAAAAGACAAACAAGGCAAAAAAGTTACTGGTCAAAAAAATGCTTTAGACTATTTCTTTTCGTTTTTAGATGCTTATGATTTTGCTAGTGAAGGCAGCGAAGATATTCAAGAAGATAATAAAACCTTAATCAATGCTTCGGTTTTAGGATTGATCTTTGAAAAAATAAACGGTTACAAAGACGGTTCGTTTTTTACACCAGGCTTCATTACCATGTACATGTGTAAAGAAACCATTAGAAGAGCTGTGGTGCAAAAGTTTAATGAAACTAAAAATTGGAATTGTGAAAACTTCACCGATTTATACAACAAAATTGACGATAAAAAAGAAGCCAATGTCATTGTAAATAGTCTTAAAATTTGTGACCCAGCAGTAGGTTCGGGACACTTTTTGGTTTCGGCTTTGAATGAATTGATTGTGATTAAACACGATTTAAAAATTCTACTAGACCAAGAAGGCAAAACCATTAGGGATTATAACATTGAAATTGTTAATGACGAATTAATGATTACCGATGAAGACAACATACCGTTTACCTATAACCCAAGCAACAAAGAAAGCCAACGTATACAAGAAACGCTTTTTAGAGAAAAAGAAACCTTGATTGAAAACTGTTTGTTCGGAGTAGATATTAATCCAAACTCTGTAAAGATTTGTCGTTTGCGTTTGTGGATTGAGTTGCTAAAAAATGCTTTCTATAAAGAAAATAATGAGTTGGAAACGTTGCCTAACATAGACATCAACATTAAATGTGGTAACTCGTTGATTTCTCGTTTTGATTTGGATACCGATTTAAAAAAAGCCTTAAAACAAAGCAAGTGGAACATTGAAAGCTACAAATTAGCCGTTGCCACGTATCGAAATGCCGAAAACAAAGAGCAAAAACGCGAAATGGAACGCTTGATTGAAGATATTAAAGGTAACTTTAGAAGCGAAATTGCCATAAACGACCCAAAAAAACTCACTTTAGAAAAGAAAAAAGGAGAATTATACAATTATACCCAACAAATAGGTTTGTTTGAATTGGGCAAAAAAGAAAAAGCCGAGTTTAACAAACGGGTAAACAAACTTTCAGACGAAGTAAAAACGTTAGAAAGCCAAATTGAAGAAATAAAAAGCAACAAAATTTATGAAAATGCTTTTGAATGGCGTTTTGAGTTTCCTGAAGTGTTAGATGACAAAGGAGATTTTGTGGGGTTTGATGTGGTGATTGGGAATCCACCTTATGGTGTAAACATAAATAGAAAAATTAATCCTGAATATTCAAATTTTTATAATGAAATAATTTTAGGAGAATTAGAAACGTATATTGTTTTTTATTACAGGGGATTAAAATTATTAAAAAATGAATATTTCTTATCATATATAACTCCTGATAGTTGGCTAACTAATAATGGGGCTAAATTATTCAGAGAATGGTTGTGTGAAAAAGATTTAATAGATGTATTTGATTATTATAAGCCTTTTGCTGATGCTAAAGATACACGTTGTCATTCTGTATTAATAAAAAATTCAGTTGTTAAAGATTCAGATTTAAGGGTACAACAAGTTTTACCATCAAATCCAAATGAAATTTATAGAAATTTTACAGTCAAAAATTCATCTTTAAAAGAGTTTAAAGAAAATGAATGGAGATTATACTTAATCCCTGAATTAAGGTCTTTATTTAAAAAAATTGATGATAATTCAATAGCGTTAGATGAAGTTTATAATATTAAATATGGTTTGAGAACTGGTGATAATAATAAATACATTTCATCCGAAATAACTGATTATCCAATAATTGCAGGTGCTGATATTTCATCGTTGTATGGAATTAAATGGAAAGAGAAGTATCTTAAAACAATTGAAGGTTTACCAAATAGTTATTTTAGTGAATCATTCACTAATAAAAAAATTATTATTCAATATGTTAGAACAAATAGTTTAGATTTAAAAGCTAGATGGATTGAAGCTGCATATGTAGAAGGCAATTATATCCCACTTAATTCTTTAAGTTATATTTATAGTAAAAACAATGATTTCGAACTTAAGTATTTGATTGCAGTTTTAAATTCATATATGATTAATATCTATTACAGATCATATTACACGGACGTAAATGTTAAACCAGCATATTTATCAAAAATTCCAATTATTAAAATAGGGAAAAAAGAACAACAGCCCTTCATAGACAAAGTCGACCAAATTTTAGCACTTAAAAAAGCAAATCCAGAGGCAGATACTAGTGTTTTGGAGCGAGAGATAGATTTTATGGTTTATGCGTTGTATGGGTTGAGTGAGGAGGAGATTGAGATTGTTGAAGGGAGTTAAAAATAATTAAAATGGAAAACAGAAAACTAGAAGTATATACATTTAATATACACCCAAATAGAAAACCAAATGAGATTATATTAATGGAAGATGTATATGGGAATGATCTTTATGAAAAATTAAAAAACAATTTTGCAAATTTTGTTGATACCTTTCCTCCCAAAAATATTGATAACAAAACATCTAAAATTGAAAAAATAAAAAAGGATGGTAAAATTAAAAGTATTTTTAAGTCAAATGATGAGTTAAGATATATTTCAGGTAAAATTAAAATTGGTGATGATGATGGTAAGGAACAAGATGTTGTTGAAAACAATAAAGACAAAACAGTTTTATACACTAAGAAAAAAGGACAGTCAGTTGAGAGACCTTATTATTTTATGATAGTATTACCATTAGCTTTAAAATATGGTTATTTAGTATTAGAAAGAGAAGGAAAACATTCAGCAAAAAGTGTCTTTGATAGATTGTTAAAAAAGTTCATTTATTTACATCTGTCAGAATTAAACACTAAAATTTCAAATTTTGTTGAATCTGAAGTTATAAAAGAATATTTAGAAAAAGGTATTTATAATAGTATAATCTTAAGTCAAAAAATTGTTTCAAAAGATAAAGCAGAACAATTTTTAGGTACTTATGTTGATGGTTCAAAATATAAAGTAGAAATGAAAATTATACCTTTAGAAAAATCTATAATCCCTTCTAATACAAAAAAGAAAATTTTAAAAAATTTAGAAGAGAATAAAGGTTTTTTTGATGGTCAGGATTTTAAAAATATAGGCTTTGACGATGAGGCAAATGTAAAAGTAATAGCGACTAAAGATGGTAATACTAGAACCATTGATTTAGATGATACTTTCAAAGTTAGACCTTATTATAATATTGATGTAGATATTGATAATAAAGGCTTTTCAGAATTTAAATCAATTAATAAAGAAGCAAAAAAATTAATAAAGAGTTTTGATTTGAATATCTTTTAATGTACAAAAAATTAAACATAAAGGCAATTATTAAAGGACATAAAGATTCTTTAAATATTGAAGATAAACATTCTAATTATAAAAAGGAGTTTATATATATTCCTATTATAATATCAATTATTTTAGTAATAATAAAAGTACCTGACAATGATGTTAAAAATATCTTTGGTATTTGTTTATCTATTTTGACTGGACTTTATTTGAATATATTAGTATTACTTATATCAAGCATCTCATCAGAAAATTTAAAAATAACTCCAGGTCAAAAAAAAATCAGATTAGAATTATTAAAAGAGACATTATATAATGTGTCTTTTTCTGTTTTTATTTCGGTTAAGGCTTTAATAGTATTGTTTATATCGACAATATTAATCATACCCAATAAATTATTAAATGAATTATTTTGTATATTAATTAATGTTGATTTTAATTATTCTGTTCAATTTATTTTAGGTTTATTCTTGTATAAATATACAATTGATATTTTCCTTATTTTGTTTATGATTCTTAAAAGAATCAATGTTCTTTATACAAAAGAAATTGATATTGAAAATCTTAAGTTAAATGAATTAATTAGAAAAGAAGAAGAATTGGATGATAATTATTAATTTTTATTTCATTTGACAGAAGAACAAATCATACAACTAATAAACAAACTAAACCGCTTTCCTAATTATAAAGAATGTGTAAAAGTTGGCATTGGTAAAAATGTAGACTTAGCGCATATATGGTATAAAGAAGGTTTTTCAGATAGTCATGTTCCATATACGTACTTTCTAATTAAAGATGGCGATAAATATATCGGTGCGGTATTAGACATGATACACGATTTACATTGGGTAGTATTACCAAAACATCGTAAAAAAGGGCATTTATCAAAAGCGTTAAATCAAGTCATATTACCTTATTTATTAGAAGAAACAGATAGATTAGAACAAAAAATATCAATAAAACGTTATCAAATAGGGGATACTAATTATCAAAACTCATTAAGAGCAGCTTTAAAAGTAGGTTTCAAACAAATAGATGAAGAAAATTTAGTTTTCGATTACAATTCATTAAACGAAGACGAATATCAATTGGATTTTCAATACAAAGGGTTACCACAAAAAGAACTTGAATTAGAAATTGATGAATTACAAAAAATAGCAAAAAAACTCAATAAAATAAGTTCAAAAATAGAATTTGCTTTTGGAAAACAAATTGAAGAATATTCAAAGCCATCATTAAATGATACAGCAAATAAAGTAGCTTATCTTAAAGAAGTTTTTAAGGATATGAAGTATGATTTTGATAAAAATTAAACAGTAAGAATTGGAACAAATAGCAGAAAATATAGCACAAATTACAAAAGACTACCATTCAGATTATAATGAAGGTTTTGTTATGTCATCTAAACACGTTTTAGATTGGGTAAATCAATTTGACGAGCAAGATCAAGAATTTGTTTTGAATGAACTATTGCATATTTTAAATCAAGGAGTTTATATCTCAAAAGAAAAAGCAAAGGAAATACTTTGGGAATTTATAAATAAAGCTACTACATTTTTTGGTTACCAAAATATTGAAACTTTTTTGAGAGAAACACATTTTATTTCTATTCAAGGTGCTGAAAAAAGCCAGACAGTTTTACTGTCAATACTAAATGATGTTTTATTGTTGAAAACTGGTTTTTCTATGGAAATATGTGGTTCTTTAGGTATTAGAAACTATATTTACTTAGATGATGTAATTGGTAGTGGAGGTAAATTTAACTTTGAAATTCATAAATTTATAATTAATAATGATTTACTTAATAAGTTAAAAAATAAAGAAATAAGAATTTTATCTTATTTCTTTTGTATTCATACATGGGGTACAGGAAATGCAAGGTATATTTTGAAAAATAAATTTAAAGAAGAAAACTATTTTTTAGATCACAAAGCATTTCCGATTGCATCTCACTACATTGTAGAAAATAATATTAAAGATTTCAATCAACGTTTGAATTTAGTTTATCCTGAAAAATCAAAAAACGAATATGATGTTTATATTGCTAGTCTTGACAAAGCTACAAGACAAACCGATAAAGCTTATAGAAGGCAAACGCAACCTAATAAGGAAACATTTTTTACTTCAAAGGAAAACAGATTACGTATAGAACAAATTTTCCTTGATAAAGGAATTCAAATAATCAATCAAATTCAAGATGAAGAAAGTAAACGAAAACATCGTCCATTAGGAAAAACATACCCTGGTTACAAGACTTTTGGTACAGGTACTTTGTTTTTTACTTGGAGAAATATAAGTAACACATGTCCAATTGTATTATGGTGGGATGTACCAGGACACAATTGGAAAGGACTTTTTCCGTTATATAATAGAGGAAATTAGAATTATTTTATTTAAATTTACCTAAGTTTGTACTATGAATATCAGAAACTACAACGCAAAAGAAGCAATTGTCTTTAGAAAAACGACAGAGCCATTTGGAGGTTTATCTAATATGGCATCAGGTTATGCTTTGTATATTAATGAAGTGATAATACCATCTTCAGAGCATCTATATCAAGCAATGCGTTATCCAACAAATCCTGAAATTCAATTTGAAATTATTAATCAAGATAATGCTATGAAAGCTAAAATGATTAGTAATAAATACAAAGCACAATATTCTCGTCCTGATTGGGAAAAAATCCAAATAAAAGTAATGCGTTGGGCATTAGAAATTAAGTTAGCTCAAAATTGGGATAAGTTTAGTTCAATACTTCAAGATACAGAAAACAAATCAATAGTTGAGTTTGCTACAGACAATAAAATATGGGGAGCTAAACCAGCTAATACTAATGAATTAGTAGGAGTTAATGCTTTAGGAAGACTATTAATGGATTTAAGAGAAAAATACATCAAAGATAAAAAACGTATTTTTTGTGTTAATCCACCAGATGTTCCAGCATTATTACTATACAATCAGCATATTGATGTTATATGTGACGACTTGATAATTGACTATCATAATGAAAATGTTTTAGAAGATAGTTTAGTATAACATTATCTCATTCATCTGCAGAAGATCACTCTCGTGTGCGATTCCTTTAGCTTTCTATGATTAGTAAAAAGATTCAAATTTATGATGCTAAAACAAGTTAAGCAGGATAAGATTGGAAAAATAGTTTGTGGAGCTACGAGTGTGTTCTCTTCTGCATCGGGATGACTAGATTGTAGATGTGGATTGTGGAGTTTCTTTACTTGGAATACTGAAACCAGTTCAGCATGACAAAACCAAAAATTAAACACCCATCACACCACGTTTATTAATTGCGGGTAAATCGGTTTGAGCATTTACATTTATGGAGTTGGTTTTGAAAATAAAAGTTTTGTCATACATTTTACTTCCTATAAAATAAGACAATGAAAATTCATTGTTCAATTGTAAAACACTATTTTCTAAAAATTCGATTTTGACAGCTGTTTGTGGTTCTACTGTTGCAAAGGCATGTCGCAATTGCATCGTATTTCTGTTTTCACCGTTTATTAAACCAAAAGCTCTTGAAACAATCATAGCCATTTCTAGTGTTTCATTCGTTGCATTTAATAAATAAGCATACCAACAATTTTCTTGAAAATCATCGCTCCATTCTTGAATGGCAACTATGTGAACGTTTTCTACTTTTGGGATTTCTATGTCTGCTTTCATTATAAAAAAATTAACCCTTCTAGGGTTTAAAACCCTAGAAGGGTTATTAATTATTATATAGTTGCTTTAAATTGCTCTAAGAATCGAACATCGTTTTCATAAAACATTCTGATGTCTCCAATTTGGTATAAAAGCATAGCAATACGCTCCACTCCCATTCCGAAAGCGAAACCTGAATATTCTTCTGCATCAATGCCACAGTTTTTCAAAACATTTGGGTCAACCATTCCACAACCACCAATTTCTAACCAACCTGTTCCTTTGGTTATTCTGTAATCTGTTTCAGTTTTTAAACCCCAATAAATATCGATTTCTGCACTTGGTTCTGTAAACGGAAAATAAGAAGGTCTAAGACGAATTTTAGATTTTCCGAACATTTCTTTCGTAAAGTATAACAAAGTTTGTTTTAAGTCAGCAAAAGACACATCTTTATCAATATATAATCCTTCTACTTGATGGAAAATACAATGTGAACGAGCTGAAACTGCTTCATTACGAAAAACACGACCTGGAGAAATAGTTCTGATAGGTGGTTTGTTGTTTTCCATATAACGTACTTGCACGGATGAAGTGTGTGTACGCAAAAGCAAATCGGGATTTGTTTGTGTAAAGAAAGTATCTTGCATATCACGAGCTGGGTGATATTCTGGTAAATTTAAGGCTGTAAAATTGTGCCAATCATCTTCAATTTCTGGACCTTCGGAAACATTGAATCCTAGAGTTGAGAAAATGTCAATAATTTGGTTTTTTACAATTGAAATAGGGTGACGAGAACCAATTGCAACTGGTTCACCTGGACGCGTTAAATCTCCATAAACTCCTTTTGCTTCATCTTTTGTTTCTAAAACTTCTTGAAGAGCAGCTACTTTTTCTTCGGCAGTGGTTTTCAATTGATTGATTACTTGACCGAATTCCTTTTTCATTTCGTTAGGAACATTTTTAAATTCGGCAAATAATTCTTTCAATAAACCTTTACTACCTAGGTATTTAATTCGGAATTCCTCAATTTTTTCCTTGTTTTCGGCATTGAAAGCTTTAGCTTCTTCAATATGTTTTTTAATCTTGTCTATCATCGTTCATTTTGTAAAGCGCAAATTTAAGCTTTTTTAGTGATTAGTGAAAAGTGATTAGTAATTAGTTTTTTGCTATTCACTAATTACTAACGGCTAATTACTTAATAATTTCTTTTTCAAGAAAATAACTCACAATTGCATCTTTCATTAATACAGATTGTTCACCTGCTTTTAGGGTTGGTAATTCTTCTTTTACTTTGTAATGAGGCCAACCTTCAGCATCATAATAATCAAATTCATAATAACCATAAGGTTCTAGTAAACGACAAATGGCAATGTGCATTAGGTTTACTTTTTCGTCTTTTTTGAATTCTTGGTTGAATTTTCCTAATTCTTGAACTCCAATTAGGTATATAATAGCATCAAGATCGAGTGTGTCACCATCAGCAAATTTGTTTGACAATAGTGTAACTACTTCTTCCCAACGTTCTTTTAATTGTTCGTCTCTAGACATTTTTTTAAAGTTATAAGTTATAAGTTATAAGTTATAAGTGAAATAACTTTGGCAGATAACAATTTTTGCAAAGATAGTAAGTAGGATTTTGACTTTCGATAATTCTTTTATCTTTGTTCCATTCTATTATCTATTTGTCTTTCATCTTTTATCTATTTTATGCATTTTATTGATATTGTTTTTGCTGCTTTTTTAGGTTATGCTTTGTATAAAGGAATTAAAAACGGCCTTTTTGTGGAGTTAGCTTCATTAGTAGCATTGATTGCTGGAATTTTTATGGCTTTGAAATTTTCAGGATTTGCAAAATCTATTATCGAAAACAATGTTTCTTGGGATGCAAAATACATTGAAATTATTGCTTTTGCGTTGACATTTATTGCTGTGGTTGCTGGAATTCATCTTTCGGCTAAAGTATTGACTAAAATTGCTGATTTTGCTTTTTTAGGTTGGATTAATAAATTAGCTGGAGCTGTTTTTAGTATGCTTAAAACGATTTTAGCTTTGAGTATTGTGATATTATTATTTGAAAAAATCAATTTAAATAACATAATTACTTCTCAAGAAACTTTAGATGATTCCATGTTTTATAATCCTATAAAAAAGGTTTCTGAATTTGTTTATCCAAAGATTGAAGAATGGTATGATGAGTTTAAGAATTCAGAAGGCAGTGAGCAGGATTTAGATAGTGATAACTAATAAAATTATTTTTCTATTATTCTTTGTCGAATTAGTTTAATGATTCTATCAAATTCTAAATTCCTCTTATTTGAAATAGTATATTTCCAATCTCCATAATTTTTTAAATTAATTTTTAATGTATTTGGCTCGTCTTTAGAAAAAATTTGAGCAATTAAAGAAGTTATAACATAAAGTTTATAAAGCCAATTTTGATTTGGATTTAAAATTTCAACACTTTTAACATCGACAAAATTAAATCTTCTAAATTCCCAATAGTCAATAGCTTTAATTTCAAAGTAATCATCATATACTTTCATAATTGGATAACCTTTTACATCAAAAACTATTGGTTCAGTCATTTCTTTTTAATCTACTAACCTATCTAACTTCCTTAATAGCACTACTCAAAACCCAACCTTCCGTTTTGTCTGTTAAATGAATGCGTTTGTAGTTGTCTAATGTTTCTTTTACATAGACTTTTGTGCCTTCATGCAATGTAAAAGCATTGTCTGCATCTTCTTTTGGTTCTGCTTTTACTTCGACTGTGTCTTCAAAAACGATAGCTGGTTTGTCTTTTTTCTTGTAGTTGGTTAAGAAATTAGCTGATGAAAATGAAACCAGCACTAAAAACAAAGCCACAAATATGGAAACAAACGAAAAACGCTTCACATTTGATTCTTCTTTGTACAAAAACAAGGCAAAACTCAACAAGGTCAACACTGAAAAAACAACACTTAACCAAGTCCAAGTGTTAATTGAAAATATGGAAGTTACACTTTTGATGAATCTAGTAAAACCTAATTCATTAATAACTTTTATGTTGTCAATCGTTCTTTTTTGAGCAAAAGCTAAATTGGTTTTAATGTTTTTATCGTTAGGTTTCAACAATAAAGCTTTTTCGTAGTAATAAATAGAAGGAGCTACTTTATTCAATTTGTAATACGAATTCCCTAAATTAAAATATAAATCTGCTGATTCTTGTTTTAGACTTTTTTCAATGAATTCATATTTCTGGATTGCATTTTCATAATCTCCTTTTTTATACATTTCATTGGCAATCTCAAATACTTTTTGAGCAGATTCATTAGAAGTTTGTCCAAATGAAAATTGGAACAATAGTATAAATATGTAAACTAAATTTTTCATTTTTTAACCTTTGTCACCCTGAATTCATTTCAGGGTCTTTTTAATTTATTTGCTACTTTTTGATTCTGAAACAAGTTCAGAATGACAGAACTTTATTTTAGTTTTTTGAACCATTAAGAAATTAAGTTTCATTAAGGTTTTTTTTATAATTCAAATCTTTTAACCTATTTACCTTATAAACTTTTAAACTACTTTATTAGTTAATTGCTTTTCTAATTCGGAAATACTTTCTACTGCTCTATCAAAATCTGATTTCATAGTATCGTCTGAAGAAGGAGCATATCTAGCAAATTCAGCTGATTTCATCAAATTGATAAAGTTAGATACTGATTCCTGAGAAGCATTTTTTTGCAACAACAATTGTTCAATATTTTCTTTATCCATTTCTGAAGTTTCAATATGAAGTTTTGCTTTTAAGAAATTGTGTAAGGCTTTTTCAATCGCTAAATAGAAAGGTACTTTGTTCCCCAATTCTTTTTTGGCTTGACCTAAATATTTTTTAGCCAATTTATTGTTCAAACGAACTCTATTTCCGTGTTCATCACTAACATATTCATCTGTTTTACGTTTCACGATGAATAAAATTGGAATGAAACACAAAGGTAAAATCAACAAAGAATAATATAATGTTGAACCAAATGGTGTTGGTTTATCAATAGGTTCAAAATTTGTTGTTCTATTGATAAATTGAAACGTTTCTGATTTTGTGATGTCTTGTTTCTCTGGATCATTTGAAGCTACTGTTGCTAATCCTGGCCCATCAATTACTTCAACTATAAATTCATCTGAAGTAACTGTTTTGTACGAATTTGATTTTAAATCAAAATAAGAAAACACCAATGGTTTTATTGGGTATTTTCCTTTGGCTTGAGGCACAATTGTATAAGTATCCGAAATTTTTCCGATCATTCCAGACAAAGGTGTATTTACTTCTTCGTTGTGTTTTGGTTCAAAAACGTCAAAAGCTGTTGGGAATTCTAATTTTGGTAATTCAAATAATTTTAGGTTACCTTTCCCTGAAACTTCTACATTTATATCTAAAGATTCTCCAAATTTAACCTGACTTTTTGAGGGTACAACTTTGAACGTAAAATCTCCAACTGCTCCTTTAAAATCAATAGGTTTATTTGCTTCTGGAAGTGGTTTTACATTTATAGTTCTGGCACCAGCAGAAATTGTTTTTTTAACCGTTTTATAAGGATCATCAAAAGGAGAAGTTCTTCTTACAGGCACATTTACATCCATTGTAATTGTCAAAGGATCTAAATTTTTGCTTCCAGCTTCTAATGGATAAAGTATCACTTTTCTCCATTCGACCATTGCATAATCTTTTCCGTTGTATTGTGACAAAACAGCTTTAAGGTTTTTCATGTCTTGAAACTGACTCCAAAAACCATTGTAAGCAGGATTATCTGTTTCACGAACATTATTTACACCATATCTTGGGTCAAAATACACTTTATAAACCACAGTTACTGGTTCATTTACATAAGGGTTTTGTTTAGAAACATCCGCAACCAAGAAAACACCTTCTCCAACTTGAGCTAAAGGATCATTTGGATTAGTTGGCATTTGAACTGCATCAACAATTCTAACTACAACTGCATTTGATTTATAAACATTTCCTTGGTATTCAATAGTTGCTGGTTGAATGGTAAAAGTTCCCTTAGATTTTGGTGTTAAAACAAAGTTTAATTGCGTAAAAATTTCTCTTTTACTGGTCATTTTTCCATTGATAATAGTAATGGAATTTTGATTTCCTTTATTGATATAAGGTCCTTCAACTTTAAAACCATCAAATTTTGGTGCTTCGAAATTATCACCGTCGTTATTAATGGAATAAGACAATAAAATCTTTTCATTTAATGCATAAGCATCTTTTTGCGTTTTTGCTTCGAATTTTACTTCTTGCGCAAAAGCAACTAATTGACTTATAAATGCTATAATTAAAAAAATCTTTTTCATTGTAATTATATTCTTTTTCTCTTTTTCTTGCCACGGATTTATTTATTTGAAAACCCAATATCTGAATAGCTAAGAATCTATTTTACCAATCTTTATCTGTTTGGATTCGAACACCTTTTTCTTTGCGCTCATTTACTTTTTCTTGAATTTTCTTTTCAGCATTATTTACTGCTTCTAAGATATTTTCAATTTTTTGCTTGTCTGCTCCTTGTGGTTGAGGATTTCCTTTGTCCTCTTTATCACCTTCTTTGTTTTGGTCTTTTTTGTCGTTATTCTCTTTTTTATCTTGTTGGTCTTGATCTTTATTTTTGTCTTGATCTTGGTCTTTGTTTTTATCCTTGTCGTTTCCTCCACCACCACTTTTTGGAGGATTTTCTTTTAAGAATTTTTTAGCCAATGCATAATTATAGCGCGTTTGTTCGTCATATGGATTGTTGCGTAAAGCATTTTTATATGATTCAACAGCAGCTTGATAATTTTTTTCTAACATCAACGTGTTTCCTAGATTATGAAACGCTTTGTGTTTTTCTTCTTTAGTTTTAGCAGAAGTTGTTGCTTCAAGGTATTTGAATTTTGCTTCTCCAGGTTGATTTAACCTATAAATACTATTTCCTAAATTGTATTGAGAAGCAGCTTTTACATCTTTATCAGATGAGGCTGAAACTCTATAATCTGCTTCTGAAGCAATATATTTTTTGCCTTTAAAAGCTTCATTGCCTTTATACAATTCTTTGTGATCTTCTTGTGCAAAAACGAAAGAAGTAACTAACAATACAACATAAACTATTACTCTATTCATCTCTATTTTCTTTAAATAAGTTTAATCTTTGGAACCAAGCTGTCTTTCTTTCAAAAAGCAGCAAATCTATAAATAATAATAAAAATCCCAAACCTAAAAACCACTGATATTGTGACTTAAATTCGGCAACTTGTTGGGTTTCTGATTCATTTTTTTCAATAGAACCTAAAACCGTTTGCAAATTATCTACAACTGATTTGGTATTGTTTCCGTCTAAATATTTTCCTTTTGTAGTTTCAGCAATTAATTTTAAGGTTTCTGGATTCATTTTGGTTATAACAGTTTCTCCGTTTGAATCTTTTTTATAACCTACAACTTTTCCGTTTTCTTTAATTGGAATTTGTCCACCTTTTGTACTTCCAACACTAATAGTTACAATTTTTATGCCTTTTTCTTTTGCTATCTCTAAAGCTTCATTGGCATCATCACCATGATCTTCTCCATCTGAAATTAGAATTAGCAATTTACTTTGTTGGTCATCATCAAAAAAATTAATTGCTTGATTGATTGCCTGATTCAAAGCTGTTCCTTGTGAAGACAACATATTTGTATTGGCATTTTGCAAGTACATTTTTCCAATGCTATAATCAGAAGTCATTGGCAAAATAGGATAAGCACTTCCTGCATAAGCGATTAAACCAATTCTATCACCTTGTAGATTATTGATGATTTGATTGATGATTTGCTTAGATTTTTCCAAACGATTTGGTGCAATATCTTCAGCCAACATACTTTTAGAAACGTCAAGTGCAAAAACTATGTCTATCCCATCTCGTTTTATGGTTTCCATTTTTGTGCCTAATCTTGGATTTGCAATGGCAATAATTATAGCACTTAATCCTAAAATCACTATTAAAAACTTAAGAATAGCCTTAAATGATGAATATTCTGGAATTAATTTTTTTACTAAATCTAAATCACCAAATTCTTTTTGCTTTTTGTTTTTCCAATATAGATTGAATACAAAAAACAGTACCACAATGGGTATGATTAGTAACAAATACAAATATTTTGATTCTTCTAATTGATACATTTTATATAAATCCTCTTAAAATTGTGTTTCGTAATACTACTTCAATCAAAATCAAACCACAAGCAATTAATAGTATTGGACGAAAAAATTCGTTATAATTCGTAAATTTCTTTTCTTTTATCTCTGTTTTTTCAAGCTTATTGATGTTATCATAAATCTCTTGAAGTTTTTCATTGCTTGTAGCACGATAATAAATTCCATCTGTTTTTTTAGCAATTTCTTTCATTAAGCCTTCATCGATTTCTACATCCATCATTTGGTATAAAAATTTTCCGTTTGGATCTTTCGAATAAGGAAACATAGCTCTTCCGTTTGTCCCTATTCCGATTGTGTACACTTTTATTCCGTATTTTTTAGCAATGTCAGCAGCCATTCTTGGATCTATTGTCCCTGAATTATTTACACCATCTGTTAATAAAATAATGATTCTACTTTTGGCTTTGCTTTCTCTTAAACGATTTATAGCTGTTGCTAATCCAACACCAATTCCTGTTCCATCTTCAATGATTGAATCATCATATTCAATAGATTTTATGGCTTGTTGCACAATTAAACCATCAGAAGTAACGGGAGTTTTCGTGTAACTTTCTCCAGCATAAACTACAATTCCAATTCGGTCATTTATTCTATCATTCGCAAATTTAGAAGCAACTTTTTTGAGAGCTTCTAATCGGTTTGGTTTTAAATCTTTGGCCAACATACTTCCTGAAACGTCAATTGCCATTACAATATCAATTCCACTAGTTGATTTTTGTTTTACGGAAACGTCTACTGATCTTGGTCTAGCTAGAGCAAGAATTATAAACGATAATGCTAATAATCTAACATAAAACAATAATGGTTTAATTTTAGACAAAAGTGAATGACTATTTTTAAATGCTTTTGTTGAACTGATTTTTAAACTTGCATCTCTTTTATTTCGGTTGTAATAATGCCAAAAAATAGCTGCTGGAATTGTTAGAAACAACCAGAAAAAATGAGGATTTAAAAATGTTATATTTCCCATTATAGACTACTTTTTTTGAGTTCAATAGAATTTCGGACACGTTCCATCATCTTTTCTGCATCCTTATCACCATCTTTATAAATTAAGAAGAATTCTTGTGCTGAATTTGGTTGTGTGAAAATCACAATTTCATAAGCCATTTTATATTCTTTCTTGTCTGCTGGATTAGTAATTGTAAATGTTCCGTAGGCTTTTTTACCTGTTAATTCTTTTTTAGGTTCGTAATCATCTACTTTAACCAAGATATTTTTTGCACCTTGAGATTCCAAAAATTTAATATTGGTTTCAACTGCTAAATCTTTATCTAAAGCAACAGAATCTTTAAAAGTTGTTGTGTTAAGCGTAATTGAAAAATTATCAATCAAACTTCCATAAGTAAATCTTCCTACTGATTTTACAGTTGGAGGCAAGTTTTGTTGCACTCTTTCATCAACTGTACGTTTTAAAACTCTTGGTGTTTCAATTTTTATGGCTGGATCACCATATTCTGAAGTTACCCATTCTTTTTCTAATAATTCTTTTGAAGTATGTCCGATGAAATTATCTTTTAGATAATCATAAGCAATTGTTCTTGCAAAAATTATTAACGAAACAAATAAAAGAACTACAACTGTTGCAATTGAAAGTGCTATTCTAGTGACTTTATCTTTTTTAGCTTTTTTACGTTTTACTTCTTCCTGGAATAAATTATCTAGTTCTTCTTGAGATCTTGGAGTTCCTTTGTCTAAAGTTACTAAAAACTCGTTTACTATTTTTTTGCTCTCTTCAATTTCAGAAGCAATAGGTTGTGATTTTGCAAACTTTACTAAATCGGCATTTTTTAATACTTCATTAAATTGATTTAGTAGAGAAGGACTAATTTTAATATTTCTCTTGGCAGTTTCAGTTCTTAATGCTCTGTACAATTCATTGGATGTACTTTCCATAGCTGGAATTGAAATGGATTCTTCAATATAAACACGAGCAATATCTGTTAGTTCTGAATAATATTCTTTTACTTGTCCATTTTGCCATAGGTTCTTTTTTTCTAGTGTTTCAGAATGCACTAATGCTTTTTCTATTGGTGAAGCAAATCCTTTAAATTCTTCTTTTTTATGATTTTGAATTTTCTTAATTATGTAATACGCTAAAACTCCTAAACCAATTACTAAAAGACCAAATAAAACATATTTCCACCAATCACCTGCTGGTTTTTTTACCTCTACAATAGGCTTGATATCAAACATGGGTTGCACAATTGTGTCAACTTTGACATCATTTACTCGAACGGAAGTTGAATCTGAAAAATAGTCTTTATTGTTAATTTTAACAGCAATACTTGGAATTTTATACACTCCAGAATCAAATTGTGTTAATCCATATTTTTTGATTAATTCTAACTTATCGTTGTCTTTGATGGTGTCAATTGGATATGATTCTAAAACTTCCATAAGACCAATGAATTTTCGCTCAGGAAAAACAACATGGTCTTGTAAAGTAACTTTTGCTTTTAGAATTAAATTCAGTTGTGAACCAATTTTAATTTCTGTAGAATCAACTGTTGAAGTCATTGATTGCGAAAAACCAAAAACTGAAACCAATAAAAACAGTATGTATAATCGTTTTGTCATTTTTTTATTTCTGAAATCTAAATTCAATTATCATCAATCTTGAAACATTATCTTGCCTTGAAATAGCTTAGCAGTTTTTTTACGTAATTTTCATCAACTCTAGAGTGAATTACTCCAGCACCAGATTTTGAGAATGTAGTTTTAAAATAATCTACATTTTCTTTATGGTTGATTTCGTAATCTAGTCTTACTCTTTTAGAATTTGTGTTCACATACATCAACTCATTTGTTTCTGCATCAAGCATTTGAACCAATCCTATATTTGGAATACTTTCTTCACGTTGGTCAAAAACTCTGACTCCTGTAATGTCGTGTTTTTTTGAGACTATTTTCAAAGTAGATTCATAATCTTTAACCATGAAATCTGAAATTACAAAAACAATTGCTTTTTTCTTCATGATGCTTGATAAGAATTTCAACGCTTGCGATAAATCGGTTTTCTTGCTTTTTGGTTGAAATTTAATTAATTCTCTAATAATTCTCAACACATGTGATTTTCCTTTTTTTGGTGGAATGAACAATTCAATTTCATCTGAAAACAAAATCAACCCAATTTTATCATTGTTGTTTGTGGCAGAGAAAGCTAATGTTGCACCGATTTCGGCAATGATTTCACTTTTCAATTGATTTTTAGTTCCAAAACTTTCAGAACCTGAACAATCAACCATCAGCATCATGTTTAGTTCTCGTTCTTCTTCAAAAACTTTTACGTAAGGTTCGTTATATTTTGCCGTAACATTCCAATCAATACTTCTAACATCATCTCCAAACTGGTATTGTCGAACTTCAGAAAATGTCATTCCACGACCTTTAAAAGATGTGTGATATTCACCCGAAAAGATATGATCACTCAATCGTCGGGTTTTGATTTCTATTTTACGTACTTTTTTAATTATTTCTTTTGTGTCCATTTTTTTAGTGATTAGTGAATAGTGAATAGTGAGTAGTAACAAACAAAGGCTATTACTAATTACTAGTTCCTAATTACTACTATGGTACTTCAACTTCGTTTACAATTTTATTGATGATATCAACAGAAGTTACATTTTCAGCTTCAGCTTCATACGTAATTCCGATTCTGTGTCGTAATACATCGTGAACAACTGCACGAACATCTTCAGGAATTACATAACCTCTTCGTTTGATAAAGGCATAACATTTGGAAGCCATAGCTAAATTGATGCTTCCACGAGGAGAAGCTCCAAAGCTGATTAAAGGTTTAAGACTTTCTAATTTATATTTTTCTGGATAACGTGTTGCGAAAATAATATCTAAAATATATTTCTCAATTTTCTCATCCATGTAAACCTCTTTCACAGCTTCTTGAGCTCTTTTGATTTGTTCTACAGAAACTACTGCATTGATTTTTTCAAAACTTCCCATTAGACTTTGTTTCATCACAATTCGCTCTTCTTCCATTTTTGGATAATCAATAACGGTTTTAAGCATGAAACGGTCCACTTGAGCTTCTGGCAAAGGATAAGTTCCTTCTTGCTCTACTGGATTTTGAGTTGCTAAAACAAAAAATGGTTTGTCTAACTTGAAAGTAGTATCACCAATGGTTACTTGTTTTTCCTGCATCGCTTCAAGTAAAGCCGATTGTACTTTTGCTGGAGCACGGTTAATTTCATCTGCTAAAACGAAATTGGCAAAAATTGGCCCTTTCTTAATTGAAAAAGCATTATCTTTCATGTTGTAAATCATTGTTCCCACAACATCAGCTGGTAACAAATCTGGTGTAAACTGAATTCTACTAAAACTTCCTTCAACAGCTTGAGCCAAAGTATTTATGGCTAATGTTTTTGCTAAACCAGGAACACCCTCTAACAAAATATGTCCTTGACCTAAAAGTCCAATTAACAATCGCTCTACCATGTGCTTTTGCCCTACAATAGTTTTATTTATTTCCATTGTAAGTAAATCAATAAAAGCACTTTCTCTTTCAATCTTTTCATTAATGGCTCTAATGTCCAAAGTCATTGTGTTTTCTTCCATTTTATTCTTAATTTAGTACCAATATTACAGTATTTAAATATGCTATTAATTTTAACATTTCAAAATTGTAATTTTTTTTAGTTTTTTGTTGTTAACATTGCGTTAAAAATAATGCGAAATATACTGATTTGGCAATCATTTGTGATATTGTTTCATACTTTTAAGAAAAAATTTTAAAATTTACTACTTATGGCTTTACCGCTTTCTCCAATTGTAGCTGGAGTAATGAATTGGGGAGTTTGGGATAAGAACCTAAAAACCCAAGAAATGATTACATTAATTAATGCTTTTTTAAATCAAAATATAACTTCTTTTGACCATGCAGATATTTATGGAGGTTATACTACAGAAGCTGATTTTGGAAAGGCTTTATCTCAATCTGAAATAGACAGAAAATCAATACAACTTATCTCAAAATGTGGTATTAAATTACTCTCAAATGAAAGAGATTATAAAATAAAACATTATGATTATTCTGCTGAATATATCATTTGGAGTGCTGAAAATTCATTGAAAAATTTACAAACCGATTATTTGGATTTATTCTTATTGCACAGGCCAAGTCCTTTGCTTCAACCTGAAGAAGTTGCAAAAGCAATTGATCAATTAAAATCACAAGGAAAAATTTTATCATTTGGAGTTTCTAATTTCACAAATTCACAAACTGAATTATTGCTAAAAGCTGTTCCGGTTGAATACAATCAAATTCAATTTTCTGCTACCAATTTTGATGCTATGTTGGATGGAAGTTTAGATTTTATGCAAAGTCATAACATAAAACCTATGGCTTGGAATCCTTTAGGTTCAGTTTTTAAAGAAGATTCTAAACAAACTAGAAGATTAAAAAAAATTTTAACTGATTTAGTCATTAAATATGAAGTTTCTTCTGATTTATTGTTGCTTTCATGGGTTTTGCAGCATCCTTCTAACATTATTCCAGTTGTAGGAACAACTAATATTACTCGAATTCCACAACTAAATAATGCCAAAAAAATCAAATTAGATTTAGAAGATTGGTTTGCTATTTGGACCGAAAGTCAAGGAAATGAAGTGCCATAAATGCTGACTGAAAACTATAAAACATGATTAATAAACGCTTACTTGTAAAAAACTTATTGGCTCACAATGATGAGAACAGTTTTTATGATAAAAAGCGTCAGTTGAATTTACATACTAAAGAAGGAAAAGCTAAATTTTTAAAACATATTTGTGCTTTATCCAATTCAAATCCAACGAATACTTCTTTTATTGTAGTTGGTGTTGAAGATGAAACCAATGAGATTGTTGGTGATGATTTTTTTGATGATAGTCGCATTCAAAATTTGGTAAATGCTTATTTAGAAAATCCACCAAAAATTCAATATGAAAATGTTCCTTTTCCAAATTTACCACCAGATAAAGTTGTAGGTTTAGTAAGCATTAAACCTAATGGAAAAGTATCTAAATTCAAGAAAAATATTCATACAATTTTGGCCAATTCCACTTTTATTCGAGTGGGAAGTAACACAATGCCAACAGAAGAGAAAGTTGCTTTCTCAAAAATAAATACTGAAACTGTAATAAGTATTGAAAATAATTCAAGAAATAGTATTGAACATACTTTGGAAAGTGTTTTAGATTTCATCAACAATACACATAAGGATTTACCTTCTGAATATAAGGTTTTCAAAGAGCTTTTTGTAGTTTGTTGGGCCGGAAATAAAAAGAGAGTAAAAGACACAATTTATTATTCGAGAGTTGATATTGAATTGGTTAATGAACAAGTAAAGCTATTTTATTCGGCTTTAGATGAAATTAGCATATCTTATGATAATGAATCGTTTACAATTACTGAATATGTCAAATTAGGCTTAAATGACAAAACGAGTTATTATCCTTTAGAAAAATTAAAAATTACTTTTTTTGATAATGGTTATTATAAAATGGATATCGAATTTTTATTTGAACCACCACAATACAATCGAAACATGTTGCATCATATTTACAATGCAACTTTGGCTTTAATTCAAAAAATGACGAAAGGAAATTCACTTAATTATCAAGATAAAAAAGATGTGGAAAATATTCCTTCTGTTTTAATGATTTGTTATTTGAATGACTTTAAAGAAGCTAAACAAAAATTAATTGATGCAAAATTAGTTTTAAAACAATATGAAAATCCCGAAGTTTACATTGCTTTTAAAGAGGCTTTAAGAGTTTTGAGAAAAATGAAATACAATTCTAATATTTAATAATAATTGCTGATAAAAAACTATAAACACCTAAAAAACTTGAAATTACAGATAATATAATTAATATTTTTTTGTTTTTATTCCAAAACAAATAGGCTGCAAATAAATAAAACAATGCACTAATTATTGAAGCAATCTCAGGTCTAGTTTCAAAAAGAGGTCTTATTAAATAGGGATATTGTTCAGAATACTTTATTAAGTAAGCCTCATAGTTAATAAACGCTAAGTCTTCATTTTTATTCCAAAACAACATCCAATCAATTGTCTTTACTAATGCAATTGAAAACAATAAAGTTGCTATAAAAATCTTTTTTTTCATTCTTAATATTCATTTAGACCATAGAGTATTTCTTTCATTTTTGTTCCATTTATTTCAACAGGTTTGTAAGCTATGTTGAACTTATCAATTGCAACATCAACATCATCTTTTAACTTCTTGTATTCAATTGGTAACTTACTTTCGCATTGCTTTTCATTTTCATAGCTATTTAAAATAATACTAAATTTTTGATAAAATTTTTCTCCTTCATTTATAAAAGCATTATATTGATTAATAAATAAAATCAACCTATCAATTGGAAATTCAAGTTCAACTTGCATTTTAAACTTTTTTGTTCCCTCAGCTTTTTTCATTTTTTCTATATACGTTTCTAAATTATTATTGACAGTATCCCAATCATCTTGATTTCTACATTCTGGTAATGAAGCAAAATAACTGATTGGCTTTGTAAATTCTCTAAATAAAGTTTCAATATCAGTTTTTATGTTTTGGTTTGATGCTTGTAAATAAGCTGTTTCAAAATAAATTGTATTCAAATCATTATGCATTCTTAAAGTAAAATCTAAAATACATTCGATTTTTTCTAATTCTTTTTCTTTTTCTTCTGAAGATAAACTACTAGAACTAAACAAATTAATAAATGTTTGCGTAACTGAAGCAAAAGTATTTGTTCCAAGAACTGATGTAAGATTAAATCCTAACTTTTTATCTCTTTTTTCTTTAACCAAATCTTTCATTTTAGTAAACTCTGGATATTGATTTGGATTAGATATTTTATTAATTTCAGAAAATGTTCTTACAGAAGCAAAATGATGATCTAAGCTCAAAACTTTTTCGTATAGTAATTTTATTATTTGAAGACCTTTAATATATCTAATCTTTGATATATCTGTAACATTATCATTTTTTAATTGTTCTAATTGCTTATTTAGTCTTTCCTTTAACAATAAATAATTTACTTTTTGCTCAATTGTACTAGAAGATATATTAAACTTATTATCTACTAGTTTAATTTGAAGTATAACTGCATCAATCTTTAAATCATAAACCTTTTGAACAAAAATCATTTCTTGAATCATTTGTTCAATAATTACATTAGGATCATCATCTTTTGCATAGCTATTTCCAAAACAACATATACAAAAAATAAATATATAGATCTTTAAAGTTTTCATGACTTAATTATTTTCTACAAGTGTAAAAGTTATTATCACTTTTTCATCTGTTATTAATGTTGGATAACTCCCTTTTTTTAAAAGTTTGAACTTTGAATCAATTCCTAATTGAATTAATAATTCATCGTCTATTAAAATGTCTTCTTGTTGAATAAATAGTGGATTTTCATCTTTTTTTAATAGAGAAAGTCTTTTACCTGCTAAAAAAAGTTCTTCTTCTTTTGTAATTTGATTTCGATCTATTTCTAGTTTGAAAACGTCTTTATCAACTAATAATAATTTTCTTCCTAGTTGACTCCTATTAAGAGTGTCATTTGGATAGTCGCATTGACCAAAACCCCCAAAACAATCTCTCATAATACCATAATTTGTAGTTATTTTCTCGGTCTGAGCTGAAGTAATTAATGCAATTAAAATAAAAAATATTGTTGCTGTTATTTTCATCATTATAGAAATCTTTAATTATTATTTAAAATTTGGTCTTACATTATTTTAGCTTTATATTATTGCTCGGATATTAAATTGTATTTTAAAATTATTATTAAAAAAACATTACATTTTAAAAGATTCCTTAATTTCATTTTCATCTTCTTCATTTAAATCCCATGATTTTTGTAAATCATAATTTATTAAATAATAATTTACTTTTACATTATTATTTTTTGCTTCATCTAAAATTCTAATCCATTCAAATGCTTTATCTTCATTAACTTTTCCAATAAATGAAGCCCACGATATTAAAACAGTTACTTCATTCAGATCAATTTTTTCGTTTTTTGTGTTAGTCAGTAAGGGGATTATTTCACTGATGTTTTTGGTTTTATCACCCTCTATAGATGAGAAATTATTTAGTTCAGCTATAAACTCATCTACCTTTGCATTACAATCACTTGCTGTTTTTTTATACGTAACAAACTCTCCATTTTTATTGAAAAAATAAGCATCTGGTATAGATGAATACTTGGATGTGATTGCTTGTTTGTAGCTTTCCCAGTCTTTAAAAAAAAAACTATTTTGCTGAATTTTATATTTTAATAAAAAACTATTCAAATCAGATTCTGTAGCAAAATAAGGATTTTTAATTCCGTATTTTAGTTTTGCTAAAGATTGGCAGTTAATTAGAAAAACTATGAACAATGTATATATAATAAATCTTTTCATGGTAAAAAAATTAAAAGAACGGCCATAAATTTATAACCGTTCTTTATGTTATGATTAAAACTTAAGGGTATAATTTCCGTCATTGTTTTTATTAGCAGTATATTTACCTGCTTTTAATGTATATCCTTTTTGTATTTCTAATTTTTCGCAAACATTATCTGAAAGAACATAGTCTTCTTCAATAATGACAGCTGATCCATTAAAAGTCTGCTTAATTATATTCATGCCCTTTTCTCCAAAAGAAACATCTACCCCTCCCATACCATTGCTTACAGCCTGAAAAATATCTTCTAAATCAAGAGAAATATCAACTTTACAAACCCCAAAACCCTTACAACCTTTTGATTTTCTACCAAAATCTATTGATATTGTAATAGGAATTTTAGGTTTTTCTGTTAATTCTGACTCAATAGAAGTTTCACTTTCTAAATTTAAACAAGGAGTTGAATTTCCAACAAAACTAAACATAACAATAGCGATTAAGCCGAATACTAATTTTTTCATAATAATAGTGTTTTTAAATTTTAATTAAATAAATTTTGTTTTACATAAATTTCAAATTGATTCTGCAGTAATTTGATGTTGTAAAACTACTATTATGAAAAAAGGTGTAGTTGTGGTTTTTCCGTAAAAAATGTTAAAGTTATATAAAACCCAATTTTCTTGCTTCCTTTATAATGTCCTCATCTGAGCCCTTATCAATACAAAAATAATCTTTAATTTGTACTTTCCTTTTTTCAATGGCACTATGCGAAAGGTTTATATATTCTGGCATACTCTTAGTTCTTATTCCTTGTGCTAATAAAGTAATGATTTCTCTATTTATGGTATCTAAGTAATCTTCTCTCGACAAAAGTTCTTTAATACTTTTTATAACTGTTTCACTATGGTATTTTTGATTATTGACAACTTTTTCAAAAGCATTTAATAATTCGTCACCACTAAAATCACTTTTAACTAATAACCCATTTGGATTTATTTTTTTTACTATATTATAAAGTATAAATGCTTCTGCATGAGAAGTAAGCATCATAATTTTAGAATTTGGTAATTGTTCTTGAACTAATAAAGCCAAATCTTCACCAGAATTAATTTTTTTATCATGATAAGGAGGTAGACTTCTGTCTAAAAAAACCATATCAAACTTTATAGGATTTGTTTTGTCCGTTATTATATGATAAGCTTCTTCACAAGAATTTGCTAATGTAGGTTCGATTTCTAATCCTTGATTATTAAATTCTAAAACTACTTTATAACCTTCTAATTGAGTAGGATGATCATCAACCATTAATATTTTGAAAGCCATTTTGTGCTATTTTTAGGATATAAATGTAGAAAACTATAATGGAATTATCAAATTTATTACTGTTCCTTCATTCTTGTTTGATTTGATATTAAATTTTCCTTTTATACTTTCTATTCTTTCTTTCATATTCTTCAATCCTATTCCGTTTTTTGGTTTATTTACATCAAAACCTTTTCCATCATCTTTTATTTCAATATCAATTTCATTATTTTTTTGTTTCATACTAATTTTTACAATTTTAGCATCTGCATATTTGTCAATATTTAAAAGTGCTTCTTGCAAAACTCTATAAATTTGCATTTTAATATTACTCTCTAATGATTCCCAGTCAATATTTTCATCTATAAATAACTTAAAATCTATTGTGCTGTGATTTTCTATAGATGTAAATATGTTTTTTACAATTGAAATAAAATTAACATTGTCTGAAAAAATATCTTTATTTAAATCATGAGCAATATTTCGTATTTCTTTTTCAATTTGTTGAATATCATCAATATGATTTAAACATTTATTTATGGTTTCTTGATCATTTCTTTTACTTAAAACAAATAAGTTTAAACGAATACTAGTAAGTTTACCCATAACTCCATCATGAAGTTCTTTTGATATTCTTTGTTTTTCAATTTGTTTTCCTTCTTCTATTTTTTTCTGTTCATCTAGCATTAACTCAAAAATAACAGCATTGGATTTTTCTTGTTCTTTAATATATTCCAGCTCTTTATTTTTATTCTTTTGTATTCTTAAATTATAATAAAATAATAAAAATAAAATAAAAAATAAACTCAAAATAATTATTATCCATCTTTGAGAAGAAACTTTATTTTTATCAACTTCAATTATATCTTTTTCTTTAATGATTTCATCCGTTTCAAAAGCAATTCTAGAAAATTTATCTCTTGTTTTTCGCTCAACTTCAATTAGACTATCATTAAGAAATACAATTCTTTTTAAATGGTAATTTTTATTAGGCTCAGCTTTAGCTAAAAAATGCAATGCCTTTAATTCATCATCAACTAAATTTGCTTTATTTGAATTTGAAATTACAGTTTCAAAATAGTTAATAGCTTTTATTGTGTCTTTAATAAACAAATAATATTTCCCTAAATGTAAATTTGAAGTGTTTTGTATTGGTTTAAATTGAAGACTATCTCCAATTTTTAAAGTTTCTTGAAATTCTTTAAAAGAAGTTTTATCACCTAATTGTAATTTAGCATATCCATAATAATTTTTTAAATAGGCTTGAGTTTTTATATCAATAGTATTGAAATTTTTTATTGATATTCCTTTTTTTGCAAACAAAAACATTTTATTATAATCTTCCATTTGCATATAGGTATTACAATAATTTATGTATACCTGTGCTTTTAGTGTAGAGTATAAAACATCTTCTGACAAATTAATTAATCCATTTTCTGCTTTTAAAAAATAATCAAGAGCTTCACTATAGTTTTTTAAACCTAATTGGTTTAAACCTATTAATGTAAAACAGTCATATTCAATTCTAAATTCTTGTATTTGGTTTGCAATTCTTAAAGCTTTAGTAATGTATATATCAGATTCTAAGTAATTATTTCTAAAATGAAGAACATTTCCTATATTTCTATAAATATTTAGCTTTAAATCTTCTTTGGTTTTAATATTTATAAATTTATTTGCTTTTTGATAATAATAATAACTACTATCAATATTGAATAATGAATAATAGTGATAATCTCCTAAATAGTTATAACTTTTTGAAATAGATGTTGAGTCATTATCAAAAATAGCTTCTTTATTTATTTTTTGTGATATTTGTTTATATCTATCTAATTGATTTAAATTAAAAAATCTATTAGCTAATTTAAATTGATAATATCTATAAAGAGTGTCATTTTTATGACTAATTAATAAAAAAGATACACTATCAGTAAAAGCTAAACGGGTTTTTTTATCTAAAAAATCATCGTTTGCTTTTACTAAAAATGTATCAATTTTTTTATATTTCTGAAAATTAATATCATTCTTAGGTTTTTCACAATTAAGAAATAATATAACAACTAAAAATATTAATAAGATATTTAAAAATTTCATTGATTATTAGCTATAAACAAATCTAATAAAATTATTAGATAAACTAATAGTTAATCTTTTTTTATTGGAGGTAATGGATCTCCTTCATTACCTCCTTCTGCAATTGAATCACCTTCTTTCATAAACGAATTCTCAATTATTAAATTTTCATGCATATCAAAGCTATTTAATTTTTTTTGATTAGGTTTTTGATTATCTAATTCATCGACTGAACAAGATGTTAACGTTAAAGAAGTTAATACTACTAAAAGTCCAAGTGTATAATAAATAGTTTTCATAATTTTACATTTTAAATTAAGCATAGATTTATTTTGTAGACAGATTACTCTGCAATTATTAATTGAAAAAAAAATTAGGAATTCATTGTACCTGTATCAATACAAATCAAAATTAAATACTAAAAGACTTGTTAAATTGTGGTTTTTCATCAAAAAATGTTAAATCATTAACTTTATAACAATATAAAAATGAATAGAAAATTAGTAATTGGAGACATTCACGGAGGCTTAAAAGCTTTAAAACAAGTTTTAGAAAGAGTCAATGTTTCTAAAAATGATACTTTAATATTTTTAGGAGATTATGTAGATGGCTGGAGTGAATCTCCTCAAGTTTTAGATTTTTTAATAACCTTAAAACAAAGACAAAAATGTATATTTATTAGAGGAAATCATGATGATTTATTAATGAGTTATCTCAAAACTAATACTTTTAGCGAAGAATGGTTCAATCATGGTGGAAAATCAACAGTTGACAGTTATGAAGAAATAGATTTACAAACCAAACAAACACATATCAGTTTTTTAGAATCATTAGAACCCTATTATCTTGATGATGAAAACAAGTTGTTTATTCATGCAGGTTTTACCAATTTAAAGGGTGTTGATTTTGAGTATTTTAAACCTTTATTTTATTGGGACAGAACTTTGTGGGAAATGGCTTTGGCTTTAGATGAAAAGATTTCTTTTAAAAGCGAATTGTATCCGAATAGATTAAAATTATATAAAGAAATTTACATTGGTCATACTCCAACTACAAAAATCAATAAAACTATCCCAATCAACAAAGCTTGTGTTTGGAACATTGATTCTGGAGCTGCTTTTACTGGACCATTAACCATTTTAGACGTTGAAACGAAAGAATATTGGCAAAGTGATGCTTTACCTAGTTTGTATCCTAATGAAAAGGGTAGAAATTAAATATAACTTGTTATCTTTGTAGGGTATTTATTTAAATAGAAAACAGATGAAAAAAATTATTACACTTATTATTGTTTTAGTAGCATTTACATCAAACGCTCAAGTTTTTAAAGGTAAAGGAGATACTAAATTTCAAGTTGGTGCTAATATGCAAGAAAATGGAACAGGAATTCATGTTACTACAGACTTTGGTTTAGGTGAAAATATGTCTTTTGGATTTGCAGCAGTTTATTTACTAAATGCTGAAAGAATTAATGATGTAAAACCTGATTTTGAAGACAGAGCAGATATTAAGATTCGTTTTAATGCAAACATTGGAAACGTACTAAACATTAGCGATGCTGTTGACATTTATCCAGGATTAAGTTTAGGCACAAGAAACTTTGGTGGTCATGTTGGTATTCGTTATTTCTTTACTGATGGATTTGGGGTTTATTCTGAAGCAGGTTTTCCAATTGCTAGCTATAAAACTGATTTAGTTGGTTTTGATAAATACAACAATCAATTTACATTTAATATTGGAGCAAGTTTCAATTTACAATAACTAATAATGAGTATAGTTACAGAAAAGAGGTTAAAAGACAGAAGTGGTTCTGTTTGTGAAATTAGTGGCACTGATGAAAATTTAGTAGTCTATTTAGTTGAACCCAAAACAGAAGATATTCCAGAAAATTGTGTTTTAATTTCTCAAAAATTAAAAGATCAAATTGAAAATCCGGAAACTACTGATCCAAATGATTGGAGAGGTTTAAGCGATAGTATGTGGAATGAAAATTTACCTGTTCAAATTGTTTCATGGAGAATGCATGCTCGATTAAAAAACATAGATATGTTAGACATGATGTATCTGGATGAAGATGCATTAGAGTGGGCAAAAGCAACAGGTGAAGCTGATGATGAAGAAAAAATTATCCATAAAGACAGTAATGGCAATATTCTTAACGATGGTGATTCTGTGGTTTTAATCAAAGATTTAGATGTAAAAGGAGCAAATTTCACAGCAAAACGTGGAGCCGCTGTTCATAATATTAAATTAGTTTGGGATAATGCTGAACATATAGAAGGCAGAGTTGAAAACCAACATATAGTTATTTTAACACAATATGTAAAGAAGACCAAATAAGTTTTATTTATCACATAAAAAAATCCCTAACTCTTTTTGAATTAGGGATTTTTTATTGGTTGGTTGGGTTGGTTAATTTTTGTTTGTTTATTTCTTATTTCTTAACG